>NZ_CAXUPO020000002.1:0-944167 GCF_964252695.1 Acidovorax sp. LjRoot117 | reverse complement strand
CCGGCAACTCGCCAGTCAGGCCACTGCTGTGGTGACCTGACTTAAACCAAACAGCCTCCGCGAAACCCGGGGCGATTCAGACCGCGTTTTTCTGGGAAGAATCATCTGAGTTCACGTTAGAAGATTTCGATCTCCAGACGATGGGCGAAATGCAACTCCTCGCCCTTGATGGGGATCGCCTTCTAGGCTTCATTTCGGTTTGGGAACCGAACAACTTTGTCCACCACCTACACGTTCATCCCGATGCTGTAAATCGAGGTGTTGGGCGAACACTGTTGCACGCGCTACCGGGCTGGTCGACTACCCCTTACCAGCTCAAATGTGTCGCCGAAAACACCAATGCACTCGCCTTCTACAGGGCGAACAGCTTCGTTCAAATTGGTAGAGGCCGAGCAAAGGATCAAGATTACATCTTGCTCGCATCCGGCGCCGTCGCAACCGAAACTGGGCATTCGTGACGGGATCAGCGCGGGGTTGACTCCGCTACCTGGGCTTCTTGGGCCCATCGTGGCATTGCCGCCTTGACCGCTTAAGGATGGGGATGGCAAACGACGCAATGACCAGCCATCTGAAGGCATTTACCCACAGGCACTCTCTCCCGGTTTTTGAAGGGCTCCATCTTAGCGGCGCACCGCGGCGGCTTGGCCTGACGCAAAGGGAACAGGCGTAAAAAAGCCCGCGCGTGGCGGGCTCATGAGGTCGGAAGACCTAGGCGGTTGCCGCGCCTTACCTGCCGCAGGGGGCGTGAGGTAACACACTCATGCGCCATCACACCTTGTCGTCAGGCTGGCTCTGATCAGTCCCGCGGCTGCCTTGATTCGACTTCTGGCTGTAGTCGCAACCCTGCTGGCGGTTTTGGTCACTGCCTTGCTGTTGGTAGCTGGAGATGGGATTTGTAGTCCTACGCCTACCCTGGGCAAGGCGGTTTTGAAGAGTTAGAGTGCAGTGCACTATTGGTCACTCGTGGAAGAGAAACGTCCGAGCGGTCGATCCCTACGGACGTTCTCAGCACCTGGCAGGAGGCTTGAGAGGTAACTTATGAACATCACCATTGAGGTATCCGAGTCGGTGCCGGAAGACGCCTTCGGGCGTGTCCAAGCGTTGGCCCGGCGGGTCGTGGTGTCGTGCAGAATGGACGGCAAAGAAGCGATGAGCGCCCGTCCCATTCAGTTTTTTACAGGAGCGCCCTTTGATCCCTGTTGACATTGACCCACGTCGCAAACTTGAAGCCGCATGCCACTGCGGCTCCGTGCGTTTTCAGCTGATTCTGCCTGACGGGCTGGCACTGCGCGCCGCTGCAACTGCTCATATTGCAGCATGCGCGGTGCGGTTGCGGTGTCGACTAATTTAGAGGACTTGCACATCGTCGACGGCGCCGACCGGCAGCTAGGCGTCGGGCGGTTATATGCAACCGGCTATAAGCGGCCGTTAACGTTTAGGAGCTCGCCAAATTGACAGAGTCGCTTTTTAGGCTTCCATCGACTGTTCGTGGAGCCTTGGCTCACCCGTTGCGAGACGGTGGCTCATACTTCACGCGCCAGCTCCGCTAACCGCCTTAGGGCGAGATCATCATCGAGGCGTTCCATCGCTCAAGTTGGACTGGCCATGCCGTCAAAGACAAATCGCACGCAGGCCCACGCCGAGGCTTACGCCCAACGGATGAACAAGGTCCTTGACCACATCGACCGCCACCTTGACCAGATGTTGGATCTGGTCGCGCTGGCAGAAGTAGCGCATTTTTCTGCTTATCACTTCCATCGCATCTTCGTCGCGTGGATGGACGAGACACCAGGCGACTACCTCAGTCGACGCAGGCTCGATGTCGCAGCCTTGACGCTCTCACATCAGTCCGATGTTTCGGTGCTGGATGTGGCTGTGTCCGTGGGGTTTGGTTCCGGCGAGGCTTTTGCTCGGGCATTCAAATCTCGCTTCGGGTGCACGCCGAGCACATGGCGTCATGGTACGGCGCAACGTTGGGCGCAGGAACTGGCGCAAAACAGCAATCTGGATCAGGCTGCCCGCCCTAGAAGCGGAAATGATGGGAACAACTTTGACACACGAGTTGAGAAAAGGCCCACCATCATGGAGATCAGCATTCAAACTTTGCCGCCTGTCCGAGCGGCATACATGCGCCACATCGGACCTTACGGTCCGAGCGTAACGCGCTTCTGGCGGGACACCTTTCTGCCCTGGCGGGAGGCCCAAGGCCTGGGTCATGCAACCTGCTATGGCATTGGCCATGACGATCCCTTCATCACGCCGCCGGATAAATGCCGCTGCGACGCCTGCGTAGAGGTCCCCGCCGACTTCAAAGCCCTCAGCCCGGCCAGCATCGCAACGCTGCCCGGCGGCCGGTATGCCGTGGCACGCTATCGGGGAAATGGCACCGACATCGCGCAAGCGTGGACCCGGCTGATGCGCGACTGGTTGCCGTCTAGCGGCATGCAAGTTGACAGCAGACCATTCTTCGAACGGTATGAGGGAGGATCGAAACAAGATTCAGTCTCTGGCCAGTTTGAATGCGCGTTGTGTATGCCAGTCAAGCCGCTATGACATCCGGTTTAGCGATGCGGGCCCCAGTCCTTCCATGTATACGCTTCGTCTTTGTCAATCTAAAGACGAGTAATTGCTTTTTTAGTACAAAAACACATGGTTTGCCCTCAAGTATGTAGGACGGCTCTTGCCGAGGAGCAAGCTCACTCGCTCGCAACGACCAATAATTGGGCGCACGTAGATAAGGCCCAAGTCCACCGCGATTGGGATACCCTCTATAAAAAATTAGTGATTTTGATACCGGACTATCCGCCATACTCACCTGTAATTCAGGAACTGATTGCAGAGCATCACAAAATTGTGTCTAGATTTTATACGCCATCTAAGATGGCTTATATTGGGATGAGTCTTTACTATGTTGAGGACCCTGACATGACTAAATATTATTTCGCTTACCACCCGGGAATGGCTTCCTTTCTTTCGGAGGCTATTCCATTCTGCGCAGAAGCTCATTTACGGTAGCCGTCTAAGGGGCAGGAACAATTGCCCTCGAGTTTTAACATCCATTGAATTCCTTAAAATAACTATTGTAGATGAGCGTCGCAAAAAACTCGACGAGTTCAAGCCTGATAGACGCAGGCGACTTCGATACTTGGCTTGGGGAAATTCAGGCGTCCTTTCAGAATGGGATGGGCACGTCTGTCCCTTGCGGAGACTGCAGAGGATGTTGCACCTCATCCTATTTTATTTATATAAGACCAACGGATACTAAGGCCCTCTCAACGATTCCCCGCCAGTTACTCACGCATGCTCCAGGATTGCCAAAAGGTCATAGCCAAATGGGTTATAAGCCAAATGGCCATTGCCCAATGCTAAAAAATAAGAACTGCTCTATTTATTCAAAGAGGCCACTCGCCTGCAAAGATTATGATTGCCGCGTCTTTGCTGCGGCCGGTTTTTTGGAAGAGGGCGCCTCAACGTCAGATGTCAACATGCGTATTTCTGCATGGGAATTTCAATATTCGAGTTCTGCCTCGCGACAAAGACACCAAGCAATAAAGGAAGCGGCTCGATTTATTATCGAAAATAAGAGTGCGTTTCCTCACGAGAGGGCTCCCGCCAAAGCGTCCGAGATTGCGATTATTGCCATCAAGGTACATCACGTGTTTCTAAACGGCCCTAGTGACCGAAGCGCGATAGAAACTGCCCGAAATGTGATTCAAGCCACTCGAGAATTTGACACTATGCCACGACGAGACAGCCGATAGAGTTGCAGTAGGTCAGGCATTGGATGGTGCAAAGCCCGACTGCAGCCTGTCCGGCGTTGGCTTTCCGAGTAACCCTCGAGTCCGCACGCGGAAACTAACAAAGCATCAACTTTGTATTGCCCTCGCAAGGGGATGAAAGTCCTAACTGCAGGGGATATATCGACAGAGGAGATGCTGAGCACCTGTTCGGCTACGTACGCACGGCATTTCTGTTGCGGTTAAGGGCGGGCGCACCACGGCACAGCGAACCCTTGAGGGCAGCAGAAATGCCTTTACGCTCAAGAACTTAGGGTTGGTTGCGGCTTTTCGCAGCCAGCCCCTGAGCCCGTGCGGCGGCAAGGACTTCCCCGCCTCGGGGCGGGGTTGGGGGTGGGGAAATCCATGCATTACCGCAACTCATGGCAACGAGCGCTTGTCAACTTCCACTGAAAACGGCATTGAGCCGAAATTTACCTTTAAGCTTACTGACCACTCGTAGAGTGGTTAGAGTTGAGCGGGGAGTTGTGTTTGACATAGCATGCGCCCAGGCAACCTGCTAAAATTGTATTCTTTCACACCACCGGAGCATGATGGCATGAACAAGTAATGCGCTGATGCCCTGCATCTATCTGACTATCGCTGCCCACGCGCGATCTGCCAGCCGCATACTTACGTTCATATTCAGCGTCGCTTACACGCGCCTGCGCGTGCAGGCCGCGCTAGCCCGTTACACCATGGTCGCGGTCGCAGCATCACGGGCAGTTTTCCCATCTATTCAAGGAAAACCTTATGCCTCATTCCTCCATTAATTATATTGATGTGTTCAATCATAATCGCGCTTCCTGGGACCGCCAGGCCGCGCAGCACTGCGAATGGTCTCGGCCGGTCAGTGCGGACGAAATCGCCGCCGCCCGTAATGGAAGCTGGCGGGTCAGGCTCACGCCGAACGCCTTGCCTAGCGGCTGGCTCGATAACGTACGCAGTCTGCGCATATTGTGCTTGGCCTCGGGCGGCGGTCAACAGGCTCCCGTGCTGGCGGCGGCTGGCGCAGCCGTTACCGTATTCGACGCCTCTGATCGGCAACTGGCGCAAGATCGCATGGTGGCGCAGCGCGATGGTCTGGAGCTGAACGTGGTGCAGGGTGATATGCGCGATTTGTCGGTCTTTGCCGATGCGTCGTTCGATCTGGTGTTTCATCCGATTTCCAACCTGTACGTGCCGGATATCCGCCCGGTCTGGCGCGAGTGCTTCCGCGTGCTACGCAGCGGTGGCACGCTGCTGAGCAGCTTCTACAATCCGGTGGTATTTATTGGTGACCGTGATCCGGCATATGCGGAGCAGGAGATGATACGCCCGCGCTTTACACTGCCATACTCGGACGTGGAGCATCTCGATGCGAAGGCGCTGGCTGATAAGCAGCGGCGCGGGGACGCGCTGGTGTTCGGCCATAGTCTGGACGAGCAAATTGGCGGCCAACTGGAAGCGGGCTTTTTTCTGACGGGCTTTTACGAAGATAATCAGCCGCGCCCTCGCTTTGTGATTGACCGCTATATGCCGACCTTCCTTGCCACCCGCGCAAGCAAGCCATGATGACCGAAGGCGATTTATTGCCTGCTTACATCGAATACATAATCTTCGCAATCGGCAGCTTTTGGCCGGATTCTGCCCCACGGCGAAGGCCGCTAGTGGGCCCAAAGTAGCCGCTCAGATCGGGCGCTTGTTAGTGCCAATCCAAAACTGACCAGCTAAACCGCAAAGGGGGGGGCGGATAAATACTTGGACTGTTTTTATGCCGCAAGTCCAAGGCTCTCTCGGTATTCGATGGGACTGATTGAGCCAAGGGATATCTTGATCCGCTTCTCGTTGTACCAGCGGGTGTAGTCGTCGACTGCCTCAATGAACTGCGCAAGGGCGACGCTCTTCCAGTCCCGAGGATAGAACAGTTCGTTCTTCAGCCGACCGAAGAACCCCTCGCAGGCTGCGTTGTCAGGGGAGCATGCCTTACGAGACATCGAGCGGGTGAAGTTGGCATCGCGCATCCTCGATATCCTGCCTGGCCAGCGGTAGTGCCCCCCGCGGTCTGAGTGGACCACTGGTCGGTCAGCTGTGTCCGTCACAGTCTCGATTGCTGTATGCGTCCGGCGAACGCATCTTGACGGATGCGACGAACCTCAGGCCTGAACTTTTCGGGATGCGCGGAACGGTGCGTTTCGCGCCGCGCGGCAGAAAGCGGCGCGGGTTCGGCCCTGATGGTATTGATCGCAGGAGAGGTCGAGCGATAATGCCGGCAAGCATCAAACTTCCGGGATCAGCACGTCCATGATCGTTTACGTAGAGTTCAGCTCGTCTTCGTGCGAGCGCTGGTATCGAGCGGGGATGCAGTGATCGGAGTTTTCGATTCGGGAAGTGGCGGTCTCACTGTGTTGAAAGCGCTTCGAGAGACCCTTCCCGATAGGCGCTTCGTCTACTACGGCGACCACGGCAACGCGCCATACGGCAACCGGGACGGCGATGCGATCTATGACCTCACGGTGGCGTCATTGACGCGACTGTTCGACCTGGGATGCTCGTTGATCGTCGTTGCCTGCAACACGGCCGCCGCGACTGGGTTGCGGCGGCTTCAGCAGACATGGCTTCCCGCGCACTATCCGGACCGGCGCGTGATTGGCGTCGTCGTCCCGATGGTGGAGGCCGTAACCGGCGTCCGTTGGTCGACCGGACTGCCCGCGAGCCCGCCCGCAGGTAGCACAAAGACCGTCGCCGTCTTTGCGACCCGCTATACCGTGGAAAGCAAAGTATTCGTGTTCGAGGCCACAAAGCGGGCGCCTCATCTCGACATTGTGCAGCAGGCCTGTCCTCGCCTCGTTCGTCTCATCGAGAGCGACGCGCCCGTGCAGGTTGTGCGCCGCACGGTTCGACGGTATGTGGAGCTCCTATTGCACCGACTGGGCGATCGGCGCCTGGACGCGGTCTTGCTTGGTTGTACTCACTACCCGTTGATCGCGGATTTATTTGTCGACGCGCTCCCTGCCGATGTTGAGGTGCTCTCTCAACCGGAAGTGACGGCCTGCAGTCTCGCCGCTTACTTGGCAAGCCATCCTGAGTTCGCTTGCAGCCACGAGCCGGGCGTCACGTTGTATACATCGGCAGCGCCCGAGCACGTTACAGCACGGACAAGGCGATTCCACGGCGATGACAGCGTGTGGTTCGCGATGCTGAACTGAATGCAGCACTTCGGCGCAGTTGCCAGCTGCGCGGTCCACCTTGACACCCGGCACGAGGCTGGCGCCTGGTCTCAGGAAGCGGGCGACCAGCGGTGCGGCAGCAACTCGTTGATGCGGCTGGCCGGGTGCGTCGGCAGCCGCTCGAGCACGTCCTTGAAGTACGAGTAGGGGTCGTGCCCGTTGATTCGCGCCGACTGCACCAGGCTCATCACGGCCGCCGCCCGCTGTCCCGCGCGCAGGCTGCCGGCGAACAGCCAGTTGTTCCGGCCAATGCTGATCGGCCGGATCTGATTTTCGATCCAGTTGTTGTCAACGGGCAGTTGCCCGTCATCGATGAAGCGCGTCAGCGCGGTCCAGCGCCGCAGGCTGTACTACAAGGCTCTGGCAGTTGCCGAGCTGTCCGGCAGCTTTTGCCGCTGCAATGTCATCCACTGGTGCAGCGCATCGAGCACCGGCTTGCTGTGCTGCTGCCGAATGCTCTGGCGCAGATCGGCGTTGAGCTCTTTGACCTCGCGCTCGATGTCGTAGACCTTGGCGAACTGCTCCAACGCGAAGCCGGCAATCTGGCTTTTGTGGGCCGCATGCAGGTCAAAGAATTTGCGCCGCGCATGTGCCAGACAGCCGGCTTCCGTGATGCCTTGCGCGAACCCTGCTTTGTAGCCCCCGAAGTCACGGCCCTGGCTCTTCTCATGCTCCAGTGCATTGACCAGATCGACCGTGGAGTAGAACCGCACTCGCTTGGCATGCCGGGTGATTCCAGCAATCCCCAGCGCCGTGGCCAGGTGGGTCTTGCCAGTGCCTGGGCCGCACACCAAGACCACGTTCTGCGCGTCCTGCGTGAACGACAAGTCCGCCAGCTTCTGGATCAACGTGCGGTCGACCTGCGCGACGGTGAAGTCGTACCCAGCCAGGTCGCGGTGCATCGGGAAGCGTGCCGACTTCATCTGGTGGGCGATGGAGCGCATCGCCCGGTCAGCATCTTCTGCCTGCAGCAGATGCTCCACCAGCCAGCGTGATACGGCCAGGGTCGTATCGCCGCCTTGCTCCGTCAGATCGGCCCAGGCCGTGGCCATGCCGTTGAGCCGCAGCGCCTTCAGTTGGGCCTGTACATCGATGGAGGTCTCACGCATGGCCCACCTCCTGCCCGTCTAGATGATCCTGGTGGGTGGGGCGCAGCCGGTCATAACGCGCGGTGAATCCGCCGCCAAAAGCGGACCTTCGCCCTATGACGAATTCACGAACCGACCTCGAGGCCGCGGCGGGCAAACTCATAAGTGCGATTCAAAAGCAGTGGCATTCCGAAGTTGGCGAGCCGGAATCGGCCGCGAGCGAGGCAATCATGCGTGCGGCCCACGAACATCTGCAGGCCAGCAAGTCCGGGTCGCTCGCGACCATCATTGGCACAGGCTCCGTATCCTCATACCCAGGCGATCAATGGGTCCAGCAGCATCCAAGCGTGGTGCCCTATATTGCGGCACTTCAAGCCGCTTGTTGAACATCAGCTCCATCAACCATGACACTGAAAAAGTTCTTCCTTGCCAGTATGTCGGTGCTGGGCATCGGGGCCGCTGCTACAGCGGCGTCCCCTGTCAATACGATGAGTTCCAAGGCGATTAACTTCACACTGCCAACTGTCGCGGCAGACGAGCTCCAGTTTGAGATCCTGACGGGTAAAACATTTGAGGGGGCGCCACAGTTCCACGAAGACGAATGGCGCCAAGTTGAGTTTTACCCGGTAGCTCGCCTAGCTGAGATTCAAAAGCGCTTGAAGGAATTCAAAGTCTTTGAGAAAGACAATCGAATTCAATATGGTTGGAAGAACATCTACGCTCGAAAAATCGCCGGCGCACCGGTTCTTGGGACGGCCGGCAGCACTGAGCTGTCGGGGCTTATGCAACGTCCCATTAAGCCTGCGCCAATCCTCACCACATCGTCGGCCCCGATAGGGCAAGTCAAGGATGGTTTCACCATTCGGGTAGCAGAGTCGGTGTTCCTTTACGGCATCGCCACCGACTCGAGCGTCACTTCGCTAGCTGCCATGGTTGAGCGTGGTGGCGACGACCTCGCGCTAACCTCAGCTTTCACTCGTATAAACGAGAAATACAAGATCATGCTCGTCGATTGGCGCGGGCAAATGCTCCTAACTGGAGCGGGACCAGACGGAGGCATCCAGGTCTGGCGTCCCTAATGCAAAGTCCGCACATGGCCCAGTAGCGTCCTTCGCTGTGGGCAGAGTTCGGTAAGGACGGGTCGTCCATCAAGTTCCGCTCCGAGCAACTTCACCGCGTACTTTTGAAATAGTCACCGAATGCACCTTGTAAGAATCGACCGAGAGCGCCCGGACTTCCGGGTCTTTATTGATTTGCTGTTCGGCCCTGGATGGAACGTTGATACAGATGGAAATTCGCATCCAGTCAACAGCCGTACTTGGACTTCGCTCTACATCGCAGACCGAACGAGAAAAGAGCCACCGGTGACGATTGGGGCAAGCGAAAACGAGTCGAGCCTCTTTGAGGTGGAGTCGGTGTCGAGCCGACTAGAGGAACTGGCTGCGCTTTACCTGTTCTTGTGCAGCGGCTCCGCGATATTTGCCCCAAAGGGTGCGCTTGATGACACCGAACGTATGGCGCTGCAGAAAATTTATGCAGCCGAGCTTCAACGAGCGACGCGGGCGCTGTGGCACCATTCTTCCAATGGCAACCCGTATCCGAATTTGCCCCCTCTGCAGTGACCGACTGGAGCGACTTAATTTCCGCTATGGGCCCTGAGCCAACGCTGGACCCCATTTCTCAATGCGGTTATGAATTCAAAATCTGCCTTGATCGCAGCCCGAACGTGCCGCTGGAGAGCAGTAGCAGACCTCGTGGGCTCGCTCGTACGATACCGTTGGCCGTTTGCAGGGCCCTAATGGTGGCGCTACCCCATCTGTCAAATAAGCGTCTCGCGCTCGGCAGCCGGCAACCATGACTTCGACAGAGGCGAAGGCCGAACAGATCGAAAACGATAATCACTCAAGATTATTCCCCAATCTATTCATTGCAAATGGCATTATATAAATTTAAAGGTTAGTTTAAGGTAGGAATTGGAAGCATGTTTATTTATTCAGGTATGGGGTGGCTAGTACCCGCAATTTGGCTTGCAGCCCTGTTCACATCTAGTCATTTGATTTCCGACTCAATTGCTTGGCATAGCATAAAAATGTCTAGGGCAGGTGCCATGTTCGCACTGGCGGCCATCATTTCAACACCGTTAGTTTTTATCCTTGGCACCTTATTGAATCGTAGAAAAATCGAGCGGAAGATTTTTCGATTTGGCAGGGAAAAAACAGTCCACTGGGGATATCACACGTTTTCTCTGCTACCTATGGAGCAATGGGCTGCTATGATTCCGACAATAACCTTTTTGCTCTATGCAGGGTTCCCGCTTGTTGTTCGCCTTGCCTCATATATCTCTTAGCGCCTGCTTGGAAAGGCATTCAAAGGCCCTAGGAGATCAGACATGGCGGTATGGATCACGGCCTTGGAGACATCCGTGAATTGTTCGTAATCGCGCATGAGGCGGCTCCAGTGGATCGTGGGTTCGTCAATGACACGTAGTGCAATGGCGACGGGCATGCCACACAAGTCCGCTAGCATCACGCAGCGCTGACTCTGACTTTGGCCGTTGCTTTTGCCACCGGGAGATACTGGTACGGTGGTGGGAGCCAGCTTGGCCGTGGATGTGTCGGCATGCGCGACTTTGTAGGCCGCGCTGAGCCGAGCCGTCTGTGTTGCACCCCCGACCGCCTACCCGTCTGCCCACTTTCACCATGAACTTCGACTTGGTCGCACCGCTGCTGCATCGCATCTACGACGTTGCCAATCACGGTATCGACAGCCACGGCCAGTCCTTCTTTCGCATCCCCGATACGGTGACCGCGCAGGATCGTCAGCAACTGGCCGATGCCGGCTGGACGCCCAACACACCCGTGCAGTGGCCCCATGACGAAACGATTCAGCGGCTGCGCAGCCTGGCAGCCCAGGTGGACCTGCGTCGCGCTGCCGACGCGTTCGTGGCATCGCTGGGCTCGGCCGGCCTGCAGTGGCAGGCCGTGCTGCCCGCGGTGGCGCTGGGCTTGGCCATGCCAGAACATGCGCACCAGCCCATGGGCCCAGGGTCAGACCGCTGCGCCATCTGCTTTCACACCGCAACGGCCAAAGATCGTACCCAACTGGCTTACCACCGCGCGCTGCAAGGGTCCGGTTGGAGCGACGAGGACGGCCCGCTGGCCGCAGTGCTGACCCTGGAAGATGCGCTCCAGTGCCCGCCCGACAGCTGGCCCCAGCCCGCGCCACGCGACATCTGGGTGCTGCACCAGCTGCTGGACTTGCTGCGCAGGCTGCCCGGCACCGCCCGCTACAGCCAGGCGCGCACCGCCATCCAGGCCGCGAAGTGGCTGCAGCCTGCCAAGCCCTGGCGTGCGGGGCTGTTGCTCGAGGCTTTGGCGTTTGTAGGCGTGCTGCAGGCCCCGGATCGGCCCGGCCTGCGGACCCGCTTCACCTCCGCGCGCGAGCGCGACCAGCGGCCCAGCGTGCGTGTCGAAGTCCCCGGCCCGCTGGCCTGGTGGACGGCGGCGCACGGCACCAACGATGCCCTGCTGCAAAGCCTGTTCGGCCACCTTCAGCGCCCCACCGCAGAGCCAGCCGCGCCACCACCGCAGCCACTACCTCGTGCAAAGTCCGCAGCCCGCCCCGCCGGGGTGCCCAAAGCCCCGCGTGCAGTGCCCGGCCCGCTGGCCGCGGGCGACGTGTATGCGGTGCGCTTTCGAGAAGACCTCTGGGGCGCTGCCTACTGCCACGAAATGCGCACTGACGAGCCCACCGGCGTCGTGCGCGGCCGCATGGAATATCTGGACATCCTGTCGCCCACACCCCCCGCACCGGCTGACTTGGCCAAGCTGGGCTTTCGCGACCGCATGGACGGCAGTCGCTGGCAGATGTGGTGCGCCAGCCTGGACAAGACCAGCGGCGTAAAACGCATCGCTCAGGGCGTCGCCCCCCGCCCCCATGCCCAGGGCATGCCCGACCGCATAACCCACGGCGGCGCCAAGGAGCTGCGGCACATGGCGACGTGGAATTTTCCGCAGCTGTAGGGCGCAGTGCCTTGAACGGGAGGAGCGCTTTGCCTGCCCGCTCACATATCCCCTGCCTACTGCAGCAGCTCCACAACGACAGGAGCCACTTGGTACAGCCCGTAGAGCACGTACGCGATGAACGGACAGGCAAAAACGACTGCGGTCAACGTCAGCGCGGGCTTGAATCGGGGCACCGCTGACGAGAACACTGCGATGCCACCCGCCATGGCGACGGCCGCACAGGCTGCAAGCCAAGAGAGCGCCCCTGCCCACACCTTGCCATGCCCGCAACCACCTTCGAAGTCGGAGGCACAGGCCTTGTGCACAGCGATGGCAAGGTCAGCGGAAAACCACGCAGCAGCGCAGTACAGGATCAATGCAGCCGCAAGGGCTAGTCCTGGGGCCGATGGGCGTTGTGAAGATGGGTGGTTGTTCAAGGCGGGTGTCTGGGCTGAGATAGTCCGGATGGATACTAGCTGTCTATTCCGGACGTGTAGAGGTGTCCAAGCGGTGCTTCCCGGCCCTCAAAGCCCGGGCATCATGGACGCCTGCCGGACGCTGTCTACCTGAATTGCCCTGACAGCCGCTCAAGGACAGCGTGCGCACCTGAAGCCAAAACCGGAGCCCGCCATGGATCCGCTCCTGGCGTTGTACAAAGGGTGTCGCCGCAAATAGCATACGAACACGTCAAAGGATCCTGTGCAGAGCGTCGGATGAATCCAGCGCCCCACGGGAGGCGGTTGCCTCAATCCGGTGTCTGCCCCGACTTGGTAGACGCCGCAGGCTTCACCAGCCGCGCGATCTCACCACCGCACGCACTGAAGTTGCTGGCGTATTCCTCGGGGTTGTCGAACAGCACCTGGGCATGCATCAGGCGGTCGAGTTCCTGTTTTGCGTAGAGCAGGATGCCCCCGCTGCTGACCCGCGAGGCCCAGGGATAGTCCAGCTCGCGGAACTGGCGCGCGATGTCGCGGTGAATGCGTACATGCGTCTGCTCGTGCTTCATCACATGCGCATATGCACAGCTGCCCGGCGGGAACTCGCTGGCCACGCGCAGCACCGGTTTGATGTAATCCAGTCGCACGACGACGCCCTGGCAACTGGTCTGCGGCATCACCGCCAGCTTGGTCTCGACAACGACGTGGCCGAGTTGCGTACCGCTGCGGCCGGCGCCCGCGCCGATCTTCGTCAGTTCGGCGGCCGATTTGGCGTTGTCCACTTCCGGGTCAGCGAACCAAGCCGCAGCGAAACGCACCGCCTTGTCGCAGGGAGACAGGTTGGCGGACTGCGCCTGGAAGCAGGCGCTGGCCAGCAGCAGAGCGAGGAGGCTTTTCATCATTACCTTCTGGTTATCGGCAAGACGCGCTCGTCCTAAAGCGGTGGCCATAAGGCGGCTAGCCTGACCAGAGCGGACGAGCATCCCAGCGCCCGCTGGTCGCCAGTTGGTACTTTTTAGCCCCCGATCGCATTGGCTGAAATCGTATTCAACCTGATTTGGCATCGGCGCAGTGACTCGCATCCCGACCGGGTTCAGAGGACTCATCGCAGAGTGCTCGGCATCGTTGTGACCGGGTACCCGGAAGCTCGCGGATAGAGGAGCCGCGCTGTCGCCCAAACGCGATACCGGCGCTGTAAACCAGATGGCAAATGGAGCGAAGCCTAAGGCGCTTGAATCATCATGCGAACTCAGGGCCGGCTGTTGCCAGCGAATGCAAACATTCAGCGAGGGCTTTCTCACACCGCTAGCCGCAGCTGTTGCCCGATAGTGCGCCTTAGATGGCACGGTTTGGAGGACAGCACTCGCTGCATTGCAGACGCTAAAAGAACAACAGATACCGCTTGTCAAAGCAGCTTAGCCGCTGGATTGTCTTTGGAAAGACGGTAGTAGCCAACAATGCTGGCAACGCTCCGATGCCCCGTCATAGCCATAGTGTCAGCCAGCGGCACTTTCTGTATCGCGGCCTCGGTAACAAAGCCCGACCTCAGCGAGTGCGCAGAAAATACCTCTGGTAGCCCGGCAAGCTTTGCGCGCCCTCGAACAATATCTCGCACCGCAGCAGGTGAGAGCGGTTCGCCAAGGTGCCCGCCTTTCCTGATCTGTCTAAATATTGCACCGTACACGACGCCTGAAACCGTTAACCAGGCCTGCAGAGCTTCGCCCGCAATGCCTTCCAGCGGTTTCACGTTCTCCGGACGATCAGCGGCAGTCTGGTTGCTCTTGGAGTAGGCGAGGGTGTAGGTGAAGCTGCTGGGCCCCACGCGGTGAAGATTCTTCATCGTCGCCCCCGTCACTTCGGACCGGCGGCGCCCGCCGGAAGCCCATGCAAAGAGGAGGAGGGCGCGGTCACGGATGCCCTTGAGTGATTCATCACAGGTGTCCAAGATGGCCATCAATGGGTCCTTGGTCAGCGCATCCTTCTTCTGCGGAAGCGCGCCACGCTTGCCGTAGGCCCGGCGTGTCTTGGCCAGCAACTCGCGGACTTTGGGATCCTGACAAGGGTTTTTCAACTCCCGGAGCTGGTGGGCCTTGGACAGCACAGCAATCCGGTGGATCAAGGTGTTGAGGGCCATCGGGCCTGGCTTGCCTTTAAATCCCGCATCCACCAGCGTTTGGTCAATGGCAGGCGGCAGCTCGTGAGCCAGGCCATCGGCGGTGGTCCGCTGCGCGTGATCCACGATGAACTGCAGAACGGCGGTCGCTGGCAATGGCAATGCAATGGCTTGACCGTACCGAACGCCAAACCAAGCAGCCCAGTACCTCAACGCTGAGCGATAGCTCGCCAGCGTATTCGCGGACTCGCCCTCGCGCATCAATTCGTCCACCGCCTGCACAGTCACCTGCGACAGGGAAGACGGCTCCAGCGAGGAAACACTTTTCAGGGAAGGCAGGCGCATGGTCGAAACTGAGGTTGGAAGAACGTAATTCCAAAAAATACTACATATGATGTATTGTTTACAACTAGTTGTGGCAATGAGTCGCGATAAGCATCGATTATCGTGGGTAAAATTTTAGTGGAGTAGGGCGATGCAGTCAAAAATTGTGCGAGGCCCGCGTGGTGTGCAAACGGAAGAGGTCTGGGCAGCCGCCGACACCGTTCTCAGACTCGGGGAGCGGCCGACGATCGAGCGCGTGCGCCAACAGCTCGGCCGTGGTTCCCCCAATACTGTGGGACCAATGCTTGATGGTTGGTATGGCTCGCTGGCCCAGCGGCTGCATTCGCCGGTGGATGCATTTGAGCAAGATGGCGGCGCCGAAATCCCTTTGCCCGCGCCGGTTGTCAGGGCTGCAAAAGCCATCTGGGGCAGGGCCCTCCAGCACGCAGACGAGCGTGCAACGGCTCAATTCACTGAAGCTCGTAAAGAGCTGAGTGCGCAAGCCGAGACGTTACGCCAGGCGCAAGACCTCCTGGCACAGGAAACACAGCGCCTGACCGACCGAAGCGAAGCCTATGATCTGGCAATGCAGGCCAGGGATGCGCAGATCGCCGAGATGAGCCGTCTTATCCAGGAGCTGCAGCAGCAACTTGCTGGAACCCAGGAAATGCTGGCTGCGTCACGCTCAGAGAGCAAGCAGCTCCGACTGGCAGCGGATGCAGAGCGTCGGCGCCAAGAGGAAATGGAGATTAACCACCGGGGAGAACGCACGCGTCTAGAGGAGCGTGCGCAGGCTCAGGAGCGCAGACTTAATGCAGAGGTGGACCGTGCGCGCCAAGAATCGAAGCGGCTGACACTCAAACTGGAGGGCGACGCCCGGGAGTCTGCCAAGTCCTTGTCGGCTTCGCTGGAGAAAGCTCGAGAGCTGGAGGCCCTCGTGGGGGCACTGCAGGCGGAGAAAGCAGGTCTGGTCAAAGATCTGCACGCGGCCAGAGACGAGACGAAGGACTTGCGAGGAAAGCTTGAACAGCGCAGCACTGAGATGTTCGCCGTCCTCAACGAACTTCGCGATCGATTGCCGACTAGCGATTCGGTGAAGCCCACCGTGAAAACTCGCAAAGCAAGAGCGAGTAATCGCACTAGTTAATCAATGAGCCTCCGCAGTTGCCAGTGCCAGGATGCGCTGCGCATTCACGCCTTGTTCTAGTGCGGTCCGCGGCGTCTCTCCGCCTAAAGCCAGTGCTCGTGTCTCTAAAAAGACCAGCACCTGCCAGCCATCAGTCGCGCAAAGAGCCGATGTCAGAGACTGCAGAACATTCCACACGTTGGGCTCTAACTGCCAGCGAGGCAATTTGTACTGACGGCATCGATCGAAAACGGCAATGCAGCGATGCGACTTGATCCACTCCTCAATCTCATTCCGACTAGTCCCAGCCACCTCGGCCGCTTCCTCAACCGAGAGCATGTCGGCTGCGTCCATGCGGTCGCGCCGATACTTGTCGCCAGCGCGCAAAAGACCCGCCGACTGTGCTGCGGAAGCGTAGCAAGCCGATGAGCGACTTTTGTCGGTCGAGAAGTTATCTGGCGGAGCCATCATTCTGCCAAGATTACACGATGGGCTAAACGTGGATGCGACTTCTCCGGCATCTAGCATTGAGGAGCGATCTCTGTTCCCGTGTCCCAAAAGATCGCGACAAGATTGGGCTCCCACGCCGAGTCCGCGTGCGACACGAAAGAGGTTCGAGTACAGGAAAGCAGCCTCAAACCCAAATCTTGTCGTGTTGCACCCGTTTTCTGGGCCCAGCTCCCACAAAGCATTCCCAAACCCCAATTTCCGGACAAAGTTTGTCTACAACTTTGCTCAAAAAATAGGAACAACTTTAAAAAAATGAACGGCGTGCCTAGGTAACCATGACGTTCACCCTTTTAGTCATTTTACATAATATACATCGTATAAAGTCATAGAGCCGCTGCAGAGGCAGCTCCAGGCAGCCTCCGTCTAGCTCACCGGACCCCACCATCACCGCTACCATCAGGCCATGACCCTCACAGCACCACCATCTCCCACAACACGCCCATCCACCATCCACTTCGGCCACCAGGGCCGCGTGTGCGTCGTCACCGGCGGCGCGCAAGGCATCGGCGAAGCTTGCGTGCGGCGGTTTGCGGCCGATGGTGCCAAGCCGGTCATCGTGGATGTGGACGACGCGCGCGGCCAGGCGCTGGCGCAGGAATTGGGCGCGCTGTATGTGCGCTGCGACGTGGGCGACAAGGCGCAGGTCGATGCCCTGGTGGCTCAAGTGCTGGCCGCGCATGGACGCATCGACGTGCTGGTGAACAACGCCGGCATATTCCGAGCTGCGGACTTTCTCGATGTGACCGAGGCAGATTTCGACGCTGTGCTGCGGGTCAACCTCAAAGGCTCGTTTCTGGTGGGCCAGGCCGTGGCGCGGGCCATGGTGGCGTCTGGCGGCGGGTCCATCGTCAACATGAGTTCGGTCAACGGCGTGCTGACCATCCCGAGCATTTCCAGCTACAACGTGAGCAAGGGCGGCGTGAACCAGCTCACCCGCGTCATGGCGCTGGCTTTGGCCGACAAGAACATCCGCGTGAACGCCGTCGCGCCCGGCACCATCGCCACCGAGCTGGCCGCCAAGGCTGTGCTCACCAGCGACGAGGCCAAGCAAAAGATCATGAGCCGCACGCCGATGAAGCGGCTGGGCGAGCCGTCGGAAATCGCCGATGTGGTGGCCTGGCTGGCCAGTGACGCGGCCAGTTATGTGACGGGTGAGATCGTCACGGTCGATGGTGGCCGGATGACGCTGAACTACACCGTGCCGGTGTAGCGCGATGAGCCGCAGTGCTGCATGCTATCGAATTGATAGCTTCTGGCGCAAGCCCAGTGCGCGGTAGGCCCTTCTTTTAACCCAATTCAGCACCGTTCGGCCCTCTGCAGCCTTGTTCAGTTCAGTCCGGCTCAACCCTGCGGCACGCGGCTGAGTAGGCCCGCCATGCTGCGCGGCCAGCCCACCCGGCCGAACCAGGCCCCGCCTGCAATGGCCCATGCGTTGACCAGCCCGTAGAGGACCAGCGCCACGCCCTGCGCGGCGAACACGGCGGTCAGCCCGCCGCCCCAGCGCAGGGCCAGCCAGCCACCCGTCACGGCCACCGCCAGCCGGGCGATGTTGCCGATCACGGGCCACAACAGGCGCCCTGCCCCTTGCGATGCAAAGTACAGCACCAGGCCCAGGCCGAAGAATCCATACACGGGGCCCACGGTGCGCAGGTACAGCGCGCCAGCCTCCAGCATGGCCGGGTCGCTGTTGAAAAGACGCAGCCATGTGCCCGGAAAGGCGGCCGCCCACAGTCCGATGGCTTCGGCCATGGCAAACGCGATGGCCGCGCCGATCCAGGTGGCGCGCAGGGCCCGCTCGCGCTGGCCGGCGCCGATGCAGGTGCCGACCATGGCCACCAGCGGTGCGCCCAGGCCGAACACCAGCGGCACCAGCAAATACTCCAGCCGCGACGCGGTGCCATAGCCCGCGATGGCCGCGGTGCCGAAACCGCCCACCAGCGCCGTCGTCACGCCGATCGCCAGGTTGGTGGCCACGGTAGATACCGTACCCACCAGGCCCACCCGCAAGATGTCCTTGAACAGCGCCCAGCGAAAGCGGATCTGCGCCAACGACGGCCGCAGCAGGCTGCGCGGCGACCACAAATAGGCCGCCAGCACGGCGCTGCCCACGGCGTAGTACGCCATCAGCGCGATGGCGCCGCCCGCAATGCCCAGGCCCGGCACCGGGCCCCAGCCAAAGATCAGCAACGGCGACAGCGGCACCAGCACCACCGCGCCCAGCACCGTGACATACGCGGGCACCGCCATGTTGCCGGTACCGCGGATCACGGCCGAGAGCGTATTGAATAGCCAGACCAGAAACGCCCCCGCGAAAACCCAGTTGGAGTAGATCAGCGCAGCCTCCAGCGCGCCGCCGGTGCCACCCATGCGGGTGTACAGCCAGCGCCCTCCTCCCACCACCGCCACCGTGAACACCAGCGCAAACACCGCCGCAATGGCCAGCGCGTGCAGCACCAGCGCATCGGCATCGTCACGCCGGCGCGCCCCCAGCGCCCGCGCAATGGCCGACGCAATGCCCCCGCCCATGGCGCCTGCCGACGTCATCTGCATCAGCATGACCACCGGGAAGACCAGCGCCATGCCCGCCAGCGCATCGGTGCCCAGTTGACCCACGAAATAGGTTTCGATCAGACCCACACCCGCCTGCGCCAGCATCACCAGCACATTGGGCATGGCCAGGCGCAGCAAGGTGGGCGCAATGGGCGCCTCCAGCAGCATGCGGGTGCGTGCGTCGAGCGGCGCGGGCGCGGCTGGCGCCGTGGCTGCGCTGCTCATGAAGCCGCCCCCGGGGTCGCTGCCACCTGCCTGCGCGGCACCACGATGCGCACGGTGGACAGCTGCAGCACATCGCCCTGCTGGTTGCGGGTTTCGCTGCGCACGGTGACCATGCCGCGGTCGGGCTTGGATCGGGACGGCTGGATCTCCAGCACCTCGCTCACCACGTGCAGCACATCGGTGGCACGGGTGGGCCGCGGCCAGCTGATTTCTGCCCCGGCGCCGATGATGCCGCCGGCAATCGGCAGGCCCGTGGTCACCTGCAAGCGCATGGTGATGGCCGCTGTGTGCCAGCCGCTGGCGGCCAGGCCGCCGAACAGCGTGGCGCGGCCGGCGGCCTCGTCCAGGTGAAAAGGCTGCGGGTCGAACTGGATTGCAAACGCCTTGATCTGGGCTTCGTCCATGGCGTGTTCACCGCTGGTGAAGCGGTCGCCCACGGCCAGGTCGTCCAGGTACAGCGGTTGGGGTGGGGCTGGGTCGGGCAATGCGGCGGCTGCCGCCAGGGTGGTTGTCATGGCAGTTTGCTTTCAGCTAAGGATCAACGGATGAAGTGGCTTGGCTCGGCTTGGCTCAGGCCGCAGCAGCTGCAGGGCTGCGCGCCAGCGGGGCCTCGCGGATGGGCAGGTTCACCAGCGCGGCACCTGCAGCCAGGGCGATGTCGATGTACCAGACCCAGTCGTAGCTGCCGGTGGCCTGGAACACGCTGCCGCCCAGGTACGCGCCCAGAAAGCCGCCGATCTGGTGCGACAGCATCACCACGCCAAACAGCATCGCCATGTTGGCGGTGCCGAACATCTTGGCGACCAGGCCCGCCGTGGGCGGCACGGTGGAGAGGAAGGTCACGCCCATCACCGCCGCAAAAATCAGGACCACCGGCGTTGTCTTGGGCGCGAACAGAAACACCAGCACCGCCAGGCCGCGCACGGCGTACAGCAGCGACAGCAGCGACTTCATGCGCCAGCGCCCCACGGCCCAGCCCATGGCCAGGCTGCCCACGATGTTGAAGAGGCCGATCACGGCCAAGGCCCAGCCGCCCACTTGCGGCGGCAACCCGCACGCCGCAATCACCCCCGGCAGGTGCGTGGCCAGGAAGGCCACATGAAAGCCGCACACCAAGAACCCGATGGCCAGGTAGCGGTAGCTCGGGGTGGCCAGCGCCTGGACCACGGCCTGGCGGGCGGTCAATGCCTTTTGGCCCGACGCGGCAGCGGCCTGCGCCGCGAGCGCGTTGGAATTGCCCTTGAGCACCCACACCGCTGGCAGCGCCAGCAGCACCAGCACACCCAGCCACTGCATGGCGCTGGCCCAGCCCAGCGCGGCAGTCAGGCTGATGGCGATGGGCGCCATGATGAACTGGCCGAAAGAGCCGCCCGCGTTCACGATGCCGGTGGCCAGGCCACGCTGATGGGCCGGCACCAGGCGTGAGGTGGCGGCCATCAGCACCGACGGCCCCGCCATCCCTGCCCCGCCCGCGGCCAGCACGCCAATGGCGAAGATAAGGCCGATGGTCGTGGTCATGTAGGGCGTGATGAAAGTGCCCAGCGCCACCAGTGCCACGCCCAGCAGGATCACGCGGCCGGTACCGATGCGGTCGGCCACCGCACCCGCAAAGGGCTGGGTCAGCCCCCACCACAGTTGGCCGAACGCAAACGCCAGGCTGATGCTGCCAATGCCCAGCGCGGTGGAGGTGTTGAGCGCCGACAGGAACAGGCCCATCGTCTGGCGCGTGCCCATGGTCAGTGCAAAGGCGCCCGCTGCGGCCAGCAGCACCAGCCACAGGGACAAGGGCAGCGCGGGCGCAGCAGCGCGTGCGGGCCCTGCGGGTGCGGTGTTACGGGTGTCATTGGTCATCGCCGGGCTCCTGGGCACTGGCCAGCAGGGCCAGGGAATCGTCGACCAAGGCGTGCAGCGCGTTCACCCGCCCTGCCCCCAGGGTGTCGTTGAGCGCCAGTTGCGCGGCCTTCCAGTGGCGCTGGGCCTCGGCGCGCTTATCGCGGCCGGCATCGGTGATGTGCACCAGCCGGCTGCGCGCATCGGCCCCGGCCTCGAGCGTGACCCAGCCGGCATCGACCAGCGGGCGCAGGTTGCGGGTCAGCGTCGAGGCGTCCATCTTCATGGCCGCGGCCAGGTCCCCCGGGCGAATGGGCCCCAGCTTGAGCACATGCGACAGCAGCGAATACTGCGTGGTCTTGAGGCCGCACCGTGCCATCTCGGTGTCGTAGTGCTGCGCCACCCGCCTCATCAGCTGGCGCAGTTTGAAGTTGGTGCAGCCCTGGGGGAGCGCACCGGCGACAGCTTCGGGTGGAATGATTTCAGCTTGCATGCTATAAATTGTATCTGCAATAATTGCATATGCAAGTTATTCGTTTGGCTTTCACCCCACTCCCATCCAAGGCACCGTACCCATGACGCAGAACAACCAGCTTGAACAATGGCTCGCCCAGGAACGCGAGATCGCCGCCCGGCTGGAGGCCGGCGTGGGACCGGGCGTCTCGCGCCCCGACCAAGTGGCGGGCTTGACGGGTTTGCAGATGATGCAGGCCATGCTGCGCGGAGAGCTGCCCTACCCGCCCATCGCCCGCACGCTGGACTTCCAGTTGATGGAGGTGGACGAAGGGCTGGCCGTCTTCCAGGGCACGCCGGGGCCGGCCCACCTGAACCCCATGGGCACCGTGCACGGCGGCTGGTTTGCCACCCTGCTGGACTCGGCCCTGGGCTGCGCCGTGCACACCCGCATGCTGCCCGGCCGTGGCTACACCACCGCCGAGCTGGGCGTGAACCTGGTCAAGGCCCTGACACCCAAGGTGCAACGCGTGCGCGCCGAAGGCCGCGTGATCCACTGCGGCCGCCAACTGGCCACGGCCGAAGCCCGCCTGGTGGGCCCGGACGGCACGCTGTACGCCCACGCCACCACCACCTGCTTGGTCTTTGATCTGCCGGCACAATCGAAGGCATGAGATTCCTCCACACGATGCTGCGCGTTGGCAACCTTCAACGCTCGATTGATTTCTACACCCAAGTGCTGGGCATGCAACTGCTGCGCCAGTCCGAAAACCCTGAGTACAAATACTCGCTGGCCTTTCTGGGCTTTGACGGCGGCAACCCCGGCCAGGCCGAGATCGAGCTGACCTACAACTGGGGCACCGAAAGCTATGACCTGGGCACGGCCTACGGCCACATTGCCCTGGGCGTGCCAGACGCCTATGCGGCGTGCGAGAAGATCAAGGCATCGGGCGGCAACGTGACGCGCGAAGCGGGCCCCGTGAAGGGCGGCACCACGGTCATCGCCTTCGTCACGGACCCGGACGGGTACAAGATTGAGCTGATACAAAGGGCCGAGGGTTCGGCGGGCGGTGGTCTGCGTTGATTTGGCGTTTGCTATTGAATTAATAGCTTGTAGCGCTTACCAGACAAGCGGTAGAGCCAGTTTTTATTCAATTCAGCGGCCCATTGAGCGCCCGTAAAAAAGCCCGGCATTGCCGGGCTTTTTCATTGGGTCCGCGGTGGACTGCCGCTGAATTACTGCGCGCTCAGTGCCACTTCCACGCGGCGGGCTTCGGCGTTGTTGCCGCTGGCCGTGGTTTCTTCGGGCTTCTTCAGGTCGATCTTGTCGTCGGCCACGCCCAGGCCCTTGAGGGCGTCACGCACCGCAAAGGCGCGCTGCTTGGCCAGTTCGGCGTTCAGCGCGGCGTCGCCCGTGGCATCGTGAAAGCCCGACACGACAGCCTTCTTGCCCTCGGCCACGCCCTTGACCACGTCGGCCAGCGCTTCGTTGGCGCCGGCAGCCAAGTCTGCCTTGGCACTGGCAAAGTAGAACTTCACTACGCCGTTGTCCACCCGCACGCTGGCCGCATCGTCAGCGACCAGGGCCGCTGGCGCGTTGCTTGCAACAGCGGGTGCGGCAGGTGCAGCCGAAGTTGCTGCTGCCACCGCCACCGGCTTGGCGGCACCGGCAGCGCCCACGCGCTTGACCACCACGGTGCCGACCACGGCGGAGATCACCAGCGCGATGAGCGCAAACAGGAAACCCAAGGCAAAACGTTCTTGGCTATCGTCGTCGGAACTGGACATGAAAACTCCCGCAGTCGTGATGTTGATTGAGGTAGAAAAAGGTCTGGCGTGCCCATGCCGCTGCACTGTTTGTGGCGGGCACAAGACCCTGGCACGCCGCACCAAAGCCTTCAATTGTAAAGTGCTCTCATGACGAATCTTCCCGCGCCCCTTCGCGACCCGGCTCCCATGCTGGAGCGTGCACTGGATGAATGGGGCGGCCACAGTGACCTGTGGGTGTTCGGCTATGGCTCGCTGATCTGGCGGCCGGACTTTGACTACACCGAGCGGCGCCCCGCCACCGTGCACGGCTGGCACCGGGCGCTCAAGATGTGGAGCCGCATCAACCGCGGCACGCCCGAGTGCCCGGGGCTGGTGTTCGGCATGCTGTCCGGCGGCAGCTGCCGGGGGATGGTGTTCCGGGTGGACAAGGCGCAGGCGCGGCAGGTGCTCATCAACCTGTGGCAGCGCGAGATGGTCACCGCCGTGTACGACCCGCGCTGGTTGCCCTGCCGCACGCCGCAAGGCACCGTGCAGGCGCTGGCGTTCACCCTGTCGCGCAAAAGTCCCAACCACACGGGCGAGCTGCCCGACGAAGAGTACTGCCGCATCTTCGAGCAGGCCTGCGGGCGCTTCGGTACCACGCGGGACTACGCCCAGGCCACCTACGATGAGCTGCGCAGGCACGGTATCCATGACCGCGCCTTGGCCAAGCTGATTGCACTGGCCCGCAAAGAGGCTTAGACGCTCTGGAGCACGGTGCGTCGGCGGCCGGTGCGGACGGCGCCGTGTCCTGCGGTGCAGCGCGGCGCGGCGGGTGCACAATGCGGCGGTCTCTCACCCTCAGCCAAGGAGCCTGACCCATGAAAAATGTTCGTTCAGCCGGTGTTCTGTCCCTCATCGCCGCTGCCGCCCTGGTGGGCTGCGCCGGTTATTCCTCCGGCCCCACGGCCAGCGCCACGCTGGAGCCCACGCGCGGCAGCACCACCACCGGTACGGTGAAGTTCGTGCAAGCCGGCGATGTGGTGAAGGTGTCCGGCGAAATCCGTGGCCTCAAGGCGGGTGCCGAGCACGGCTTTCACATCCATGAAAAAGGCGACTGCTCCAGCGGCGACGGCATGAGCGCCGGCGGCCACTTCAACCCCGGCGGCAAGCCCCACGGCCACCACGGCGCGGGCGAGCACCACACGGGCGACCTGCCCAGCCTCAAGGCCGACGCCAACGGCGTTGCCACCTTCAGCTTCGAGTCGCGCACCATCCGCGTCGGCAGCACCGCCAACGACATCGTGGGCAAGGGCCTGATCGTGCACCGCGACCCCGACGACTACAAGACCCAGCCCACGGGCAACGCCGGCCCCCGTCTGGCCTGTGCCGTGATCGCCGCCAAGTAACGGTCGCACGCAGGTAGGGCGCTGAAGCCGCACCGATCCGCCCGCCTGCCTGCAAAGCTTTTGCCCGCCGTTGCGCTGGCCATAACCCGCCCCGCTGCATCGGCGGGCGGGTTTGCTTTTTTGGGGAGCCCTCAGGTCCGGCGCGCCGCCAACAGGGCTTCGGCGCGCGCCAGATCCTGCACGGTGTCGATGTCCGTCACCGTGCCTGCGTCTTCCACTTCCAGCCAACGCACTCTTTCTCGCTGCGCCTGCTGGCGCACCACGCTGGCAGCGCCCTGCTCTCCCGCCAGGGCCAGCAGTCCAGACAGGCATTCGGCGGCAAAACCCACGGGGTGGCCGCGTTTGCCCTGGTGCACCGGCACCGCCACGGCGCAGTCCGCCAAGACGGCGGCGATGGAACTTAGCGTTTCGGGGAGCACCAGCGGCAAATCTCCGGGCAGTACCAGCCAACCCGGCGCCGTTGCCGTCGCGCGCACCGCCGCTGCAATCGAATCGCCCATGCCGGGGTGGCCCTCGTCCTCCACATGCCAAGGCAAACCACTGGCCCGCACGGCAGCCAGGGTGTGCTCCAGCACGGTAGTGCTGCCCAAGGGCGCGCGCAGCTTGTGTACCGCGCCGCCCGATGCGGTAAACCGTTCGCCCCGGCCGGAGGCGAGGATCAGGACCGTGGGAAGCTGGTGTCGCATGGACGCAATTGCCTGTGGGATTTGAAAAAGATGTTCTCGCCAGTTTCCCGTACGGCAGAAAGTGCGAAGCAACGCCGCAATGAATGGCCCATCGCTTGCGAGCGCCAGTGATCTACGCACGCTTGGACAATTCAGGCTTCGGCCGCAATGGCCTGCTCGATTTTCTCAACTTTCCCCAAGGCACGCCACCGTAAGCGCCGCCCGCCAATGCGCCTGAGTGGCCTTTTACACCCTTGGATAACGGCGGATGCCCAACCACGCCAGCAAGGTCGCCAGCAGCACCAAAGCCCATTGCGATAAAGTAGGAATCTTGCTGGCAGTATCGGTTGGTACAAAGGGTTGAATCTCCACCGCACCCATATCGATGGTGCCGCCCACGATGCGCGTCAATCCTCGCTGGTCGGTTGAAGCCACGGTCACGAACGTGTTTGAGCCTGCATTGCGTGCCGGGCTGGTACTGCCAATCAAGCGTGTGAGCGTGGCGCCACCATTGTTGGCCAGCGATCCTAATTGGGGGTCCACGTTACCGATATTATTGCCACCCACCACCACAGCGGCCGATGTGCTTTGCAGCAGCGAGTAGTTCATGTTGATGGTGGCGTTTCCCGTGTTGATATCGGGGCCCGTCGGCGCGGTGCCACCAGCGAAGATGGAATTCGTGATGTTGATGGTGTTGGCGCTGTTCCCTCCGTCGAGATTACCCCCCGATGTGCTCGCCGTATTGGATGCCAGCGTAGACGAACGTATGTCGGTCAACTGGGTACCGCCAAACGAACCCCTCAAATAAATGCCGCCACCCTTTCCCGCATTGGCGGCGTTACCCGATATGGTGGTATTTTCCAGACGCAACGTGGAGTTGGTTTTGTAAAAAAAGAAACCGCCCCCTTGGCCTGCAGTGTTACCACTGATGGTCGAGCGATCAACGGTCAGCGTGCCGGGTGCAGACGATTTATAAAAGAACACCCCACCACCACGACCATTGCCGGTGCTATTGCCCGAAATCGTAGTATCACTGATGGTCAATGGCGCATTAATTTTATACAAAAAGATGCCGCCGCCCCGAGATCCGCCGGAATTTCCTGAAATCGTGGAACTGGTGATGCTGCTGGAGCCAGCTACGTTATACAAAAACAACCCTGCTCCACCGGAACTTGCGGTGTTATTGCTGACCCTGGTGTTGCTGATGTTGACCCCGCCTGCATTGGATCTGAAAAACAGCGCGCCACCTTTGCTGGTCGACACATTGCCCGTGATGACGGACTGGTCGATCGTCAAGCTTCCCGATTGCTCGAAACGAATAGCAGCGCCACTGCTATTTCTACCCGCCGTCAGCGTCAGACGGCTGATGGTGACGTTTACACCGGCACTTCTGACATAAAAAATGCGGGAAGTGCTATTGCCATTGATGCTCAGTGTCCCCGTCGGGGGTCCTTGCACCGTGACCGAATCGGTAAGACGCAGATGGGTACCACCCAATGTGATGGTGCCGGTCAATGCAGACAGGTCAATGGTGTCGGTGCCCGCGCCTGCAACGCAATCTCCCCCGGTGGTGTCGCTGTCGGTGTTGGCATTGTTCACCGCCTCGCGCAGCGTGCACAAGTTGTCGCCTGCCGTGACATCGTCAGCCAGAGAATCCACTTCGATGACCGCTGCCGATGCTTGCCCGCCCATGGCTGCGAGCGCCGCGCCCGCAGCCAATACCGCGCTTTTTCCTGTCCGTTTTGCATCGGACTTACGATCCCATGCACCACCCTGTGTCAGGTATACCGCCATATCCCTCATCCTTTAGTGATGCTAACTTTGCTGTTGGCCAGATTCTACGAACAATGGGCACGAAAGTAACCGGTGCCTGACCCTTATGCGCCTGAACACAGAATTCATCCGACTCCCCCTGGCCTTCGATGCGGCCCGTTTGGCCAGCGAGATCCGCGCCCTGCCCGAAGTGGCGTGGCAGCCACACCCCGAAGGGCATGCCGGCAATGCGGCCTTGCCGCTGATGGCTGTGGAGGGCGACCCTCTGAACAACGGTGTCAAAGGGGTGATGCAACCCACGCCGCAACTGCACGATTGCCCGTACCTGCAACAGGTGATGTCGGTACTGCAAGCCCCCATCGGCCGCACCCGCCTGATGCGCATTGATGGCCGGGCCGAAGCCAGCTTGCATGTGGATGTCAATTACTACTGGCAGCAGCACATGCGCGTGCATGTGCCCATCGTGACCGATCCTGCGGTGCAATTTATCTGCGGCGGCCAAGCGCTGCACATGGCAGCCGGTCAAGCCTGGGTGTTCGATACCTGGCGCGAGCACAACGTCATCAATCCCACCCACTTGCAGCGCATCCACCTGGTGATCGACACCACGGGTTCGGCGGCACTGTCGGCACTGCTCGCGCAAGGCGGCCGCCCCACGGATCCGCAAGCGCCAGCCATGGGCCCGGTCCGCACGGTGGCCTTCGAGCCCGGCGCCCGGCCGAAAATTTGGCATGAGGTGGACAATTTTCCTGTGGTGATGTCGCCTGCAGAGCAGCAAACGCTGTTTGCAAACATCCAGGCCGTGCTGCCCAGCACAAATTCGGGCGAAGCCCTGCGTGCCGAAGTGGCCGGTTTTTTCGACCAATGGCGGCAGCTCTGGGACCGGCACCAGTCAGCCCCTTCGGGTTGGCGCGCCTATGCCGATCTGCTGGAAAGTACCGGCGACAGGATGGGCCGACTGCGCAGCAGCGTGACGCTTTCCAACGGGGTGGACGGCGCGTTCGCGGTGCAGCAGATATTATTGGCACCCGCCCTCAACACCGATCTGGCCGAGCGGGTGGTGCCGTCGGTGCGCGGCGCACAGACGCGATTCGACCGGCCCGTTTTCATCGTTTCGTCTCCGCGCTCAGGGTCGTCGCTGCTGTTTGAGACGCTGAGCCAGGCGAAGGACGTGTTCTCCATCGGCGGTGAGAGCCATGCACTGATCGAGGGCATCGAGGCGCTGCATCCCGCCGCCCACCAATGGCACTCCAACCAACTGGGCAGTGCAGATGCCACCCCCGAGGTGATGCAGGAGCTTGCATCCCGATTTGCCACCGCTGCCCATGACCGCGAAGGGCGGCCCACGGCGGACCGGGATAGCTTTCGGTTTCTGGAAAAAACCCCGAAAAACAGCCTGCGCATTCCTTTTTTGCGCGCCATGTTTCCGGATGCCATGTTCATCTACCTGTACCGCGATGAACGCGCCACCATCAGCAGCATGCTGGATGCCTGGCGCTCCGGGCACTTTGTCACCTACGACTTGCCTGGCTGGCGCAGCACACCTTGGTCGCTGGCCTTGGTACAAGGATGGCGTGACATGGCTGGCATGTCCACGGCAGAGGTTGCCGTGCGCCAATGGGAGTCCATTACCCGCACCGTGCTGGATGACCTGCAGACGCTGCCACCCGACAGCTGGTGCGTGGCCAGCTACGACCAACTGGTGGCTCACCCGGAGCAAGAAGTGCGCAGGCTCAGCCAGTTCGTTGGCTTGCCGTGGGATCGCAACTTGACCGCACCGCTGCCGCCTTCGCGGCATACCCTCACGCCAGCCAACCCCGACAAATGGCGAGCCAACGCCACCGAAATCGAGCCTCTGATGCACCTGGTCTCGGCCACTGCCGAGCGCGCCCGGGCACTGTTTGCCCACGAGCCCCTGCGCCGCCCCCCTACGCCGGTGGCGCCCGTCGCTCCCGCTCCCATGCCTGCCGCCGGCCCCCACCCGGCCACCGTCCACCCTATGCCAACGCCCACCCCCAGCGCCGCCCCCGCCCAGCCGCACGACCACCAGGACTTTCGCAGCGTTCACACCACATCCTTGCCGCAACTGCTCAATGAGTTGGGCGCATCGCTGCTGGTGACCACCTACCAAAGCGGCCGCCTCATCACCCTGCGTGCAGATGGCCCGAAGCTCAACACCCACCTGACCTACTTTCCCAGTCCCATGGGCATGGCCTACGACGGCAACCGCTTGGCCATCGGCACGCTGCAAGCCGTCTGGGACTACCGAAACATGCCCGACGTCGCCTCCCGTCTGCACCCCAACAAGCACGACGGCTGCTTCATACCGCGCAACATGCACGTCACTGGCGACATCAGAGTGCATGAGCTGGCTTTTGATGCGGGTGGTGAACTATGGGTGGTCAACACCCGGTTTTCGGCGCTGTGCACGCTCGACCGCGACCACAGCTTTGTGCCGCGCTGGCGACCATCGTTTGTCACCGCGCTGGCGGCCGAAGACCGATGCCACCTCAATGGCCTGGGGATGCGCGACGGCACCCCCACCTTGGTCACGGCCCTGGGCAGCACCAACACCCCTGAAGGCTGGCGGCACCACAAAGCCCAAGGCGGCATCGTCATGGACATCGCCAGCAACGAAATCGTCACCCAAGGCCTTGGCATGCCGCACTCCCCGCGCTGGCACAACGGCCAATGGTGGTTGCTCGAGAGCGCCAAAGGCACGCTCATCACGTTCGATCCGGCCACCGGAAAAACACAAACCGTCGCCCACATGCCCGGCTTTACCCGCGGCCTGGCCATGCATGGTTCGTTGGCCTTCGTGGGACTGTCCCAGGTGCGCGAGAGCGTGTTCGACGGCATTGCCTTAAGCCAGCGCCTCAAGCCTGAAGAGCGTAGCTGTGGCGTATGGGTCATTGACCTGAACACCGGCAATACGGTGGGCTTTATCCGTTTCGAGGGCATCGTGCAGGAGATCTTCGACATCCAGATACTGCCCGACCTGCGCTACCCCGAGGTGCTGGAGCCCGATGCCGATGTCATTGGCGGCTCGTTCGTCCTGTCGGACGAGGCCATGAAGGATGTGGCGAGGGACTGAGATGGCGAACGCGCACGGGGCAGGCGGCTGAATCCAGCCCCGGGGGCGGCGGTGTGTCCCTCCGTCTTTCCAGCGTGCGCACCTTGGACAAAGGGTGGCGCGCCGGGCGCGCGGCCACCTGACGCCCGAAAGACTCGGCCGCCTATTCGCTCCCGGCCCGGCGCTTGGGCCCTCTCACGCCAACTGAAACGGCAACGCCCTCGGTGTCTTCCCGGTCAACCGCGCTACCGCGTTGGCGAACGCCGGCGCCAGCGGCGGCAGGCCCGGTTCGCCCATGCCCGTGGGCGGCTCGGCACTGGGCACGATGTGCACAGCCACCTGGGGCATGTCGGTGATGCGCGGCACGGCGAAGTCGCCGAAGTTGCTCTGCTCCACCACGCCATCCTTGAGGGTGATGGCCGCGCCCGGCAGGCACATCGACAGGCCCATCAGCGCCCCGCCCTGCACTTGCGCTTCCACGCTTTTCGGATTCACCACCAGGTTGCAGTGCACGCCGGCCGTCACGCTGTGCAGCTTGGGCGTACCGTCTTTGACCGACGCCTCGACCACATAGGCCACGACCGACTGGAACGACTCGTGCACCGCCACGCCCCAGGCGCGGCCCGCCGCGAGCTTCTTCTTGCCGTAGCCCGACTGCGCCACGGCCAGCTGCAGCGCCGCCTTGTGGCGCGGGTGCTTGTCGCCCATCAGCGCCAGGCGGTAGGCCACCGGGTCCTGGTTGGTGGTGCGGGCCACTTCGTCGATCAGCGTTTCCATGGCGTAGGCGGTGTGGGTGGAGCCCACGCTGCGCCACCAGAGCACGGGCACGTTCACCTCGGGGTGGTGCACCGACAGCTTCATGGGCACGTTGTAGGGCTCTTTCATGCCCTCGATGGCGGTGGCGTCGATGCCGTTCTTGACCATGAAGGCCTCGAACGGTGAGCCCTTGGTGATGGACTGCCCGACGATGGTGTGGTCCCACGCCAGGATCTTGCCCTGCGCGTCGAAGCCGATCTCGGCGCGGTGCACGTGCATGGGGCGGTAGTAGCCGCCCTTGATGTCGTCCTCGCGGCTCCACAGCGTGCGCACCGGGGCGGTGATGCCCGCCGTGCGCGCGGCCTTGGCCACGCCGCAGGCTTCCACCACGTAGTCGCTGGTGGGGATGGCGCGGCGGCCGAAGCCGCCACCGGCCATCTGGGTGTGGACCTTGACGTTCTGCGGCTCAAGCCCCAGCGTCTTGGCAGCGGCCATGGCGTCCAGGCCCGGCATCTGCGTGCCCATCCACAGCTCAGCTTTATCGCCGTCGAGCTTGACGGTGCAGTTCAGCGGCTCCATGGGCGCATGCGCCAGGTACGGGAAGACGTACTCGGCGCTGATCTTGTGCGGTGCGCTGGCCAGCGGCGCCGTGTCGGCCTGCATGGCGACCAGGCCGGGCTTGGCGGCCAGCTCGCGGTACTGCGCCAGTTGCTGCGCGGAGTCGGTGGGCTTGACGCCGCTGTTGTCCCATTCAGCCTTCAGGGCATCGCGCCCCTGCTTGGCAGCCCAGTAGCCATCGGCCACCACCGCCACGCCTTCGCCGCCCCGGTCGGTGGGCACGCGCAGCACGGCTTTGACGCCCTTGACGGCCTTGGCCGCCGAGTCGTCCAGCGTCTTGAGCCGGGCGCCGAACACCGGTGGGCGCGCCACCACGGCCGTGAGCATGCCGGGCAGGCGCACGTCGATGCCGTAGTCCTGCCGGCCGCTCGACTTGGCCTTAGCGTCGAGCCGGCCCGTGGGCTTGCCGATCAGGCGGAACTGCTTGGGGTCCTTGAGCACCACTTTCTCGGGCACGGGCTGCTTCATCGCGGCCTCAGCCAGCGCGCCGTAGCCCAGCTTCTTGCCGCCCGGGCCGACCACAAAGCCGTTGCTGGTGCGCAGCGCCGATGCGTCCACGCCCCACTGCGCGGCGGCGGCTCCGACCAGCATGGCCCGGGTGCGCGCGCCCAGTTCGCGGTACTGGGTGTACGAGTTCTTGATGGAGCCGGAGCCGCCGGTGATGTGCATGCCGAAAGCGGGGTCCACATAGGCCGGGTTGGCATCGCCGTGCACGCTGCGCACCTTGGACCAGTCCGCGTCCAGCTCTTCGGCCAGGATCATGGGCAGGCCGGTCTGCACGCCCTGGCCGAAGTCCAGGCGGTTGATGGTGACGGTGACGGTGCCATCAGCGTCAATGCGCACGAAGGCCGAGGGCTGCTCGAAGGGCTTGAGCCCGGCGGGTGCCGCAGCGGCCGCACCCTGTGCGGTGGCTGCCAGCGGGAAGGCGCCCAGCGCAAACCCGGAGGCTGCGGTGACTTTGAGGAAGGTGCGGCGTGCAAAGCCGCCGGCACCGTCGATGGCGTCGTCTGCTCCTGAATCAGTAGCGCCTTGCGCCCTGTCCATAAGCGCCAGAAGGTTCTTTGGCATGCTGCTGCGTGCAGCCTCTACCACTTGAGGGTCGAAATGCATGGTGTTCTCCTTCGGTGCTTGGGTCAGGCCAGCGTCTTGGCGGCGTCGTGGATGGCGGCGCGGATGCGCACATAGGTTCCGCAGCGGCAGACGTTGCCGGCCATGGCGGAGTCGATGTCGGCGTCGCTCGGTTTCTTCTTGCCCTTGAGCAGTGCGGTGGCGCTCATGATCTGGCCGCTCTGGCAGTAGCCGCACTGGGCCACGTCGTGCTTGACCCAGGCCGCGTGCACGGCCTTGCCCACCTTGTCGCTCTCCGTGACGGCCTCGATGGTGGTGATCTTCTGCCCCGCCGCCGCCGAGATCGGCGTGATGCACGAGCGGATCGGCGCGCCGTTCAGGTGCACCGTGCAGGCACCGCACAAGGCCTGGCCGCAGCCGAACTTGGTGCCGGTCATGCCCAGCGTGTCGCGCAGGGCCCAGAGGATGGGGGTGGATTCGTCGGCGTCGACGGGCGTGTCTTTGCCATTGATGTTCAGGGTGGGCATCGTGGGACTCCAGGGGTGAAGGTCAGCGCCTGCAAAAGACGGCGCAATCAGGTACGGCTGTATCGCCGCTTGGTTTTCTCGTTTTTTTAAGAGAATATTTATTCGATTAAATCCGAAATTCTGAGTTTGTGCTGGCGGTCAGGCTGTCGGGGCGGTGTCGCGCATTGCATTCACGGGCGCTCAGGGCCTTCATGCCTTGAGTGCATCCCAGCACAGGGCAAACGCCATCTGGTGCACGGCGTCGTCGTCGGGCAGCGTCTTCGATCGGATCAGACTGGCCGTCTCGCGCACCGAGCCGACAAAGCTGGCCGTGAGCAGCGGCACCGGCACGGCCTTGAGGATCTCTTGCTGCTGCCCTTCGGCCATCAGCGCAAAAAAACCGGCCATCAGCCGCGTGGAGAATTCGCGGTTGCCGTCGGTGAACCAGGGCGAGTTGTAGTACTGCTCCTGGAACACCACCTCGGCATACTGGTCCAGCCGGTGGCGCAGCAGGTTGCACCAGCTGCGGCGCACGCGGGCGCGGTAGGGCATGTCGGGCAGCACGCCCTCCATGAGGCGCGTGGCCGTCACGGTCTTGGCGTCCTGGTAGAGCTGGCTGATGAGTTCGTCCTTGGACGGGTGGTACACGTACAGCGTGCTGGTGGCAATGCCCGCGGCCCGCGCGATCTCCGCCATGGTCAGGCCGCTCAGGCCCGTGCGGGCCACCAGGTCGAAGGTGGCCTGCGCAATGGCGCGCTGTTTCTCATCGTCCTTGGGTTTCATGGCGGGGCGACTATAAGCGAATAATCATTCGGCCACAACCAGCGGGTGCCGAGCCCGGCGCAAACGCCTGCCGTAGCGCAAGGCGTGATGGTACGGGCGATGCACAATCGCTGCCATGACCACGCACTCCATCGCCGACCTGCGCAAGAGCTACGAGCGCGCAGAACTCAACGAAGACGCCTCGCACGCCGCGCCGCTGCAGCAGTTCGACCAGTGGCTGCAAGAGGCCATCAAGGCCGAGATCCCCGAGCCCAACGCCATGACGCTGGCCACGGTGGGCAGCGACCTGCGCCCCAGCACCCGCATCGTGCTCATCAAGGGCTACGACGAGCGCGGCATCGTCTGGTTCACCAACTACGACAGCCGCAAGGGCCGCCAGATCGGCGGCAACCCGTTCGCCGCGCTGCAGTTCCATTGGGTGGAGCTCGAGCGCGTGGTGCGCATCGAAGGCACGGTCGAAAAGGTCAGCGACGAGGAAAGCGACGCGTACTTTCACAGCCGCCCGCTCGACTCGCGCATCGGCGCCTGGGCCAGCCCGCAGAGTCAGGTCATCCCCGGCCGCAGCGTGCTGGTGGCCAATGCCGCCAAGTACGGCGCGCAGTTCCTGCTCAAGCCGCCGCGCCCACCGCACTGGGGCGGCTACCGCCTCCAGCCCGAGCAGTGGGAGTTCTGGCAGGGCCGCAAGAGCCGCCTGCACGACCGCCTGCGCTACCGCCTGGACCAGGGCGAGTGGGTGCGGGAGCGCCTCGCACCCTGAGCGAGGCCTGGCCGCCCCACCCGGGGCGCGCCAAGGGCGCACATAGGAGCGCACGGGAGCGCACGGGAACCCAAGGGCGGTGGGGCCCCTGTTCATCTTCCGTTCATGTCCCGCTTCGTCGCGGTTCATGGGCGCATCACGTTCTGTCCACCCCTGCCCGGTTCAATGGGAACCGCTGACTTCGCAGTCGGCGTCAACAACTCACAACCATTGAACTTCCATGAAAATCAACCGCCTGGCACTGGCCGCTCTCCTCGTCACCACCGCTTCTTTGCAAGCCCACGCCAAGACACCCGTGGTCAACCACGCGATCAATGAGGCCGAAGTGCTGACCGCGCAGCAGAACTGGTGCAAGGCGCTGCTCGACATCAGTGCCGTCCACCAGCGCGACGGCGTCGCTGCCGCCACTGCGCTCGCGGCCAAGGTGATCGACAGCGCCTACGGCTACCAGTTCGGCGCCGTGCTGTTCAAGCCCACGCTCACGGTGGCGCCGCAGACCTTCCGCACCGACCGCGCCGGCGCGCTGGCGTACTTTGTGGGCGGCAACCCCAGCTACCCCAACGACACCGGCTTTGCGCTCAAGGGCTGGAAGAAGTGCGATGTCGACAATGCTGCGGTCTACATCTCTGGCGACGTGGCCATGACCATGGGCAACGTGCGCTTCACCGGGCCGGACGGCACGGTCACCACGGTGGACAAGACCTGGAGCTTCGCCAAGGACGATGCGGGCCAGCTGCGCATCGTAGTGCACCACTCGTCGCTGCCCTACGCGGCCCGATAAGGCGCCTCGCATCGACCCGGCCGGTTTGCCTTGCTGCCGACAGGCAGCAATTGCGCCGGCCGCGGCCTACACGGCGAAGAACTTCGTCACCCCGAGGATCACCACCGGCATGGTGATGAGCGCCAGCGCCGTGGATACAGCCACGCTGGCGGTCACCTCGTCCTCCGCCACCTGGTAGCGCTGGGCGAACAGGAACACGTTGGCCCCCACCGGCAGCGATGCCGCCACGATCATCACCGCCAGCGGCATGCCCGACAGGCCCAGCGCCCAGGCCAGTGCCACCAGCACCAGCGGGTGCACCACGCACTTGACCACCGCAATGCGCAGCGCCGCCTTGAAATGGTGGCCCACCTTGGTGAACGCCAGTGTTACGCCCACCAGCAGCAGCGAGATGGGCCCGAGCGCCTGGCCCAGCAGCAGCATGGGCTTGTCCACTACCGCCGGGATGGTCAGGCCCGTCTGCGCAAACAGCAGGCCCGCGATGATGGGCAGCGGCACCGGGTGCACGATGCCGTTGCGCACCGCCTGCAGCACCGTGCGCCACATGGCCTGCTGCGTGCCCCCGGCGCGGCCCGCATGCTCGCGCGCAGAGGCCAGCTCGAACACCACGGTGGCGGCGGTCAGCAGGATGAGTGCGTGCACCGAGATCAGGGTGAACAGCGTCACCAGCCCGGCCTCGCCAAACACCAGGCTTACCAGCGGCACGCCGATCATGATGGTGTTGCTGAAGGTGTTGGCCAGCGCGCGCGCCGCCGCCAGGCTGGAGAAGCCCAGCACCGCCATGGTGACGCCAAAGACGAGCATCGCCGCTGCGAAGTAGATGGCGATGGGCCCGAAGTCCAGGTCCTGCACATGCACCGAGCTCATGGTGCGAAACAGCAGCGCGGGGGTGAGCACCATGAACACGAGGTTGGCCAGGTCCTTCACGGCCTCGGCCCGTATCCACCCGCGCCGCCCCGTGTAGAAGCCGATGACGATGAACAGGATGACGGGGAGCAGCGAGGTGACGACGGGCGAGTTCACGGTGGGCGGCACGGCGCGCTGGGGCGGCCGGCAAAGGGGTGGACGACAGCGCGGCCGGTGGTGGCCGCGGCCGGTATTGTGGCCTCTGCCGCAGGTGCATCACAGCCTTTGCTATGAATTGAATAGCTGCTCCCGCAATCCCATCAAGCGGTAGGTGCCATTTTTCTTCAGTTTTTGGCATTCACCCGGGCATGCAGCCACCCACAGGCCAGCATGCGCCGCCCGCTGAAGGGGCCGGCGCCACAGGTGCAACACGCTTTGGAGCGCCCTATAGTGCCAGCCAGCAGCCGCCACAGCGCGCATCGACATGAAGTTCGCCGCCTTCTTTCGCAACCTCAACCTGGGCCACGGCGCCGCGCCGTCGCGCGCTGAACTCGACAGCATCTTCACGCGGGCCGGCGCGGGCGAGGCGGCATCGTTCCAGACCAACGGCACGGTGGCCTTCACCGCACGCGGTGTGCGGCCCGCACGCCAGGTCCTGCGGGCGGTGCAGACGATGCTGGTGCACGAGCGCGGGTTCGACGAGCCCGTCTTTCTGCGCGACATGCCCGGCCTGCTGTCCCTGCGCTCCCGCGACCCGTTTGCCGGCCTGAGCAAGAGCCCGCCCGTGTACGACTTCTACGTGACCTTTCTGCACGACCACGCGCAGGTGTTGCCCGGCCTGCCGCAGAGCAACGCCCGCGGCGATGTGCAGGTGCTGCTGTACACCGACACCGCGTTGCTGTCGGTGAGCCACGCGCACGGCCTGACCATGGGCAGCCCCAACGTGTGGGCCGAAAAGCTCTTCGGCCTGCCCGCCACCACCCGCACCTGGGGCACGCTGTGCCGGCTGCTGGAGCGCCATGCGTGACCGCCCGTGGAACGAACTGCCCGGGGTTTGCCTGTCTCCTTGGCCGTTTGCCCTGCGCGCAGGCTGGCAAGCTGGCGGGGCTGACTGGGCGCCTGCCGCGGCCCGCCCCCTGGGCGCTTCGGCACCGCCACAAGTCAGCGCGCACAGGGCGCCCTTCCCTGCCCCCGTTGGTGACGGGCGGTGGAGCCGGGCGTACACCACGACATCCGGAGGGCTCCATGCTGTACACAAAACTTGAGATCCACGCGGCCGTGAAGCGGCTGATCCGCGAAGGCTACGCGGCGCTGACCCGGCGCCAGCAGCACATCGTGGACTCGCTCTCGGCCATCTGCTGACGCTGCTGACGCTGCGGCCAGCGCGGCCCGGCCGATAGCGCCCAGCCGTTACTGCGCGGTTGGCGCCGCCGACAGCAGCCGCGCCACCCCTTCCAGGCCCATGACCTGGTGGTCGGCCCCGTCCCAGGGGCTGACGCCGGGCCGCACGGTCTGCACCGTCACCATGCCCAGCGCGCGCCCCGCGCCCAGCTCGGACAGCGGGTTGTCGCCCACCACCAGCACCTGCCGGGGTGCACACCCTTCCTGGGCGAGGATGTCCGCAAAGATGCGGCCCTTGCCGTGCGGCCCGGGCTCGTCGATCGCGTCGACCACCACGCGCTCGAACCAGGGCGCAATGCCCAGCGCGTCGATCTTGCTCTGCTGCAGCCGCCGAAACCCGCTGGTCACCAGGTACTTGCGCACCGGCAAGCCGGGCAACAGGCCGATGTCGGCGTAGCCCGACAGCGGCGGGCGCATCTCCATGCGGCAAAACTCCCGCCAGCCCGCGTCGCGCATCGCGGCGCTGAAGCCGAAGCGCTCGGCCACCAGGTCGAAGGCGGTGTACCAGCACTCGCCAATGGCTTCTTCCAGCACCTCGGGCGACAGGGTGCCCCGGTTGGCCTGGCGGATGGCCACAAAGGCCGACTCGAACAGCGTGCCCATGGCGCGGGCGTCCAGCAGGCAGTTGTCCAGATCAAAAATCGCCACGGTGCAGGGCGCGCGGTGGGCGGGCACGAGGGGGATGGGTTCAGTCATTGCGGAGTTGGTTGTTGCAGTTCATCCGGGTCTAGCCAGCCACCACGGACACGCCGTGGTCCGCCAGCGTCAGGCTCACCGGCGCGCCCACATCCAGCGGCGCCTTGACCAGGGGCGAGACGACGAAGATCTCGCCCAGCGCGCTGGCAAAGGTGTATTCCATGATGCTGCCCAGGTAGGTGCGCTTGGTCAGCCGGGCGGCCAGGCCCGCCGTGGTGGCCGGGCCGATGATCCAGGCCTCGGGGCGCACGGCGATCTTCACCGGGCCGGAGGCCAGCGAGGGTGGCGACGGCACGCGCAGCGGGCCCAGGTCGGCATGGCCCGGGGCGCCGCCGGGGGTCTGGCTGGCTTGGTTGGCGCCCTCGAACAGCATGGCCTCGCCCATGAAGCCGGCCACGAACTCCGACGCGGGCTGCTCGTACAGCTCGCTGGGTGCGCCGCGCTGGGCGATGGCGCCCTTGTTCATCACGATGATCTGGTCGCTGACCGCCAGGGCCTCGCTCTGGTCGTGCGTCACGTACGCCACCGTGAGCGACAGCCGCTGCTGCAGCGTGCGGATCTCTTCGCGCATCGCGCGGCGCAGGCGGGCGTCCAGGTTGGACAGCGGCTCGTCGAACAGCAGCACCGCCGGCTCCAGCGCCAGCGCCCGGGCCAGCGCCACCCGCTGCTGCTGGCCGCCCGACAGCTCTGCGGGCCGGCGCTGGTCCAGCCCGTGCAGGCCCACGGTGTCCAGCATGGCGCGCGCCTTCTCGCGCACCTGAGCCTTGCCCAGGCCCGACATGCGCAGGCCATAGCACACGTTGTCGATCACGTTCATGTGCGGAAACAGCGCATAGCTCTGGAACACCAGGCTCACATTGCGCTGGGCCGGGCCCAGGGTGGTCACTTCGTGGCCGTCGATGAAAATGCGCCCGGCCGTGGGCGACTCCAGCCCGGCGATCATGCGCAGCGTGGTGGTCTTGCCGCAGCCCGACGGCCCGAGGATGGTGGTGAGCGTGCCCCGGGGCACGGCAAAGCTGATGTGGTCCACCACCAACGGGTCGCTGTCGGCGGTGCCAAAGCGCTTGCACACGCCCTGGAACTCGATGCCGTGGGACGCCAGGGGCGGTGGGAATGAAGACAGGGTCATAGCAGTGGTTTCCTCAGGCAGGCGCGGCGCCTGGCGCTGCGGGCAGGCCGCCCGGGGCCAGCGTGGCGCCCGTGTCCCCCGGCGCCGCCGACGGCCCCCAGGTCACGAGTGCATCCACGCCCACCACCCGCCCCGCGTCCTGCCGGTTGAACAGGGTGACCTCGGCGCCCATCGACTCGGCGATCTGCTTGCAGATCGACAGGCCCAGGCCCACGCCGCCCTTGCCCGCAGAAAACGGCTGGAACAGGCGCTGGCGCACCCCGTCCTCGATGCCGGGGCCTTCGTCCCACACCAGCATTTCGCGCCAGCCCGTGCTGTCGCGCAGCAGCACGCCCAGCCGGCCGTGCGCCGGTGTGTGGTGGATCGCGTTGGCCAGCAGGTTGCGCATCAGCTCGCCCAGCAAGGCAGCGTCTCCGGGCACCGAGAGGTCGGGCCCCTCCAGCGCAAAGTCCAGGCGTTTGGCGGCGATCAGCGGTGCCAGCTCCATCACCGCCTCGCGCGCCACGGCGTTCAGGTCCACGCAGGGCAGCTCGCCCATGCGCTTGAGCTGCTCCACCTTGCTCAGGCTGAGCAACTGGTTGGCCAGGCCCGAGGCCCTGTCCACCGTGTGCAGCATCTGCTGCAAGGCGTCGGCCGGCAACACGTCGCCATGGATGGCCGACTGCAGCTGCGTGCGCAGCACCGCCATGGGGGTGCGCAGCTGGTGCGTGGCGTCGGCCAGAAAGCGCCGCTGCTCCTCGATCCAGCGGCTCTGCCCCGCCTGCAGCGTGCGCAGGTGCACCACGGCAGGCGCCAGCTCGGACGGCCCTTCGTACGGCGCCACAGCCGCGCCCGCCGGCCGCTCCAGCGACGCATCCGCGCGGCGCAGCCAGGCGGACGCCACATGCGCCAGCGCCACCGACACGGCGCTCATCGCCAGCGCCAGGGCGTAGACGGCGCGCAAGACCGGGTTGTCCAGCATCTGCCCCAGGGTGGGCAGGCGCTCGTTCCAGCGGCGCGCCACCTGCCGCACGACGGGCTCGCCGCCGGCGGCAACCCCTGCGGGCCGGTACAGCGTGGCGCCCACGCGGGCCAGTTGGCCGTCGATCTCCGCCAGGTAGAAGTGCACCTGCCCGGGCGCGCCGAGTTCGTGCACCGACAGCAAGGGCGGCACCGCCGCGCTGCCGGCCAGGCGCTCGCCGCCCAGCCGGGTCTCGCGCAACCACTGCGGCCGGACGGATGGCGTGGCGTAGGCTGGCGCACCGGTATCGGCGTCGTTGTCGTTGTCGGTGCCTTGCCCCGCCGGCCAGGCCAGCAGGGCCACGCGCAGGGTGTTGTCCTGCCAGTCGGCATTGGTGCGCATCTGCTGCACCGCATATGCGCCAGTGAACAGCGCCACCAGGCCCCACAGCGCCGCCAGCGGCCACACCACCAGCAGCCGCCGCAGCGAGCCGCCGCGCGGCTGCCAGCGCCGCGGCCCGTGCCACGCACCCCACCGACGCCGCCTGGGCGTCACCGGGGCGCCCCGCCCTTTTGCGCGGCCATGCTGTCGCCGTCGCACAGCAGGTAGCCCACGCCGCGCAGGGTCACGATCTCGGCATTGGTGCCCACCAGCTTCTTGCGCAGGCGGTGCACGACCACCTCCACCGCGTCGGCCTGCACCTGCTGCTCGCCGGTGTCGGCAAACACCTGCGTGCGCAGCTCTTCCTTGCTCACCACCCGGTCCACGCGGGACATCAGCAGCCGCAGCAGCTCGGCCTCGCGCTGCGACAAATCCAGCGGCAACGCATCGTTGTAGAACACCCCGCTGCCCGGCTCGCGGTACAGCGTGCCGCAGCGCAACTGCCCGTCGCGCCCCACCCGCCGCGTGAGCGCCCGCAGGCGCGCCACCAGCTCGTCCAGGTCGAACGGCTTGGCCAGGTAGTCGTCGGCGCCCGCCTCCAGCCCCGCGATCCGGTCCGTCACCGCCGCGCGGGCCGTGAGCGCCAGCACGGGCGTGGTGCTGCCGCCGTCCCGCAGGCGGCGCAGCACCTCCAGGCCGTCCAGCCCGGGCAGCGACAAATCGAGCGTGATCACGTCGAACACGGTGCGGCGGGCGGCCGCCAGCGCCTCCTTGCCGTCCGCACAGCACAGCACCTCGAAGCCGCGCGCCGCCAGGCTGCGGCTCAGGGCGCCGGCCAGATCAAAATCGTCTTCGACCAGGAGGAGTTTCATAAGCAGGGGATCATGCCGCGTGCGCACAGGGGCTGCCATTGTGCTTTCACCAAGGGTGGGTGAAAGCAAGTCGAAAGCGGGTGGATGCAGGGCGACGGCAGGCCTGCTGTCGTGACAGGCGACGCGCTGGCTGTCCCTGCCTGGCTCACCGCAACGACCCTGCCGCGCCCGCGGTGGCGAGCCGCGCCTCGACCAGAGAGATTTCCTCCGCCAGCAGCCCGCGCAAGCGCTCGGCACTGAACGGCGCCGTGATCAGCACGGTGTTGTTGTTGTCCGATGAGGCGCACAGCTGGATGCGCGCAGCCTGCGCCGCAGTGCCCGCCAGCACGCGCACCACCCGGGTGCTTCGCTGCGGATGCCACTGCACCTCGCGGATGAAGTACGTGCGCGATACGCCGTTGTCGATGGGCTCGGGCACCAGCCCGAAGTGGCCCGCCAACAGTTCGTGAAGCTCGGTGTGCGTCATCCCACCCGCCCCGCCCATCCCCACTGCCCCACGACCAGCCAGCCCCACATGCCCAGCACCGCCAGAAAATTGACCATGAAAACGACGCCACGCAACCGCACATGGGACGTGAACACCTGCACCAGGCTGTGCGCCACGCGGCCTGCGATGAATGTCCAGGCCAGCGCGACCTGCACGGTATCCACGGCCTGCAGTTGCCACAGCAGCAGGCACACCACGTAGAAGAACAGCGGCCATTCGAACTGGTTGGACAAATTGGCGCTCACCCGCCGCTCCATGGCCGCCCACGGGTTGGAGCCATCGGGATTGCAGCCGATACCCCAGACTGTGGGGGCGCGCACTGCAGTGAGCAAGGCATACAGGAGAGCGGCCAGTGCGACGTGCAATGCCATGGGGTAGAGCAGTAAGTTGGGCATGGTGGGCTGGCGCCGGCAAGCAACGCGTGGATGTGGGTGGATAGGGATGGGCGCGTGGCCTGGCAACCTGGATTGTGCTTTGGCGCGCGCGGGTAAAAATCGGGTCCACCCCAGGTCGCGCACCAACCGGTGCACCGTGTCCCCAGATATATCCACTTTGCTATCAAAAAAATAGCTGTATCCGCTTGATTGGCAAGCGATATTGGCCAAAACAACTGCAAATCATGCCGAACGAAATCGTCAAGTCTTTCGTCCGTTCGCTGGCGCACCGCGAAGGTGTCGAAGCCGGAGCTTCTCTGGCGGAGCGGGGAGGCACCACCGCCATCACTTACGCCGAAGCGCATGAATGGCCTTGGCCTCGGCGGTTTAACTACGCCACAGAGTTCTTCTGCACTGACGGCGGGGACACCAGTGTTCGCGAGGTTCTGGCGATGGCTGCTTCACACCGCAACCATGTCGTAAACCTGTTCGCTGACCAACCTGAGCGCGAGTCTCCATTCGACCAGCCTTTCCTTGACATCGGCTACACGCAGGCCTGGGTCAGCCCGCTCCTGAGCCGCGCGCTGGTGCACGTGTGGAGCAGGCCCACGCCCGAAGGTGTCCGCATTCATGAAGTGCTCGATGCCAGGGACATGGCTCGCTATGCATCGGTGCTGGGCATCTCCAACCCCGGTACCGCGCGCGATAGCGGAATCCACAATTTTTTTGCACTTGTGGAGACCGAGGTCGTCGCCAAAGGGCAATTGATCACCCTTCCCGGTGAAGCTGCGTATATCTCGGACGTGTTTTGCGTGCCTGAGCACCGGCGCCGGGGACTGTGCCACGCCATGATGCGTGCGCTGGAGGACAAGGCGCGGGCGCTGGGCGCCCGTCAGGCCTGCCTTGCGCCCGGGCCCGAGGTCATGTCATACGGCCTCTATGCCAAGTATGGCTACAGGCAGGTTGCATCGCGGTCGGTACTGATGTCTGCGCAGCAGCGAGGTGAAGGTTCGTAGGTCACTGGCGAAGAGACGTTCTGCTGCAGCGCAGTCACGGCGCCTCGGCGTCATGGACATCGACCAGCCACGTGGGTCACAAAGAAAACGTGTACCCCGACTCTGCCTGTGCGCGCAGCCACGCGAACAACTGCTCTGCGCCTGCCACGATGGGATTGAAAAGGGCAGATTCTTCGTGCGACCAGAAGTACACGGCACCGACGTCCGGCCCCGCGGTGCGCAGCAAGAAGCAGTCGCTCGAGTTCTCGTCGCCCACGATGGGCAGCATGCTCAGCGGGTCGATCCCGTCGTTGGCGATGGCCTGGCGGATCTCGGCGGCCAACTCGGGCGAGCTGTCGTCGTGCAGGCCGAGCCAATCCATGATTTCTGCGTGCTTCTCCAGCACCTGCGGAATGCTGAACAGCTGGTAGGACTGGCGGTACTCGCCATCGACCACCGTCAGTTGGTGCGGCTGGTCGGGGGCGCTGATCCAGTGCACATATGCGGCGCAGGCTGCGTTGTCCAGCACTGCGGGGAAGTGCTCGCGCAGCGGATCGAGCTGTGCCGCTGTGGCGCTCTCTCCTTGGGCATATTCGAATCGCAGCGCACCGATGCGTTGGCGCTCGGCGTCGTTCGCCTGCGCGGCTTCGCGCTGGATGTAGTTCTGGTAGACGGGGTCGTCAAGCACGTCAGGCATGCGCAAGCCCCATTTGCGGTGGCACGCGTGAGCCTCGGCGGTGCGTCCCAGCTGGAGCAGAGCTGTCACACGAAACTGCTGTATCTGCGTTGTGCCGCTGCTGGTGCTGTCGGCCAAGGCAATGGCCTGCAGTGCCTGCTCGGGCTCGTTGGCAATGCACAGCGCGTACTCGGCCATCGTCTGCGCGGCAGCGGCAAGTTGCGCCGGTGCACCCGCATAGCTGTCGCCGAAGTAATAGCTGCTGCTGCCGGTGTGCATGTAAAACGGGCCGGTGTTTTGTTGCTCGGCACTGGTGATGATGGCGACGCAGTGGTTCAAAGCGGCGGCCCAGTCGTCATCGTCATCGTCATCGGCAGCTGCGTCCGGGTTCGCGCGTGCGCGGTTGGCGTGCGCACGCCGCGCTGCCGTATGCCAGAACCACGCACCCTCGCTGTGCTGGCATTGCTGCAGCAGCTCAAGCGAGCCATCGTTGTCGCCGCATTCGGTGTGCAGCGCCGCCAGATCCATCAGGCACTCGTCGCGGGTCTTGGGACGGTGGCCGGCAATGCTGGCAGGCCCATAGACCCTGTCCGGTGCCACCACTTCTTCAAAGCCGCTGCCCGCCAACGTTGCGCGCAAGGCGACGAATCGCTGCAGCACCGCCTGCGGCCCGCCCTCTGCGGGAAAGACGAGGTCTTCCACCATCTTGAAACGCTCGGCCGACGTGCGCGCCTCCTGCCGCTTCCAATACGCTTGTCCGTCATAGCCGTTGGGATGGAGCGTGAGCTGTATGAGCAACGGCGCGCTGTTCTTGCGCTGGGGGGCCGTTTCGATCCAGTGGCAGGTGTAGGCAGTCATGGCGTGCTGGGCGCTGGGGGAAAAGTAGTGTAGTGCTTAGTGAACGGCCAACCGACATGGCTCGAACTGGCTCTTTAGCAGTTAGCCGTGGTGAACGAATAGCTGTGTCAGGCCGATCGCAAGTAGTTGATGCCGCATTCCCAAAGGACGACCATCACCGCTGTTTGGATAGTTCTTCGGCACCAGGCGCATTGAGCTGTGTTGCAACTTGCGCTTTTGTCCGCGCAGCCCTCTTCTTCCACCATATCCACACACCGGTGGCAGACAGTATCGCCACGCCGACGCCCAGCGCGGCGACGATGACGCGATAGACGGGATCGAAAACCCGCCCCGTGTGAAGCGCGCGCAGCCATTCGGAGACGAGGTTGCCCATGGCAGCGTCGCGCTCCAGGTGGATCGCGATCATCTTGCCCGTGTCTGCGTCGATCCAGACATCCGATGCCGCGCCGTGCGAGCGGATGTCGCGTGCGGTGTGGGACCGATAGAGGTACGCACCCAGTGCGGGCCGGTACCAGAGGCTGTCTTGCGCGTGGATCTGAAAGCCGCGCCGTGCAGCCTCGCCTTGCAGCAAAGCCTGGCCGATGGTGTGCGCCTCGCGCCAGGACAATCGCGGGTGGTAGTCGGGTTGGGCCAGCGGGCGGAGCGCGGTGTCTTCAAACCGTAAGACCTGGGACATCAGCGGCTGGTACACCGCGGTCCTCAAGTTGAGCATCACGCTCGACCACGCAAAGACGAGCAGCAGCAGCCAGCACCAGAGACCGAAGGCGCGGTGAAGGTCGAAGATGCGTCGGAAGGTGGAGGCGCCGGGCTTCAGGGTCCAGGCGGGCTTCCACCGTGCGAAGAAAGGCGACCGACTGGGCAAGGTCAGCGCAACGCCTACGAAGCAGTCGAGCGTCCACAGGAGCGCGACCACGCCCATGAACAGCTTGCCCCAAGGATGGGGCAGTGCCAGCGCCTCGTGCAAGCGCCAGATGAAGGGCACGATGTTCTCGCGCCGCCAGACGCCGCCATCAAGGAGTTGGCCCCATTTGCGGCCGCCCAGGTACGCGCCGGTATAGGGGTCGAAGAACACCTCGTCCACCTCCAGCGCGGGCAGACTGGCCTCGGCAGCCTCCGGTCGGGGCCACAAGAAAAACCGTGCCGACGCGCCAGGGCGCGGGAAAGGCACTTGGTCGACCCGTGCTTGCGGAAAGTGGGCCTGCACCTGATCGCGCAGCGCCAGCGGGTCGATCATCGCGGCGCTGGGGATGGCAGCGACGATGAAAAGCCGGGGGTTGATCAATCCCTCCAGCTCATCCTTGAAGGCCAGCAGGCTACCGGTGATGCCGGCCACGCCCAGGAACAGGGCGGTGGCCAATCCGATCCACCGGTGCAGGCGCACGAGCGCAGGGCGCATCCTGGCTGCGTGCGTCAGAACCGGTAGCTGACCGTGGCAGTCACGGTGCGCGGGTCTCCATAGCGGCAGCCGTAGAAGTAGCACTCACCCGAGATGTACGTCTTGTCCGCCAGGTTCTTGATGTTCAAGGCATAGCTCATCGGGCCGTGCTCGTAGGCGACACGCAGGTCGAACAGCGTAAAGCCCGGGGTTGCCTTGCCGCCGTTGAAGGAGCCCGGGTTGTTGGAGGTGTGGCGCACGCCGCCACCGATGCTCCATCCTGGCAGGCTCCATTCGCCCAGTCCGTAGTCCGCCCACAGGGACAGTAGTTCGAACGGCGCACGGAATCGCGTACCCACCTCCGCTGGCCTGTTGCTCTGGGTGACGCGAGCATCGGTGTAGCTGTAGGCTGCGATCAGGTTCAAATTGCGTGTGAGCGCAGCCTTGGCCTCCAGCTCGAAGCCGCGGGAGCGCACTTCGCCGGTCTGCACGGAGAAGCTGCTGTCCACCGGGTCGGGCGTCGTGATGTTCTGGCGCCGCAAGTCATAGACGGCAGCGCTCAGCATGATATTGCCGTCCTTGGGCTGGTAGCGCACCCCGATTTCGTACTGCTCTCCCGTCGTGGGCTTGAAGCGGCTGCCGCCACGGTCCGACCCGCTCACAGGCTCGAACGACTGGCTGAAACTGGCATACGGCGCGATGCCGTTGTCCGCGAGGTACACCACACCGGCGCGGCCGGTGAAGGCATCGTCCTTGCGGCGGTCGCCGACAGGGTCCTGGCTCAGGTCCTTTTCCTGGCTGCGCACCCAGTCCTGGCGGCCGCCGATGACGGCCACCCAGCGCTCGGCGATCTTCATCTGGTCCTGCACATAGATGCCATAGCGCTCGTTCTTGCGCCGGGGATTTTCGTTGCGGATGAATGACTGTGCGGGCTTGCCGTAGACCGGCTGGAAGATGTCGATGGGCGCCAGTGATTCGAGGCGGCGGTCGCTGTTGTAAGTGTCGCGGCTGTAGTCGAAGCCGGTGAGGATGGCATGGCGGACGGCGCCGGTGGTGACCGTGTTTTCCAGGTGGGTGTCGGTGGTCGTCACGGTGGCACGGTCGTCGAAGGTCCAGCCCAGGCGGTTGCGTGTGCGGTGGTCGGCGGGCTCGAAGCCCAGGTCGTACTGGTTGAAGAGGTCGTTCTTCAGGTACCGGAAACCGTGGTGCAACTTCAAGCTGTCCGAGAAAGCGTGGTCGAACTGCCAGCCGATGCTGCTCGTGTCGTTGTTGAAATCATTGCGGCCCGCCTCGCCCAGGAAACGGTCCCGGGGAAGCTTGCCCAGGGGGTTGGGCAGCAGCGTACCTTCGGCTGGCAATGCACCGGCACTGCTGGTACGCATGCGTTGGTAGTTCGCCAGCAAAGTCAACGACGTGTCGTTGGAAGGGCGCCAGGTCAGCGCCGGCGCGATATAGGTCTTGTCGTCACGGGTGTAATCCACTGGTGTGTCGCTGTCGCGCACCAAGGCGGTCAGCCGGTAGGACCAGACTCCGTTGTCGTCCAGGGGCCCCCCGAAGTCGGCGGAGATCTGCTTGCGGTTGAAGCTACCGTACTCCAGATTCACTTCGCGCAGCGGGGTCAATGTGGGGCGTTTGCTCACCGAGTTCACGAGGCCGCCCGGCGCAACGGTGCCGTACAGGACGGATGAGGCGCCTTTGACGACCTCCAGGCGCTCCAGGCCATAGGGTTCCTGCTTACCGCCGAAGATGGTCGTCATGTAGCGCATGCCGTCACGGTAGAAGTTGCCGGACTCAGGTACCGCCTCGAAACCCCGCAGCAGCATGGAGTCTGCGCTGCGCGGGTCGGAGTTCACCACATGCGTGGCCACCCCTGCGGTGTAGCCCAGCGCATCCTGAAGCGTGTACGCCTTCTGCACCTGCATCTGCTCGGCAGTCACCACCGAGATGGATTGCGGCGTCTCGATAAGGGGCGTATCGGTCTTGGTCCCAGTCGCACTGCGTTGTGCGACATAACCGGCAACGGGCCCGGTCGGGGACTCCTGCTCGGCTTGCGCCGTGACCGTCACAGTGGACAATCCCTTTTGCGCCAAGGCCCCCGCGTCGGATCTGGATGAGACCGCAGGTGTTCTTCTCAAAAGATAGCTGCCGTTGGCACCGAGTGTGGCCTCCAGCCCGGTCCCCGCCAGCGCCTGGCTGAACGCTTGTTCCAAGGTAAGGCTGCCCTGCACAGGCGCACTGCGCAGACCCTGGACCAGTGCGGGGTTCATGGCGATGACCTTGCCGGCCTTGCGCGCAATGCCTGTGAGGGTGGCGTCCAGAGCGGCGGCCGGCAGGTTGTAGCTGGCTAGCGCGCCGGTGTCGGCTGCCGAGTTTGCGCACGTCGGCTGGGCCCTTGCCGGCATCACCGGCACGGCGCTTGCCGCGAGCAAGGCAGCCAGTGCCAACGGGTGCAGGGGCCTTTTGGGCGAGGCGAGGCTTTTCCAGGGATGCATGCAGTTTCTCCGGAGGGATGTAGATGGCTGAAAAGTGAGGTACTCACCAACCATGAACCCCGACCGAAGAAAAGTGACAGGGCGACGTGGAAAAGAATCAGGTCACGTCAATGGTCACCCACCAGCCCATGCGGCGCTGGATGGTGATGGGCAAGGCCTGCACAAGAGCATCGAGAGTGCGGTTGACATCTTCCAGGGGAAAGCTGCCCGTCACGCGCAACCGTGCTGCCTGCGGCGAGACGCGCAGCATGCCAGGGTGGTAGGGCCGCAGCGAATCCACCACCTCCTGCAACGGGCGGTCGTGCACCTCGATGAAGCCGTCTTCCCACGCAGCAGCAGCGCTGGGGCTCAGCTTTTCAGGTTGGACGCCGTGTGCAGTAAGCCGGGCACTCTCGCCTTCATGCAGTGTCAAGGACATGCCCGCCAGGGATGAGACATGCACGCTGGAGTGCAGCACAGCGACCAGGCTGCTTTCGGCATCCTGGCGCACGAGAAACCTGGTACCCAGTGCCTGCGCATGCCCTTGCTCTGTATGGACAACAAAAGGCCGTCCGAGGGGGTCCCGGGCAACCTCGACGATCAGCTCTCCGGTCCGCAAGTGCAAATGCCGGCTTGTGCCATCGAAAACATGGTCCACGACGCTGCGGGCGTTCAGCCACAAGCGGCTGCCGTCTTGCAGGGCGTAGACGCGGCGCTCTGCGGTGCCAGTCGAAAAGTCTGTACCCAATGCCGACAGGGGGCGGCGCCCATGAGACCACAGCAGGCCACCGCCCGCCCCTGCAATGACCAAACCCAGGGTGTTGCGCAGCGCCTGGCGCCTTGCAGGCTTGGCGAGCAAGCTCTTACGCATGGCCTGGCGTGGCACAAGCCCGGCAGGCAGGTTCCCGATCGTCCCGAGTGCGCGCTCCAGGTGCGCCGCAGCCGCTTCGTGGCGGGGATCTGCATGCCGCCAGTGGTCGAAAGCCATACGGTCCGCAGCGCTTGCATCGCCCGAGCGCAACTGCACGGCCCACGTGACGGCCTGCGCGGCGATCGGGTCCGAGGCGTCCGGGGTGCTCAGCCCAGAAACCAGACCCTGGCTCGGTGGCCGATGGAGGTCGGCTGCATCAGAGCGCGGCATAGCACCGCTTCAAAACGTCTGCCATGTACTGCCGCACCCTGCTGACGGACACGCCGACTTCGAGCGCGATTTCGGCGTAAGTCATGCCGTCAAGTTGGCTCAGCAAAAAGGCCCTCCTCGCCTTGACGGACACTCCGTCCAGCAACGCGTCAATGGCCATGAGGGTCTCCAGCGCGATGGCCCGGTCTTCGACGGAGGGCGTGAGTGCTGGTGGAACCAGGGCCAGTTCGGCCAGCCATGCGTGCTCCAGCCGCTGGCGTCGCTGGTGGTTCAGCAGCACGTTGCGTGCAACGGTTGTCAGGTAGGCACGGGGTTCATCCAGTTGAGCTGGTACGCGGGAGGTGATCAGCCGCACGAAGGTGTCGTGCGTCAAATCCGCAGCGCCATGAGAACAGCCCAGTTTCTTGCGCAACCAGCCCTGCAGCCAGCTGTGGTGATCCACATAGAGCGTCTGGATTTGATCTTGAATACCGATGGCGTTGGCGGACACGGTGACCTCGGAGACGCGAAGTGATGTTTGAGAATAAGAATTGTTCTTATTGTAGATCGCAATGCTTCGTGTGCCGAAGGGCGCTCTGTGCTGAGGCACAGACCTGAGGTACACCGGAGATACTCCAGGGTCATCGGCTACTCAAACCTTTTAACCGGCCTTCTCGCTTTGAGCATGAGGCCGACCACCCCGCCAAGAATTTCCAGAGTGCGCCTGTCTGCGCAGTCACCTCAGCCGCCGCTCTTGACTGATACCCGCATTCAAGGTCGAAAGAGCGGACGACAGCCGCTTGCTCTGCTGTCTCAAACCTTCAGCGACCGCTCCAGGTCAGTCAGCCGGTAGCGGGCCAGGGCCAGGTTGCCCTTGCTGCGGTCGAGCACCAGGTACAGGAACAGCCCTTCGTTGTTGGGGATCAGGCGGATCAGGTGGTATTGCTCGGCCAGCGTGATCAGGATGTCTTCGATGCCGCGGCGGATGCCCAAGGATTCCATGGTCTTGAGCTTGGCCTGCACGACCTGCGTGTTGCCCGCGGCGGCAAGGTCCAGGTTCATGCCGCTGCCGGCCTGCGCCAGGCACATGCCGCTGCGGTAGTCCACCAGCGCCACGGCCAGTGCGCCGTCGATCGTCATGGCTGCGTCCATGGAACTCTTCAGATTCGAACTCATACCGTCTGTGCCTTTTTTCTCTTCGTTGAAATACTCATTGACCGTCTTGACCTTGCCCACCTGCTCCATCAGCACGAACCACAGCGTCTGCGGGTCGCTGTTGGGCAACTGGTATTTGTGAACCCCTGCACGCGGGTGGGTGCGCAGGAACTTGGCGATCTCCATGTCTTCCATCACGGCGTTGGGCAGCAGGAAGAACCACACCGCCCGCGCGTCCAGCAGCGGCTGCAGCGCCAGCACCGACGGCAGCATGGTGAAGGCGCCGGGGCCCACCAGGATGGCCACGGCGTCGGGCTGAGCTGGCAGCTGGGACAGATCCGGCACGTTGGCAGGCCGGTACCAGCTGATCTCCGGAGACCCCGCCACACCGCCCAGTGGCATCTTTTCCCAGGCGCCGTGGCCGGTGGTGCCGGTCACACCGAGCTGGGCCAGCGCGTAGCCGCCAATGCGTGAAGTCAGGTCCAGGACGGCAATTTCGGGTACGGGCATCGACGGTCGGCTCGGTAATAAAGGGGGAAAGTGGCTGATCTGGACATCGGGGTTGGTGGACGGGGACCTATCCCCTCGCCCCATATGGCAGTGCCGGATGTCGGCGGACAGACCCCCACGAAGCTTCGTCAGCGGCGCGGGTGGGTGTCCGGATGGCCCGATCCCCCAACGCCCGGCGCGGGACGCCGTGGGGACGATCGGTTTTTGATCAGGTGCTGGGTCTCAAACCAGGGTTTTCACCGAGGATTTTATGACTTGTATCCAGTTATTGCAAACAGTTGAATTTTGTTAAAAATTGGAATTAACTGGCGAGATTTCCCGTCCATTCCTGGTCAACACGGCCCGGGCGCGGGCTGCCAACCCGCATGGCGCCCGGGCCCGTCCATCAAAACGCTACCTTCACCCCCACCGTCACGTTGCGCCCCATCAGCGGCGCCGCGTTCTTGATGAACGAGGTGTGCGCATACGCCAGGCGGTCGGTCAGGTTGTTCGCCTTCACATACACCTGCCACGGTGTGCCGCCGCTGAACTGGCCGCTGTAGCTCACGCCCACATTCAGCATGCCGTACCCGGGCGTGGCGGTTTCGAACTCCGCCACACGACCCTGGCGGGCCACCTGCACCCATTCGACCTGGCCTTCCCAGGCGTTCCAGTTGCCGTCCAGGCGCAGGCCGGCGCGGGTGGCGGGGATGCGGGGCAGCAGGCCGCCGCCGGCCAGGCGCGCGCGCACGGTGTCGCCGAACAGGGTGATGCCGAAGTGGCGGTTCAGGCGCTGGCGCACCTGGCCTTCGATGCCGGTGAAGGTGGCGTCGGCCTGGCTGTACTGCAGCAGTTGCAGGCCATCGACCTCGTCCAGCGTGCGGCCGTAGATGTAGTTGCTGATGCGGTTGCGGAACACGCTCACGCCGAAGGTGGTGTCGCCGCTGGTCTTCTTCAGGCTGACGTCGATGTTCTGCGAGATCTCGGAGCGCAGGTCGGGGTTGCCGCGCTCGTACGTGCTGGTGGCCATGTGCAGGCCCTGGGCGTACAGCTCTTCGGCCGACGGAGCCCGGCTGGCGCGGGTGAACGAGGTGCCCACCTGGTAGCCGGGCGTGAACTTCCACACCGCACCCAGCGACGCGGACGTGCCGTTGTGGCTGCGCTCGATGCCGCTGGTCTGCGCCTCGGCCGTCTGGCGGTCGTGCCGCAGGGCGGCTTCGAAGCGCCAGTCTCCCAGGCGGTATTCCTCCAGCGCGAAGAAGCCGAGCTTGCGGGTGATGGTGGGCTCCACATACGCCTCTTCGCCCTCGGCGCTGAACTTGCGCTGCGAGGTCTGCAGGCCGATCAGTCCCTTGAAGCCGGCGATAGGTTCGTGCTGCAGCTCGATGCGGGTGTCGTAGGCCTTGTTCTTGAAGGTGGTGCTGATGGCGCCGTCCTCGACCTCGTCGTGCACGTAGTCGGTAACGCCGGCGCGCAGGCGCAGCGCCGAGAAGCCGGCAAAGGGGTTGCGCAGCTCACCGCGGATGTCGAAGCGTTCGCTGCGCAGGTCCACCACCGGCACGTCACCGGCCTCCGCGCCGTGGTCATGGTCGTGGCCCTCCTCGCCTTCGTCGGCATGGGCACCGCAATGCAGGTGGTCGCCGTGGGTGTGGCAGCCCTCGAAGCTGTGGTTGTGGCCCGGCAGGCCGTACTTGGCAGTCTGGCGGGTGTAGGCCGCGCCCAGGTAGCCGCGGTCGCCCACCCACGACAGGCCCACGCTGCCGGTGTCGGTGCGGTTGAAGCTGCCCAGCACCTTGCGGGCTGGCTCGCCATTGGGCGCCCAGCCTTTGCCCACGCGGTAGTCGCTGGCGTCGCGCGAGACGCCTTCCACGTGCACGGCCAGGTTGCCAGTGCCGCCCGTGAGCGAAAAGGCCCCTGCCCCTTCGCGCGCGCCGGTGTTGGCGCGCAGCTCGGCGCTGCCTTCGTAGCCCTTCTCCGGCACGGCGGTGGGGATCTTGCCGTCCAGCACGTTGACCACGCCGCCCACCGCACCGTTGCCGTAGACCAGGGCCGACGGGCCGCGCAGCACCTCGATCTGCGTGGCCAGCAAGGGCTCGGACACCACGGCGTGGTCGGGGCTGATGGTGGAGGCGTCGTGCAGCTCGGCCCCATCCGACAGTACCTTGACGCGCGGGCCATCCATGCCGCGGATGATGGGGCGGCTGGCGCCTGCGCCGAAGTGGCTGCTGGTGATGCCTGGCTCGCTGTTGAGCGTCTGGCCCAGCGTGGCCTCGCGGCGGCGCACGAGCTCGTCGCCTTCCAAGACGGTCGCAGGCGTGGTCATCTCCGTGGCGCCCAGTTGCAGGCCGCTGGCAGACACGGTGACGGACGGCAGGCTGGGCGCGGTATCGGCGGACACCGGCGCCGATGGGGCCGCAGCAGATGAGGCCTGCGCATGCGCGATGCCGGAGCCCGACAGCGCCAGCATGGCCGCGAAGGCCACGGGACGAAGGGCTGGGCGGCTGCGGTGGGCGGCAGAACGGGGGGCGAGAAGGGTGTGTGTCATGGTGGTGCTTGCTGGCAACGGGCAGGTGCGCACCGCGATGGCAAAGCCAGGCGTGCGGCGCGCGGCTTTACGCCATGGGGCGTAGAGCCATGAACAAAAATGGCCTTCAGCGCTTGATGGTCAAGCGCTAGCAGCTATGAAATAAGGAGTGAACTAAAGGTGGAAGCACAGATGGCCGCGGCGAACGGCGGGCCCGCGGCCGCCCCAGCGGCTGCACGGCGATCCAATCCAATCCGATCAAGTGCGGTGCAGTGCTGTCAGGCGACAAGGCTCAGGCACTGGACGGGGCCAGCCTCCCAAGGCCCAGGGGCGTGGTGCTTCTCAGCCCCGAGGCGGGCCGCGCGCCTGGAACAGCGCGACATGCGCAGCGGCGGTGCGCAGCGCATGGGCGGCAGGCGGTGCTTGCGCAGGCACCGCGTCGGGCAGCGCCGCGGGGGCACTGTGCAGGGCATCGCCCAGCGCAAGCTGGTCGAGCAAAAGGCAATCCACGGGCGCGTGCTGCCCCAGGAACAGCGACCAGAGCCCGTGGCTGTGGGACGCAGCGGGCAGCGGCGCGGCATTTGCATTGCCAGGGTCTGTCGCTGCCGATGCCAAGGGCAACGAAGACGCCAAGGCCGCACTGTGCGCCAGCGCCTGCCCGGCATGCACCCGGTCCAGCGTGCCGCCGTGCGCCACCTGGTGCAGCCGCCCCAGCGTCGGCACCACCACCAGGGCCAGCAGCAGCCACGCCAGCGCCAGCCGCACCAGGGCCTGGGTCTGCAGGCGGCCCGCCCACCGGCCCACACCGCCCGGCATGTGCCAAGGCGCACCCTGCCCCGCGCTGCGATGGGCAGGCGATGGCAGGTGCCGGCGTGGGCGGGATGGAAAAGTCACGACAAGATGCAGTGCAAAAACGAAAGGGAATCAGCCAGTGAGGCGAGGCGCACGGCGCGGAACGCCCGCCACCCGCGATTATTTCACCGGCACGGCCTCCACCACGCGGTAATACAGGCCGTACTGGTCATTGTGGAGCACGGTGAACTTGCCCTCGACCACCACGGGCTCCATCGAATAGCGCACGGGGGTCTTGGCCTTCACCTCGACCATGCTCTCGGGCCCCCCCGGCAGGCAGAACGAGCAGGTCAGCGGCACCGAAGTGAGCAGAAAGTGCGTCTGCGTGGCCTTGGCATCCAGCGGCATCATGAAGCCCTGGATGCGCTGCGTGGTCTTGTCCATGCCCTTTTGCGCATCGCTGAACACGGGCAGGATGCCATCCTTGGTGGTCTTCTTGGTCAGATCGGTCAGCACCGACCAAGGGATCACATCCGTGCGCTGGGGCAGTGGCGCGATCGGGCTGTTCGGGCTGTGATACCCCGCCCCCGAGCCGGACGGCACACCCGCCACCGGCGTCCCACCCGCGCCGGCTGGCAACGGCGAACTGAGCACAGGCGCTGCGGAAGGCTTGGCTTGTGCCAGCGCGGTGCCAGAGACACCGACACCCAACGCCAGCGCCAAAGGCAGAGCGATAGAGCGCCCGGTCACAAACCGAGGCAACCAACGATGGTGCATAAAAATCCCCTTCCGTAAACGCCCCGTGCGCACAGGGCCAGCTGTTACATGACCGCAGCCACGCCGTCGAGCAACCACGTGACTCCATCCGACCTTATTTGCGGCTGCGCCCTGCAAAACCGGCGCGCCCCAATCCCAGCGCCCCCGTGGAACCGGCTCCGCCGGGCCACCGGGGGCGTCCCCCTCAGGGGGAAGGCGCGTAGCGCCTCAGGGGGAGCATCAGTGCACGTGGCGCATGCCGCAATACTTGCCAATCCCCAGACCCTTGCATGCGGTCTGGAGTTCCTTCTGGCAGGTGTCGTGGTCTTTGCCAGACTCCAGGCACTTGGCCGCGGCCTCGTGCGCGGCGGCCATGGCCCGGTGGCGCTCCACATCGGCCTTGGTTTCCTTGTCGGAATGCGCGCCCTGCGCATGGGCCACGGCACCGGCCAGCAGCATCAAGGGCACCAGGGCCACGGTGGTGAACAGCTTTTTCATGGAGAACCTTTCGAAAGATGAGGAGTGAAGATTGAAGTGAAATGAAGAACAGGAAGCTCAGGGCTGGCTCAGCAGGTCCGCCACCTCGGTGCGGTAGGCCTGCATGGCTGGCAACAGCGCCGCCAGCGCCGCCACGGCACCGGCCAGCAGCGGCACGCCCGCCTCGGCCGGCAGCCACACCAGGCCGCTCACCGGCAGCAGGCCTTGAGACTGCAGCACCCAGCCCAGCGTGTGCGCCAGGGCGTGGCCCATCAGCAAGCCCAGGGCCGACGCCATGGCGGCCAGCCACAGCGCCTCCCACAACACCAGCCCGGCCACGCGGCCCGGGGGGGCGCCCAACATGCGCAGCATGGCCAGGTCGGCCCGGCGCTCGCGCACCGCGTTCCACAGCGCGATGAACACGCTGAGCGCCGCCACGGCCAGCAGCACGCCGCCAAACGCGCGCAGCACATCGGCCCCCACACCCAGCAGGCGCAGCAGGCGCGTCACCTCGATAGCAGGCGCGGCGGCCTGCAAGGCGGTGTCGGCATTGATCTGGCGCGGCAGCGTGACGGCGGCCAGGGGCGTGCGGTAGCGCAGCAGTGCCACGGTCACTTCGCGCTCTTCCTTCAATATCTCCAGGTCCTCGGGCTCGGTGGCCGTGGCGGTCTCGTGCACCATCCAGACGGATTCGGTGCTGGTCAGCACAAGGCGGTCGAGCACGCAGGCGCAAGGCGCCAGCACGCCGCTCACGCGGTAGGGATGGTCGCCGTGGGCGTGCCCTCCCCCGCCCAGGCCGTGGCTGCCGATGAAGGTGGCGCCCACCAGCGGCGCACCGCCGTGGTCGGGCTTGACAATGCCGCGCGCCACGCTGGCACCCAGCACGGCGTCCATGGGCTGCTGCCACAGGGCGCCTTCCGCCAGCGTGGCGCTGTAGTGCGATACATAGTCAGGCGTGGTGCCCACGATGCGGTAGCCCTGGTAGCTGTCGCCCAGGCTCAGCGGGATGACCTGCGCCACGAGCGGGTTCTTCTGCAGGGCCTGCACCTCCTGCAGCGGGATGTTGCCGGTGGGCACGTCGATGTGGAACACGCCCGCCAGGATCAGTTGCAGCGGGCTGCCCTTGGCGCCCACCACCAGGTCGATGCCATCGAGGTCGCGCTCGAAAGCTGTGTCGAGCTGCGTGGCCACCAGCAGCACCAGTGTGATGGCGGCCAAGCCCAGCGTGAGCACCAGCAGGTTGAGCACGGCGGCCAGCGGACGGGACCACAGGTAGCGCCACGACAGGCGGGCCAGTTTCACTATGTTTTTCATAGCTGCTTGCGCCCGTCCAGAGCGCGGTAGGCCGCTGTTTCATTCAAATCCAGCTGCTGCGCGCCGGCCAGTGCCTGCACCACGCGCTGGTCGTGCGTGGCGATGACCAGGCTGGCGCCACACGCGGCGGCGCTGTGCTGCAGCAGGGACAGCGCGTCGGCGGCGGCTTCGTCGTCCAGGCTGGCGGTGGGCTCGTCGGCCAGCAGTAGCTCTGGCGCCAGCAGCACCGCCCGCGCCAGTGCCACGCGCTGCGCCTGCCCGCCCGAGATCTGGTGCGGCTTGCGCGCGGCCAGCTCTGCCACACCCAGTTGCGCCAGCGCGCGGGCTATTGCAGAGTCGTCGCGCGACAGCCCGGCCGCAAAGTAGACCAGGCCCAGGTTGTCCGCCACGGTGAGTGCGCTGGACAGGTGCAGCTTTTGCGGCAAGAACCCGATGCTGCGCGCGCGCCAGGCATCGAGCTCCGCGCCGCGCTGCGTGCCCAGCTGCAGGCCGCCCACGAACAGGTCACCGCCGCTCGCGCCGCGCAGGCCGGCAATGAGCGACAGCCAGGTGGACTTGCCCGTGCCCGAACGGCCGCGCAGCAGCAGCGTGCCGCCCTGGTTCAGGTCCACATCCGGAAAGCGCAGCGGCGCATCGCCCGTGGGGTAGGTGTAGGCAAGCCCTCGGGTCCGGATCATGCCGCCGCGCCCCCGGCAGGGTGCGCGCAGCCAGCGCAGCGGCCCCGCACGGCGATGTCCACCGCCAGGCTCTCGTGCCCTGCAGTGGCCAGCGCCTGCAGCACCTGCTTCAACGCGGTCTGCACCTTGGCAGAGCCCTGCGACAGGCGGAACTGGCGGTGGCAGTCGTCGCATTCAAAGCGCGGCGCGGCGCCCTCCTCGCCTTGGGGTGCGAGCGCATACCGCGTCACGCGGGCGGCATCCACCTGCTTGTGCAGCAGCCCGGCCGCGGCGAAGCGGTCGAGCATGCGGTAGACGGTGACTTTGTTGACGGGGGCGCCGGCACTGGCCAGGGCAGCCTCGACTTCGGGTTCGGAGAAGGCTGCGTCTGGGCGGGCTGCGTACAGCGCTGCCAGTGCGCGTGTGGCACGGGTCGCACGCATGCCTGCGGGCAGCGACCAGCCGGGGCGATGGTGAAGACTCGGGCGGGAGGGCTTGGGAGCGGTGGACATGGCTGCAGGCCGGCAGGTGGAATAACGCAATTGGGTTGCATTATGCCGCCGCAGCAACCCTTCGCTAACATGGGCCATTTGAAAGGGCCCCTTTGGGATACGAATACACGTTAAAGGTGCCGCAGGAGGCCATGGCTCGCGTGTCGGACGAGGCCGCGGCAGAAATCTCCAGGCTCCTTGAAAGCCTGGGGCCTGACGCCAGCCGCCATGTCGCCATCACCCTGATTCCTGAAGGCCTGCTGTTGTGCGACCACCTGTCTGACCGGGTGGTGGCCGCTGTGGCCTTTCACAAAGCCATTCAATGGTTGCTGCGCTTCTCGCTCAACGTGGTGGTCGAGGACGCCTGAAATGACAGCGACGGCTGCAGCGCGCATCGCTGACGCATGCCCCGCCACCGTAGGCCCGGCGTGCGCGGCGTGTCCAGTGCCGCGGCTGTGCGCGGCTATGCCTTCACATACCGCGCAAACGTCTTCCTGAACTTCTCCACCTTCGGCCCCACCACAAACGCGCAGTAACCCGCATTCGGGTTCCTCGCAAAGTAGTCCTGGTGGTAAGCCTCGGCCGTGCTGTAGTTCTGCAGCGGCTTGACCTCGGTGGTGATGGGCGCGCCGAACAGCTTGTCTTGCGACATCTGGCGGATCATGGCGTTGGCTGCCTCGCCATCCTCGGGCTTGTCGAAGTAGATGCCGCTGCGGTACTGCGTGCCCACGTCGTTGCCCTGGCGGTTGAGGGTGGTCGGGTCGTGGGTGTGAAAGAAGATTTCCAGCACTTCTTCCAGGCTGATCTCGTCAGCGTCGTACGTCAGCCGCACCACCTCGGCGTGGCCGGTGTCGCCCTGGCAGATCTGCTCGTAGGTGGGGTTGATGGTCTGGCCGTTGGTGTAACCGCTTTCCACGTCGGTGATGCCGCGCACGCGGTCGAACACGGCCTCGGTGCACCAGAAGCAGCCGCCGCCCAGGGTGATGGTTTGAAGGTTCTGTGCCATGTGGGTCTCCATGCGATGAATGGTTTCAGAGGCATGGTACGCGGCAGCCGGTAACGCAGTGCGGGCGGGGGCATTGGGCCGGCCCGCCTGTTCGTCATTCGTAGCGCCGGCCCTGCTCCATCAGTTCTGGCGTTCCGATCAGCGCGTTGAGCCCGTCGAAATCGAGCATCTGGTCCTTGAACGGCGCCGTGGTCTGGTGCGTGTGCAGGCTGGCGTAGTAGCCCTTCAGGGTGTGGGCCACCGCCCGTGCCGTTCCCCCTGGGAAGATGGCGATGCGAAAACCGCGCTCACCCAGCTCCTGCGCGCTTTGCACCGGGGTCTTGCCGCCCTCGACCATGTTGGCCAGCAAGGGGATGCGGTGGGCAAAGCGCTGGCAGGCGGCGTCCATCTGTTCGGGCGTGCGCAGGGCTTCGATGAAGAGCGCATCCACGCCGCACTCCAGGTAGCGCTCGGCCCGGTCGAATGCGGCCTCGATGCCCTCGACCGCCAGCGCGTCCGTGCGCGCCAGGATCAGGGTGCTGGCGTCGCGGCGGGCGTCGAGCGCGGCGCGCAGCTTGCCGCACATCTCGGCGGCGGGCACCACGGTCTTGCCGTCCAGGTGGCCGCAGCGTTTGGGAAAGCCCTGGTCCTCGATCTGCACCATGGCCGCGCCTGCGCGCTCGAAGCCGCGCACCGTGCGCTGCACGTTCAGCGCGTTGCCAAAGCCGGTGTCGGCATCCACGATGACGGGCTTGCGCACCCGCTCGGTGATGCGCGCCAGGGTGTCTTCCACCTCGGTGTAGGTGGTCAGGCCCACGTCGGAGCGGCCCAGCCGTGTGTAGGCGATGGAGGCGCCGGAGAGGTACAGCGCCTCGAAGCCGGCCTGCTCGGCCACCAGGGCGCTCAACGCGTCGTAGATGCCTGGGGCCAGAAGGATGTTCGGCTGCTGCAGCCGTTCGTGCAGGGTCATGGCGGTCATGGCGGTCATGGTTTGGAACCCGTAGGGGGACGAAGCAGATGGGCGGCGGTGTAGGCCGCCAGGTAGCCGCCGGCCACGGCGCTCAGCAGGCCGTTGCCCGAGAGGTAACCCCAGACGGCATCGCCCGAGACACCACGCGCCGCGCCGCCTGCGGCCAGCAGGTTGGGAAACGGGCGGCCCTGGGTGTCGAGCACGCGGCACTGCGCGTCGATGTCGAGCCCGCCCTGGGTATGGAACAACGCGCCGGTGACCTTGACGGCGCAAAACGGCGCCTGCAGCGCTCGCGTGCCCGGGCGGGGGTACGGGCCCTGCCCGGCCAGCGTGGCCGCCAGCGCGGTGTCGTCGCAGCCTATCAAGGCCGCCAGCGCCTGCACGCTGTCGCAGTGCTTCACCGCGCCCGCGGCTTCGGCGTCCACGAAGTCCGGAAAGCCGCGCGCCAGGGCCAGAATGGGCGCGTCGAACACGTTCCAGGCCACGCCGCCCGGCTGGGCCAGCACATGCACCGAGGCCTCGGAGTAACCCTGTGTCTCGTCATGAAAGCGACGGCCCTGCGCGTTGACCTGCATGCCGCCTTCCATCATCAGCGCCCACGAGATCAGCGCGCCCTGCGGTATGGCCCACGAGCCGTGGCCCTGGTAGCCACCCAGGTCCGCCAGGCGCGCGCCCAGTGCGCGGCCCCACGCGATGGCGCTGCCGTCGTTGCCGGTGTGGCCGGCGAACAGGGCGTCGCGCATTTCGGGCAACAGTTCGCGCACCATGGCGGCGTTACCGCCGAAGCCGTTGCAGGCCAGGATGACGGCGTCGCACGACAGGTGCTCCAGCGTGCCGTCCGGCCGCTCGTAGCCCACGCCCAGCAGCAGGCCGGTGTCGTCGGCCCACAGCTCGCGCACGGCGGCGTCGGTGACCAGGGGAATGTCGGCGGCCGCCACCGCATTGGCCAGCCGGCCCATCAGGCCCACGCCGGTCTTCTCGGGCACCGCGTGCATGCGGCGCACGCTGTGGCCCGGGTACAAGAATCCATCGAGCACCTGCCACTCCAGGCCATGGCGGTCCTGCAGCGCATCGAGCGCGGGGCCGATGGCGCGGGCGTAGGCCTGCACCAGTTGCGGCGCTGCACTGCCCTTGGCCTTGGCGGTGATGTCGGCGGCAAAACGTTCGGAGCTGTCGGCAATGCCCAGGTCCCGCTGCACGCGCGTGCCCGGTGCCGGGATGAAGCCTGAGGACAGCGCTGATGAGCCCGTGGGAGTGCCGTCGCGCTCCAGCACGGCGCAGTCCACACCCAGGTCGTGCAGCATCAGCGCCGCGGTCAGGCCGCAGGCGCCACCGCCCACGATGGCGACAGGCACATGGTTGTCCTGCGCGGCCGCCGGCATGCTGTCGGCGCGGCGGATGGTCGGCAGCGTGCTGCTCATGGCGTGCCTGCAGCCAATGCGGCGGTGAAGTCGTTGCAGGTCAGCACCTGCGCCACGGTAGCCATGTCCGCCAGCGCGGTGTCGTGCACCTCTTGGCGGAAGGCGGCACAACCGTCGGACAGCACCAGGGTGCGGTAGTCGCGCATGTGGGCGTCGCGCACCGTGCTGGCCACGCCGCCGTTGGTGACGATGCCGCACACCGCCACGGTGTCGATGCCCGCGCGGCGCAGCACCCAGTCGAGCTGGGTGTTGAAGAAAGCCGAATACGCCACCTTGCACACCGCCACGTCGACCCAGGGCGCAATGTCGGACACCATGGCCTGGCCCGCGCTGCCCGGCGCGAAGTCGCCGCGCCGCAGGAACGGGCGCAGGGTCTTGAGGTGGGGCGAGATCATGGGTTCGCCCTGCGCATCGGGCCACAGGGTGAACTGGCTGCCCACCACCATGCCGCCCGCGGCCTTCAGCGCCTGGGCCACGGCGGCCACGCGCGGCGGCAGGGCCTGGGCGGCAGCGCTCACCGCACCGCCCCGGGCATAGGCGCCTTCGGGCGCGAGGAAGTCGTCCTGCAGGTCGATGATGACCAGGGCCGTGCGGCGCAGGTTCAACGGTGCGTTGGCGCTATGGCTCATGCTGCACGCACCAGCAGGTTGCCCAGCGTGTCCACCGTGGCATGAAAGCCCGGCTCCAGCCACACCGTGGTGTCGGGCTGCTCCAGGATGGCGGGGCCGTCGATGCGGGCGCCCACCGGCAGGTCCAGCCGCGCGTGGCGCGCCGCGTCCCACCACTGGCCGGCATGGAACACGCGCTGCACACCCAGCGAGGGGTTCAGTGTGGTCGATTGCGGTGCCAGCACCGTGAGGTCGAATTTGGGGCGCACGCCGACGCGGGCGTAGCGCAGGTTCATCACCCGCACGGCAATGCCGTCGAGCACCCGGCCGAAGGCAGCGCGGTAGGCGGCCTCGAAAGCGGCCTGGATGCCTTCGCGGCTCAGTGCCTGCGCCGCCAGCGGCACCTGCACGGTGTGCGTCTGGCCGGCATAGAGCATGTCCAGCGCAATGATTTCCTGCACCTGCACGAACTGCACGCCCGCCGAGTCCAGGCGCTGCTGGCAGGCGGCCGACAGGGCCTGCACGCGCTCGCGCAGGTCGGCCACGTCCAGCTCGGCCAGGGGTTTGTTCAGGGTCTGCACCGCATCGTGGCGCATGTCGGCCATCACGCAGCCCAGCGCCGACGTGACGCCGGGGTAGCGCGGCACGATGCCGGTGCCCACGCCCACCTCGCGCATCATGGCGCACACGTGCAAAGCGCCGCCACCGCCGAACGGCATGTAGGCGAACTGGCGCGGGTCGTGCCCGCGCTCGATGGACACCACCCGCACGGCGCCGGCCATCTTGGCGTTGGCCACCGTCAGGATGGCTTCGGCTGCGGCCATCACGTCCAGGCCCAGGGGCTGGGCCACGTGGGTGTCGATGGCGTCGCGGGACTTGGCCGCATCCATGGCGGCCAGCAGCCCGCCGCCCAGCGGCCGGTCGGCCGCGATGCGGCCCAGCAGCACATTGGCATCGGTCACCGTGGGGCGGGTGTTGCCGCGCCCGTAACACGCGGGGCCGGGCACGCTGCCGGCCGACTCGGGGCCCACCTGCAGCATGCCGCTGGCGTCCACCGACGCAATGGAGCCGCCGCCCGCGCCGATGGTCTCGATCTGGATCATGGGCGAGCGCACGACCATGCCGAACTCGATGGCGGTCTGAGCGGCCAGGGCCGCCTCGCCACCCGCCACCAGCGACACGTCGAACGAGGTGCCGCCCATGTCGCCGGTGATCGCATCGGGGAACCCCGCCGCCCGAGCGATGGCCGCGCAGGCGATCACGCCCGCCGCCGGGCCCGAGAGCGCGGTGCGCACCGGCACGTCGCAGGCCGTCTGGCGCGACATCACGCCGCCATTGCTCTGCACGATGAGCAGCTCGCCGCCAAAGCCTTGGGTGCGCAGGTCGCCCTCCAGCCGCTCCAGGTAGCTGCCCACCACAGGCTGCAGGGCGGCATTCAGCGTGGCGGTGGAGCAGCGCTCGAACTCGCGGATCTCCGGCAGCACCTCGCTGGCCGCGGTCACGTGCGGGTTGGGCCAGAGGCTGCGCACGGCAACCACGGCCGCCTGCTCGTTGGCCGGGTTGGCATAGGTGTTGATGAAGAACACGCAGACCGCCTCGCAGCCTGCGTCCAGCAAGGCCTGGGCCTGGGCTTTCACCTGGTCCAGATCGACCGGGGTGTGCACCGATCCATCGGCCAGCACGCGCTCGTCCACCTCCAGGCGCAGGTCGCGCGGCACGATGGGCTCGAAGCTGCCGCGCAGGCCCCAGGTCTGCGGGCGGTCGCGGCGGCGCATCTCCAGCACATCGCGAAAGCCGCGCGTGGTGATGATGCCGGTGCGAGCCACTTTGCGCTCCAGCAGCGCATTGGTGCCCACGGTGGTGCCGTGCACGATGGTGGCGATGGCCGAGGCCGAATCCGCCACCCGCGCCACGCCGTTCATGAAGCCGCGTGCTTCTTCGCCTCGGGTCGAGGGCACCTTGACGATGCGGGCACTGCCGTCGGACTCGTCCAACACAAAGAGATCGGTGAAGGTGCCACCCACGTCCACACCCACCACAAACGAAGCCTTGCCGCTCATGCTGCGCCTTTCATTGCTGCTGCGCTGTTGTCCGCCACCACATAACCCATCGCCTCGTCGCTGTGGCGCGCTGCTGCGGCCCGCGCCGACGGGGCGCCGTAGCCGCCGCCGCCGGGTGTTTCCAGCCGCACACGCTCGCCTTTTTTCAGCTGGATGCCGATCATCTTTGAGCGCATGGGCGGCGTCTTCCACTCGCCCGCGTTCTCGTAGCTGAAGACGTTCATCGCGGCCTCTCCGCCTCCGGCGATGCCCTGCGGTGCGGCCTTGCCGCGCTCGCCGAAGATGAAGACTTCGGCGTCCTGCTCCAGCAGCTCAATCTCGTAGATGGCGCCCAGGCCACCGCGGTGCTGGCCGTCGCCGCCCGAGCCGGGGCGCAGCGCCCACTGTGTGAAGCGCACGGGGTAGGCAGCCTCCAGGATTTCGAGCGGCGGGATGGTCGCCGTGGAGATGGGTGCATTGCCGTGGCTCATGCCGTCGCCATCGGAATGCCCGCCGTGGCCGCCGCCGAAGAAGCTGAACATCACCCAGCGCTGGCCTTTGCGCGCGGCATCGGTGCGGTGTCCGGCGATGGACAGCGCATTGATGGTGCCGTAGGCCTGGGCCATGGCGCGCTCGGGCGCGGCCAGGGCCGTGGCGCTGAAGATCACGTCGATCATGCGCAAAATGGTCTCGGTGTAGCCACCCACCGGGCGTGGTCGTGCGGCGCTGATCACCAGGCCGTCCGGCAGCACGAAGTCCACCGCATCCAGCACGCCGGCATTGGCGGGCACGTCCGGGAACAGGTGCTTCAAGGCCACGTAGCAGGCCGCGATGGCCGTGGCGCGCGAGATGTTCACCGGCCCGGCGCACTGCGGCGAGGTGCGCGAAAAATCGAGCGTGAGCCGGTCGCCTGCGACCGTCATGTCCAGGGCAATGGTCAGCGCCTCGTCTTTCACGCCGTCGTTGTCCAGCATGTCGCTGAAGCTGTAGCGCCCATCGGGCAGCGCCGCGATGTGCGAGCGCATGAGCTTGACGGCACGCGTGCGCAACTCGCCCATGGCCTGCAGCACCACGGCGTCGCCATACTGGTCCAGCAGGTCGTTCAGGCGGCGCTCGCCCAGGTCCAGCGCAGAGAGCTGTCCGTTCAGGTCGCCCCACAGGCTGTCGGGCAGGCGGGTGTTGGCTTTCAGGATGGCCAGCACGTCCTCGTCCAACGCACCGCCGCGCACGATGCGCACGGGTGGAATCTGCACGGCCTCCTGCCAGCACTCGGTGGCGGCGGGGTTGTAGTTGCCGGGCACATTGCCACCCACGTCGTGCCAGTGCGCTGCAGACGCCAAAAAGCAGTACAGCTGGCCGTTGCGAAAGAACGGCCGCACCAGCTTGAAGTCGTTGGCGTGCGTGCCGCCCTCGTACGGGTCGTTGAACAGCCAGGTGTCGCCCTGCGCCATGCCGCCACGCTCTGCGGCGATGCGCATGGCCGCGCGCACCGCAAAGGCCATGGCGCCCACGAATACCGGCAGGCCCGACTTGCCCTGCACCAGGGTGTCGCCGCTGACCGCGTCGTACAGGCCATGGCAGGCGTCGTGCGCCTCGGCGATGATGGGGTTGAATGCGCTGCGGTACAGCGTGGCATCCATTTCGTCGGCCACCTGCTCCAGCCGCCCGCGCAGCACAGCCAGGGTGACCGGGTCCATCGATGATGTTGCTGTCGCTACCTTGTTGTCAGCCATTGACGGCCTCCTTGCCAAATCGGGCGCGCAGCTGGTTCAGCAAACCGCCGGCGCGCACCATGTCCATGAGAAATGGGGGAATCGGATCGCACGCCAGGCGCGTGCCATCCGCAGTGATCACGGCGGGGGCCTGCCAGTCCAGGGCGACCTGCTCGCCCTCGGCCACCTCGTCGGCCCTGGGGCATGTCAGCAGCAGCAACCCCAGGTTGAAGGCGTTGCGAAAGTACAGGCCGCTGAACGACGGTGCAATGACCGCCACGACACCCAGCCGCACCAGCACCGCAGCCGCCTGCTCGCGCGACGAACCGATGCCGAAGTTGGGTCCGGCCACGATCACATCGCCCTGGCGCACGCCGCCCACGAAGTCCAGGCGTACGGATTCGAGGCAGTGGCGGGCCAGCACGTCGATGCCGTGCTTCATCGCGTGGCCGGGGGCCAGCACATCGGTGTCGATGTCGGCGCCCAGCTTCCAGACCCTGTGTTGTGCGGCGCTCATGCCAGCACCTCGCGCGGGTCGGCAATGTGCCCCTGCAAGGCCGAAGCGGCCACGGTGTAGGGCGAGGCCAGGTACACCTGCGCCGTGGCCGAGCCCATGCGGCCCTTGAAGTTGCGCGCCGTGCTGGAGATGACGGTGGTGCCGTCGCCCACCGTATCGCCATAGCCGGCGCAGGCGCCGCAGGTGGTGGGGAACAGCTCGGCCCCCGCGTCCTCCAGCACCTGCAGCACGCCTTCGGCGCGGGCTGCGGCCTGGTCCTGCTGGCTGGCCGGGGCCACCATCAGGCGCACGCCGCGGGCCACGCGGTGGCCGCGCAGCACGCTGGCGGCGGCGCGCAGGTCGTCGAGTTTGGCGCCGGTGCACGCGCCGATGTAGGCCACGTCGATGCGCGTGCCGGCATGCTGGTCCACGGCGGCCGTGTTGGCCGGGCTGTGGGGCGCCGCCACCTGGGGCGCCAGGGTGTCGGCATTGAAATCGTGGCGGGTGAGCGGCGCGCCGGGGTCGGTCACCCAGGCGTCCAGGCCTTGCAGGTCGGCCTCGGGCACGCCGTGGACGGCTAGCCAGTCGTGCGTGGTCGCGTCGGGGGCGATCAGGCCGGCCTGCGCGCCCAGCTCGGCGCTCATGTTGGACAGGGTCATGCGCTCCTGCATCGACAGGGCCTGCACGGCGGCGCCCGCAAATTCGACAGCCTGGTACTGGCCGCCGTTCATGCCGAAGCGCCCGACCATGTGCAGCATCATGTCCTTGGCGGTGACGCCAGCGGCCAGCCGCCCGGTCCAGTGCATCTGCAGGGTGTGGGGCACGCGCAGCCAGATCTCGCCGGTGACCACCACGCCCAGCATCTCGGTGCTGCCGATGCCGAACATGTAGGCCCCGAACGCCCCGCCCGTGGGCGAGTGCGAGTCGCCCCCCACGCAGAACATGCCCGGGCGGATGTGGCCGTGCTGCGGCACCACCACGTGGCAGATGCCCTGGCCGTCGTAGACGTGGGGCAGCGCCTGCTCCTTGGCCCAGTCGCGGGCGATGCGGACAATGCGGCGCGATTCGTCATCGCGCTCGGGCAGGTAGTGGTCCATCACCAGCACCACGCGCGACTTGTCCCAGATGCTCGCGCCCAGCTCGTCGAGCATGGGCTTGAGCCGGCGGGGGCCGGACGAGTCGTGGAACATGGCCAGGTCGACCTGGCAGTTGACGATCTCCCCGGGCGTGACAGTGCTGCGGCCGCTGGCGCGGGCCACCAGCTTTTGCGCCAGGGTACTGGGGGCGGTGGTCATTCGGGCTTGGCTCCGGCAAAACGCACGACCTTGGCCCAGCGCGGGATCTCGGCCTGCACGAAGCGCGCGAATTCTTCAGGGCTGTTGCCCACGGGCACGGCGCCTTCGGTCTCCAGGCGCCTTTTGACCTCGGGTGTGGCAATCGCCTGGCGGGCCGCGTCGCTCAACTTCTTGGCGAGCTCGGGGTTCATGTTGCCGGGGCCGAACAGGCCGAACCAGGCGCTCGACTCGTAGCCGGGCAGCACCTCGGCGATGGCCGGCACGTCCGGAAAGGCCGGCAGCCGCTTGGCGCTGGTCACGCCCAGCGCCTTGAGCTTGCCTGCGCGGATCTGCGACTGGGCGTTGCCCACGGCGGCGAACATCAGCTCCACCTGCCCGGCCAGTACGTCCTGCAGCGCGGGCGCGGTGCCGCGGTACGGGATGTTGACGATGTACGCGCCCGACTGCATCTTGAAAGCGTCGCCCGCCAGGTGCAGCGACGAGCCCACGGCGCCGATGGCGAAGTTGAGCTGGCCCGGCCTGGCCTTGGCCAGTGCGATCAGCTCGCGCACATCCTTGGCCGGCACCGCGGGGTTGGCCACCAGGATGGACGGCGAGGTCGCCACGCAGGTCAGCGGCGTGAAGTCCTTGATGGGGTCGAACGGCAGCGACGGGTACAGGCTGGCATTGATCGCGTGGCTCGTGAAGCTCATCAGCAGCGTGTTGCCGTCCGGCACGGCCTTGGCCACCGCGTCGGCCGCGATGTTGCCACCCGCGCCGGGGCGGTTTTCCACCACCACGGTGCGGCCGAGCTGGCGGCCCATCTCGGAGGCCAGATTGCGCGCCAGCGTGTCGGTGGAGCCGCCGGCAGGCGCGCCCACCAGGATGCGGATGGGGGCGTTCTGCGCCAGGGCCTGCCCGAGCGGAAGCACGGCGGGCAACGCCAGCAGCAGTTTTCGGCGTGGAATGGTCATGTGGTTGTCTCCTTCTCAAAGGCCCAGATAGGCCCGGCGCAGTTCGTCGCTGCGCAGCAGTTCGTCGGGCGCGCCGGAAAAGCGGATGCTCCCGTTTTCCATCACGTAGGCACGGTCGGCGATCTCCAGCGACTGCCCCACGTTCTGTTCGACCAGCAGCACCGCCAGGCCCGTGGAGCGCAACTGGCGGATCAGGCCGAACATCTCTTCGACCAGCAGGGGCGACAGGCCCAGCGAGGGCTCGTCCAGGATCAACAGGCGCGGCTCGGCCATCAGGCCGCGGCCGATGGCCAGCATCTGCTGCTCGCCCCCGCTCATGGTGCCGGCCAGCTGTGCGGTGCGCTCCTTCAGGCGCGGGAAGGTGGCGAACACCTTGTCGATGTTCTCGGCGCGGCGCTCCCGGGCGCGCGAGAAGCTGCCGAGCGACAGGTTTTCCAGCACGCTCAGGTTCGGGAAGATCTTGCGCCCCTCGGGCACCTGGATCAGCCCGGCCTTGACGACCTCGGTGTAGTGCGCACCGCTCAGGTCGGCGCCGCCAAAGGCCACGCGCCCGGCCCAGGCCGGATAGATGCCGCAGACCACGTTGTTGAGCGTGGACTTGCCCGCGCCGTTGCTGCCCAGCAGGGCCACGGTTTCGCCCGGGTTCACCTGCAGGTCCACCCCGCGCAGCACTTCCACACGGCCATAACCGCCGCGCAGGCCGGCAATGTCGAGCAATGGTGCGGCTGCGGATGGCGTGGGCGATGGAGTGGACGGTGGCGAAGAAGAAACGGCGGTGCTCATGCGGCCTCCTTCGCAGCAGCCGCGCGCAGGCGGGCTGCGGTGCCGTGGCCGAGATACGCCTCGATCACGCGCTCATCGGACGTCACCACGCCCGGGCTGCCCTCGGCGATCAACTGGCCCTGCGCCAGCACCCACACGTGCTCGGCCAGGTTCATCACGGCCTGCATCACGTGCTCGATCATCAGCACCGTCACGCCGCCCTGGGCAATGCCACGCACCACGGGAATCATCTCGGCAATCTCCTGGGGGTTGAGGCCGGCCAGCACTTCGTCCAGCAGCAAAAGGCGCGGCCGGGTGGCCAGCGCCCGCGCCAGCTCCAACCGCTTGCGCCCGGCCACGGTCAGGTCGGATGCGGGTTTGTCCAGCTGCGCCGTCAAGCCCACGCGCGCCGCCACGTCGGTGGCCAGCGCCAGCGCTGCCGCGCGGCGCGGCTCGTGCAGATGGGCGCCCACGGCGATGTTCTCGCGCACGGTCTGGGCGGCAAAGGGCTGCACGATCTGGAAGGTGCGCGCCATGCCCAGGCGGGCATTGAGGTGCGGCGCCTGGCCGGTGATGTCGCGCCCGGAGATGTGCACCGTGCCCGCGTCAGGCTTCACGAAGCCGGTCATCAGCGCGAACAGCGTGGTCTTGCCGGCGCCATTGGGGCCGATCAGCGCGGTCAGCGAGCCTTCGGGTACCGTGAGGCTCACGTTCTGCACGGCCTTCAGGCCGCCGAAGGACTTGCCCAGCCCCGTCAGAGTCAGCAGGTCATTGGCCATGGCGGCCTCCCGAACGTTTCCACAGATGCACCACCGACTGTCCCAGGCCCGCGATGCCGCGCGGCAGGAACATCACGATGACCACCAGCACCGCCCCGTAGATCACCATGTTGATGCCGGGCAGCTGGCCGAACAGGTTGCGCGTGAGGTCGGCCAGCACGTGCAGCACCAAGGCGCCCAGCACTGGCCCCCAGATGGTGCCGATGCCGCCCACGATGGCCGCCACCAGGGCTTCCACCGAAGTCACCGAGCCGTAGGCGATGCCCGGGTCGATGTACTGGAACACCTGCACATAGAACGCCCCCGCCGCGCCCATGAAGCCGCCCGACAGCGCGATGGCGCCCATCTTCACGGTGAACGGATTGACGCCGATGGCGCGGGCCGCGTCTTCGTTGTCGCGCACGGCCTGCAGCCAGGCACCGAAGCGAGAGTTCTTGAGCCACCAGCTGGCCAGCAGCGCCAGCGTGACCAGCGCCAGGATCAGGAAGACATAGCCCTTGCGCGAGCCGAACTGGATGTTGGCCACCGATTCCTTGAGCGGCAGCATCAGGCCCACGCCCGCGCCGGTGAAGGGCACCGACAGCGCCAGGATGCGAAACACCTCGGCAAAAGCCAGGGTGACCAGCGCGAAGTACGAGCCCTTGAGCCCGTAGCGGAACGACAGCCCGCCCACGAACAGCCCCACCAGCGCGCTGCCGCCCACGGCCATGGGCAGCGCCACCCAGGCGTTGAAGCCGCCCTGCATCTGCGCAATCGCCTGGATGTAGGCGCCCGTGCCGAAGAACAGCGCATGGCCGAACGAGAACTGCCCGCCGAAGCCGCCCAGGATGTTCCAGGCCTGCGCCAGCAAGGCGGCATACAGGGCCATCATGATGAAGTTCAGCAGCACGCCGGAGTCGGACGCGAAGGTGATGGCCGACACGGCCAGCGCGAAGAGCGCAATGGATGCGAGCTGCTTCATTGACGGGCTCCAAACAGGCCCTGCGGGCGAAACAGCAGCACGGCGATAAAGATGGCGAAGATGCCGATCTGCCCCAGCGATTCGCCCAGGTACAGGCCGCCCAGCGACTCCACCACGCCGATCAGCAGCCCGCCGACCAGCGCGCCCGCAAAACTGCCCATGCCGCCGAGCACCACGATGGTGAAGGCCACCAGCACGAAGCCGCTGCCCACCTGCGGGTTAACGTAGTAGGCCGGCAGCAGAAAGCAGGCGGCCGCGCCCAGGCAGGCCAGGCCGATCCCGAAACTCATGGCGTAGACATGGTCCACATGGATGCCCATGAGCTTGGCGCCGTGCTTCTCGCGCGCCACCGCGCGGATGGCCCGGCCCAGGTCGGTGCGCCCCACGATCCACAGCAGCAGGCCCGATACGACCAGCGCGCCAGCAAAGGACACGAGCTTGGGCAGCGCGATCATCGCCGGGCCGATGGCCACGGTGGTGAGGGTGTAGCTGGTCTCGATGGTGCGTGTGTCGGACTTGAAGAACAGCAGCGCCAGGTTCTCCATGACGATGGAGATGCCCAGCGTGACGAGAAGAATGTTCTCGTCCTTGCCGTGGCTGGCGCGGTTGATGACCACACGCTGCAGCACATAGCCCAGGGCGAACATGCCGGGCACGAGGATGGGCAACGCCAGGTAGGGGTCGATGCCCCAGTGCTGCTTGAGCAGGTAGACGGCGTACAGCGCCAACATCAGCGACGCGCCGTGCGCGAAGTTGATGATGTGCAGCACACCGTAGATCAAGGTCAGGCCCAGGGCGATCAGCGCGTAGACCGCGCCGGTCGTCAGGCCGTTCAGGACCGAGGGGAAGAGGATGCTGAGATCGAACATGGGTGTGGTGTGTCCGGCTGTTCAGGCAAAGGCGCGGCCTGGCACCAGGTGCTCTGGCGCCGCGCTGGCCGTTGCAGGCATGGCCGGAGGTGGGTTTCTCAGGCCTTCAAGGGGAAGAGCGGGTCTGCTTCGCGGTAGTCGCGCGGGATGATGACCTTGATGTCCTTGTTCAGCACCTGGGTCATGAGTGGCTGGGCTCCCTGGTTCTGTCCGGCGACGAACTTGGTGGGGCCGTACGGCATGATGTGGTCGGCAAACGTGCTCTTTTCCAGCGCGTCGATCAGGGCGGCGCGGTCCATCGATTTGGCGCGCTCCAGGGCATCGGCCAGCAGCCACATGGACGTGTAGGTCATGAACAGCTCGTAGCTGAAGAACAGGCCCTTGGCCTCCACCCGCTTCTTGAGGTCCTGCGCGCGCTTGTCCTTGGGGTTGAACCAGTGGTTGCAGTCGATGATGCCGTTGGCTGCGTCCGGAAACTCCTTGACGAACTTGTAGCTCGAGGCGGCGCCGCCCAGCACCGAGTAGATGGCCTTGGGCGTGACCTTTTGCTGCTGCATGGTGCGCACCAGCAGCGCGTACTCGTTGTAGTAGTTGGCGGGGATCACGATGTCGGGGTTGACCGCCTTCATGCGCAGCACGATGTTGTTGAAGTCGCGCGTGGGGTTGGCGTGCTTGACGATTTCCTTGACCTCGTAGCCGTAGCCCGGCAGCTCGCGCGACAGCAATTGGGCCGTACCGGAGCCGAACAGCGATTCCTCGTGGATGATCATCACCGTCTTGGCTGGCTTGCCGGCGGCGGTGTTGAGCACGTGCAGGTTGGCCATGGCCGTCTCGGTGCACTTCTTGTAGCCGGGGCCGAAGCGGAAGGTGTTCTTGAGGCCCCGCTCCACGATCTGGTCGGCCACGCCCACGTCCACGATGTGCGGCAGGTTGTACTTGGCGGCGGCCTGCGTGGTGGCCAGGCAGATGGCCGACGCGAAGGCGCCGACCACGGCGGACACGCCCGCCTCGTTCATCTTCTCGACCTCGGCCGCGCCGGCCTGGGGCTGCGACTGGGCGTCGCCCAGCAGGGCCTCGAGCTTGGCGCCGCCCAGGGACTTGATGCCACCGACCTTGTTGATGTCCTCGATGGCCATCATCGCGCCCTCGCGGCACTGCTGGCCCGAGTACGCCAGCGCGCCCGTCACCGGGTGCAGCACACCCACCTTGATGGCCTTGGCCTGGGCCCCGCCCACCAGGGGGAAGGCCAGGGCCGATGCGGCGGCAGCCGACTGGGATAGGAAATGGCGGCGGTTACTCATGGGCGTTCTCCTTGGGGGGTGGGTCGGGGGGCGGTCGTTGTGATCAGTGGAACTGGGCGGACAGCTCTTTGCTGACCCAGACCTTGGCGTCGATGCTGCCGACGCGCGACAGCTGCATCTCGTATTCGTAGCGGTCCGGCCGGTACAGGCCGTGCAGCCATTGCACCGGCCGCTCCTGGTCGTCCAGGATCAGGCGGCGCACCGCCAGCAGGGCCGAGCCCACGGCCACATCCAGGTGGCGGGCGACGACGGCATCGGCCAGCTTGGCGGAAATCGTCTGGTGGGCACGGCCCACCTTCACGCCGGATTCCTCCAGCAGCACCAGGATGGGCTTGCGGGCCAGCTCGCGCCGGCCGAACTGGCGGGCGATGTCGGCAGGCACATAGGTGGTGATGTGCGACAGCGGGCCCTCACGCGTGCTGCGCACCCGCACCGCCTTCTGCACCGAATCGCCCACGGCGATCTGCAGCGCACCGGCCACGGCGCGAGAGGCCGTCACCGTCTCCACATCGAGCACCTTGACCGAGGTGCGCAAGCCCATGCTGACCAGGTTTTCGAGCAGGCCCGTCAGTTGCGCGCGGTTGCTGTGGGGGGAGCCGTCCACGCTGCCCTGCCCTGCGTCGGGCTGCAGCACGGGCCGGGTGCCGCGGCCGGGCTGGCGCGAGATCAGGCCTTCGCCCTGCAGCAGCTCCAGCGCGCGGCGCACGGTGACGCGGGCGACGGAGAACTGCTCCATCAGCGCCAGCTCGCCCGGCAGGCCGGCAGCGAAGTGGCCTTCCTGCAATTGCTCGCGCAGCACCAGGTAGATCTGGTGGTACTTGGGCAATGGCAGCTTGGGCGACATGGGGTTCATCGTCAAGCATCGGTAATGTCCTGTCAATAAGACATTTAGGGTCGTTTGGTCCTGTTTTAAGGACATTTGCGCCAGAGAGCCACAGCCCGCAAGGCGCTCCCTTTTTTGGAGCGCGCTTTTGCACAAAGACGGGGCCTGCAGCAGCACGGCGCACCACCACGGGGCGTCGATGAACGCCCCTGCCAGGGCGCCTTCGCGGCCCAAAATCCGCACGCTCGGGGTTTACCCGCGGGTGTCGCCTGCGTGCCGGTTTTGCGGTCTGCCGGGCACCAACGAATTGACGCCGGCACACACCCTTGCTACATTACTAACCAGTCAGTCATTAACTCCACACCCCTTTGACCTCAGCCTCCCCACCCCCTTCAGCCGGAACCAAACGCGAGCGCCGCAAGGAAGCCCGCCCCGGCGAATTGCTGGAGGCAGCGCTGGACCTTTTTGTCGAAAAAGGCTTTGCGGCCACGCGTGTGGACGAGGTCGCCGCGCGGGCCGGGGTGTCCAAGGGCACGCTGTTCCTGTACTTCCCCAGCAAGGAAGAACTCTTCAAGGCCGTGGTGCGCCAGAACATCGCGGGCCGCTTCGAAGAGTGGACGCAGGAGCTCGAAACCTTCGAGGGCAGCACCACCGAGCTGCTGCGCTACTGCTACCAGGTCTGGTGGGAGCGCATCGGCTCCACCAAGGCGTCGGGCATCACCAAGCTGATGTTCAGCGAGGCGCAGAACTTCCCGGAAATCATGCAGTTCTACCGGCAGGAGGTGATCCTGCCCGGCCAGGGGCTGGTGCGCCGCATCATCGAGCGCGGCATCGAGCGCGGCGAGTTCCGCCCCGTGTCGCTCGACTACATCGTGCACGTGGTGCTGGCCCCGATGATCTTCCTCATGATGTGGAAGCACTCGGTGTCGGTGTGCATTCCCGAAGGCATGGACCTGGACCCCGAGAAATTCATCGAGGCGCAGATCGACAACGTGCTCCATGGGCTGCTGGTGCGGGCCGATGGCCCGGCCACTGCCGCCCACTCCCCTTCCTCACGCGGCACCTGACCATGAAACGCTGGATTCCCTGGATGGCAGCAGCCGTCGTCGTCGTGTTGCTCGGGGGGGGCGCCTGGCGCGGCATGGCGGCCCGTCAGGCCCAGCAAAAAGCGCTGGCCGAAGCGTCGGCCCAGAAGGCGCAGGCACCGCTGCAGTTGGCGGCCGACGAGATCATCCTGGTGCGGCGCCAGAACCTGACGCTCGGGGTGCCGGTGTCCGGCTCGCTGCGTGCGGTCGAATCGGCCATGGTCAAGGCGCGCGTGGGCGGCGAGCTGCAAGGCCTGACGCTGCGCGAGGGCGACAGCGTCAAGGCCGGGCAGGAAGTGGCCCGCATCGACCCCACCGAGGCCCGGGCCCGCCTGCGACAGGCGCAGCAGCAGGCCGACGCGGCCAAGTCGCAGGTGGACATCAACCAGCGCCAGTACACCAACAACCGCGCGCTGGTGGACCAGGGCTTCATCTCGCCCACCGCGCTGGTCACATCGCAGGCCAGCCTCGAATCCGCGCAGTCGAGCTACCAGGCCGCCGTGTCGGCCGCCGACGTGGCGCGCAAGTCGCTGGACGACACCGTGCTCAAGAGTCCCATCACCGGCCTGGTGGCCCAACGCCTGGCCCAGCCGGGCGAGCGCGTGGCCGTGGACGCCCGCATCATCGAAGTGGTGGACCTGTCGCGGCTGGAACTGGAAGCACTGCTCACCCCGGCCGATTCGCTGGCCGTGCGCGTGGGCCAGAAGGCGCTGCTGAACGTCGACGGTACAGCGACCCCGGTGCCTGCCACCGTGGCGCGCATCAACCCCAGCGCGCAGGCCGGCAGCCGCACCGTGCCGGTCTACCTGCGGGTGGACCAGGCCCAGGGCGACACGCCGCTGCGCCAGGGCCTGTTCGTACAGGGCACCCTCGACACCGGCCGTGCCGAGGTGCTGACCGTGCCGCTGGACGCCGTGCGCACCGACAAGCCCGCGCCCTACCTGCAGACGGTCAAGGACGGCCGCATCGTCTACGCCGAGGTCAAGACCGGCGCGCGCTCGGTGGTCAACGGCCAGACCTGGGTCGCCGTCCAGGGCGTGGCAGAAGGCACGCCGGTGATCGACGGGCGCATCGGGCAACTGCGTGAAGGCACGGCGGTGACCACTGCCGCAGCGGCCCCGGCGGGCGCGTCCGCATCGGCGCCCCGCGCTGCTCCCTGACCGGCCCGCACCCCATGTGGTTCACCCAAGTCAGCCTCAAGAACCCTGTGTTCGCCACCATGGTGATGCTCGCCATCGTGGTGCTGGGTTTGTTCTCGTACCAGCGCCTGAAGGTCGACCAGTTCCCCAACATCGACTTCCCCGTGGTGGTGGTCACCGTGGACTACCCCGGCGCCTCGCCCGAGATCGTGGAAAGCGAGGTCACGAAGAAGATCGAGGAAGGCGTCAACTCGATCGCCGGCATCAACGCCCTGACCTCGCGCAGCTACGAGGGCACGGCCGTCGTCATCATCGAGTTCCAGCTGCACATCGACGGCCGCAAGGCCGCCGAGGACGTGCGCGAGAAGGTGGCCACCGTGCGCCCCTTGCTGCGCACCGAGGTCAAGGAGCCGCGCGTGCTGCGCTTCGACCCCGCCAGCCGCGCCGTGTGGTCGCTGGCCGTGCTGCCGGACGACAAAGCGGGCGGCACGCAGCGCAGCGCGGTGGAGCTGACCACCTGGTCCGAGCAGGTGCTGAAAAAGCGCCTGGAGAACGTGCGCGGCGTGGGTGCCGTGAACCTGGTGGGTGCCACCAAGCGCGAGATCAACATCTACCTGAACCCGCAGGCGCTCGAAGCCTTCGGCGTGACGCCCGACCAGGTGGCCCAGGCCGTGCGTAACGAGAACCAGGACCTGCCCGTGGGCTCCATCCGGTCGCTGGCGCAGGACCGCGTGGTGCAGATCGACGCGCGCATGGAGCGGCCCGAAGACTTCGGCAAGATCATCGTCGCCCGCAAGAACGGTGCCCCCGTGCGGCTGGACCAGGTCGCCCGGGTCAACGATGGCGCCCAGGAAGTGGAAAGCCTGGCCCTGTACAACGGCCAGCGCACGCTGCTGCTGTCGGTGCAGAAGTCGCAGGGTGAGAACACCATCGAGGTGGTGGACGGCCTCACCGCGGCGGTGGCAGAGCTCAAGAACCAGCTGCCACCCGGCGTGCGCCTGGAGACCATCGGCGACAGCGCCCGCCCCATCCGCGTGGCGGTGAACAACGTGCGCCAGACGCTGATCGAGGGCGCCATCCTCACGGTGCTGATCGTCTTTCTGTTCCTGAACTCCTGGCGCTCCACCGTGATCACCGGGCTCACGCTGCCGATCGCGCTGATCGGCACGTTCCTGTTCATGAACATGTTCGGCTTCACCATCAACATGATCACGCTGATGGCGCTCTCCCTGTGCGTGGGCCTGTTGATCGACGACGCCATCGTGGTGCGCGAGAACATCGTGCGGCACGTGCAGATGGGCAAGTCGGCCTACAACGCGGCCATGGACGGCACGCAGGAGATTGGCCTGGCGGTGCTGGCCACCACGCTGTCCATCGTGGCGGTGTTCATGCCCATCGGGTTCATGGGCGGCATCATCGGGAAGTTCTTCCACGAGTTCGGCATCACCATCGTCGCGGCGGTGATGATCTCGATGTTCGTGAGCTTCACGCTCGACCCGATGCTGTCGAGCATCTGGCACGACCCCAGCATCCACGGGCATGGCCACAAGACCGGGCCCGTCACCTTCTACGACAAGACCATCGGCCGCGTCACCGGCTGGTTCGACCGTGCCACCGAGGCGCTGGCCGAGGGTTACCAGCGCATCCTGCGCTGGTCGCTGGTGCACAAGGTGGCGACGATGGCCATAGCGCTGGCCGTCTTCGTGCTGAGCATCTTCATGGTGCCGCTGCTGGGCACCGAGTTCGTGCCCAAGGCCGATTTCTCCGAAACCTCGCTCAATTTCTACACGCCCGTCGGCTCGTCGCTGGAAGCCACCGAGGCCAAGGCACGGCAAGTGGAAGGCATCCTGCGCGAGATGCCCGAGGTGCGCTACACGCTGTCCACCATCAACACCGGCAGTGCGCAGGGCAAGATCTACGCCAACATCTACGTGCGCCTGGTGGACCGCAAGGACCGCAGCCGCAGCGTGGACCAGATGTCCGACGTGCTGCGCGAGCGCCTGAAGACCGTGCCTGGCATCACCATCACCCACGTGGGCCTGCTGGACGCCGTGGGCGGCCAAAAGCAGGTGGAGTTCTCGCTGCAGGGCTCGGACCTGCAAGAGCTGGAGCGCCTGACCAAGGTGGTGACCGAGAAGATCCGCGGCATCCCCGGCCTGGTGGACCTGGACACCAGCGCCAAGCCCAACAAGCCGGTCATCGCGCTCGACGTGCGGCGCGATGCGGCGTCGGACCTGGGCCTGTCGGTGTCGCAGATGGCCGCATCGCTGCGCACCCTGGTAGCCGGCACCACCGTGGGCAACTGGCGCGCGCCGGACGACCAGACCTACGACGTGAACGTGCGCCTGGCCCCCGAGGCCCGCACCGCCCCGCAAGACCTGGAGCGCCTGCCGTTCGCCCTGGCCAACGCCGACGGCACCACGCGCATCGTGCGCCTGAACCAGGTGGCCAGCGTGACCGAGTCCACCGGCGCCAACCAGATCAACCGGCGCGACCTGACCCGCGAGGTGGCGGTGAACGCCAACGTGTCGCAGCGCTCGGCCGGCGAGGTGTCGAACGACATCAAGAAGGCGCTGGAGGGCGTGAGCTTTCCGCCGGGCTACCGCTACCAGTTCGGCGGCTCCACCAAGAACATGGCCGAATCGTTCGGCTACGCCATCTCGGCACTGGCCATGGCGATCATCTTCATCTACATGATCCTGGCGAGCCAGTTCAAGAGCTTTTTGCAGCCGCTGGCGCTCATGACCTCGCTGCCGCTCACGCTGATCGGCGTGGTGCTGGCGCTCCTGATGTTCCGCTCCACGCTGTCGATGTTCTCCATCATCGGCGTGGTGATGCTGATGGGCCTGGTGACCAAGAACGCCATTCTGCTGGTGGACTTTGCGATCCGTGCCCGCGAGGAACACGTGAACGACGAGGGCCGCACCGTGCCCGGCCTGCCCCGCGCGGACGCCCTGCTGCTGGCCGCGCGCGTGCGGCTGCGCCCCATCCTCATGACCACGCTGGCCATGATCTTCGGCATGGTGCCGCTGGCGTTTGCGCTGTCCGAAGGCTCCGAGCAGCGTGCGCCCATGGGCCAGGCGGTGATCGGCGGCGTCATCACCTCGTCGCTGCTCACGCTGGTGGTGGTGCCGGTGGTTTATTGCTACATGGACGACCTGGCAGGCTGGGCCCGCCGCAAATTCGGCAGCGCCCGCGCAACGCCCCCTAAAATCGAGGGTTTGTCCTGATCGTTCCGATCGGCCCTGCACCCGCCCCACGGAGAAATCCCATGAACATGCCCCTGAACACCTCTGCCAACATCAGCGACCCCGTCGCCCAGGCCCGCTACAACATGATCGAGCAGCAGATCCGTCCGTGGAACGTGCTCGACTTCGACGTGCTGGAACTGCTGGCCGTGGTGCGCCGTGAACAGTTCGTGCCGCCGGCCTACAGCAGCATGGCGTTCATGGACATCGAAGTGCCCCTGCTGGGCAACGACGCCGAAGAGGCCGTGCGCCTGGGCCACAGCATGCTGCAGCCCCGTGTGGAAGCGCGCATCCTGCAGGACCTGCAGATCAAGCCGACCGACCGCGTGCTGGAGATTGGCACAGGTTCGGGCTACATGGCCGCCCTTCTGGCCCACCGCGCCGAGCGCGTGGTGTCGCTGGAAATCAACGCAGAGCTGGCCGAGATGGCCCGCGAGAACCTGCGCGATGCCGGTATCCAGAACGCCGACGTGCGCCAGGCCGACGGCGCCCGCGACCCCATCCCTGATGGCCCGTTCGATGTGATCGTGCTCAGCGGCTCCGTGGCCGAAGTGCCTGCCGCCCTGCTCTCGCAGCTGCGCGACGGCGGCCGCCTGGGCGCCATCGTGGGCAGCGAGCCCGTGATGCGCTTCACCCTGACGCGCCGCACCGGCGACCGTTTCGAGACCACGTCGCCCTGGGACACCATCGCGCCGCGCCTGGTCGGCTTCCCCGAGCCATCCGGCTTCACGTTCTGATTTTCAGCGTCTGATTTTTCCTTTCGGAGTTCTGCATGATCGACCACGTCCGCCCCGCCCAGCTGTCTGCCTGGTTCGCCTCGGCCCCCGAAGGCAGCCAGCCCGTGGTGCTGGACGTGCGCGAGCCCTGGGAGCTGCAAACCGCGAGCGTGCGCGCCGACGGTTTCGAGCTGGTCGCCATCCCCATGGGTGAGCTGACCGGACGCCTGGACGAACTCGACCCCGCGCGCCCCATTGCCTGCCTGTGCCACCACGGCGCCCGCAGCCTGCGCGTGGCGTCCTTTCTGGAGCACCACGGGTTCGAGCGCCTGGCCAACATCACGGGCGGCATCGACGTGTGGTCGCATGAGAACGACCCGGCCGTGCCCCGGTACTGAAGCCCGCTGCCGCCGCCCCGACGTTCCCAGCCTGTTCTTTCTGTCTCCCACCCTCCGATCCGCAGACTTCTCCGAAGGACTTTCATGACGACCCCGCTCCGGCCACATCCTTTGTCACCCCTGTCCCTGGCACTGGGGACCTTGCTGGCCACGGCCCTGTGTGCACCCGTGCACGCCCAGAGCCTGCTGGAAGTGGTGGAATCGGCCCGCACCTACGACACGGCCTGGCAGTCGGCCCGTGCGCAACTGGATGCAGCGGCGCGCCGTGCCGACCAAGCCCGTGCCGGCCTGCTGCCCACCGCCGGGTTGACAGCCGGCCTGAGCCGGGCCAATGTGGAACTGAGCCGACCTCCGGTCGAGAACACCGGCACGCAGCAGACCGTGGGCGTGCAGGCGTCGCAGCCCTTGTTCCGCCCCGCCAACCGCATCAACCTGGAGCAGAGCCAGCGCGGCATCGACGTGGCGCAGGCGCAGCTCGACGCCGCCACGCAGGACCTGCTGGTGCGCGTGAGCCAGGCGTACTTCGACGTGCTGGCTGCACAGGACACGCTGACCTTCGTGCAGGCGCAAAAAGCCGCCGTGTCCGAGCAGCTGGCATCGGCCAAGCGCAATTTCGAGGTGGGCACCACCACCGTCACCGATTCGCGCGAAGCCCAGGCCCGCTACGACCTGGTGATCGCGCAGGAGATCGCGGCCGAGAACGACCTGCGTGTGAAGCGCCTGGCGCTCGACCAGCTCGTCGGCATCACCGGTACGACCCCTAAGCCGCTCGCCCTGCCCGTGCCGCTGCCCACCGTGCAACCCGACAATGTGGCCCTGTGGGTGGACACCGCCCGCGACCAGCAGCCCGGCGTGCGCCAGGCAGTCATCGCGCTCGACATTGCGCGGCTGGAGACCAAGAAGGCCGAGACCGGCCACCTGCCCACGGTGGACCTGCAGGCGGGCTACAACGTCACGCGCAACCCCAACGGTACCGTCACATCCCCGGGCGTGAACAGCCGCACCAACAACGCCAGCGTGGGCGTGGCGTTGAATCTGCCCCTGTTTGCCGGCTTCTCGGTGCAAAACCGCATCCGTGAAACCCTGGCGCTGGAAGACAAGGCCGCCGCCGACCTCGAAACCACCCGCCGCAACGTGGCCCAGGCCACCCGCGCAGCGTTCTTCGGCGTGCAGTCCGGCCAGGGCCAGGTGCAAGCGCTCGAAGCGGCCGAAGCCTCCAGCCAGAGCGCGCTGGACGCCAACAAGCTCGGCTACCAGGTGGGTGTGCGCATCAACATCGACGTGCTGAACGCCCAAAGCCAGCTGTTCCAGACCAAGCGCGACCTGGCCCAGGCCCGCTACAACGTGCTGCTGGGCACACTGAAGCTGCGCCAGGCGGCCGGCACGCTGACGCAGCAGGATGTCGAGGCGATCAACGCGTTACTGGTCCGATAAGTCAAGCCGCCACGCGCTGCCCCGCCGAAGATCGTCTTCACGGGCAGGCACTGGCAGCAGCCGGCAGCGACAGCCACAGCGGTGGCGCGCACGGTCGTGTCAGCCGCCAGAGGCCATGGACCTGGCGGGCAACACGATGCCCAGCACGGCCTGCGCCGTGGCCAACGCCCCGCCCCGGTGGTCGTCGGCAAAGCGGCTGGCGCGGTAGCTGGCGCTCTTTTGCAGTTCGGGGTCGAGCGCCAGCGCAACTGCTTGTGCCACGCCGCCAGCCATGTCCGGCACCCGGCGGGCAGCACCTGCTGCGCAGGCCTGCTCCGCCGCTTGCGCAAAATTGAAGGTGTGCGGGCCCAGCACCACCGGGCAGCCGCAGGCGGCGGCTTCGATGAGGTTTTGCCCGCCCAGCGGCGCGTAGCTGCCGCCCAGCATCGCCACGTGGGCCAGGCCGTAGTACAGCGTCATTTCACCCAGCGAGTCTCCCAGCCACACGTCGGCGGCCGGGGGCGACCCTGCCCAGGTGCTGCGGCGGGACACGGTCAGGCCAGCGTGCAGCAACAACTGGTGCACCTCGTCAAAGCGCTGCGGGTGGCGCGGCACGATGAGCCACTGCACGCTGCGGGCGGTGGCATCACCATCGCCCGATGCTTCATTATTGATAGCGCCTTGCGCTTGCCCAGCCAGCGGTAGCGCCGTTTTTTGCTTGAAATTCTCCAGCCACATGGCTTCCTCGCCCTCGCGGCTGCTGGCCAGCATGACCACCGGGCGTGCAGCCTGGTCGCGCCAGGTGCGGCCTTGCGCCAGCAGGCGGGCGTCTGGCACCACGTCGAACTTCAGGTTGCCGAACACGCCGCGCACCTTGGCGCCGATGGCGCGCAGCCGACTGGCGTCGTCCTCGGTCTGGGCCCACACGGCCGACAGTCCGGCATAGGCGGGGCGCGCCAGCGGGGCCAGGCGCTGGGCATTGCGCAGCGACTTGGCGTTCAGCCGGGCATTGGCCAGTACCAGCGGCACGTTGCGCCGGCGGCAGCCCGCCACCAGGTTGGGCCAGACCTCGGTTTCCATGAGGATGCCGATGGCCGGGCGGAACTTGCGCAGAAAGCGCGCCACCGCGCCGGGCGTGTCCCAGGGCTGCCACACCTGCACGTCGCCGGGCAGCAGCAGCTTTTCGCCCTCGGCGCGGCCGGTGGCAGTGCCATGGGTGAGCAGCAGGCGCATGCCCGGCAGCTCCTGGCGCAGCGCGGCCAGCAGGATGGCGGCGGCGCGGGTTTCGCCCAGCGACACGGCGTGGATCCACACGAACCGGCCCAGCGGGTCGGAGCTGCTGTGGGGCATGAGGCTGTCGATGGGCGCCGGGTAGCGGCCAAACCGCTCGCCAATCGCGTGGCCGTAGCCGGGCTCGGCCTGGGCGCGGCGGCGCAGCTTGCGGCGCAGCAGGGGCTGTGCGCCCCAGGTGACCACCGAATAGAGGGCGCGGGCCGGGTTCATGCCGCGGCGAGGTGCAGGTCGACCGACACCACACCGCCGCTCCAGCCGCTGTCGCCGCGCGCCGCCCACACGATGCAGGGCACGTCGCCATCGGCCGCCACCACGCAGCGGCCACCCGCCTCCCAGAAGGCACTGCCGCCGGCGCTGACGTAGCCGCCAGACGGCCCGCTGTAGTTGGCCAGCAGCACGGCCATGCCGTGGTCGCGCGCATAGCCCTGCAGCAACTCGGATTCAGGGCCGTAGCCCTGGTGGCTGACCAGCGCTCCGGCGGCGTACAGCGTGGCACCGGCCGCGTGCGCGGCACGGGCATGCTCGGGGTGCGTGATGTCGGCGCACACCGCCATGCCCGTGGGCTCGCCCGCCAGCAGGTGCACCTGCGCGTCGTCGGTGCCCGGGCTGGCAAAGGACTCTTCGCTGGCATGCAGGTGGCGCTTGCGGTACAGCGCGGCGCTGCCGTCGCCATGGAGCACCCAGGCGCCGATGGCGGGCAGTGCGCCGTCCTGCACCGGCGCGGCGGGGCCGCCCACCACCAGGGCCATGCCATGGTCGCGCGCAGCCTGGCGCAGGGGCGCCAGCGCCGCGTGGTCGGCATGCAGCACGTTGGCGGCCAGCACGGACGGCTCGTAGCCGGTGAGCGAGAGCTCCGGGAACACCAGCACCTGCACCCCCTGGCTCGCCGCCACCCGCACATAGGCCAGGTGGGTCTGCACGTTGCGCGCCACATCTCCCGGGACGGAGGGCGACTGTGCGGCGGCAACGCGCAAGGGGGTCGAAAACTGTGGGTTCACGCAGGCAACTCGCTCAAAATCAACGGTGAAAGAAGGTGGCAACGACAGTCAAAGACAGGGCCAGGGCGCCCATCAATGGCTGGCAGCGCCCACATGGGCGTCGGGCTTGACCTTGTGCAGCAGCGCCAGCATGGCCGCCTCGATGCGCGCCAGCGCCTCGGGGGTGTGGCCTTCGAAGCGCAGCACCAGCACCGGCGTGGTGTTGCTGGCGCGGATCAGGCCGAAGCCGTCCGGCCAGTCGACCCGCAGGCCGTCGATCGTGCTCACGGTGGCGGGCGCCGAGAAGGTGCCGGCGGCCAGGCCCTGCAGCTCGGCCGTCAGGCGGTGCGGCTCGCCCTCGGCGCACGAGACATTGAGCTCGGGGGTGGAGAAGCTGGTGGGCAAGGCGTTGAGCACGGCGCTCGGGTCTTGCGACCGGCTCAGAATCTCCAGCAGGCGGCAGCCCGCGTAGGTGCCGTCGTCGAAGCCGTACCAGCGCTCCTTGAAGAAGATGTGGCCGCTCATCTCGCCGCCCAGCGGAGAATTCGTCTCCTTCATGCGGGCCTTGATGAGCGAGTGGCCGGTCTTGAACATCACCGGCACGCCGCCGGCCGCCGCAATGGCGGGCGCCAGGCGCTGGGTGCACTTCACGTCGAAGATGATCTCGCCGCCGGGTACGCGCGAGAGCACGTCCTGGGCGAACAGCATCATCTGGCGGTCGGGGAAGATGTTGGTGCCGTCCTTGGTCACGATGCCCAGTCGGTCGCCGTCGCCGTCGAAGGCCAGGCCCAGTTCGGCGTCGCTGGTCTTCAGGGCCTCGATCAGGTCGCGCAGGTTCTCGGGCTTGCTGGGGTCTGGGTGGTGGTTGGGGAAGTTGCCGTCCACCTCGGAGAACAGCTCGACCACCTCGCAGCCCAGCGCACGGAAGATGCCGGGGGCCGATGCACCGGCGATGCCGTTGCCGCAGTCCACCACCACCTTGAGCGGGCGGGCGAGTCGGATGTCGCCCACGATGCGCTCGGTGTACGCCGGCAGCACGTCCACATGCCGCACCGAGCCGCCGGCCTGCAGCTGCCAGCTTTCCTGCTCCATGGTGCGGCGCAGGCCCTGGATCTCTTCGCCATAGATGGCGCGGCCGTTGAGCACCATCTTGAAGCCGTTGTAGTCCTTGGGGTTGTGGCTGCCCGTGACCTGGATGCCGCTGTGGCACAGCGTGCTGGCCGCAAAATACAGCATGGGCGTGGTCACCAGGCCCACATCGATCACCTCGATGCCCGCTTCCACCAGCCCCTGAATCAGCGCCGCCGACATGGCCGGGCCCGACAGGCGCCCGTCGCGGCCCACGGCCACCGTGGCCTGGCCTTCGGCGCGGGCGGCGGTGCCAAAGGCCCGTCCCAGGCCCAGGGCCACGTCTTCATTCAGAGTGGACGGCACGATGCCGCGGATGTCATAGGCTTTGAAAATGGCGGGCGTGGGTTGCACGTAGGGGCCTTTCGCGAAGGGATGAGAGGGAGTCCGACACATTGTAGGCGGGGCATTCCGTGCCCCAGGGCAATCACCCCGCGGCCCGAAAACCGCCCAGGGAGGCACATGTCCGAAAACGGCCAGTGCGCACGCGCCCACTGCCTATGATCGGGCCCATGACCTCCCCTGCCCCGCCCTCTGCCGCCGCTGCCGATACCGCCCCGGATGACGGCCGCTACCTGGCAGTGATGGCGCGGGATGCGCGTTTCGACGGGCATTTCTTCACCGGCGTGACCTCCACCGGCATCTACTGCCGCCCGGTGTGCGCGGTGCGCACGCCGCGGCGCGAGAACTGCCGCTTTTTCGCCCTGGCCGCCCAGGCGGAACACGCGGGCTTTCGCCCGTGCCTGCGCTGCCGGCCCGAGCTGGCGCCCCAGGCCCTGGTGTGGTCGGTGCAGGATGCGAGCAGCATCCTGGTGCAGCAGGCGGTGCGGCTGCTGGATGCTCCGGACCTCTGGCCTGCCCAACCCGCAACCACCACCCAGGCCGACAGCGGCGCCACGGTGGCCCGCATGGCCGAGCGGCTGGGCGTGAGCGACCGGCACCTGCGCCGCATCTTTGAGGCCGCCCTGGGCGTGTCGCCCCTGCAGTACCTGCAGACACGCCGCCTGCTGACCGCCAAGCAGCTGCTCACCGACACCTGCATGCCCGTGACCCAGGTGGCGCTGGCCAGCGGCTTTGCCAGCGTGCGCCGCTTCAACGCGGCCTTTGTGGGGCACTACGGGCTCAACCCCACCCAGCTGCGGCGCAGCGGCGCACCGGCCAGCAAGGGAGGCACAACCGGGTCACGCGACACCGGCAGCACACTGCGCCTGGCCTGGCGCCCGCCGTTCGATGTGGGCGCGCTGCTGGCGTTCTTCGAGCGGCGGCAGTTCCACGGCGTCGAATGGGTGCTGCCGCACGAGGCCACGCTGCGGCGCACCGTGCGGCTGCCGGCCGCCTGCACCGGCATGGCGCAGGAGGCCACCGGCTGGTTCAGCGCACGCTTCGACGTGGCCCGCCACCAGGTGCTGCTGCAGACCAGCGACAGCCTGTACCCGGTGCTGCCGCTCGTCATCCGCCGCGTGCGCGCCATGCTGGACCTGGACGCAGACCCCGCCGCCATCAACGCCGTGCTTCACCCGTACTTCCCGGACGGAGACGGCCTGCGCGTGCCCGGCGCGTTCGACGGCTTCGAGCTGGCGGTGCGCGCGGTGCTGGGCCAGCAGATCACCGTGGCCGCGGCGCGCACGCTGGGGCAGCGCCTGGTGGAGCGGCTGGGCGAGCCCATCGACACCCCCTGGCCTGCGCTCAACCGGCTGTTCCCCACCGCAGCCACGCTCGCCATGGCCGATGGCGACACCCTGGGCCAACTGGGCATCGTGCGCCAGCGGCAGGCCGCCATCGTGGCGCTGGCCCGCGCGGTGGACGGCGGGAGCCTGGCGCTGCAGGCGGGCGCCGACGTGGCCGCTACCACCGCCGCGCTGTGCGCCCTGCCCGGCATCGGCGACTGGACCGCGCAGTACATCGCCATGCGCGTGCTGCGCTGGCCCGATGCCTTTCCGGCGGGCGACGTGGCCCTGCACAAGGCGCTGCAGGTGCAGGGCGAGAAGAACCCGGCCCGCGCGGCGACGGAGGCCTCACAGGCGTGGCGCCCCTGGCGCAGCTATGCGGTGCTGCGGGCCTGGTCGGCAGGCACCACCGCGCAGATGCCGCAACCCGTGGCTGGCGCCCCCATCGAAACGCTACCAAAACAATAGCTGCTGCCGCTCATCTGGCAAGCGGTAGCGGCCTATTTTCTTCAGAACTTATCGGATCAACCCCATGCTCTTTCATCCCCACACCGTGCAGGCACGTGCCAGCACAGCGCTCGGGCCGGTGCGCCTGGCCGCGTCGCCCGCGGGCCTGTGCGGCGTCTGGTTCGAGGGCCAGCGGCACGAGCCCGTCCACCTGCTGCACGGCGATCGCGCCTGGGCCGAGGCGGCCGGCCACACCCTGCTGCAAGAGGCCGCAGGCCAGCTGCAGCAGTACCTGCGGGGCGAGCGGCATGGTTTCGATGTGCCGCTGGACCTGTCGGGCGGCACGGCGTTTCAGCAGGACGTATGGCGCGCGCTGCTGGCCATCGGCCGCGGTGGCACCACCAGCTATGGGCGCCTCGGCCAGCAACTGGGCCGGCCGCTGGCGGTGCGCGCCGTGGGCGCGGCCGTGGGGCGCAATCCGGTCAGCGTGATCGTGCCGTGCCACCGCGTGCTCGGTGCAGACGGCAGCCTGACCGGTTACGCTGGAGGGCTGGACCGCAAAACGGCCCTGCTGGCGCTGGAACATGCGCCGCACCGGCACGACCACCCGCAGCCACCGCACCTGCGGCAGCAGCCTTGGCTGCCGGACGACCACGACATTCAAACCCTGAAAGAGCACGCATGAACAGCCCGGGAACCCAACCCGTCACCGCCTGGATCGGCGAATTCACTCTGCTGGCGGCGCTGTGGGGATCATCCTTCCTCTTCATGCGCCTGGGCGCCTCGGAGTTCGGCCCGCTGCCCACCGCCGGGCTGCGCGTGGCGCTGGCCACGGTGTTCCTGTGGCCCATCATGCTGCGCCAGGGCCACTGGCCCGCCTTCCGCCAGCACTGGCGGCCCATCATGTTCGCGGGCGTCATCAACTCGGCGATCCCGTTCGCGCTGTTCTCCTGGGCGGTGCTGCACATCGCCACCGGGCTGTCGTCCATCCTGAACGCCACGGTGCCGCTCTTCGGCGCGTTGATCGCCTGGGCCTGGCTGGGTGACCGCATCAACCGGCTGCGATGGGCGGGCCTGGCGCTCGGCTTCGTGGGCGTTGCGCTGCTGGCCTGGCGCGCGCCGGCGGGCACGGGCTTCAAGACCGACAGCGCTGAATGGGCCATTGCCGCCTGCCTGCTGGCGTCGTGCTTCTATGGGGTGTCGGCCAGCTTCGCGCGGCGCCACCTCACCGGCATTCCGCCGCTGGCCACGGCCACCGGCAGCCAGCTGGGCGCGGCGCTGGGCCTGGCGCTGCCCACGCTCTGGCTGTGGCCGGCGCAAATGCCGGGCCTGCGCGCCTGGGGCGCCATCGTGGCCATGGCGGTGCTGTGCACCGGCATTGCGTACATCCTGTACTTCCGCCTCATCGCGAGTGCAGGCCCCAGCCGCGCGCTGGCGGTGACCTTCATCGCACCGGTGTTTGCCGTGCTGTACGGCTCCGTCCTCCTGGGCGAGCGCATCACGCCGTGGATGGTGGGCTGCGCGCTGGTGATCGTTTGCGGCACGCTGCTGTCAACGGGGCTTATCAGGACGCTGCGCCCCGGGCGCGCCCAGCCGGAACAGCCATAAACTCGGGGAATGGTTTTTCCCCTGGGCTGCTGCGACCGGATGCTTGTGCTTGACGACAGCACAGGATGCGGTGCCGGCGCAGTTTGCGCCCGGCCCAAGGCGCTGACAGCCGTCACGGCCATCAGCCCCTGGCAGGTCTGCCACCGCTTCGCACACCGCCATGGGTAACAACACCCTGATGGCGGGCACGGTGCTGATGCTGCTCCTGCTGGTGCTGGAGTGGCTTCCGCCGCACGAAGCGCTGCGCCCGTCCCGGCGCACGCGCTGGCTGCTGGGCGCCGCAGGCGGCCTGGTGTCGGCGACAGCTTTCACCGCCCTGCACTGGAACGCGCCCGAGCTGGGCATCGTGGCCTACCCCACCGTCGTCGCGTTCATCGGCCTGTATTTCGGCGGACTGCCGGCGGCCGTCACCGCCCTGGCTGCGCTGCTGGCCGTGGTGTTCATGGCCCCGTCCGCCACGCCCCCCGCCGTGATGGTGCTGGGGGCCACCTGGCTGCTGGCCTGGCTGTGGCGGCGCGCATCGCGGCGTCTGCCTTTGCGGTCTGCAGCGTGGATCGCCCTCGCGGGCCTGACGGTGACCCTGCCGCTGACCGTGTCGGCCTGCCTGTGGCTGGCCAACCAGGTGCCCGGCACCCTGGGACCCTGGCCCACCACGCTGCCCTGGCACCACGGCGCAGGCTTTTTGATGCTGGGCGTGGGCCGCCTGCTGCTGGCCGGCAAGGCCCGCGCAGAGATGGCGCGCACCAGCACCCAGGAGGCGCTGGTGCAGCGCGAGCAGCAACTGCAACTGGCCATGGACGCACTGGGCGGTGGCCGGTGGGAATGGGATGTGGTCGAGCGCCAGTTCCGCTGCCACGGCAAGTTCTACGAGGCCTTCGGCGTGAGCTGCGAAGAGGCCGATGCGAAAGGCCTGTGGGAGCGCTGGTACGGGCGCCGCCACCCGCTGGACGCCGAGCGCAATGCCGCCCGGCTCGAGCGCGCCATGGACGGGCTGGACGAAACCTACGAAGCCGAGTTCCGCGTGCTGGACACCGATGGCCGCTGGCGCTGGCTGATGTCGCGCGGCACCGTGGCCCGGCGCGACGCCCAGGGCCGACCCACCGCCCTCATCGGCATGGACGTGGACATCACCGCCCACCGCGAGGTGGAAGATGCGCTGCGCTCGTCCGAGGCCAAGTACACGACCTTCTACCAGACGCTGCCCGACCCGGCGGGCATCTCGCGCATCTCGGACGGGCGCTACATCGACGTGAACCCGGCCTTTTGCGAGGTGCTGGGCCGCCCGCGCGAGGAGGTGATCGGCCGCACGTCCACCGAGCTCGACATCTGGGCGTCGGAGCAGGAACGCGCCCGGCTGGTCGAGACCTTCCGGCGCGATGGCCGGGTGGACCGCCTGCCGCTGGTGGCGCAGGGCCGGGGTGTGCGCATCCCGGGCCTCATGTCGGCACGCTCCGTGCTTGTGGATGGCGAGAACTGCTTTGTTTTCATCTTCCACGACATGACCGAAGCCCATCGCACCAGCGACGAGCTGCGGGCCCTCAACAGCCTGCTGCAGCAGGCCGGCCGCATGGCGCGCCTGGGCGCCTGGGAGGACGAACGCGGGCGCGGCCTGGTGTACTGGTCGGACGTGTGCTTCGACATCCACGGCCTGCCCCCGGGCTCGCCGCTGCCCCACGACTACATCGACCGCCTGGTGGCACCGGACTACCGCGAGCCATTGCGCGAGCGCATCCGCCAGAGCATCCGCGAACGCACCGAGTGGAGCATGGAGATGGAGGTGCTGCACGCCGATGGGCGCCAGGTGTGGGTGCGCGCACGGGGCGAGCCCGTGGTCGACAACGGCCGCGTCACCCGCGTGCGTGGCGTGATGCAGGACATCGACGAGGCCAAGCGCTCGGACCAGCGCCTGCGCCATTCCGAGGAACGGTTCTCGCGCATCTTTCACCTCATGCCCTTCCCCATGGGCCTGTCACACCGCAACGACGGGCGGTATGTGGACATCAACCCCGCGTGGGTGGAACTGCTGGGCATACCGCGCGAGCAGGCGATTGGCCGCACCGCCATCGAACTGGGCATCTTCACCGAGGAAGACCGCGCGCGCCTGCTGGAGGCCGAGGGCGGCACGGGGCACCTGGGCAGCTACGAAATCACGCTGAACGTGCGCGGCGGACCGCCCCGCACGGTGCTGCAGTCCATGCGCGCCACCCAGTTCGACGGGGAGCCCTGCTGGCTGTTCTCGGTGCACGACATCACCGACCGCAAGAGAAGCGAAGAGCAGGTGCGCGAACGCGAAGAACTGCTCTCGCTCACCATCTCGGCCGCGTCGCTGGGCCTGTGGGACTGGAACCTGCAGACCGGCGCCGTGAGCGGCGATACCCGCTGGCGCACCATGCGCGGGCTGTCACCGCTCGAATCCCCCGAAGCGGCGCCCGCGACCATCCAGTGGACGAGCGGCATCGCCCCCGACGACATCGACCGCATCACGGCCGAGATGGCGCGCCACATCTCCCATCCCGGCACTCCGTTCGACGCCACCTGGCGGGTGAACCAGGCCGGAGACGCCGTGCGCTGGGTGCGCAGCCTGGGCAAGATCGTCGGCGCCGACGCGCATGGCCGCGCCCAACGCATGCTGGGCGTGGCCATCGATGTGACCCCCCAGCGCGAGCAGGAGGTCCTGCTGCAGCGGCTGGCACTGTTCGACGCACTCACCGGCCTGCCCAACCGCGTGCTGCTGGCGCGCAAGCTTCAGGACTCCATGGCGCAGGCGCGCAAGCGCGGCACTCCGCTGGGGGTGGCCTACCTGGACCTGGACGGCTTCAAGCCCGTGAACGACCGCCTGGGCCATGGCGCTGGCGACCGCCTGCTGGTGGTGGTGGCCGGCCGGCTGACCCGCGCCCTGCGCCCGCTCGACACCGTGGCCCGCCTGGGCGGCGACGAGTTCGTGATCCTGCTGCCCGAGCTGGAATCCGTGCACGACTGCGAGCGCATGCTGCACCGGGTGATGGAGAGCATCTCGGCCCCCTACACGCTGGACACCGAGCGCGTGGTCGTAACGGCCAGCATCGGCTACACCGTGTTCCCGCAGGACGATGCCGACGCAGACACCCTGCTGCGCCATGCCGACCAGGCCATGTACGCCGCCAAGCAGGCCGGGCGCAACCGATTCCACCAGTTCGACGCGGCCCAGGAGCGCGCGCTGCAGCTGCTGCGCGAACAGGGGCGCCACCTGCAAGGCGCGCTGGCGGACGCCCAGTTCACGCTGTACCTGCAGCCCAAGGTCGACATGAAAAGCGGCACCGTGGTGGGTGCCGAAGCGCTCACCCGGTGGCAGCACCCCCAACGCGGCGTGGTCTCGCCCGGCGAGTTCCTGCCCATGCTGGAAGGCACCGAGCTTGAGATCGGCTTTGGGGAATGGGTCATCGAAGCGGCCTTCCAAGTGCTCGAACAGATGCAGGCCCGCAAGAACCCGCCAGGCCTGCCCATCAGCGTGAACATCGCCGCACAGCACCTGCAGCACCCGCGGTTTGCGGAATGGATGGCCGAATGCCTGGAGCGCCACCCCAGCGTGCCCGGCCGCCTGGTCGAGATCGAAATCACCGAAAGCGCCGCGCTGTACGACCTGGCCGCAGTGGCGCACACCCTGCACGCAGTGCGCGCCCTGGGGATGGCAGTGTCGCTCGACGACTTCGGCACCGGCTACTCGTCCCTCACCTACCTGCGCCGCCTGCCCATGGACACGCTCAAGATCGACCAGAGCTTCGTGCACGGCATGATGGGCGACCCCGGCGACCTGGCCATCGTGCAAGGCGTGATCGGCCTGGCCCGCTCCTTCGGCTACCGCGTGATCGCCGAAGGCGTGGAAACCGTCGAGCAGGGACAGATGCTGCTGCAGCTGGGCTGCACGCAGGCCCAGGGGTATTGCATTGCCCGGCCGATGCCGCTCGGGGACTTTCTCAGCTGGTCATCGGAGTGGCAGCCGCCGCCGGGGTGGCAGCGGCAGGCCCACGGCGCATTGCGGTAGAAAGCCCGCTAGCGCGCGCCTGGCAGGCGCAGCAAGCTATCAAATAAGAAGCAAATCGTCTTTTCGCAGTGTCGAGGCACGCCGCGCCGCGTGGCAACCGGGCGTCGCGCCTGCGGTGCCTCTGCCTCAGCTTCGGGCCGCTGTGTCCAGCCAGGCTTGCAGGCGCTGCACACCGGCGTCCAGACGTGCCGTGTCCTTGGACGCAAAACACCAGCGCAGCCAACCCTGGGCTTCGGGCGCGAAGGCATTGCCCGGCGCCAGACCCAGGCCAGCCTCGCTGACCAGCCGCTGCGCCACGGCCAGCGAATCATCAAACCCGTGCAGGCGGAAAAACGCGTACATCCCGCCCAGCGGGCTCGCCACCTCCACCTGGGGCACCGCCGCCAGCCGGGGCAGCAGCGTGTCGCGGCAGCGGCGCATGTGGGCCACCAGGGGCGGCGTGATCTCGCCCGCGTGCTCCAGTGCCGCCAAGCCCGCGCGCTGGGTGAACACGCTGGAGCAGGAGGTGTTGAACTCGATCAGCTTGCCCACGGCATCCACCAGCGCAGGTGGCAGCACCAGCCAGCCCAGGCGCCAGCCGGTCATGAGGAAGCTTTTGGAAAAGCTCTGCACCACGATGAGCCGGTCTTCGGCGTCAGAAATGTCCAGAAAGCTCGGCGCGCAGCCGTTGGGTGTCGCACCGTAGTACAGGCGCTCGTAGACCTCGTCGGCCAGGATCCAGGTGCCGGTGCGGCGGCAGTGCTCCAGGATGGCCTGCTGCTCCGCCCGCGTGAGGGTCCAGCCCGTGGGGTTGTTGGGCGCGTTGACGATGAGGAGGCGCGTGGCGGGGGTAATGGCGTCGAGCAGCGCCTGCAGATCCAGCGTCCACGCCCCGCCTTCGGCCCGCAGCGGCACGCAGTGCACACGCGCACCCAGCACGGCGGGCTGGGCCGTGAGGTTGGGCCACACGGGCGTGACGGCCACCACATCGTCGCCCGCATCGAGCAATGCCTGCATCGCGATCATCAGCGCGCTGACTCCGCCCGAGGTCACTGCGATACGGTCTGCGCTGATGGGGCCATGCAGGGCGCTGGCGTAGCTGGCGATGGCCTGGCGCAGATCGGGCAGGCCGAGGTTGTGGGAGTAGAAGGTTTCGCCGCGTTGCAGGGATTCGATGGCGGCCTGGCGGATGGGCTCGGGGGTGATTTCGTCGCTCTCGCCGAACCAGAAGGCCAGGACATCGGCGCGGCCCATGCCGGCGTTGGCGACTTCGCGGATTTTGGAGGCTTCTAGGTTTTCTACGGCTAGGCGCATGGGAGGGGTCCTTGGGCGGTCTGGGGGAAGGAGGATGGTTGAGCATAGCTGCAGGTGCGATGGCAATGGCACTCGGGCGCCTGCCGAGCCCAACCGTTCAGGTTGAGTTTGCCGAAACCTGGGCGCATCGGCCCATGGCCGTTCGGGTTGAGCTTGTCGAAACCTGGGCGCTGCTCGCAGGCTCGCTGATGGGCAGCATGCCTTTGTTGAGGGCGGAGGCCGGGAGTCGCCCGGCGTGCGAGTAACTTTCTTTCGCGTCGCCGAAAGAAAGTCACCAAAGAAAGGGCGACCCTACAGCCTGCGTCCCCACTCGCCCTGCGGGCGAGTGGGGCAACCTGCGGTGCTCGGTCGTGGGGTGCGCTGCGGAACTCGCTGCGCGCTGCCGCGCTACGCTCAAACATCCGCAGCGAGTCAGTTCACGATGCGTGTGTCCTTCGGCACACGCTCACCCCACGCCCTGCGCTCCTCGGCGCATCCTGAAGGGATGGGGGAGAGGACATCCACACGGGCCATCGCGTTGCTCGGCCCCGAACGCGCAGGCGCTTCGCGCCGCGACCGCGAGGCCGAGCGCAGCGATGGCCCGTGTGGATGTTTGGATGTTCGGCTGCCCCACCCCCTGCTGGCTGCGCCTGCGGCGGGGCGGTTGCGGGGTGAGCATGGGCGTCGGAGCGCCCATGCGTCGTGCTCTAGCTCGCCGTGGTTGTCTGAACGTAGCGCGCAGCGCGCAGTGAGTTCTGCGGCGCACGCCGCAACCGCCCCGACGCAGGTTTGCCCCGTAGCGCAGCGAAGGGGTCGCAGACTGGGGGTCGCCTTTCTTTTGGGTACTTTTCTTTGGCGAAGCAAAGAACAAGTACCTCGCCCGCCGGGGCGAACTCCCGGCCTCCGACCTCCACACAGGCACACCTCTCAAACCAGCGAGCTCGCGAGCAGCGCCCCGGTTTCGACAAGCTCAACCCGAACGGACAGAGGGCGACTTATAGGCACAGGCTTCACCAAGCTCAGCCCGAACGGCTGAAAAGAAACAGGCCAAAGCCAAGGCAATCAGCCCCTCACTCCCCCACCAACGCCCTCACCTGCTGCAACGCCGCCGGATCCTCCATCGTCGTCAAATCCCCCGGGTCCCTCCGCTCCGCCACCGCCTGCAACGCCCGCCGCAGCAACTTGCCACTGCGCGTCTTGGGCAGCACCGTCACAAAATACACGCGCGCCGGCCGCGCCACCGCGCCCAGTTGGCCGTCCACCTGCTTCATCACCTCGCCCTCCAGCCTCAGCCGCGCAGCGTCGTCGACCAACCCGGACGCATCCCGCGGCACTGCAAAAGCGATCGCCACCTGCCCCTTGAGCGCATCGGCAATGCCCACCACCGCCACCTCCGCGATGTTGGGGTGCGCAGAAATGCTCTCCTCGATCTCCCGCGTACCCAGGCGGTGCCCCGCCACGTTGATCACGTCATCCGTACGGCCCAGGATGAAGTGGTAGCCGTCGGCGTCCCGAATGCCCCAGTCGAAGGTGCTGTAGATCAGCCGGCCCGGGATGCTCTTCCAGTAGGTATTGACGAAACGCGCGTCGTCGCGCCACACAGTCTGCATGCAGCCGGGGGGCAAGGGGCCTTCGATGGCGACCACGCCTTTCTGGTTGGGCCCCGTCAGCTCCTGGCCCGTGGACTCGTCGATGAGCTTCACGTCGTAGCCATACATCGCCTTGCCCGGGCTGCCGAAACGGGTGGTCTGCGGCTCCACGCCGTTGGCCAGGGTCAGGATGGGCCAGCCGGTCTCGGTCTGCCAGTAGTTGTCGATGATGGGCACCTGCAGGGCATCGCTGATCCACTGCGCCGTGGGCTCATCCAGCGGCTCGCCGGCCAGCCACAGGGCCTTGAGGCTTTTGACGTTGTACCGGGCCAGGTAGGCCGGGTCCTGCTTCTTGAGCACCCGCACCGCCGTGGGGGCCGAGAACATGTGCGTGACCTGGTACTTCTCGACGATGCTCCACCACACGCCCGCGTCGGGCCGCGTGGGCAGGCCCTCGTACATGATGGTGGTCATGCCGGCGATGAGCGGGCCATAGACGATGTAGCTGTGCCCCACCACCCATCCGATGTCGCTGGTCGCGAAAAAGACTCCCACGCTCCGCCGCTCGCGCGGGTCGCTGCCCCCCAAGGGCGCCGCGTTGTCACCTTGGGGCGGCCCGGCGGTGAGAACCTCATCCCCCGCCTTGGCATCGAAGATGTGCTTCATGCTCGCGGCCAGTGCCACTGCGTACCCACCCGTGTCGCGCTGCACGCCCTTGGGCTTGCCGGTGGTGCCGCTGGTGTATAGGGTGTAGCTGGGGTGCGTGGCGTCCACCCATTCGCAGGGCACGGCCGTGCCCAGGTGCTGGGCGCGCAGGGCCGTCCAGTCATGGTCACGACCGGGCTGCAGGTGCATGGGGGCCAGGCCCCGGTTCACCATCAGCACGGCAGCGGGTTTGTGCTTCGACAGCGCGATGGCCTCGTCCAGCAGCGGTTTGTATGGCACCACCTTGCCGCCGCGCGACCCGGCATCGGCACTGACCACCGCCACGGGTTCGGCATCTTCGATGCGCGAGGCCAGCGACCCCGAGGCAAAGCCGCCGAACACCACCGAATGCAGTGCGCCGATGCGCGCGCACGCCAGCATGGCGAACGCGGCCTCCGCGATCATGGGCATGTAGATGAGCACGCGGTCGCCCTTCTTCACGCCCAGCGTCTGCAGCACCGCTGCCATGCGCTGCACCTCGGCGTGCAGCTCGGCAAATGTGTAGCTGCGCTCGGTGTCGGTGTCGGTTTCGGTGGAGATCGCCACCAGCGCAGGCTGGGTGGCCCGCTCGGCAAGGTGGCGGTCCACCGCGTTGTGGCACAGGTTGGTGGTGCCGCCCACGAACCACTTGGCAAATGGAGGGTTGCTGTAGTCGCACACCTGCTGCGGCGGGGTCTGCCAGTCGATCAGTTGCGCCTGTTCACTCCAAAAAGCGTCGCGATGGTCGATGGATTGGCGGTAGAAGTCGGTGTAGCGGCTCATGGTGGTGTGTCTCCTCGGCATCTCGGTGTGCCCGCCTGATGGCTGGTTTTGAATTCATAATTATTCATGACGGGCTTGCGGCAAACTGACGCTGCGATAGTCAAGGTGCCTCTGGGCCCGCCTCTGCGGAAAGCTTGCGATCGGCCCCTTGGGGGCGGGCTCAGGCGCGCTGCCGACAGAAGCCACTTGCGTTCCGAATGGCCTGTGGCCTGTCGCCCAGCTCTTGTGCTGCATAGGCGTCTGCGCAGGCCGCGCGCTGTACGCCATGGCGTGCAGTTCGGTGGGGCATGTGTGGCGCTTGCACCCTTGCACCGCGTGCATGTAGATAGTTGGAATGAAAACATGCCTCGCGGCCATCACCTCCCCTACAGTCACCGGGGCCGTGCCCGCACGGCCAGCCAGTACCACCGCACCCGACCCGCCCCACCCCGACCTATTAGTCGGCGCACCACCATGAGCCCACCTCCCATCGCCGCAGAAGCCTCCGCCCCAGAGCGCCCTGCCCCTGTCAGCTTTGCCGAGGCCTTCCGGTTCTGGCTCAAGCTCGGCTTCATCAGCTTCGGCGGGCCTGCAGGGCAGATCGCGATCATGCATGCCGAGCTGGTGGAGCGCCGCCGCTGGATCAGCGAAACGCGGTTTCTGCACGCCCTCAACTACTGCATGCTGCTGCCCGGCCCCGAGGCCCAGCAGTTGGCCACGTACATCGGCTGGTTGCTGCACCGCACCTGGGGCGGCATCGTGGCAGGCGCGCTGTTCGTGCTGCCGTCGCTGTTCATCCTGATCGGTCTGTCCTGGGTGTACCTGCGCTTTGGCGACGTGCCGGTGGTGGCGGGCATCTTCTACGGTATCAAGCCCGCCGTGACGGCGCTGGTGCTGCATGCGGCGCACCGCATCGGCACGCGGGCGCTCAAGAACCGCTGGATGTGGGGCATCGCCGCAGCGTCGTTCGTTGCAATCTTCGCTGTCGACGCGCCCTTTCCGGCCATTGTGCTGGCCGCGGGGGTGGTCGGCTATCTGGGTGCACAGCGCTGGCCAGGGGTGTTCGCGCTGGGGGGCGGGCATGCCGCTGCGCGCACGAGCTATGGCCCGGCGCTCATTGACGACGACACGCCCACACCCGCGCATGCGCGGTTTTCGCGCCGCCACCTGGCGCTGGTGCTCGGGGCAGGCCTGGCGCTGTGGCTCGGCGCGATGGCGCTGCTGGTGGCCACGCAGGGGTGGCACGGCACGCTCACCCAGATGGGCTGGTTCTTCACCAAGGCGGCCATGCTGACCTTTGGCGGTGCCTATGCGGTGCTGCCGTATGTGTACCAGGGCGCTGTGGAGCATTACCAGTGGCTCAGCGGCCCGCAGATGATCGACGGGCTGGCGCTGGGGGAGACCACCCCGGGCCCGCTGATCATGGTCGTGGCTTTCGTGGGGTTCGTGGGCGCCTGGCTGCAGCAAGTGTGGGGCCCCGACGCACTGTTCGCTGGCGCCGCTGCCGGCGCGGTGGTGGTGACGTTCGTGACCTTTCTGCCGTCCTTCATCTTCATTCTGACGGGTGGCCCGGTGGTGGAGGCCACGCACGGCAAGCTGGGGTTCACCGCGCCGCTCTCGGCCATCACGGCTGCGGTGGTGGGGGTGATCCTGAACCTGGCGCTGTTCTTTGCCTACCACCTGCTGTGGCCCCAGGGCTTCGCCGGCCGGTTCGATGCCTTCTCTGCCGTGATCGCGGTGGTGGCCGGCGTGGCGCTGTTCCGCTTCAAGACCGGTGTGCTGACCCTGCTGGGCGCGTGTGGTGCGGCCGGGCTGGCAGTGGTGCTGCTCAGGCCGTGGTTCGCCTGAGCCATGGAGCCGGGCAATCGAGCTGGGAAATGCAGCCGAGTTACGGTCTCGATGCGGCCAGGTGACAGGCGTTGTACCCGCCTGCTGGCCCGGTAGCGCGGCCTGAGGCACTGCGTCTTTTGACATACACAGTCTGCTCGATAATGCGGGTATACCCCGCAGCCACCCCTTGGCTGGCGGCTGTCATTGCCCCACGGGCAGCGGCAGCAGACAGATCAAATTTTCTACCGATGTGGTAGATGGCCACAGGAGCCGAGAGCGATGGCGCTGCATATCGAAGACATTGGCAAACAACTGGAAGTGGTCGCCAAGATCCCCGGCATTCCGGCGATCTTGAAACTGCTGCGCGACCAGACCGGTATGCGTTTCGTCGGTCTGGCAAGGGTGACGCCGGACCGGTGGATCACCTGCGCGGTCCTGGACGAAGGCGGATTCGGCCTGGTGCCTGGCGACGAGCTGGATGTGAACACCACCATCTGCAAGGCGCAACTGGGCGAGCCTCAGACGGTCGTGTTCGACGATGCGGACGCCGATCCCCTCTACTGCAAGCACCCGGCGCCACAGCTGTACGGGTTTCGAAGCCACATGTCGGCGGCCATCCACCTGGCGGACGGTAGCTACTTCGGCTCGCTGTGCGTGCTCGACCCCGACCCGGTGGTCGTCAACAACGAACGCAATATCGGCATGCTGGAAGGCATGGCTGCGCTGATCGGGCGGCTGCTGGACGAGAGCTTCGCGCACGGCGCCACCTTGCAGGCACTGAACGAGGAAAAAGCCGCGGGCTTCTCGCGCGAGCAGTTTCTGGCGGTGGTGGCGCACGACCTTCGCAACCCCCTGGCGACCATGCACGTGGCCAGCGAGCTCCTGACGCGCAGCCCCGATGCCGCCATGGGCCGCATCGGAAGGCGCCTGCGCAGCAGTGCCGCCCGCATGACGGGGCTGGTCGACGACCTCGTGGACTTTGCGCGCGGGAGGGCGGGCTCAGCCATGCCCATCCGCATGTCGGCCTGCCAGGACCTCGACGCCATCCTCGAACATGCGGTGCAGGAGATCAGGGACATCCACCCCACCCGGGACATCCGCTCGGACCTTCAGATGGGCGGCCCGGTGTGGTGCGATCCGGCGCGGCTTCAGCAACTGGTGTCCAACCTGCTCGGGAACGCCGTGACCTACAGTGCTGCGGACTCGCAGATCGTGGTGCAGGGCACCGTACAGGACGGCGAAGCCACGGTGGCCGTGACCAACTGGGGCAACACCATCGCCCCGGACCGCATCGACTGCATTTTTGCGGCCTACACCCGCGACAGCGCCCTGTGCGAGGACACCAGCTTGGGCCTGGGGCTGCACATCTGCCAGCTGATCGCGTCGGCACATGGCGGCACGCTCACCGCCAGCTCGGATGCATCTGCCGGAACCCGGTTTGCGATGCGCTGGCCGCCGAGCGCCGGCCGCTGACCGCTGACCTTCACGTCAAGCCGCCACGCTACCCGTAGGCGCACCGGCCTGGGCCATGCGCTGCTGCACCGCTTGCGCCAGCCAGGCCAGCGCGGGCAGCGGCCTGATGAAAACCTCCACGGCAATGACGCGGCCCTGCGCATCGAACTGCAGGCGGTCGATGCCCCTCACGGCATGCGGCCCCAGGTCGCCGTCGAAGCTCAAGGCGAGTTCCTGGCCGTTATCGCTCCACAACGCGTTGCCGTAGGCAAAGCGGCCATACAGGCTGAACGCGAGGCCCAGCACCATGCCCACGGCGGCCGCGCCGCACAGCGGCTGGTCGTCCAGCGGCGACCGCAGCACCACGTCCGGGTGCAGCAGGCGGGGCATCGCAGCAAAGTCACCCGCAGCGAACAGGGCGCGCCACGCGGCCAGGGTACGGGCTGCGTCGGCGTGCGCGGGGGTGTCGCAGGACGGGGGAGAAGAAGGTTCTTGCATAGCGGGTCTTCATAAGTTGGAAAGAAGCCCGCATGCTCAGGTCGGCGCGTCATCGGCGCAATCACCTCCGAGGTCATAGAACCCCGGCCGACTTGTGCCACCATCCGTCGCCATGTCTTTTGCCGACCCCTCCCCCACCGGCCACCCGCCGCCCCGCATCGGCCCGCTGCTGCGGGCGCTTCGCGTGCGCCGGGGGCACAGCCAACTGGCGCTGGCATTGCACACGGGCGTGTCGCAGCGGCACCTGAGCTGCCTGGAAACCGGCAAGGCCCAGCCGAGCCAGGCCATGCTGCTGGCGCTGTTGGATGCGCTGGGGGTACCGCTTGCAGAACGCAACCAGGCCCTGATGGCCGCGGGCTTCGCCCCCCACTACCCGCGCAGCGACTGGGACGCCCAGGGGCTGCTGCAGGTGCGAGATGCCCTGCGCCGCCTGCTGAAGGCCCACGAGCCAGCGCCCGCAATGCTGCTGGATGCCCAATGGAACCTGCTGGAGACCAACGCCGCCGTGCCCGCGCTGATGCGGCTCATCGGCTTTGTGCCGGGCCCTGCGACACCGGGCGAGCCCCTGAATTTGCTCGACCTCTTGCTGCGGCCCGACGGCGTGCAGCGCTGGCTGATCGACGCACCGCGTGTGGCGCAGGCCGTGCGGCAGCGCGCCGAAGCGGAAGCACCCTTCAACCCGGCCCTGGCCGCGCGTCTGCAAGCCATGCCTTCAGCCAGACACCGGGCAGCCGCCAACCTGGCGGTGGCGCCCCCGCCCCATTCGCCGGTGCTGTTGCTTCAGTTGCAGTCTGGTGCGGGTGTGCTCAGCTTCATGTCGGCCTACACCACGCTGGGCTCGCCGATGGACGTGACGCTGGATTCACTGCGCATCGACCACCTGCTGCCGGCGGACGCCAGCACCCGAGAGGCGCTGGAGCGCGAACTGGGTTAGCAGTCGGCCATTCGCAGTCTGTGGTTGCAACTGCCGTTTGCTATATTTTCAGTAGCTGGATGCGCCCGACCATCAAGCGCGAGGGCAGAAAACAACTCGACATGACAAGGCGGTGATGGTCCCTAGGGCCAACATGGAAACGCAACTGCCAAATGTCACGAACAGGCAGTGCGCTTTGCACAGCCCTCGGCGCCGAGCACTGCCGCCCCTTGGCTTGGTGCGGCGCCCTCCCCCTCAACGACTGCGCGGACTACTTGATGAGCGCCAGCACGTCCTTGAAGGCCGGGTGTTCGCAGCTGCCCAGCCACTCGAAAGCCACCATCTCGGTCGTCACCAGTTCGGCACCGGCGCCTGCCAGCCGGTCGAAGGCCGCGTCGCGGTTGCGCTCGGTGCGGGAGCCGCAGGCATCGGTCACCACCCAGACGTCGAACTCGTCCTCGATGAGTTGCAACGCCGTCTGCAGCAGGCACACATGCGCTTCGCAGCCCGCGATAACGATGGTGCCGCGCTCGGGCGCCTGCTGGGCGGGCTTTTGCAGGTGCTTGGGCAGGCTGCGTGCGTTGCCGCCCTGCGGCCGGGCGGGCGGACGCAGCCACTCGCCCAGGCCTTCTTCGGTGGCACTGAAATTCATCTTGGCCAGCGTCTTCTGGCACAGGGCGCGCAGCGCGGGGTCGTTGGCGCCCAGGCGCGATGGGTTTTGCTCGGTGCCCCACACGGGAACGTCCAGCATCGCCGCGATCTGTGCCAGACGGCGGGCGTTGGCCAGCACGGCGGGGCCCTCGAAAATGGCAGGCATCAGGCGTTCCTGGTAGTCGACCAGGACGAGTTGGGATTCTGTGGCGTCAAGCAGCATGGGTGTGGGCCATTCGGAGTGGCCGGTTCTCGGAAGATGGCCGCATTGTCGCAGCCCTGCCTGGCCGGGGGCGCCAACCGCCCGGGGATCAGGATGGCTGCAGGCGCAACAGCCGGCCCTGCGGGCTGTCGGTCAGCAGGTACAGCAGGCCGTCGGGTCCCTGGCGCACGTCGCGGATGCGCTCACCATTGCCTTGCAGCAGCTTTTCTTCGCGCTGCACCTTGCCCTGCGCCACCTCCAGCCGGTGCAGCGTGCCGAACTTGAGCGAGCCGACAAAGAGGCTGCCCTTCCAGGCGTCGCCATAGCGCGTGCTGGTCAGAAACGCCATGCCCGACGGCGCAATGGAAGGCACCCAGTAGTGCAGCGGCTGCTCCATGCCAGCCTTGGCCGTGCCCTCGCCCATCTTGCCGCCGCCGTAGTTCTCGCCGTAGGTGATGACCGGCCAGCCGTAGTTGCGGCCCGGTTGCGGCACGTTGATCTCATCACCCCCCTGGGGTCCGTGCTCGTGCATCCACAAGCTTCCATCGGGCGCCAGCGCGGCCCCTTGCGGGTTGCGATGCCCGTAGCTCCAGATCTCGGGCAAGGCCCCCTGGCGCTGGCGAAAAGGGTTGTCGGCCGGCACCGCGCCGTCGGGCGTGATGCGCACGATCTTGCCGTGGTGGTTGTCGAGCTTTTGCGCGTCGTCCTTGCGCTGGTAGCGCTCGCCCAGCGCCAGAAACAGGTTGCCGTCGGCCGCCTGTACGATGCGGCAGCCGAAGTGCAAAGCGCTGTCCACCTTGGGCCGCTGGCTGAAGATCACTTTCACGTCCTGCAGACTGCGCGCGTCGGCCGACAGCGTCGCACGCGCCAGCGCCGTGCTGTTGCCGGATGCGCCCGCGGCCGCCGGTTCCGAGAAGCAAAAGAAGATGCGGCGGTTGCGCGCGAAGTTCGCGTCGGTGACCACATCCAGCAACCCACCCTGCCCGCTGGCCGCAACCAGAGGCACACCCGCAAGCGCCGGGCCGACCTGCCCTGTCGCCTGCACGACACGCATGCGGCCTGGCCGCTCGGTCACCAGAAATTGCCCGTCGGGCAAGAAGGCCACCGCCCAGGGGTTGAACAGGCCGGTGGCTACCGGAGTCAGCGTCACGGCAGGGGCACTGGCCTGCGCGCCCGCGCTTCCCACGCCACCCGCTATCAAAAAAATAGCTGCACACGCCTTTGCAGCGAGCGCTGCCAGCCCATGTCGATTGCAATCCATCCCGCGACGCTCCTTGAATGCTGTCAACTTCACCATGTGCCCATCATCGGGCAAATGTTACAAATAACCACAAATTTCAGTCGGACTTTAAGCCGGGCGTGCGCAGCCGAGCACCACGCGCGAATGCACGCTCCCACAGGGGAAAGTTTGATTTACATGAACCAAATCAACAGCTTGCAGGGTTGATTATTTCTCATCACTAAGCGTACGTGTTACCCTCCGTCCCCATGTCCAGATGGCTTTGCATCCTCCTGGTGGCCTGCGCCACCTCCGCCCAGGCGGCGCCCCAAGGGGCCAACTCTGACGAGATGGACCGCTTCATTGCGGACAAAGGCCTGCTCACGCGGCTTGAAGACGTCAGTCAGCGTGTCGCAGACAAGGCCCACACGGTGGCGGACAACGCCTCCAACCTGGCCATCCACGCCATGGGTTTCCTCGGTGTGCCCTACAAGCGTGGCGGCAACAGCGCTGAAACCGGTTTTGACTGCAGCGGCTTCGTGCGCGCCATGTACGAACAAACGGTAGGCCTTTTGCTGCCGCGCCGTGCCGACCAGCAGGCTGCGGCCACCCAGGTCATCGACAAAAAAGACCTGCAACCCGGCGACCTGGTGTTCTTCAACACCATGCGCCGCAATTTCAGCCACGTGGGCATTTACGTGGGCGACAACAAATTCATCCACTCACCCCGCAGCGGCAGCGAAGTGCGCGTCGAAGACATGGGTGTCACGTACTGGGCCCGCCGCTTCAATGGCGCGCGCCGCGTCGCCACCGACAAGGACGTCGCCTCTTCCAAGTGAATCCGCGTGCAGCCGGGCATCTGTTCGTTACCGTGCACCACACTGGCTCCCACGCCCTACGGCTTGATCTGGTACGTCGTTTCCGTACTGCGGATCGGCCCGCCCACCACATTCACCGGTCCCGCTGACGGATCACCCCGCAAGATGGCTTTGGCCTTGGCCATGTCCGCCTGATAGCGGGCGCGTGCCTGGGACTCGCAGCTCTTGCGGTCCGCAGCGCCCATGCTGCGGCACTCTTCCAGGCTCACCTTCAAACCGCCGCCCGCTTCGCGGATAGCGGTTTGATAGTGCTGCTGCCGTGTGGTGTCCGGCACTGCGCCACGTGCCAACGAGGCATCATCGCCGCTTTGTGCCAGCGCCGTGCTGGGCGCAATCGCCGCGGCGCCCAAGGCCAGCGCGGCAACAAACACCAGAGGCAAAGATCGGGTCTTGAAGATGGTGGTCATGGCCTTCCTTTTGCTGTGCATGCCGGTCAATGTAGGCCGGGCAGGCAGCCATTGCCGCCAGCACCTGCCGCGCTACCATGTGGGACACCTCCCACAGGCCCGCCATGAACTCCCCTGCCCCCTTGCCCCTGGCCGCAGACACGCCGCACGACAAGAAATACCTGCACCGCCTGCTGTCGCAGCGCAACCAGCAACCCCAGGACGTGCGCGAGGTGGATGCCGCCATAGAGGCGGCCTTCGTGCGCGACGTGGCGATTCTGGTGCTGGACATGTGCGGCTTCTCGCGCATCACCGCCCGCCACGGAATCATCCATTTCCTGGCCATGATCCACCAGATGGAGCAGGCCGCACGGCCTGCCATCGAGGGTAACGGGGGCCAGGTGATCAAGCAGGAGGCCGACAACCTCTTCGCGGTGTTCTCCAGCGCCGAACACGCGCTGGAGGCGGCCCTGGACACGCTGCGCGCGCTCGAGGCGATGAATGCCGTCCTGCCGCCTGAGCGCGCCCTTGCGGTCAGCGCGGGCATCGGCTATGGGCCTACCCTGGTCATCGCCCATGAAGACCTCTTCGGCCCGGAGATGAACTGCGCCTGCAAGCTGGGTGAGGACATCGCCGGCCCGAGCGAGATCCTGCTGACCGAGGCGGCCCATGCGGCCTTGCCAGCGGAACGCTACGCCTTTGCAGCCAGCCAGCACGAGATCTCTGGCGTGACCCTGTCATCCCGCCGCTTCGAGCGCTGCCTGTACGAGCGGCCTCTGGGCGGCGAGCAATGACGCGCGGCTGAGCCAGCACGCTCTGCGCAGCGCCGGTTACGCCAGCCACCGTGACCCCGCGGGGACTGGCACAGGGCATCTTGTCCGACAGGTGCCGGGCCATGCTGTCCCTAAATTCCCAGACAACCGTTCATAACAAAAAGGGAATGATCATGATGGCTCTCATAGGCACTTTATTGGTCGGTCTGGTCGTCGGGTTGCTGGCACGCGCCTTCAAGCCCGGCAAGGACCAGTTGGGGTGGATCATGACGGCACTGTTGGGCGTTGCCGGGGCCTTCCTGGCCACCTACCTGGGCCTGGCCATGGGGTGGTACCAGCATGGCGAAGCGGCCGGCTGGATCGCCTCGGTGATCGGCGCCATGGTGCTGCTGGCCCTGTTCGGGCTCGTCCGCAGCAAGCCCTGACAGCGCGCATGCCATTGCAATCGCTCAGCGCACGGCTCCACTTAACATTTGAAGGCGTCCGGCAGCATCTGCGCGGCGCCCAACACACGCACCACACCATGCCCACTTCCTTCCAGATGGCCGCCGGCAACCCGGCACTCCAGGCGGCGGTCCAGCGCAGCCGCAAGCTGCTCCACCGCCGCGCCCTGGTGGCGGCAGCGGCCAGTGCCATGCCGATTCCGGGGCTGGACTGGGCGGTGGACGCCGCCCTGCTCTCGCGCCTGCTGCCACAGGTCAACACCGAGTTCGGCCTGTCTGCCCAGCAGATAGACCAGCTGGACCCGCACAAACGTGAACAGGTCCAGAAGGCCGTGAGCTTGGTGGGGTCGGTGCTGATCGGCAAACTGGTCACGCGCGAGCTGGTGCTGCGTGCCACCCAGAGCGTGGGCGTGCGCCTGACGACCAAGCAGGCCGCCAAATACGTGCCGCTGGCAGGCCAGGCAGTGGCCGCGGGCATCGGCTACGCCACGCTGCGCTACCTGGGCGAGCAGCACCTGCGCGACTGCGTGCGGGTGTTGCAGGAGGCAGACCTGCAGTTGCCCGCACCCGCTGCCACCCCCCGCCGCAAATAGCCCGCGCGGGCGCCAGCCTTACTCCGCCGCGCAGACGAAGCTGCTCGCATCCTCCACATTGCCCGACCCCTTGTACTTGGCGAATTGGGGGTAGGCACACAGAGGACGGGTGCGGTTGGGCATGTCGGTGTTGGTAGGCAAGGCCTTGGCCGCGATGGTCTCCGGCGCCACGCCCTTCTCCACCCAGTCCACCATGGCCTGGATCGAATCGAAATTGTCCGTGGCGGGGCCACCGGAGCAATGGTTCATGCCCGGTACCAGGAAGGTGCGCGCAAAGCTCTTCGTCGCTGCGATGCCGCCGTTGTTGGCCGCCAGGCGTTCGTAGTAGTCCATCGTGTCCTTCGCCGAGAAGATCGGGTCGGACATGCCGTGGATGAACAGCATCTTGCCGCCGCGCTGCTTGAAGGCCGCGAGCTTGTCGTCGCGGTAGGTGTCGTAGATGGCCGAGTACGCTTCCATGCGGGCCGGGTCGGTGTCGAAGTTGAACGTCAGCGGGTTGAACGTGAGGTCCGGCGGGGTGAAGAACTCGTTGACCAGGGCGTCCACCATCAGCGTGATGTAGCGCGCATCCGGTGTGGCAGTGGTGGAGCTGCCCAGCGTCCAGGCGCGCCAGCCGGGGGCGGCCAGGCCCGGGTCCCACGGCTGGCCGGCATACAGCGCCTGGCCTGCCGAGTTGCGCGGGCCAGCGAACACGCTCTTGAGCGCACCCACCTGGGCGCTGCTCAGGCAGTCGGCACCCTTGGCGCCGCTGCACTGCAGCACGGCCGGGTCGAACTGGCAGGCCTTGACGTTGCTCACCAGGCCATCGGCCACACCGTCCGCGGCGTCGCACGACGCTTTGACGCCGTTGGCCACCAGGTTCAGGTCTGCATTGCTGAAGGCTTGCGACAGGATGCGCTTGCCTGCGCCGTCCTGCGGGGCGATGGCGTTGAACTGGATGGTGTTCCACATCGCCGCCACCGTCGCGCCGCTTGAGACCCGCATGGCCGGCGCGCCTGCGGTGATGGCGTCGAAATAGTCAGGGAACCGCTGCGAGAACATCATGCCCTGCCGCCCGCCGCCGGAGCAGCCCGAAAAGTACGAGTGGTCGGGCTTGCGTCCGTAACGCGTGGCGATCAGCGACTTGGCGGCCACGGCCGTCTTGTCGTAGGAGTTGTAGGCATGGTCGATGCGGGCCTGCGGGTCGGCGCCGAAGCTGGCCGACGTGCCGCTGTGGCCCGCATCGGTAGACACCACCGCGAACCCCTGGCCCAGTGGCGACGGCGTGCCTACCGAAATGCTGGAGCTGAGCGAGGTGTCGCGCAGGATGCCGTCGTTGCCGCCACCGCCGATGAACAGGAAGCGCCCGTTCCAGTTGTCCGGCATGCTCAGCTGAAAACCGATGGCGTAGTTCTTGCCATCCACGCCCACACGCGGGTTGATGGCGCCGGTGACCACGCAGTGGCCCGGCAAAAAGCTGCCGGTGCTGGCACCGCCGGGGCGCTTGGTGTCTGCGGCCACGTAGCTGGTGCTGAGCGATGTAACCGCCAGGCCTGCCTTGGCGGGCAGTTCGGCGCAGGCCGCGGCCGGCGTGGCCTGCTGCGCCGACGCATCGCCGTTGCCGCCGCCGCAGGCGGCCATCAGCAAGGGCATGGCCAGCGCTGCCGGGACAACCTGGCGGCGCAGCCGGGATGAACGGCGCGAGGTGTTCGCGGCGGGTGGCTGGGCCCGCAAGGCATGGACAAAAGGCATGGCGTGTGTCTCCTCAAGTTGTCGTGGTGGTGATGGTTTGGGTGCTGCGCCCAGGCTCCCGCCCGCCTGCGTTCGCACGCGCAGGTCTCTGGACGTGATGGAAGGTGGCGCTGAGCGCCACCCACCGGGCGGCAACTGAGCTGATGAGCTGCTCAGCTGCTCAGCCACTGAAAACGCGCCGTCAGCAGCGCATTCAGTCGGCCTTGAAGCCCGTGGCCGCCACAGCCTTGCCCCAGGTCACGGTGTCGGCCGCGATGGTGCGGGCAAAGTCCTGCTGGCTGGTGCCCGTCACGCGAAAGCCGGCCTCTTCCATCTTGGCCTTGCCTTCGGGCGACTGCACCGCCTTGACGATGTCGGCATTGAGCTTGGCAATGATCTCCGGCGGCGTCTTGGCCGGCGCCACGATGCCGAACCACGACGAGAACTCCAGGTTGGCGTAGCCCTGTTCCTTGATGGTGGGTACGTCCGGCAGCGTGTTGGTGCGGGTGGCGCCGGTGGTGCCCAGTGCGGCCAGCTTGCCGGCCTTCACGTTGGGGGCGGCCAGGCCCACGCTGGCGAACACGCCCTGCACGTCGCCGCTGAACAGGCCGCCCAATGCATCGGCCGTGTTCTTGTAGTGCACCGGCTCGGGCTTGAGCTTGACCGCATCGCCGAACATGAAGGCGCCAAAGTGCCCGGGCGTGCCCGCGCCGAAGGTGGCGAGGAACAGGCCCTTTTGCTGCTTGGTCCAGTCGACGAACTCCTTCACGTTGCGCGCCGGCACCTTTTGCGGGTTGACCAGCAGCACGAAGTCGGAGGTGACCACCTGGCTCACGGCCGTGAAGTCCTTGGCCGGGTCGTAGGGCAGCTTGTTGTAGCTGCTGGGGGCGATGCTGAGCTGGCCTGTTTCGCCCAGCATCAGCGTGTAGCCGTCGGGCGCGGCGCGCGCGGCTTCGCTGGCGGCGATCAGGCCGCCGGCGCCGGGCTTGTTGTCCACGATCACGCCGGCATTGCCCCAGCCTTCGGACAGCTTTTGCGCCAGCAGGCGCGCCACGATGTCCGGCCCGGTGCCGGCCGGAAAGCCCACGATGATGCGCACCGGCTTGTTCGGGTAAGTGGCGGCACTCTGCGCATGGGCGCCGGCCCAGGGCATGAGCCCGGCCAGCAAGGCGGCGGCCACGAGGGCGCGGCGGGGTGTGGTGGTCAGGGAGGAACGAGGCTGGGCGGTGGTCTTCATGGTTGTCTCCAGAAATTCTTGTGGGTCGGTCAGGGTCAAAAAACGCAAAGGCAAACGGTGGGTGGGTTCAACACGGGCAGCCGCCGGCTACCGCAGCTCGAAAAAGCGCATCGCCACGGCGTCCGGGTAGCGCGCGCCGGTGCCGACGAACATGCGCTCGGCGATCCAGGCCAGCGCCGGGGACGCGGTCTCGAAGCTCGGGCTGCAGCGGAAATAGATCTGCGCCGGGTCCACCGGCTCGCCGCGCACCAGGCGGGCGATCAGCTCGGCCGGGCCGGAGCGCACTGCCCGGTTCTGCACATAGATGAGATCGCCGCCATCGGTCTCCAGCACGTAGCGTGCGTCCAGCTCGGACAGCCGGTCGTTCACGATGAGCTGAAAATCCGCTCCACCGGGCAGCACCCGGGCGCTCCAGCCGTCGCCGGTGGCACTGCCGCCCAGGATGGGGATCAGCCGGCGCAGCCCGTGCACGGTGTGGCCCACCTCCTGCGGGGTGCCGACCTCCACGCGCAGGTCGGCAAAAAATCGGAATTGCGGGTCGGGCAAGGGGATGAGGTCAGACATGGGCCCTAGCGTAAGTCCCGTTGCGAAGCATGCCTGTCATCCCAGAGGATGACGGGATAACCCGACTGTCCGGCGGCGGCTGGCCTGGCGGTTTTGACGCACACTTCCCGATTTCCGCCAGCATCACCTCCCCCATTCAGACTTTCCCATGCGGCAGTGGCTCCCCCCTTCCTCGCAGACAGCGCCCGGCCGGCAGGTGCTGCACAGTGCCGCGAGCCAGACGCTCGCCGGCATGGTGCACCGCCTGGGCGACAACGGCTTTGCACCGGGCCTGCTGCAGGACCTGGAGCCGGTGCTGCCTGCGGCGTCCTGGTCGGTGTACCGCACGGGCCACCGCTGCAAGCCCACGCTCTTCATGTCGGCCAGCCGGGGCGTACCGGACACCACGCAGGACTGCTGGTGGGCGTACCTGTCGGGCCCGTACCGCAGCGACCGCACCTGGGGACGCTCGTTCGACGAGGCGCCGTTCGCCCAGCCCGAAACCCGCCTGTGCCATGTGACCGCCACCGAGGTCGAGGGCGAGCACCGCGCCCGTGTGTACGAGGCCCATGGCGTGGCCGAGCGCGTATCGGTGGTCGAATACGAAAGCGATGGCTCGGTGTTCGCCGTCAACTTCTACCGCCACCAGCACCAGCGCGCGTTCAGCGACCGCCAGATCGCCGCCTTCGAGTCCGTCGCACCGGTGCTGCTGGCGCTCACCCGCAAACACATCCTGCTGTCGCACGGCTGCGCGCCCTCCCCGCCCCTGCTGTGGCTGGAGGGGCCGGGCGGCAGCCCGCTGGCCCCTGGGCACGATCAGCCCGGCCCGCACGCCGCCCCGGCCCTGCTGGCGGCCGACGCGCCGCTCGGTCCGCTGGCTTCAGACGCGCTGCCAGCGCTGCGCATGCGCCTGATGCGGCTGCAGGCCGAGCTGACCGACCGCGAGCTCGATGTCTGCGCCCGGCTGCTGCAGGGCATGACGCACGAGGGCATCGCGAGCGACCTGGGCCTGAGCGTGCCCACCGTCAAGACCTACCGCAACCGCGCCTTCGCTCGCCTGGGCATCCACTTTCGCAACGAGCTGTTCGCGCGGGTGCTGGGCGGCTGAAGCGCCCCACCGGCGCGAAGGTCGCAGACCGATGGCCTGCACCTCCACAATGGACCGGCACGGCCACAGGCCCGCCGCCACGCCAGCAGGCATCACCGCGCGCCCGGCCTGAGGCCACACTCCAGGGCACAGCACGGCACAATCGGCGGCCTATGCCCGCCGCAGGCCCAGACGCCGCCCACCCCGAACCGCCCCGCTCCAACCGCGACGCCCTGATCGCCGCCTGGGCCCGCGCGCTGCGCCAGCGCGCCGATACCGCCACGCTGCAGGCACTGGCCCCGCTGACCGATGCCGAGGCCGCGCGCGTGATGGCACTGCTGCGCGAGGGGACCGCGGACGATGCCCCTCCATCCGCAACCGCGGCCGCCGCCCAGTCCGCGCCCACCCCGCCGGCATCGGGCCTGGTGCCGGGGCACTTTCGCCCGCGCATCACCCTCATGACACTGGGCCGGGGCGACGGACTGCTGGGCATGGCACCCCAGGGCAAACTGGGCCCGCGTGGCGAGAACGTGACCCTGGCGCAGATCGACTGGACCTACCGCACCGACAGCGGGGCCCGCTGGGAGACTGCTGCGCCCACCTCGGTGCTCAACGCCCGCCCTGCCCCCGTTCAAGACCTGTACGACACCGGCGGCCCCGTGGTGCGCATGCAGCGCAGCCTGGCGGCCGAGGCCGACGCCATGGACCGGGTGTGGGACCTGGGCCTGGTGCCCGTGGACCCCAAGCACCTGCAATGGCGCCACCGCGAAGCCGCCGCCACGCTGGGCCCCGTGTGGACCCTGCCGCAGGAGGTGCACTTCGGCGACTTCTGGGCCGACCAGATCCCGCAGCTGCGCGCCGAAGGCTGGAGCGTGGTGGTGCGCCCCGGCTTCGCGCACGAAAGCGTGCCGGTGCAGCGCTGGAAGCTCGTCATCGCCCCGGACACCGGCGAGCTGCTGGCCCGGGAAGTCGACGGCCCGCTGGGCCCACGCGAGCGCCCGGTGCAAAAGCTGCACCTGCCCGAACGCGAAGGCGCCTGGCTGCTGAGCCTGGGGATCGAGATCGACGGCGTCATGCTGGACCTGGCGCCCATGCTGGCCGACCTGCTGCGCCGCGATGTGCGCTGGCTCAACGCCCGCCAGATGGCGGCCATCGACGACATCGCCGTCATCTCGCTGCGAGCCCCGGGCGGGCGGCGCATCGACGCGCCCGCCGGCCCGCTCAAGGCCATCGTGGGCGCCATGGTGGACCTGCTCACCGACCCCACGCGCAAACAATTGCAGGACGGCGACCCGCTGCGCCTGGGCGCCTGGGAGACACGCCGCATCGAGGCGCTGCGTGCGGGCCTGGTGCAGGCGCACCGCGTGGGCACGGTGAACGGTTGGGACAACAGCTGGCAACTGCAGGGCGACCTGGGCCTGGCCCACCTGGCCCGGCGGCTGCGCCGCATCGGTGCGCCGCAGCCCGTGGACGCCCCCGCCGGGCTGCAGATACAGCTGCGCCCCTACCAGCTTGAAGGCCTGGCATGGCTGCAGTACCTGCGGGCCCAGGGCCTGGGCGGCATCCTGGCGGACGACATGGGGCTGGGCAAGACGGCGCAAGCCCTGGCCCACGTGCTGGCCGAAAAAGATGCCGGCCGACTCGTCCGCCCCGCCCTGGTGGTGGTGCCCACGTCGCTGCTCTTCAACTGGCAGGCCGAAGCCGCGCGCATGGCGCCCAGCCTGCGCGTGCTGAACCTGCACGGGCCTGACCGGGGCCGGCGGTTCCTGCAGATCGCGCAGCACGACCTGGTGCTGACCACCTATCCCTTGCTCTGGCGCGACGTCGATGCCCTCGCGGCCGAGCCGTTTCATCTGCTCATCCTGGACGAAGCCCAGATGGTCAAGAACGCCGGCAGCCGCAGCGCCCGGGCGCTGCGCAAGCTGCAGGCGCCGCACCTGCTGTGCCTGACGGGCACCCCGCTGGAAAACCACCTGGGCGAACTGTGGGCGCAGTTCGACTTTCTGATGCCCGGCTTTCTGGGCGATGTGCGCAGCTTCAACGCCCGCTGGCGCAAGCCTATCGAAGAGAACGGCGAAACCCTGCGCGCCCAGCTGCTGGCCCAGCGCGTGCGGCCCTTCATCCTGCGCCGGCGCAAGCAGGACGTGGCCACCGAGCTGCCGCCGCGCACCGAGGTCATCCAGCGCGTGCAGCTGCAGGGCAAACAGCGCGAGCTGTACGAAGCGGTTCGCACCACGGCCGACAAGCAGGTGCGCCGCGCGCTGGAGCGCCAGAGCTTCGAAGGCTCGCAGATCACCATCCTGGATGCGCTGCTGAAGCTGCGCCAGGTGTGCTGCGACCCGCACCTGGTCAAAGGCGCCACCGTCCACCCCGGCACCGAGCGCGCCAAGCTCGACCTGCTGGCCGACATGCTGCCCGCGTTGGTCGATGAAGGCCGCCGCGTGCTGGTGTTCTCGCAGTTCACCGAACTGCTGACGCTAGCCGCCGAACGCCTGGATGCGCTGGCCCTGCCCTACGCCACGCTCACCGGCCAGACGCCGCCCGGGCAGCGCGGCGCCGTGGTCCAGCGCTTTCAGGCCCAGGACGCGGCGAGTGCGCCCATCCTGCTGGTCAGCCTCAAGGCCGGCGGCACGGGCCTGAACCTCACCGCGGCAGACACCGTCATCCACTTCGACCCCTGGTGGAACCCTGCCGTGGAAGAACAGGCCACCGCCCGGGCCCACCGCATCGGGCAGGACCAGCCGGTGTTCGTCTACAAGCTGGTGGTGGAAGGCAGCATCGAAGAGCGCATGCTGGAGCTGCAGGCCCGCAAAGCGGCCCTGGCCGACGGCGTGCTGGGGCATGACGAAGCCGGCGCGGTGAAATTCAGCGAGGCCGACCTGACGGCACTGCTGGCGCCGCTGGCCGAGCCGGCCAACAACCCGCTGGCCATACCGGGTGAGGATGCGCGGCGGTGGGGCGGCACGGGCAAGCGCCGGCCCAGGCCCCTGCAGCCGCCTGAAAATGAATAAAAAGTGCCTCTACCGCTTGATAGGAAAGCGCTAGCAGCTATCAAATAAGTAGCAAATCCCCGCAGTACACCCCAACACACCGCAGCACCCGGCGCCAGGCGGTCTATGGCGCTCGCAACCTGCGCTCTCGCCGGATCATGCTGACCGACAAGCGCAGCAACAGCAGCCCGCCGGCACCGGTTAACACCACCGTCACCAGGTCCCACAGCAGCGAACCCACGCGCAGGCTGCGGTCCGCCACCGATTCCGCCGGTTTGTCAGGGTTGACCCATACCTGTATCGGCGCCCCCGTGCGCTGCGCGGCCTGCCACTGCGCCACCAGCTGCTCGTGATAGCGGCGCCCGCCGTCGCCAGCGGTGTCGATCACCGCGCGCTGGCCGGTGTAGTGCGTGCCGTCCGCGATGTAGCGATGGCGCACCAGGGCCTGGTAGTAGGTGCCGCCACGCGCCGTGCCACCCTGGTGCAACCGCGCGGACTCCACCTGCGCAGGCACCGCTTGCCAGTGGCGCATGCGAGACCAGTCCACCAGCGTGGGGCCCACGCCGAAGAACAGCAAGCCCAGGCTGGTGGCCAGCAGCATCAAGGCGGCCACCGCCAGCGCGACCTGCGACCACATCCCCGAACCGACGGGGCGCGCGGTGCTGCCACCGGGCGGTGTGTCGCGTCGGCGCTGCCGTTTGCGCGTACTGGACTTGCCCACTACGCAGTGACCCTGGCAGCATCGCTGCGCGATACGCTCGGCGGCGCGGTGGCAATGGAGACAACAAGGCGGACAAACGCGGTGCGAGGTGGCATGGGTGACTGTTGCCCGCCAGCGTGTGACAGGCTGTGGACGGTGACGATGGAAACGGAAAGACGGCATGAAGTCTAGAACCATCCGCCGCAGTGGCGCAGAATTCAAAAGCAGACTTCGGAGTGCGCCCCGCACACCCCGTCCCTAGAGTGCATGGCATCGCAACCAATTTGTGAGCCATCCACCATGCAGATGAACACCCTAGCCACCCACCGCCCCGCCATGCCCCGCACCCCGACCTCTCGCCAGGCCGACCAGGCCGCACACGCAGCGGCCACCCAGGCCGACCCGCGCTGGGCAGCGGTGCTGGCGCGCGACGCCCAGGCCGACGGCAGTTTCTGGTACTCGGTGCAGACCACCGGCGTGTATTGCCGCCCCAGCTGTGCAGCGCGTACGCCCCGGCCCGAGAACGTGCGGTTCCATGCCAGCTGTGACGACGCTGAAAGCGCCGGGTTTCGCCCCTGCCAGCGCTGCAGGCCCCGGCAGCCTACGGCGCTGGCCCACCATGCGGCGCTCGTGACCGACGCCTGCCGCACCATCGACAACGCCGCAGCCGACGGTGCGCCCTCTGTGGATGCGCTGGCAGCCAGCGCGGGCCTGAGCCCATCGCACTTTCACCGCATCTTCAAGCAGGCCACGGGCCTCACGCCCAAGGCCTATGCCGCCGCCCGGCGCGAGCAGCGCGTGCGCAGCGCGCTGGAGCAACCGGCCGACTCGGTCACCGACGCCATCTACAGCGCGGGCTACCAGTCCAGCAGCCGCTTCTATGAAAAGTCGCACCAGGTGCTGGGCATGACACCCACGCACTATCGAGCGGGCGGAGCCACGCAGCGCATCCGCTTTGCGGTGGCGCAGTGCTCGCTGGGCGCAATCGTGGTGGCGCACAGCGGCCAGGGCCTGTGCGCCATCCTGCTCGGCGACGACCCCGACGCCTTGGTCCGCGACCTGCAGGACCGCTTCGCCCAGGCCCAGCTGGTGGGCGGCGATGCCGACTTCGAAGCGCTGGTCGCCCAGGTGGTGGGCTTCGTCGAGGCCCCCGGCGTGGGCCTGGCCTTGCCGCTGGACGTGCAGGGCACCGCCTTCCAGCAGCGGGTGTGGCAGGCGCTGCGCTCCATCCCGGCTGGGCAGACCGCCAGCTATGCCGAGATCGCCCAGCGCATCGGCGCCCCCACCGCCACGCGCGCCGTGGCGCAGGCCTGCGGCGCCAATGCGCTGGCCGTGGCCATTCCCTGCCACCGGGTGGTGCGGAGCGACGGCGCGCTGTCGGGCTACCGCTGGGGAGTGGAGCGCAAGCGCGCGCTGCTGGAACGCGAGGCCGAGGCCGCAGCCCCAGCAGCCACAAAGAAGGCAGCAGCATGAGCGCACTGCCCTGCACCCCGCCGGCAAGCCCGAGCCAGGGCACCTGGCCTGGTCGCATCGCTGCCATCGACTGGGCCCAGGCCACCGACGACCTGCACACCCAGGGCCACGCGGTGCTGCAGCAACTGCTCGGCCCCGATGAGTGCATGGCGCTGGCCGGGCTGTACCGCCAGGCCGGCCCGCCCGTGTTCCGCAGCCGCGTCGTCATGCAGCGCCACGGTTTCGGCCTGGGCGAATACCAGTACTTCAGCTACCCGCTGCCGGACGTGGTGGCCGGGCTGCGCGATGCGCTGTACCCGCACCTGCAGCCCATCGCCAACCACTGGAACGCCGCCATGGGCATCGAGGTGCGCTACCCCGCGCGGCATGCCGACTTCATTGCGCGCTGCCATGCGGCCGGCCAATTGCGCCCCACACCGCTGCTGCTGCAGTACGCGCCCGGCGACTACAACTGCCTGCACCAGGATCTGTATGGCGAGCATGTGTTTCCGCTGCAGGTCGCCATCCTGCTGTCCGAGCCCGGCCGGGACTTCACCGGGGGCGAGTTCGTGCTGACCGAACAACGCCCCCGCATGCAGTCGCGCGCCGAGGTGGTGCCCCTGCGCCAGGGCGATGCCGTGGCGTTCGCGGTGCACCACCGCCCGGTGCAGGGCACGCGGGGCGTCTACCGGGTGAACCTGCGGCACGGTGTGAGCCGTGTGCGGTCAGGGCAGCGGCATACGGCGGGGATCATCTTTCATGATGGTGAATAAACTTTCTCCCCCTGAGTCGCCTGCGGCGCCTTCCCCCTCTCTCACTGCGCGGGAGTGGGACGCACCCGGTGGCCTGGCAGAGCCAGTTCCACGGGTGCACTGGCCTTGGCCGCGCCAGTTGCTGCGACCGCGTGTTGGCGCAACGGCAGGGATTTGCACACGATGACACTGGATCTGTTCGAACATTTGCCAACACCCCACGAGCCCGAATTGCTGGAGCCGGGTGCCGTGGTGCTGCGCGGCTTTGCCCTGGCGCAAGCGGCCGAGCTGCTGCAGGCCGTCGACGCCATTGCGGGCAGCGCGCCCTTCGGGCACCTCATCACGCCCGGCGGCAAGCGCATGTCGGTCGCCATGACCAATTGCGGACCTTTGGGGTGGATCAGCGATCGCAGCGGGTACCGGTATGGCCCCGTGGACCCGGACACCGGCAAGCGCTGGCCGCCCATGCCCGCTGCATTTCGGCAATTGGCCCTCAATGCCGCCGATGCAGCGGGCTATCCCGGCTTTGCGCCCGACGCCTGCCTCATCAACCGCTACGAGCCCGGCACGCGGCTGTCGCTGCACCAGGACCGCGACGAGGGCAACTACGACCACCCCATCGTGTCCGTCTCGCTCGGCATTCCGGCGGTCTTCCTGTGGGGCGGCGCAGCGCGCGCCGACAAGGCCCGGCGCGTGGGCCTGTGGCATGGCGACGTGGTGGTGTGGGGCGGGCCGGCGCGGCTGCGGTTCCATGGCGTACTGCCGCTGGCCGTGGGGGAGCATGCGATGACGGGGCCGGTGCGCATCAACCTCACCTTTCGCAAGGCCGGCTGACAGACCACAGATTGCGTTCGCCCCGCCGGTGCTGCCATCGCTCCATCCAAGCATCCCATAGACCAGCACAGCCAAACTCTGCGAGATCGATGTTTTGGGCGATGGTCTGGTGCTCACCCAGATCGTCAATCTTGCGTTTGTACAAGCGCATGGCGCCTCTAAACAGCATATTTCTGTGCTCAGCATCCCCTGCGAAGAATAAATGCATAGTTTAAATTTGAATTATGCACGAATCTATATCGTTTCTGTTCGTTGCAGCTGGTCAAGCTTACTCTCGCTATAGTTCCCAATCGTCTCTTGATGATAGCAATATCGAAGTCGAGATGCCGCCTTTTCATCAACATGAAATAGCTTGGGAAACTAATAAATGATGTACTTCTACAAAGATAAAAATGGGCATCCAGTCTATTCAGACCGAATGCCATCTCCAAACGAAACAACTTCACCGGTGACCGTCACATTGAACGGTATCGTGGTAAAAACAGAGTCTGCACCCAAAAGCCCGCATGATGAAGCCAAGGGATACATTGCCGATGCACGCAAGCATATTCCAAAAACAATTGCCTACATTGACTACGTAGAGTACTTAAGAAAAAATAATCCCGTACGCTATCATCAATATATAATGGACATTAAAAAGAATGACCCAAAAACCTTTGTCAAGTTGACGCAAGCCCGTATTTTTCAGCCCCTTCAGCCACACCAACGGCTCTCCAATATGCTGGATGCTGGTACGTCAGTTTTGGGTGATCTGTTTGCAGGCCGCTCCAGCACAGGCACGGCTGCTACGTACGCCGAAAAAACCCTGACAGACTACATGAAGAAAGATGGCTTCATTCCTGGCAGTGTCTTGGGAAACAAGGCAACAACCTTGCCTGAAAAGATACCCACCTACAGCAATACGCGCCTGGGGCAATGGTCACAAAAAGAGAGTGAGAGACTCGCAAAGGCATCCAAGGCAGCGCAGACGGCTGTTTCTGGGCGGCCTGTGTTGACGGCAGCGGGCACTGCGGCTACCAGAGTTGGTGGGCCTGTGTTGGATGCGATGATAGGCGCGCTAGACCCGCAAATGGTTCCTGGCATTGCAGCAACTGCGGGCTTCGCAAAATACAAGAAAAATTTAGAGGCAAAGGGCATTTTTTTGTACGAAGACGAGCTGTACCTTCGACAATACCTGGCAAGCGGTAACTGGGAAGCCGCAAGAAATTTAATCAGAGAAGCGGCCTTGAGGTCCAAAAAATGAAAAGATTTTTTATATTTGTATTCCTGTGGTTATTCATTAATAGTTCCGTCTTGGCGCTCGATTTGCAATGGCCTCCCCAAATGCAACAGCTTTGCAAGAAAGCTGAAAAAGAAAAATTCTCGCCTAGTCCTGCATCATTAAAATCACCACATCCCGAGAAGCTATTTAATTTGATTGAGATGGGTGGAGGCTACGACGAAGTTTCAAAAGAAATCGGTCAAAGAAGCCCTGATAAAATAATCAGCCAAGGTGTCACCCCCATGATGGTGGCTGCGTTGGTGGGAAACTGGGCTGCAGCCTCAGCGTTGATCAGCAAGGGAGCCGATGTAAACTTCAAGCGACCTCCCGAAATCACCACAACTCCGCTTGAGCTCTCGATATTCAGCAGGAAATTTATTTTTGCTTGCAAATTGATGGAGAACGGAGCAAAAATCCCTCGAAGCAAAAATGATAGACAAGCCCTCCTCAGAGACTCTCTAATTACGCTTCCATCTGAAATGGAGGATGGCGCTATTTTTGTGGATTTTTTAATTGAGAACGGATTGAATGCGAATGATATGGGCAGCACACTCGAAACGCCATTAATGCGTGCGGTGGGAGTAGGCTCCATCCCGGCCATTCAAGTTTTGCTATCCCATGGAGCGCGCTTAGATATTGCAAAACACAATGGCTTGACTGTCTGGGATGTAGCAAAAAAGAAGAACAATCCGGAAGTCGTTAACCTATTAATGGCCGCACAGAAAAAACAGAATTCCGCCGGAGGAGGACGTGTTAAATTCAGAAATGAGAAGTAATCGCTGTGGATGATTGATATTTCATACCAGATGATGGATTGGTTTAAAGCGGTATTAACTTCCCAAGGCATTAGCGGTTGCGCAGGATTTTTTGCTGCTGCCAGTGCTCTCGGCGCAAAGAAGCCGCCACATCCGCGTGCTGCTTTTTAATCTGGCTATTTTTGTTCTTTACCGCTGGATGGACAAGCGCCAGCAGCTATGCATTCAATAGCCCTCAGGCGTCCACGCCGCCTCGGGGCCAGAAGCGCACCGGGCCCCATGCGGCCCCGGCTTTGCCAAAATGCCGCCATGACCACGCCCACCGCCCCACTTGGCCGCACGCCGCACTACTGGCTCATGAAGTCCGAGCCCGAAGAATGCTCCATCGACGACGCCCTGGCCGCCCCGGCCGCCACCGTGCCGTGGACCGGCGTGCGCAACTACCAGGCCCGCAACTTCATGCGTGACGACATGCAGGTGGGCGACGGCGTGCTGTTCTACCACTCGAGCTGCCCCGAACCCGGCATCGTCGGCATCGCGCGCGTGGCCTCGGTCACGCGGCCGGACCCGACCCAGTTCGAACCCGCATCGCCCTACCACGACCCCAAGTCACCCACAGACAAGCCGCGCTGGCTGCTGCTGGACGTGCAGGCGGTGAAGAAGACGCGGCTGATGCCCCTGGCTGAAATGCGGGAGCACCCCGCCTTGACCGAGATGCGCGTGCTGCAAAAGGGAAGCCGCCTGTCCATCACGCCCGTCGCCCCGGCCGAGTGGGCGGCCATCGTCAGCGCCTTGCAGGCGGGCTGACGGGGCTCATCGCTTTCGCAATACTGCCGCATCGCTGCGGTATCGCTCCCCAGGGCAGCCATACCGCAGCAACGGCCACCGCCCCACGGCCCGGTCGCGGCCCACGCACTCACCCCCGCCGCCGGGGCATGAGCTCTCGCGGCGCCATGTCGCCCGACGCTGCGGACTGCAGCAGCTTGCGAAACGACGGGCACTCCATGTGGCTCGGCGCCGGGCACACGGCGGCATGGCGCAGGCTGGCGCTCATGGCCTCCAGGCGCCGCACCATTTCATCGATCTGGTCCGCCTTGGCCGTCAGCATGCCGCGGTCGATGTCGGGCTGGCCGTCGCTCGCAAACATGGTGGCGATCTCGTCCAGCGAGAAGCCCGCCACGCGCCCCAGCGCGATCAACGCGAGCTGATCGAGCACCCGCGCGTCGAACAGCCGCCGCAGGCCGTGGCGGCCGGTGGAGGCTATCAAGCCTTTTTCCTCGTAGTACCGCAGTGTGGACGCGGCCACGCCCGAGCGCCTGGCGACTTCGCCGATGTCGATCACAAAAACCTCTTTACTTCAAGTTGACTTGAATTCGTACAGTACCCAAACACCGGTGCTCAGTCAACTGTGAAAGAAACGAGGAACCTATGAATGAATGGACCCACGAGGCGCTGCGCGTGCTGTGGATCGGCGTCGGCGCCACGGCGGTGATGGACGTGTGGCTGACTGCGCTGCGGCGGCTGGGCGTGCCCACGCAGCCGTTTGCGCTCATCGGGCGCTGGGCGGGGCATCTGCTGCGTGGACGGTGGTTTCACGACGCCATTGCCCAGTCCACGCCGGTGCGTGGCGAGCGCGTGGCGGGCTGGACCGTGCACTACGCCGTCGGCATCGGATTTGCGGCCCTGGCTGTGCTGGTGAATGGCCGCGGCTGGGCTGCAGAGCCCACGCTGCTGCCGGCGCTGGCCATCGGCATTGCCACCGTGGTGGCGCCCTGGTTCGTGATGCAGCCCGCCATGGGCAGCGGCATCGCGGCGTCCCGCACTGCCACGCCCTGGCGCAACCGGCTGCGCAGCCTGGCCAACCATGCGGTGTTCGGCCTGGGCCTGTACCTCGCCGCCTGGGCGTGGATCCGCTGCGTTGCGGCCTGACCCTTTTTCGCCTATCCCTGTTTTTGAATGGAGCTTTTGACATGACGACAAGCAAGAAGATCGCCGTGGTGTTCCACAGCGCCCACGGCCACACCGAGCGCATCGCCCAGCACGTCGCGCACGGCGCGCGCAACGTGGGCGGCACACAAGTGCAATTGATCGAGGCCGCCAGCCTGACCCCGGCGCCTGATGTGCTGCAAGAATTCGACGGCCTGGTGTGGGGGTCGCCCACCTACCTGGGCGGTGTGTCGGGCGTGTTCAAGACCTTCATGGACGCGACCGGCGGCCTGTGGCGCCGACAGCAGCTGCAGGGGCGGCTGGCGGCGGGTTTCACCGTGTCGTCGCTGCCTGCGGGCGACAAGCAGTCCACGCTGCTGTCGATGTTCGTGTTCTCCATGCAGCACGGGATGGTCTGGGTGGGCAACCCCATCCTGCCCGAGCAGCACAGCGGCACGCCCTATGACGAAGCGGCCAACCGGCTGGGTTCGTGGTCGGGCCTGATGGCGCAGGCGGGGCATGCGTCTGCACCCGATGCGTTTGCGCCCGGCGACATCAGGACGGCCCACCTGTTCGGGCAAAACTTTGCGCGCAAGGTGCACGGCTTTGCGCCACACACCGTGCAGGGCATGGTGGCCGACGCAGCCGAGGCCGCAGCATGATCCCGCAGCGCTTTGCGCCGGTGCTGTTCGGTTTCATCCTGTCGGGACTGATGTCGCTGCTGGTGTCGGGTATCTCCACGCTGCACGCGCGCGGCTGGTCGGCCGAATTCGTCGGCGTGTGGGCCGGGGCCTGGCTCACGGCCTGGGCTTTTGCGTTCCCTTGCGTGCTGGTGGCGGCCCCGCTGGCGCGGCGCTGGGTGGCGCGGCTTACGTCGCCGTAGCGCTGGCGGGGTCCGGGGCCATCAGGTCAGGCGCGCGGTACACCAGCACCTTGAGCGACCGGTCTGCATCGGCGTCGGCGAACACGGCCGGGTTGGCCACGCGCTCCACAAAGGCGAGCTCCGGCGCCAACTCGCGCATCTGGTCCTGCAGAAAAGCGGCGCCCAGCTCCGGCGCATTCAGGCACAGCAGCGCGTGGCCGCCCGGCGCCAGCAGATCGGGCAGGCGGCGCATCAGGCGCGCATAGTCCTTGGTGGCCACGAAGCTGCCCTTCTGGTAACTGGGCGGGTCCACGATGACCAGGCCATAGGGCCCACCGCGCGTGATCTTGCCCCAGCTGCTGAAGATGTCGTGCGGCAAAAACGCGGCGCCGGTGGTGATGCCGTTGAGCTGGTGGTTCTGCTGCCCGATGCCGATGGCCCCATGGCTCATGTCCACATTGACCACCTGCCGGGCGCCCGCCTGCAGCGCCACCACCGAAAACGCGCAGGTGTACGCAAACAGGTTGAGCACCTTGAGGCCGTAGCGGTCGGCGCTGCGCGCGGCTGCGTAGTCGCGCACCCACCGGCGGCCTGCGGCCATGTCGAGGAACAGGCCGTGGTTCTGGCCGCGCAGCACGTGCACGCGGTAACGCGCGCCGGCTTCGGTCACCGTGTGCGGGTCGGGCACGGCGCCGGCCATCAGGCGGGTCTCGCTGCGGCCCTCGATGCGCAGCGACTCGCCCCGGTGCTGGAACACCCAGTTGAGCGGCTCGCCAGCCGGGGCGATCTGCGCCCAGCGTGCCTGCAGGGCTGCGCCGATGGCAGCCAGCTCTTCTTCCGTCGCGGGCGCAAAGCTGGTCAGCACGAAGACCGGCGGGTAGGCATCCAGCGCCCATTGTTCGCAGCCGGGGTGCAGACCCCCGCGGCCATGAAAGACGCGCCCGGCTTCGGTCGGCAGGGGCATGGAGGCAATGGCGTCGAGCAGGGCTTGCATGGGAGCGTTGAGGTGAAGAACAACCGGGGAGATGATAAAAAACAGCCGCTACCGCTGGATGGACGCGCGCGGGCAGCTACGGAATCAATAGCACCGGATTATCGCGCGCGGGGCGGTGGTACAGGCGTGCACTCGGCGGTTTGCCTTCACTCGCGATTCAGCATCCACCTACACCCACCTGCATCGACCAGTGCAAAGATGTGCGGCCGTGACCAAAGTGCAGACCTATGGGCTATCGATCGACCACCCAAGGCCTGGTAGCAAATGCCATTACATTCGCTGCCAGGGCATGGGCACGGCCTCAACTTCAGCCAAAGACTTCAACCAAGGAACCTCATGTTTTCCATCATCGGAACCATCATCGTCGGCTTCATCGTGGGACTGATCGCGCGGGCCCTGAAGCCGGGCGACGACAAGCTGGGCTTGATCATGACCACGTTGCTAGGCATCGCAGGTGCGTTTGTCGCGCGCTATGTGGGCGTGGCGATGGGCTGGTACGCACCCGAAGCGCCCGTGGGCTGGATCGCATCGATCATCGGCGCCATCGTGCTGCTGGTGATCTACGGGCTGATCAAGAAGAAGGCCTGACCTTCGGCGGGGCTGTGGGCCGCGATGGGTGGGCGGTGCCCTGAAAGCGCAGCACGGCGACCCCACCGCGACCCCACCGCGAGTCTCCGCACCTGATTCCCTTGCGCGGCCCTACCCGGCCGCGCCCTGCAGCATCAACGCCACATGCTGCAACAGCATCACCGTCTTGCCGTCCTCGATGGCGCCGCTGCCGATGCCCGCCAGGGCTTCGGCCAGCGGCATCTCGATGACCTCGATGTCCTCCCCTTCGTCGGCCAACCCGCCCCCGCTGCGGATGCGGTCCGCTGGCTCGTATTCGGCCACGAAGAAGTGGAGCTTTTCAGTGACGGAGCCCGGGCTCATGTACGCCTCGAACACCTTGCGCGGCTGGCGCACGCGGTAGCCGGTTTCTTCCTCTGCCTCGCGGCGGATGCAGGTTTCAGGGTCGTCGCCGTCGAGCAGGCCCGCGCAGGTCTCGACCAACATGCCGTCCGCGCTGCCGTTCAGAAACGCCGGCAGGCGGAACTGGCGTGTGACCACCACCATCCTCCGGCGCGGGTCGAACAGCAGCAGCGCCGCGCCGTTGCCCCGGTCATACGCTTCGCGGCTCAAGGTCTGCCACTGGCCGTCGCGGCGGCGCAGGTCGAAGGTGACCTTGCGCAGCGTGTACCAGTGGTCGGAAAGCACATCCACCGCCAACAGCTGGACCTGGTCAGTGCTGGCCGGCACCGGCGCGGGCACGGGGCGGCTCACAGGCTTGTTCCTTCGGCCGGCACGGCCGGGGTGCGCTGGTGCAGCGGGAGGTCGTGGTCGATAGAGGTGGACATGGTTTTGCGCCATCGTGATTCGTGCAATATCATGCACAAACACGCAAATTCACGCAACCCGGGTACCGTACCGTTTGCCCACGCCACGTTCCTCCCATGCTGACCCGCCACCGCAAGCAACTTATCCTGGAACGCCTTCGGCAGCACGGCCAGGTCGTGGCCAAAGCCCTGAGCGAAGAACTCGGCATCTCCGAAGATACGGTGCGCCGCGACCTGCGCGAGCTGGCGGCCGAAGGCCTGCTGCAGCGCGTGCACGGCGGCGCCCTGCCCGCCTCCGCCGCGGTGGGTAGCCTGCAGGTGCGCGCGCAACTGGCTCCCGAAGACAAGCGCGCCCTGGGCCGCGCCGGGGCGGCGCTGGTGCAGCCCGGCCAGGTGGTGATCCTGGACGGCGGCACCACGTCGCTGCAGGTGGTGCAGCACCTGCCGCTGCAACTGCGCGCCACCATCGTCACGCACAGCCCGGCCGTGGCCGTCGCGCTGGCGGGGCATACGGAGGTGGAGGTGCTGGTGCTGGGGGGCCGCCTGTTCCGCCACTCGATGGTGAACGTGGGCGCCAGCGTGGTCGAAGCTGCGGCCCAGCTGCGCGCGGACCTGTACCTGATGGGCGTGACCGGGGTGCATGCGGACGCGGGCCTGACCACGGGCGACTTCGAGGAGGCCGCCGTCAAACGCGCCCTGCTCCAGCGCGCGGCCGAGACGGTGGTGCTGGCCTCTGCCGACAAGCTGGGGGCCGCATCGGCCTTCACGGTGGCGCCGCTCAAGGCCCTGGTGGGCCTGGTGGTGCCTGCCAATACGCCCGCAAGCGTGCGCAATGCGCTGAAGGCGGCCGGAGCGCCCGTGACCCTGGCACCCGCCTGATCCTGGGTGGACCTGGGGGGCCGGTGCAGACCCGCAGGCGCTGCCTCAGGGCCGGGGCAAGCCGCCGCCCGGCCCCACCAGCGGGGCATGCTGCGCCATCAGGGCCGCCACCCAGTCGATGAACACCCGCGCCTTGGCGCTCACGTGGCGGTTGGGTGGGTAGGCCACGTACAGCGGCATGGTGTCCAGCGCCCAGTCCTGGAACAAAGGCACCAGCTCGCCAGTGCCCAGGTGCGGCTGGGCGATGTAATGCGGCAACCACAGGATGCCCATGCCCGCCAGCCCCGCGGCCTGGTAGGCATTGCCGTCGTCCACCGCCAGCACATAGCGGCCTTGCACCTGCACGTCCTCTGCGCCGCGCCGCATCGCATAAGGAAAGGTCTTGCCCGAGCGCGACCACAGGAATCCCACCACGCGGTGGTGCGTGTCCTCCAGGTCCTTCGGGTGCGCTGGCATCCCGGCGCGCTCCAGATAGCCGGGGGCCGCATACACCCCAAGCTGCAGGTCGCCGACCCGCCGCGCGATGAGCGACTGGTCCTGGATCTCGCCCCCGCGCACCACGCAATCCACGTTGTCGCCGATGAGGTCGACCATGCGGTCGCTCACGCCCATGTCGAGCTGGATGTCGGGGTACTGCGCATGGAACTGCGGCAGGGCCGGTACCAGGATCAGCCGGGCCAGCGGGCTGGGCACATCCACCCGCAGCCGCCCCCGGGGCGCGGCCGATGCGCTCGACAGGCTGGTTTCCGCATCGTCCATGTCGGCCAGCAGCCGCACCGCGCGCTCGTAGTACGCAGCGCCATCGGCGGTGACCTGCACCCGGCGCGTGGTGCGGTGCAGCAGCTTCACCCGCAGCCGCGCCTCCAGCTGCTGCACCAGCTGCGTGACGGTGGTCTTGCTGACGTGCAGGGTGTCCGCCGCCTTGGTGAAGCTGCCCGATTCGACCACCCGCACGAAGGCCTGCATTGCATCGAACCGGTCCATAGCGCTCCTGTCTTGCCCAAGATTGGCCAACGATTGTTTGGAGTTTACAAACAGTGATGGACAGGCTGGCCTGTTTATCCCCGGCGGGCGCGCCGATAAATTGCAGGGCATCGACAACCCGGGCCGACACGGCCCACCGAAAAGGAATATTCCCATGCCCTCGACCATGCCCTCGACGTCTCCCCGCGACGTGGTCTTTCCGCCCGGCCGCCAGGCGCTCTACGAAAAGAACCGCTACTCGCCCGCCATCCGGTCCAACGGCTTTCTGTTCGTCTCCGGCCAGGTCGGCAGCCGCCCCGACGGCTCGCCCGAGCCCGACTACCAGGCCCAGGTGCGGCTGGCCTTCGAGAACCTGAATGCCATCCTGCAGGCCGCTGGCTGCACCTTCGACGACGTGATCGATGTGACGGTGTTCATGGTGGACCCGGAAACCCATTTCGAGGCCGCGTGGGAGGTGGTGGGAGAGTACTGGGGCAACGCGCCGCACCCCACGCTCACGGGCATCGGGGTGACGTGGCTGTATGGCTTTCAGTTCGAGATCAAGGTGATCGCCAAGCTACCCGCAGCTGCGGACCGCTGAACGCTGAACGCCCGCTGCAGCAGGTTCTGTCGGTGTGATGCCGTCCGAGCCACGCCGAATCAGTGCGACCCGGCGCGCAGCGCATCCACCAGCGCCTGCGCAAAGCCCGACAGCTCCACACCGCGGCGCACGCAGATCTGCAGGTCGCGTTGCGCCCAGGGCTCGTCCATCTCGACCACCACGGGCGGCTCGCTCAGGCCCGCGGCCGGCACCGCACCGCGGGGAACCAGGCCGATGCCCACACCCGCCCCCACCATGCGGCACACCGCCTCGAAGCTGCGCACCTGAATGCGTACATCCAGGTGCCGGCCCAGGGCAGCCGCTGCATTCATGGTGAAAGTGTGAATGGCCGAGCCGGCGTGCAGCATGACGAAGGCGTGGTCCAGCACTTCGGCAAACCCCACCTTGGCGCGCGCAGCCAGTGCGTGGCCTGCGGGGACGATGAGCACCAGGCGGTCCTGCCGGTAGGGCGCCAGCTCCACCCCCGCGCCCGTGCCGCTGTCGGCCAGCACCCCCACCTCGATTTCGCCGCTGGCCACCGCGACCACGATCTCTGCGCTGGTGCGCTCCTCCAGGCTCACGCTGACCTGCGGGTGCCGCTTCAGGAACCCCGCCAGGTCGTCCGGCAGAAAAGTGTGGGTAGCGTGCGTGTTGGCCCACAGGCTCACATGGCCACGGATGCCGGTGGCAAAGGGCGACAGGTTGGCGTGCATCTGCTCGATGCTGGCCAGCACCTGCCGCGCATTGCGCAGCAGCGCCTCGCCCGCGCGGGTGAGCGCCAGGCCGCGCGTCTGCCGCTCGAACAGCGTGGTGTTCAGCGCCTCCTCCAGCCGCCGCAGCCGGTGGCTGGCGGACGACGGCGCCAGGTAGGCGCGTGCGGCGCCGCGCGTGAGGTTGCGCTCCTCGGCCATGGCAACGAAGAGGCGCAGATCGGTGAGGTCGTAGTTCAAGGGCGGCCTGGCATCGTTCGTCTGCAACGAACGCAGGGTTGTGGGATGGGCAATTGTGCATGACTGCTTGCCCGGGCACCATGCAACCCCTTATCACTCCATGCCGATGCAAAGCACACACAGCGTTCGAAGATTTCACACGATCTGAACGCACTGCCTTGCCGCACAAATCCCCCATGCCCTGGAAGAACTGGTCCGCCGAACGCCTTGGTCTTGCCCTCGCCATCCTGGCTGCACTGGGCTTTTCGTTCAAGGCCATCTTTGTGAAGCTGGCCTACGCCGTGCCGCAGGCCGTCCCCGTGGATTCGGTCACCTTGCTGTGCCTGCGCATGGCGTTTTCCGTGCCGGTGTTCGCCTGGGTCGGCTGGCGTGCCAGCCGGCAGCTCGCGCCCCTGAGCGGGCGCGACTGGCTGGCCATCGTCGCGCTGGGGCTGCTGGGCTACTACGGCGCCAGCATCCTCGACTTCATCGGCCTGCAGTACATCACTGCCAGCCTGGAGCGACTGATCCTGTTCACCTACCCCACTCTCACCATCGTGATCGGTGTGCTCTTCATGGGCAAGCGGGCATCCCGCCGCGAGATGGGGGCGCTGCTGCTGTCCTACGCCGGCATCGGCCTGGCCGTTGCGCACGACCTGCAGATCGCGGGCGACACCCGCGCCGTGTTCCTGGGCGCAGGCTTCGTGTTCGGCTCGGCGGTGTCGTACGCGTTCTACCAGGCCGGCAGCGAGCCCGCCATCCGCAGGCTGGGCGCGGCGCGCTTCACCGCGCTGGCCATGCTGGTCTCCACCGGTGCGACGCTGCTGCACTTCATGGTGTCGCAACCGATGGGCGCCCTGGTGCAACCGGCACCGGTCTATCTGCACGCGCTCGGCATGGCGGTGTTTTCCACCGTGCTGCCGGTGTTCATGACATCCGCAGCCATCCGCCGCATCGGCGCAGCCCAAACCGCACTGGTGGGCACGCTGGGCCCCATCCTTACGATCTTCTTCGGTTGCTGGCTGCTGGACGAACCGCTGTCCTGGCCGCAGATGGCGGGGGCTGCGCTGGTGCTGGCGGGGGTGTTGCTGATCAGCAAGCGGGGCAGCATGGCGGCGCCCCGCACGCCGGACGGAGCGACGTCGACCGCATCCGCCGAACCCGCCGCCAGGTCAACCTGACACCGCGCGCGGTGGGCGCCCAAGGAGGGGCGTTGGCCTCCCGCCCGTCCGTGCCCAGGCCGCACCAGTGCCTGTGGCCAGGATCGCGGGCTCACTTCAAACCCAGCCGCGTCAGCTTCTTGATCAGGCCCACCCGCGAAATCCCCAGCCGCCGCGCTGCTTCCGACTGATTGCCCGACACCGCCGCCATGGTGTCGCGCAGCATGCGCAGTTCCAGCTCCATCAGCGCTGCGTCCAGCGGCCCGGTGCTGCCGTGCGGGGCCTGCGGGCTGGCGGGGAGGTTCGCCGCGGTGTCCGTCATGTCGGGCATATCGCCGCTGGCCAGTTGCAGCAGCGCTGCATCCACCTCGCGCTGGTCGGGCATCAGCAGTGCCCCGGCGGACTCCACCACGGCCTTGAGCTCGCGCACATTGCCCGGCCACTCGCGCGCCATCAGCCATGCCAGGGCGCTGGCCGACAGGCTGGCGCGGTGTGCCACGCGGTGCAGAAACCGCGTGGCCAGCAGCGGGATGTCGGCGGGCCGCTCCGCCAGCGACGGCGTGCGCAAGACCACCCCTTTGAGGCGGTAGAACAAGTCCTCGCGGAAGGACCCGTCGCGCACCATGGCCTCCAGATCGCGGTGGGTGGCGGCCACCACGCGGGTGTCGGCACGTTTTGGCACACGGCCGCCCACGGGCACGAAGGACCCCTCTTGCAAAAAGCGCAGCAGCTTGACCTGCATGGGCGGCGGCATCTCGCCCACCTCGTCCAGAAACAGCGTGCCGCCGTGCGCAGCCTCCACCAGGCCGGGCTGGTCGCGGTAGGCGCCGGTGAAGCTGCCCTTCATGTGGCCGAAAAGCTCGCTCTCCAGCAGCTCGGCCGACAGGGCGCCGCAGTGGATGGCAACAAAGGCCTCGCTGCGGCGGGCACTGCAGGCGTGCAGGGCGCGGGCCACCAGTTCTTTGCCGGTGCCCGTGGGGCCCAGCACCAGCACGCTGACGTGGGTGGGCGCCACACGGCGCACCAGGGCGCGCAATTGCACTGTGGCAGCGGCCTGCCCCACCATGCCCAGATCGTCCAGCGACTGCCCTGCGCGCAGGGTTGCCAGTTCGGCATCCAGCCGCGCCTTGCGCAGCCCACGTGCCACCACAAACCGCAGCATGTCGGGGTCGATGGGCTTGGTCAGAAAGTCCCAGGCGCCCAGTTCGGTGGCGCGCAGGGCCAGGGCGTGGTCGCCGTGGCCGGTCAACACCACCACCGGCACGCGTGCAAAGCGCGGGATCAGCTCCAGGCCGATCTCTGGGTCCATGTGCGGCGGCATGGCCAGGTCCAGCAGCACCAGTTCGGGCTGCTGTTTGGCAAACGCCGCCAGGGCCTGCTCGCCATCGCCCGCCAGCGTCACGGTGTGGCCCAGGTTGCGCAAAAAGGCGCCGCCCAGCCGCTGGAAGGCTGCCTCGTCATCGACCAGCAGCACGTGGCCGTTGACATGGTCGCTTATCGGCTCGCCCGCTGCCGCGGCGTCTTGCCCTGCATCTGGCTGGGCGTCGGCTGCGTTGTCTGTGGTGTGTGCAGTCATGGCAGGCGTTGCGTCGTCGTCAAAGGAAAGCGCAGCGTGAAACACGTGCTCCACGGCGGCCGCTCGGTCAGCGCCACCGAGCCACCATGCGCCGCCATGATGCGGGCCACGATGGCCAGGCCCAGCCCGGTGCCGCCGGGGCTGCGCGATGCAAAAGGCTCGAACAGGCGGCTGCGGATTTCGTCGGGCACGCCGGGGCCGGCGTCGCAGATGTGCAGCAGCACGGCGTTGTCGGTGGTTTCTGCGTCGATGTGCACGGGGCTGTGTGTTGCTGGCGCCGATTCAACGCCATCGGCCTCGGACTCCATCGCGATGCGTGCGTTCTCCAGCAAATTGGTCAGCACCTGGTCCACACGCCGGGAGTCCGCCTGCAACACCAGCGGCTGGGCCAGGCCCGCGCCCAGGCTCACCTGGGGCAGACGCTGCGCTGCATTGCGCACGTGGGCGGCCAGGTCGAGCTCGCGGGGTGCCAGCTTCCAGGGCTTGGCAAAGTCCAGCAGGTCGTGCGTCAGGTTGGCAATGCGCGCCACCTGGTCGGCCACCTCGCGCCGGGTCTCGCCGGGCGCAGCAGCCACGGCCATCGAGATGATGTTGAGCGGGTTGCGGATGTCGTGCGCCACCGTGGCGGCCAGTGCGCCCAACTCGGCCAGCCGCGCCTGCAACTGGCGCTCGCGTTCGCGGGCGGCAAACTGCTGCGCCTGCTCGACGCGCGCGGCCGCCTCGGCCACCACCGTGCCGAACAGCTCGGCCACATGGCGCGGCCCGGGGGGTGCCGCGTCCCAGCCCTGCAGCGTGGTCTGCCAGCCTTGCTCTGCGGGGCTGCACACCAGCTGCGGGGTGCTGCCGGGGGGCGTTGATGGTGCCGTTGACGCCGTTGACGATGTGGAAGTGGGCGAAGTGCCGATCTGCACCTCCACCTGCGTGCCAATGCGCGTGCTCAGCAGCGTGGCCGCCTGCTGCGCCAGCGCCTGGGGCGTCTCGGCCGACAGCAGTGCGCTGCGCCAGGCGCCCAGGTCGGCCACCGACACCTCGCCCCCTGGGTAGACCAGCCGCTCGGCCACGCGGCGCACCGGGCCGTTGAGCGCCAGCACACTGGCCGCCACCGCCAGACCGCCCAGCCAGCGCGACTCGAACGGCAGCAGTGGCGTGAGCGCCAGCACCACCGCCCCCAGCGCCAACAGCAGCGCCCACACCAGCGCGCGCCGCGCCCAGGCGTTGGCCACAAACACACCGTAGCGCAAGATGCCGTAGACCAGAATCAACGAGTACAGCGGCAGGCCCAGCAGCGGAAACGGGTAGATCGGCCAATCCAGCACCGCAATGCCGTAGCCCGCCAGGCACAGCAGGCCCCACAGGCACGACGCGGTGACGGCGGCAATCTGCCGAAACTTCTGCCCGTCGCCCGACCGGCGCGCGCGCAGCAAGGCCAGCAGCAGCACCGCCACACCGCCCATGCCCAGAATGACCCAGGCCATGCTGGCGATGGTGCCCACCGGGTCGGCCACGGCAATGAAGCCGATGTCGCGGTGCTCGATCAGATGGCCCGGCACCAGGATGACGGAGACCACCGTGGCGCCACCACCCAGCGCATAGGCCGCCGCAACGCCCCAGCGCCCCAGGTCCACCCGGCAAAACACCGTGCAGAAATGAAAAAACAGCGCGGAGGTAAATGGCGCCGTGGCCAGCAAGCGCATCGCCACCGGTTCGGTCTCGGGCCCCAGCCAGTTGGGCAGCTCGTTTCCCACCATCCACATCGAGATGCCGATCAAAAAAGCCGCCAGCAGGCGGGCCCCCGCCACGCGGTCGGCCCAGGCCAGCAGCAGGGCTGCCAGCACCAGCGTTTCGAGCACCGAAAACCCGAGGACGGCGTGGATCAGCATGTGCAAACGGTGGTGGTGATCATGGCGTGACCTGTTCCTGGGGTTAACGGTAGGGGCTGCGCGCACTGTAAACCAAGTATGCAGCCCATAACGCAAATTCCAATGAAATCAACCACTTGCAGCGGCCGCTGAGCCTGGCCCGGGTTTCGCAATAGAGAGTGCAACCGCCACTCTTGCAAAGCCCGCCATGTTTGCCCTTTTCAGCCCCGCGCCCCGCCACTGCACCACCAACCCAGCGCACCCCACCAGCCCCGTGCTGGACTTGCCCGCCCTGGCCGGCGCCGCAGCCTGGGCACGCCTGCCGGCCGCCGTGCAACGCCGCTTTGGCACCGCCCACGCCGACGTCAGCTACCACGGCCACATGGACCTGCGCTGCTCGCTGATCGGCCACATCTACGCCGCGCTGACCCGGGCCTGGGGCGGCCCGCTGACCCACATCAACACCACCGCCCTGCCCGCCACCGTGAACGTCAGTCACAACGGGCGCGGCGGCGTGGTGTGGGAGCGGCGTTTCCACACCGGCACCGAAACCGAAAACGGCACTGACAACGGCGCAGACCGCACCGTGCGGTCCACCAAGGAGCTGGGCACCGACGGCACCCTGCTGGAGCGCACCGACGGCGGTCTGGCCATGTCGCTCGACGTGCTGGAAGAAGACGGCGCACTGGTGTTCCGCAGCCGCCGCTTCTGGTGGGTGCTGGCAGGCCTGCGCATCCCCGTGCCGACCTTGCTGACGCCCGGCACCTGCCGCGTTGCCCACACCGACCTGGGCGCAGGCCAGTTCCGCTTCACGCTGAGCATGGTGCACCCGCTGTGGGGCGAAACCTTCCACCAGTCCGGCGTGTTCACCGATCCCGTGGTCGATTGACCCACCGCACCCGTCGGCATCGATTCATCTTCACACTCACACACACCATGACCGCCATGAACACCATCTTCCTGCTGCTCTCCATTCAGGCCGCCCTGGGCGCGTTTGACAACCTGTGGCACCACGAGCTGCAGGCCCGGCTGCCGCACCGCACTTCGGCACGTTATGAACTCTCGCTGCACGCCGCGCGCGAAGCCATTTACGGCGTCGTCTTTGTCGGCCTGGCCTGGTTTGAATGGCGCGGCGCCTTTGCCGCCGTGCTGGCCGGGCTGCTGCTCATCGAAGTGGGCATCACCCTGGCCGACTTCCTGGAAGAAGACCGCACCCGGCGCCTGCCGCCGTTCGAGCGTGTGCTGCACACGGTGCTGACGATCAGCTACGGCCTCTTCCTGGGCCTGATCGCCCCCGTGCTGTGGGCCTGGGTGCAGCAACCCACCGCGATGGCGCTGGCCCCGCACGGCTGGGTGTCTTGGTTGTTCACGGCCTACGCAGTCGGCGTGTGGACCTGGAGCGTGCGCAACACGCTGGCCGCCATCAAGCTCTACCGCACGGCCCCGCCTGCCCAGCCCAGCGCCACCCTGCATGCCCGTGGCCTGCAACCCCAGCCAGCCACCCTGGTCACAGGCGCCACCGGCTTTGTAGGCAGCGCCCTGGTGGCCGACCTGGTGCGCGACGGCCAGCGGGTGATCGTGTTGACACGCGATGCCCTGCAGGCCCGCGCCAGCTTTGGCCCCGGCGTGTGGGTGGTGGACACGCTGGACGCGATCCCGCCTGAAACGAGCATCGACGCAGTGGTCAACCTGGCAGGCGCCCGCGTGCTGGGCATGCCGTGGACCCAGGCGCGCAGACGCCAACTGCTGGCCAGCCGCGTCGACACCACCGTGGCACTCGTTAGCCTGATGCGGCGCCTGCACAAGGCCCCGCGTGTGCTGGTCAGCGCATCAGCCGTCGGCTTCTACGGCGCATCGCCCAACGCGTCGATGGAGCCCTTGGACGAAACCGCTCTACCCCGCCCGGGCGAATTCCAGTCCGACCTGTGCGCCGCCATCGAACACGAGGCCCGGCGCGCCGAAGCCCTGGGTGTGCGGGTGGTGCGCATGCGGTTTGGCGTGGTGCTGGGGCACGGCGGTGGCGCGTACCCAATGCAAGCGCTGAGCGCCCGCCTGGGCCTGGGCGCCGTGCTGGGCCATGGGCGCCAGCCTGCTCCATGGATTCATCTGGCTGACGCGGTGGGTTTGGTGCGGTTTGCGATGGCGCACCAAACCCTGCAAGGCCCCGTCAATGCTGTGGCGCCTGAGGCGGTGACGCAGGCCAAGTTTGCGCAGGCCCTGGCTGCATCGTTCGGGCGACGCGCCTGGCTGCGCATGCCTGGGTTGCCGTTGCGGGTCATGCTGGGAGAAATGTCCTCCCTGTTGCTGGAGGGGCAGAACCCGGTGCCGAGTGCCGTGCTGGCTCGGGGCTACCGATTTGTGCACCCGCGACTGGGCGGCGCGCTGGCTGAGCTTGCAGGCACTTAAACCTACGCAACAAGGTTCGGCGAAAAATTACTAAACCTTAGGCCCTTCTGCTAATTGAAAAGGCGCTGATAGCTATAAAAATAGTGGTGAATACGATACGCTATTCCACTGTGCAGCGGTAACAGTCGGTCAGAGTGCATTTGACCTATTTTGGCCGAGGTCAAGAACCGGTCACGCGGCAACTTCGAATTTCGACTTCTTGCTGTACATGCCGAGAAGTCTTATTAATCTCCGAAAAATAAAAATTTAACACATGCATAAATTGCCAGAATAATAATAAGACTATACCAAATCGGTTTTAGATATCCTACTAGTGTAAATATTCTATCCAAGAAATTATGCCGAATTGTTGAATGCATTCTTAAATCAACTTCCTCAACAGGCGCGCTTGGGTTTAATAAGGGCAGCCAATACTTCTGCATAAACTTATCACCCACAAAATATGAGCTATGCCCTCCAAGGAAGAATCGATTAATTCTAAACTCATTCTGAGATCCATAAAATCCAAACTTACCTGCCATCCCGGTGCCAAGCACCAGCGCTTGACTCAGATATAGAATGTAATCATGATCAGCGCAATCATTTACAAGACGAATGTTCGCCAATTTCAAAAACTCCAGATCAGTTCCAGAGTGTAGAACGCTTCCAGCAAGTACTAATGTGTGAACAGGTACCACAACTCCGTCTGAAATTAACTGTTTCAAGGCATTAACAGCCAAGAAAGTGCCGAAGCTATGACTGTATATAGTCAACATATTACCATCTAAACTAGGAAATATATTCTCTAGGTCATTTTTTAATCGCGTGATTTCCCGATTTCTAAAAAAAGGAATGAGAAATGCAATAAATGAAAAAACACCATACCTATATGTGAAGAATTGACCACGCCCCAGTGTGTTCCTTGCAAGAATTCGTAGCCGGCGCTGCCAAGCTCCGAAGGTTTGTATGCCGTGTATAGTCAATGCATAGTGTGTAACTTCCCCTACCTGCCCACGCGAGCGCTTCGATATTGTAGTGTGGCTCAGTGATTGCAAAACCTGGTTACGCCACGCAATCTCATCTTCACGAGCTTCAACAACAATCGTACAGTGACTTAGAAAAGCCGTTCGGAATTGAGCGATGTCGTCCAAGTGAGCGGTAATTCCAATGATTTTCTCTGGGCACTTATAGCGAGGCGACGTCGTTGCCAACTTTAATAGATCAATTCCGAGTGCGGCACTTGCGCGTCCACCTGTCCGCTTTGGAATAACAACATCGAGCACCATCACATCGAAATATTCGCGCTTTAATGCCTCTCTAGCTCGGTCTTGGCAGTCGACCTCAAGGACGCATTCTTCACCGAAGCCGCCATGAATCATTAGATGATCAGCTAACTTCTTTCGCCGTCTTTCAGAATCATCAACGATTAGAATTCTCATTTTCTTCTTGCAGGATGATTGAATTTAATTGCTCTTTCCATGTACTCATCGAGCTATCGTAATAAATCATACCTAAAAATTGCGCCCCTAAATCACTAGAAAGCATATCCGAAAGTTCATGGAACGTATATGATAGTCCTTTATCGCCAAAAGACTCATACTGGGTTATAAATACTACACGCTCACCCTTTCCGGCGCGAGATATTTTCCTTGCTATCTCTCTACCGCCCAGCGCCCTAAAACGGCCGCCCGATTCCGTGGGTGACTTGTCATAAGTTGGAAGACTAATATCTGCAATTACCAGATCAAAGGTTATATTGGTAAGCGCCTGGGATCCTGAACTAAACGATCTTGCTTCGGTAATCTGCAAGGATTCTGTCCTCTGCTTTAAAAAATCCAACACTCGCTGTAGTTTATGTGGATTGTCTTCAATGAGCAGAATATTAAGCGACATATCTCACCTCCACGATGAATTGACTCTTTTCTAGCCTGACAGATAAATCGGAACCTGGAGCTTTTTCAGAAAGCTCGTAGTAAGCTTTTCCAATGCCAGTCCCCCCTTGTTTGGTGAGAACCTTCGCGCCACCCTTGCCGCGAAATTTCTTATTAATTGTGCTTAGATAATCTTGATCAAGTACTGCCAAACGATCCTGTGATACGTCATTACGAACTTCAATGGTGACGAAATCTTTTGCTGCCACAGCACGAACTACTACCGCAGTTGCGCGACCCAACCCGCTATGACGAAAACAATTGTCCAACAAGTTGGTTAGAGAAATTGTAAGCGCCTTACGTCTATGCTCGCTAGTTGGAATATCATAGAGTGGACCATCTATTAAAAGATCTAACGGGCGGGGTAATAATTTAAGCCTTTCAAATGACCCGATAGCAATTCTAATTGCATCGTCCAGCGGGACCTTGATATGACTCGGCCCATTTGCTCTTCTAAACCATTCGGAAATAGTCGTAACGTCCTCGCGAACATCTCTCCGACACGCACGTATGGTCGACATTAAGTTGTGAAGCGCAGCGGATCCTTTTTGTTCAGTTATATCAAGCTCTAATGTTTCAAACTGATCATCGATGTGTTTTCGAAATTCTATATTCAAATAATCTCTAATTCCGCTCAAAGAAATCTCAACTTTACTCCAGATCAGTTTTAGCATCTCTTCAATCATCAGATCTGCCGAAGTATCAGCACGTTCAGCCAACTCATGGAAATATTTAAACTCCACCTCAGTTAGCTGCACAAATACTCCTGTCACCTTCTGTTGGGAAGTTATTTTAATAACATCCTCTGCCTTGTCAATTACAGATTTAATGCTTCTAGAGAATTTTGCAAGAGCTTCATCTATACGGTCTAAAATATACTCACCAACAAAACCACACTGTTTTCTCCAATATTCGTTCGGAAGAATTTCACCATTCTTAGAAGCCTCTGTGAGCAGCCTTTTTTCTTCTAATTGCGCCCGCATAAGGTTTGCAAAGAATCCGTGCTTAATTTCCGTGATGAGGTTTTTTGCTAAGCCATGTCGCTCATCAAACAAAAACGCTGTCCGAACACAGAGCCATATTCTAAATAAAACTGTATTGCGTTCTCCAGTTGCGTAAGATGGCGATAGCACCCCTTCGTCGGATGATTCTCCGTATGTTATTACCTGCTCACGCTCAGGAATATTTGGATAAGCTCGGAGGAGCTGAAGCAATACATTGACCTCATTTAAGCAATTGCGTCGAACCAATGCATCATCAACAAAAATTCTTGGACCCGTTAAATCGCTTGCGGCTGAATCCTGAATGAGACGAGACACGAGTTCCTCAAGCTCTCGCATACGGCTCGTTGATTCAACAACATCTCGGTCTGCAAGCCAGTCCAGTATTGCCAATCGCTCAGCATGCAGTTGTTCTGTGCCACTGAAGCAACTTAAATAATCCAAAGTATCAAGCGAGCACACATCTCTGAAAAACGCAATCATCAGTGGAGTCGTTGAGACATCACGAGTGAATAGATCGCTGGGACGGTCGACGCCTTCCTGGTCAAGAAATGCTTCGAATGCCTCATTCAATATATTGGATGCGGAGTCAGATATATTTCTAACGTAACACTGGGCAACAAGTACGGCTTCTATAGAGCAAAGGTTGTTTTTTTCAATGCATTCAATCAAATAATCCATTGGCAAACAAATATGAGCATTTTGATTGTCAACCAATGCATTTGCTGCTTCAACCAGAAGCTCCGCTGCCGCATCCACATATACTGCGTAAGCACTAAATAACTCTAGATAGTCCTTTTTTAATATACCGAGCGCAGGAAGCTTTTTAAGCGCCGAGAAAATTAAATTGCTATTTTCACCTTCGATAATCAGTCTACATATCTTGCGCTTCTCAGCGCGATAGGGCGGGACTTGTGCGGCAGAATCTACTACCTCCCAATTAAAGGCACCTTTCCCGAGAGAAATTGCCGCAGCAAGAGGCGTAACCTCTGGATGTGCTATCCATGCCATAGTAGCTATTGCTTTAGCATCACCTAAAGGATAGCGATATGGAATTGCTTTGAATATTGCCAACTGAACGTGATATCCACCTGTCAATAGTGTCCGAAAACGGATAGCCTCCGATATTAGCTCATGATGCGCTGGGACAGACGCTGCATCCAATTTGTAAATTTTAGATAAATGGTGAATCAAGTTTCGTATTGGATCAGGAAACTCAAAATCTCGTTCTGGCAAATAAGCCAAAGCTTTCGCCACCAAATTCGCATATGCAAATGGATTGGGTAGGGACTGTAGGGATGCCAAATAGTAGTCAACGACCTCCTGATAATAGCCTTGCTCATATTGAGAAAGTAGATGCTTTCCGCAATCTCCCACATCAAATACCATTGTTCCATTCATGGCTAGGGAAATTCGATCTATTACAGGATCATCAACTATTTGACTTAGTTGGAGGATGACCGATGGGGTGATAGGCCTATGTGATTTCGACGACTGGCCTAGCTCAGTGATAGAGTGCGCCAGCAGTTCAAGCGAGACGATATACGCATCGATAGTTCCTACTCTCTGGAGGGAGGTCAGTGTAGGAGCCGGCGAGTCACTTGATAGCAAAGGAATCGGAGTACAAAACGCCTGAAGTAGTCCGACCAGATCCTTTCGGTCCGCTTCGGAAAACTCACGGACATGGGGTGCAATCATTGTATTGTGATGGAATTCTGCATTGCCAGAGTCCACAATAATTTGAAATGCGCCTAGAAGATAGTTTGTGAAGGTTTCTTTAGAGCGGTCTTTTATTGAGTTGCAATATTCAAGCAACTCCTCTCGTTTTTCATAGTGCGAGAAAAGCAAAATTTTTGATTTGACAAGCCAGAGACTTTCTCCACATTGCTCTTCAATTGAAATTAGTGCGCCAAGTGCGGCATCAAAATTTCCAGAAGTAAAGGCACCCTCGAACCGTTCGCGAAGCACTATAAACGCTTGAAGTTCTGCCTTTTCGAATTCAAACTGAGCTAATAGCAGAGCCCATGCATTTTCAACGGTAAGGTCTTCTGCACCCAGTATGGGAAATAAGCCGAATTTCTCAATTCTTTTTGCAAATCCGTTTAAGGTTGATCTTATTTTGGCAGAGCGAAAAATTTTAACTAAACGGCTTCTAAGATTTGCTGACGACTCGTAAGCGATTACGACGATGAGCAATCTACGGATCTCCTCAGTTGAGGAAAGGCTGATGAAGGCTGGATTGCTAAGTTTGAGCCATTCCGTTCGAGGTAGCTTCAGTTTTTTCAAAGTCCGTGTCTCCCCTGCGCTATGGATTTTGTCGAATGCGCGAAGCATACCGAACCTAGAGCTAAAAACTAAACGATGCGGCAATGTGGAACTCAGGCGTGGGCTGTACGCAGCCCAGAAAACTGCATGTCGTTACCGTGGCCTGAAAATTCGCTAGTTGCCGCTCGCGCCTCGCGCTTAAACGCGGGTCTGTTGAGTTTCGCAACGGGCAGCGGAGGGGAGCGATTGCGTCGACGCAGCGTCACGGCTTGACGATGAATGCGTATCTCTGCTTCTAGGAGGCGTTGATTGACTTCAGATCATCGGCAACAACCCGCCTTGAGCGGTCAATGAGCCAGCTCAGCATAGATTTCCTAATACAGAGCACGCCTTCGCCCGCCTGTTGGCCTGCCTCCAGCGCGGCGCAGCACCACTCCTACGGCAAGTTCTCCCGAAATATCACCTGACTCCGCGTCGTCTCCACCCCGCTCGTCGGCTCCCGCCCGTCCCGTAGATTCGCAAATATTCGCACGCAGTTCATCACCGCGCCCTGCGGGTTCTGGGTGATCACCGCATCCATCGTCCCGTCGATCAGCAGCGCGCGCGTATCCGGCGTGAGGCCATGCCCGATGAACACGATCTTGCGGTCTGCGCCCGCCTCTTTCAGCGCGCGGCCGATGCCTTCCGCCCCGCCGCCGATGTTGTAGATGCCCGCCAGGTCGTCATGCTGCTCCAGCAGCGCGCGGGCCTGGCGGTAGTTGCGTTCGGCGTCGTCCTGGCCTTCGCGCACGCCCATCACTTGCACCAGGGGGAACTGTTCTTCAAATAGGTGCAAAAAGCCCGCCTCGCGCTCCTCGTGGGCGCGGTAGCGCAGCGATCCAACAATCATCGCCACATGCGCCTTGCGGCTGTGGGCCAGCGGGCCCATGAAGCGGGCGATCAGGTAGGCGGCGGTGCGGCCTGCGGCGCGGTTGTCCAGGCCCACGTAGGCCACGCGGCGCGAGTTGGATAAATCCGAGATGAGCGTGACGGTGGGCACGCCCTGCTCTGCCAGCTGGGCCACGGCCTCGCGCACCACGGGGTGCTCCAGCGCCATGAAGGCGATGCCGTCGCACCGCTTGCCGTAGTGCAGCAGCGCTTTGGCCAAGGCATCGGGGTTAAAGCTTTCGATGTACGCCGCCTGGCAGCGCACGTTGAACGGTGCCCAGTGGTCTTGCGCGTAGCCGATCACGTCGCCCAGCATTTGCAGAAAGCGGTTGCTGCCCTCGGGGATCAGCACCATCAAGCGCAGGGGCTGCGGCTGCAGTGCTGCGTGCAGCTCGGCCTGCGGCAGGTAGCCCAGGGTGGCAGCGGCCTGCAGCACCCGCTGCGCGGTGGCGTTGCGCACGCCCGAGCGCTGGTTCAGCACCCTGTCGACCGTGGCGGTGGAGACGCCGCACAGCTTTGCGATGTCGGGGATGCGCGGGCTGCGCTGGTTGCTGGGGTTGGGCGGGGTTTGGGCCATGTGCGATTCAATCAAAAACCATCATCCAGCTTGCTGGTATTTGATGGATTCTGCGGATACTATCACTCGGCGTTCGATGCTCAAAGGCATCAGAACCCATCAGTAAAAACCCTAGGTTGTGACGGCTGGCACGCTGGCCAGGCCGATCACGCAGGAGACAAAGACATGCCTGGTATTTCCGCTCACGCTCACGCTCGCCTGCGCCCACAGGGCAAGCCGCCAGCTTTTGGCCGCGGCGCCAGCACACTCGCTGATTGACGCGCACGGCTGCCCGACCCATGACGTACGAGTTCGACTTTGCCAGCGTGCTGGCCAACTGGCCCCAGTTTCTGGAGGGGGCGTGGATGACCATCTTGCTGTCCTTCCCGGCCACGGTGATCGGTTTTGTGGGCGGCACGCTGCTGGCCGTGGGCCGGCGCAGCGACCAGCGCTGGCTGGTCAAGGCCTGCGGTGCGTATGTGGAGGTGCTGCGCAACACGCCGCTGCTGGTGCAGGTGTTTTTAGTGTTCTTCGGCTTGGCCAGCCTGGGCTTCAAGGTGTCGGCGTTTGCTGCGGCGTTGCTGACGCTGGTGATCAACGTGGCGGCCTACACCTGCGAAATCATGCGGGCGGGCATGGATTCGATCCACAAGGGCCAGATCGAGGCGGCCGAGTGCCTGGGCCTGACGCGCCGGCAGGTGTACTGGCACGTGGTGCTGCGCCCGGCGATGGAGAAGGTGTACCCGGCGCTCACCAGCCAGTTCGTGCTGTTGATGTTGGCCTCGTCCATCACCTCGCAGATCTCGGTGGAGGAGCTCACCGCCGTGGCGGCCCGGGTGCAGTCCGAGACCTTTCGCCCGTTCGAGGCTTACATCCTGGTGGCGGTGGCGTACCTGGCGCTGTCGCTGCTGATGCGGTTGGGGCTGTGGGTGTTCGGGCAGATGGTGTTCACGCGCAAGCGCAGGCTCGGCGCCTCTGGGGGCATGCGATGAGCGGGCCACTGACACCGGGTTCGTTCGACCTTCATCCGTTCACGTTGGGCTTGCCCAGGCGCTGCGTGAGGCTTCGACAAGCTCAGCCCGAACGGGGGATTGTCCTTCGACCCTGTCAGCCTCGTTGTCAGCTCAGTAACAACGGCAACAACGGCAGCGACAACCGCTACAGCCAAAACAAAAGCAACAACCCTATGGAGGTGCGCCTGTGATTGATGGCGGACTGAACTCTTATCACCTGCAGTACCTGCTGTGGGGCGCGCTGTGGACCGTCGGCCTGTCGCTGATTGCGTTTGTGGGCGGTGGTCTGGCCGGGGGCGTGATTGCGCTGTGCCGCGTCAGCCCGATCAAGGCGGTGCGCTGGGCAACCATTGCGTGGATTCAGATCATCCAGGGCACGCCGCTGCTGGTGGTGCTGTTCCTGTGCTACTTCGGTCTGTCCATTGCGGGCTTGGAGCTGCCCGCCATCGTGGCGGCCAGCATTGCGATGATTGTTTACGTCAGCGCGTATCTGGGCGAGATCTGGCGCGGGTGCATCGAGTCGGTGCCACGCACGCAGTGGGAGGCGGCCGAGTGCCTGGCCCTGTCGCGCACCCAACGCATGCGGCTGGTGGTGCTGCCGCAGGCCGTGCGCATTGCCACGCCGCCCACGGTGGGCTTCATGGTGCAGATCGTGAAGAACACTTCGCTGGCGTCCATCGTGGGGTTCATCGAGCTGGTGCGTGCCGGGCAGCTCATCAACAACTCGATCTTTCAGCCCTTCACCGTGTACCTGTTGATCGCCATCGTCTACTTTGCGATGTGCTACCCGCTGTCGGTCTGGAGCCGCAAGCTGGAGCAGCGCCAGCAGTTTGGAAACCGTGGCCCAGCCACTGGGCCTGTGACCACCGCATGAAACGAGACGACACCATGAATCTGGCCCAAGACGCTGCCATGCAAGCTTCTGCGCAAGCTGCGCTGTCTGCACAACCACCGCTTCAACAACAGTCACAGCAACAGCAACCGCCGCAGCCCGTGGTGGAACTGAAAGACGTCCACAAAAGTTTTGGCAGCAACCAGGTGCTCAAGGGCGTGTCGTTTGCCATTCCCCGGGGCCAGGTGGTGGCCATCATCGGCAAGAGCGGCTCGGGCAAGAGCACGGCGCTGCGCTGTATCGACCGGCTGGAGATCATCGACAGCGGCACCATCAACGTCTGCGGCCACGCGGTGCACGACCCGGCCATCGACCTGCGCCAGTTGCGCCAGGACGTGGGCATCGTGTTCCAGAGCTACAACCTGTTTCCGCACCTGACGGTGGAGCAGAACATCACGCTGGCCCCCAAGGCCGTGAAGAACATGCCCACGGCCAAGGCGCGCGCGATTGCCGCCCGCACGCTGCAGCAGGTGGGCCTGGCGGACAAGGCGCAGGCGTACCCCGAGCAGCTCTCGGGCGGGCAGCAGCAGCGCGTGGCCATTGCCCGGTCGCTGGCGATGGAGCCGCAAGTGATGCTGTTCGACGAGGTGACCTCGGCCCTGGACCCGCAGCTCACCGGCGAGGTGCTGCGCGTGATCGAAGCCCTGGCCCAAGGCGGCATGACCATGGTGCTGGTCACCCACGAGATGGAGTTTGCCGCCCGGGTGGCGGACACCATCATCTACATGCACGAAGGCAAGGTGTGGGAGACGGGGCCGGGCGCGATGCTCAAGAACCCGCAGACCGCCGAGCTGCGCGACTTTCTGTCCCATGGGCTGTGACTGAAGCCCTGCCCTTTTCGATTTCCTATCCAAAAAACCACCAGGAGACAACACCATGACCACTTCCCTCATCCTCCGCCGCACCCTGCTGGCCCTCAGCGCCGCTGCCCTGTGCGTGCCCGCCATGGCCGAGCTGGCCGACATCAAGTCCGCCGGCAAGCTGCGCGTGGGCATCGACTTTGGTGCGCCGTTCTACGGCTACGTGGACGACAAGATGAAGCCCGTGGGCTCGGACGTGGAGGCGGCCGAGCTGCTGGCCAAGGACCTGGGCCTGACGCTGGAGATCGTGAACACCACCAACTCGTCGCGCATCCCCAACCTGCTGTCCAACAAGGTGGACCTGATCATCTCGTCGCTGTCGATCACGCCCGAGCGCCAGAAGGCGGTGGACTTCTCCATCCCCTACGGCGCCATCCAGGCGGCAGTGGGCGCACCCAAGGGCCTGAAGCTCACCAGCATTGAAGACCTGGCCGGCAAGACCGTAGCCGTGACGCGCGGTGGCCCGCAGGACAAGATCGTGACCGAGCGCGCACCGCAGGCCAAGGTGGTGCGGTTCGACGACGAGTCCGCCTCCATCACCGCAGCCGCCACCGGCCAGGCCGACATCGTGGCCATCACGCCGCCGATCATTGCGGCCATCGCCAAGAAGAACCCGTCGCGCGACTTCGAGACCAAGTTCATCCTGCAGTCGTACCAGCTGGGCGTGGCCATGCGCAAGGGCCAGCCCGAGCTGATGGCCGCCGTCAACGGCTGGATCAAGACCAACCTGGCCAACGGCAAGCTCAACGACATCCACCTGAAGTACGCGGGCGTGCCGATCCCCAAAGAAATCATCGACGGCGCGAAGTAAGCAAGCAAGCAGCCAACAAGACCAGCCAAGCCAAGCCTGCGACAGGGCGGCACGTGATGGGCGGTGGGTAAAGCCACCCCGCCCGGCAGCGCCCTGCCCCGACCTGGCTCGATCCGATCCGACCGTTACCACCAAAGGAAATTTTTATGAGTCGCCATTTCGGTGCCATCCGCCAACTTGGCTATGTGGTCCACGACATCGAAGCCGCCATGGACTACTGGAGCAAGACCCTGGGCGTGGGCCCCTGGTTCTACAACCCCAAGGTTCCGATCAAGAACTACGTGTACCAGGGCGAGTCGTACGAGCCGCACAACTCGGTGGCGCTGGCCAACTCGGGCTATGTGCAGGTCGAGCTGATCCAGACGCGCAACGATGTGCCGTCGATGTACCGCGACTTTTTGCAGGCCGGGCGCACCGGGCTGCAGCACGTGGCGTACTGGACAAGCGACTACGACGCCGACCTGGCGCGCTTGACGGCCCAGGGCTTCAAGACGGTGATGAGCGGCGAGGTGGGTGAAAAAGGCCGCTTTGTCTACTTCGACACCGAGTACCACCCGGGCACCGTGATCGAGCTGTCAGAGGTGGCCGGCCCCAAGGGGCGCATGTTCGACCTGATCCGTGCCGAGTCGGAAACATGGGATGGCGTGACGGACCCGGTGCGGCCTTTTCCTGATCTGTCGAAGATTTGATTTTTAAGGGCCATCCATCTCTCCCCCAACCGTTCGAGCTGAGCCTGTCGAAGCCTGTGCGCATGAGCCAAGTCCGCCTCACCGTTCAGGCTGAGCTTGTCGAAGCTTCTGCGCGCACGGCAAGCCCTTCGTCAGGCTGACTGCGACCGCGGGTAACGCGTTGAGTGCGTGCAATTTTCAAGCCAAATAGGCCTCTACCGCTTGATCTGTAAGCGCTAGCAGCTATCAAAACAGTAGTAAACCGACTTATGTCCCCAGACCGCTTTGAAGCCACCTACCTGATCGAGACCCCGCTAGACCCCGCGCACGTGGCCGAAGTGCTGGCGGGCGAGCAGTCGTGCGGCACCTTCACCCGGGTGGAGGGCGAGACCGACGCGCTGCGCGAACGTGCGCGCGCCACGGTCGAGTCGGTCGAGCTGCTGGACGTGGCGCCCGCCCCTTCGCTGCCCAACGGCTGGATGCAGCGGCGTGGCATGTTCGACACGCCGCAGACCTGGCAGCGGGCCCGGCTGCGGGTGAGCTTTCCGTGCGACAACATCGGCCCCAACCTGCCGACGCTGGCCGCCACGGTGTCGGGCAATCTGTACGACCTGGGCGAGGTCACCGGGCTGCGCCTGGAGTCGATGAAGCTGCCCCGCGCCTACCGCGCCCAGTTCGACATGCCCCGCCACGGCATCGCCGGCACCCGCGCGCTGACCGGTGTGCAGGGCCGACCGCTGATCGGCACCATCATCAAACCCAACGTGGGCTTGTCGGCCGAAGAAACCGGCGACCTGGCCGGCCGTCTGTGCGCTGCGGGGGTGGACTTCATCAAGGACGACGAGGTCTGCGCCAACCCGGTTCACGCGCCGCTGGCCGACCGCGTCAAGGCTGTGATGCGCCGGGTTCGCGCCCACCAGGACAAGACCGGCAAGCTGGTGATGGTGGCCTTCAACATCACCGACGAGACCGACGCCATGCGCCGCCACGCCGACCTGATTGCGGCCGAGGGTGGCAGCTGTGTGATGGTGAGCCTGAACTGGTGTGGCTACTCGGCCGTGCAAACCCTGCGCCGCCACAGCCCGCTGGCGCTGCACGGCCACCGCAATGGCTACGGCGCGCTGTCGCGCCACCCGCTGCTGGGCTTTTCATTCAACGCTTGGCAGACGCTGTGGCGCCTGGCGGGCGTGGACCACATGCATGTGCACGGCCTGCAGGGCAAGTTCTCGCAGACCGACGAAGAAGTCATCGAGTCGGCCCACGACACGCTGGCACCGCTGTGCGAAGGCCTGGACGACCGCGTGCTGCCCGCGTTCTCCAACGGCCAGTGGGCCGGCACCGTGCCCGCCACGTGGGACAGCATCCAGTCCAACGACCTGCTGTTCATGTCCGGCGGCGGCATTCTGGCCCACCCGGACGGCCCCGCTGCGGGCGTGGCCAGCCTGCAGCAGGCCTGGGACGCAGTGCAAAAGGGCGAGACCCTGGCACAGCGCGCCACCCAGGCCTCCGAGCTGCGCCGTGCGATCGAATTCTTCGGCAAGAAATAAGCAATGACGACGAGTGCCCCCCTGTACGGCTGGTACGGAGACGATTTCACCGGCGCCACCGACACCCTGGCCGTGCTGGCCCAGGCCGGCCTGCGCTCGATGTTGTTCATGGGCGTGCCCACTGCAGAGGCCCTGGCCGCTGCCGGGCCGCTCGATGCGGTGGGCATCGCGGGCGCCGCGCGCGCCATGCCGCCAGAGGCGATGCGGGCCGAAATGTCGGCTGTCGGCCGCTTCTTCGACAAGCTGGCACCGCCGGTGCTGCACTACAAGGTGTGCTCCACCTTCGACAGCGCCCCGCATGTCGGCAACATCGCTTGCGGCATTCAGACCCTGCACCCGTTCGTGACCAACCGCTGGGTGCCCATCGTGGGCGGGCAACCCAGCCTGGGGCGCTACTGCGCGTTCAGCAACCTGTTCGCTGCGGCGGGCACCGGCGGCGCCGTGCACCGCATAGACCGGCACCCCACCATGCGCCAGCATCCGGTCACGCCCATGGGCGAGGCCGACCTCCGGCTCCATCTGGCGCGCCAGGGGCTGGATGGCATCACCGCCCTGCACTATCCGCTGTACGACACCACCAACGACAACGACAACGACAACGAAACCACCGCCACTTCCACTACCGACGGCCTGAACGCCGCCCTGCAGGCCCTGCTGGCACATGGCGCAGCGTCCCACGCCATGGCGCCCACCTTGCTGGACCTGACCACGCCTGGCCAGTTGGCCACCGTGGGCCGCCTGCTGTGGCAGCAGTCGCAACACGCCCGGTTGCTGGCCGTGGGCTCCAGCGCCGTGGCCCAGGCGCTGGTCGCCCACTGGGGCAAGCCGGCGTCCACGGCCGCTGCACCGCTGGCGCCCGCCGACGGGCCGGTGTTGGCCTGGGCGGGCAGCTTGTCCCCCCTGACCGCGGTGCAGGTGCAGGCCGCCACCACGTACCACCGCATCGCCGTGGACGCCCAGCGGCTGTGCGGCGACACGGCCTACGCGCAGGGCCTGCAGGACGCTATCTGCGCCGGGCTGCAGAGCGGACAGAACGTGCTGGCCTTCACCGGCCCCACGGACGGCGCGCCGCTGGCCGCTGCGGCGTCGTCCACCGACATCGCCCAGGCCAGCGCCCATCTGATCGCCCGCGTGGTGCAAGCCCGCGCAGAACACGGCGCGCCCCTGCGCCGCATCGGCATTGCTGGCGGTGACACGTCCAGCCACGCAGTGCAGGCGCTGCAGTTGTGGGGGCTGTCGTACAAGACCACGGTCTGCCCGGGCGTCACGCTGAGCAGCGCGCACAGCGCAGACCCGTCACGCCACGGGCTGGAGTTGATGCTCAAGGGCGGGCAGATGGGGGGAGCGGATCTGTTCGAAAGGCTGCTCGGCCATGGCTAACGCCAGCAACGCCCACGTACTCTCCAGACCAGCAAACCGTTCACGCTGAGCCTGTCGAAGCGCGGCACAACTCGTCGAACCACCTCCACTGAGCACATCGCAGGGCCCAGCCCAAACCGCCTGGGATCGGCTTGGCGTACCACGAGACTGAACGCAAACCCGTGGGGCGGACACCCTCAAATTTGCCCACACCCGTTCACGTCCACCCAGACGACAAAAAGCCCGCGCAAGGCGGGCTCTCGGTCATCCATCGCAGGCTTCCTGCATCGGCTCTCTGCATCTGCTTTTATGCACCGACATCACGGCAGGCGATACCCCTGCCGCCACGTTGTCACACGCGCGGCACCGGCGCGCCGGAGTTCACGCACAGCGCCAGGTTCAGCGCCTTGACCGCCGTCTTGTAGTCTTCGCGTTCGATCACGAACTGCATGTTCACCTGGCGCAGCGTCTGCGACACGCAGTTGACGTTGACCTCTGCATCGGCCAGCGCCTGCGCCGCCTTGGCCAGCACGCCGGGAATGCTGATGTTGGAGCCGATGGCGCACACGATGGCGCTGGGCTTGATCGTCACGATCTGGTAGTCCCGCTGCAGCTCGGCCACCATGGCGGGCGTGAGCTGGTTGTCCCACACCAGGTGGGCGATCGAGTTGGCGTTGGTTGCCTTCAGGATGTAGCTCACGCCGTGCTTGCAGAACACGTTCATCAGGCCGGCATCGAAGCCCACCGTGCCCACCATGCTGGGGTCGTGGATCTCGATCAGCGTGACCTTGTCGGTGCCGGTGACGATCTCCACGCGGGCGCGCTCGCCCACGAAGTCCTTGGTGATCAGCGTGCCGGGGTGGTCGGGCTCGAAGGTGTTCTTCAGGCGGATCGGAATGCCGGCCAGCTCCATGGGCTTGGCGGCCTTGGGGTGGATGGCCTCCATGCCCACGTCGGCCAGTTGGTCGGCCACGTCGTAGTTGGTGGCGCCGACCACGATGGCGTTTTCCAGGCCGACCAGGTTGGGGTCGGCAGACGAGAGGTGGAATTCCTTGTGGATCACCGCCTCGGCCGGGCGCACTTCCACCGCGATCTTGCTGAACGTGACCTCGGAATAGCCGCGGTCGAACTCGCGCATGATGCCTTCGGTGCCCTTGGTGTAGCCGGTGGCCACGACCACCTTGTCGCTCAGGTTGAGGCCCTTGAAGCTTTGCGCGATGCGCTCGTCGATGGTCCAGGCTTCGTTGTCTTCAAAGCCGGCCAGATCCATCAGGATGGCATTCACGCCGTTGGCCTTGAGGATCTCGACCGAGTTGAAGGCGCTGTGCGACTCGCCGATGGAGGCCAGCACCTCGCGCGCAGCCAGCAGGACGTCGTGGCGGCTCAGGTAACCGCTGGCCAGCACGTGCTGCATGGCGCCCAGGTACTCGCGTGCCTGGCCGATGCGCTGGTCGATGAAGGCATCCGCCACATCGAGCGGCAGGCCGATGTCGGCATAACCTGCGTTGAGCTTTTTCAGGCTGACGGCCAGCTGGGTCAAGGCATCCTGGTAGCCCTTGCCTTCGGCAAACAGCGCATAGATGCCGCGCTCGCCCGTCTTCTTGTGCTCCAGCAGCTGGTTGGTCACGCCCGAGTACGCGGAGACCACGTAGATCCGGCCGTTGATGCGCTTGGGATCGTGCAGCACGATGTGGCGCAGCACATCGCCAAAGGCGGTCATGGAAGTGCCGCCGATCTTTTCGACAGAGATCTTGGAGTTTTGAACGTCTTGCATGGACAGGCTCAAGGGAGCAAACAAGTAAAAAAACCGGGCCGCAGCGCTGCCCGAAAGGCATGCGGCAGCAAACCCGGTATTTTCCACCACTTTTGGCGCGGCACTCTGGCGCGTCCCTGTGTCGGGGCCGCATGTCGGGGCCAGGCACACGCCACAAGGGCTTCGCGGCGATGGAAGGCTGGCGTGCGCCGCGACAGACACCGGCACAAATTGCGAGACCATTTTCGAGGTTCAGTGACATACTTTGCCGGCGCGCGCTTGCCTGAGGCCTTTGCAAGGCATCCACCGCTTTTGTTCATCCACAACAACCGGTACGAAGCACCATGGCACTACCCAATTTGCATGTCCGTTTTGATGGAATCGAGCAGGCGACGCCTGACATGCCCTGTTACGACCCCGCACAGCCGTGGTTTGCCCACGTGACCGTGATCAATGCCAACTACCGCACCGACCTGAGCCCACCGGACGCCTTCCTCGACCCCAAGAGTCCGACGGGGGAAACCGGGCTGTTCTATGTGCGGTTCGAGGTATTTGCCGGGCCGACGCAAGCGGATGGCCCCATGTACGCGGTGGGCCACGACATCGACAAGCTGGGCGGGTATCCGGGCAGCGGGGACTGCATGATCGGCTTCTCGATGCAGCTGCCCAAGAACATCACCAAGGATCAGTTCGGGTCGAAGCACGGTTTCCGGATCACCGCCGACGGTTATGGCGACGTGATCGAGTCGAACGAGAACGACAACGTGGTGTTGTGGGAAAAGGCGCAAGTGCCCCCGTTGGCGCCGAAGTGGAAAGAAGGCGACCCTAGCCCGTTTTCCAACCTGAAGTTCATCGACTTCAAGGCGGTGCCGGGCAGCAAGCGTCAGCTCGACGTTCTGGTCAAGAACCAGGGCACTGAACAATCGCTGCAACTGGAGCTGCGCCTGACCGTGATGGGCCCGCCCTCCCCGGCCAGCCCTCTTGGCACGGCGGCAGAAACCGTCAGCGTCAACTCCACAGCGATTCCCCCCGGCGGCCAGACCTGGGTGCGCTTCAGCGCGCGCAGCGCCTTCGTGCAGCCGCTGGCGGACCTTTCATTGCGCGAGCGCCGGGGCCTGGCACAAGGGGCCAACCGCCGGTTTCGGCAGGTGCAATCGGGAGCGTCGGGCTTTGCCGATATCGGCCCTTTGTCACGGTACCTGGTGGTGGAAAAGAACTTCGATTTTGTGCCGCTCAAGCCCTTCTTCATCGCACTGATGAACTCGGAGCGCAGCGAGAAGGTCGCTTTCGGAGAACACAAGCCGGTGACCAAACCGCCGCGCAAACGCCCTATTGCGATTCCGCACAAGTGACAGGGGCGGTTTGCATCGGACTCCGGTCCTGATCAGGCTGACAACGGCCCAGCAACCCCTTGGGCAGACAAAAAAAGCCCAGGCAGCGAACTGCCTGGGCTTTTTTGCGCAATGGCTGATGCGATTACTTCTTCTGCGGTGGCACGTCCGTGCAGCTGCCGTGGGCAATCTCCGCCGCCATGCCGATGCTTTCGCCCAGCGTCGGGTGCGGATGGATGGTCTTGCCGATGTCGACTGCGTCCGCGCCCATCTCGATGGCCAAAGCGATCTCGCCGATCATGTCGCCAGCGTGGGTGCCCACGATGCCGCCGCCCAGGATCTTGCCGTGGCCGTGGGCCTCTGGCGAGTCGTCGAACAGCAGCTTGGTCACACCCTCATCGCGGCCGTTGGCGATGGCGCGGCCGGAAGCATTCCACGGGAACAGGCCCTTCTTGACCTTGATGCCTTGCGCCTTGGCCTGGTCTTCGGTCAGGCCCACCCATGCCACTTCGGGGTCGGTGTAGGCCACGCTCGGGATCACGCGGGCGTTGAAGGCGGCGCTGGCCAGTTCCTTGTTGCCTTGCAGTTCACCTGCGATGACTTCGGCTGCCACGTGCGCTTCATGCACCGCCTTGTGCGCCAGCATGGGCTGGCCCACGATGTCGCCGATGGCGAAGATGTGCGGCACGTTGGTGCGCATCTGGATGTCGACGTTGATGAAGCCCCGGTCCGTCACGGCCACGCCGGCCTTGTCGGCGGCGATCTTCTTGCCGTTGGGCGTGCGGCCCACGGCCTGCAGGACCAGGTCGTAGGTCTGCGGCGCGGGCGCGGTGCCGCCCTCTTCCGCTGCGGCGAACGTCACCTCGATGCCTTCAGGCGTGGCCTTGGCCCCCACCGTCTTGGTCTTGAGCATGATGTTGTCGAAGCGCGGCGCGTTCATCTTCTGCCAGATCTTGACGAGGTCGCGGTCGGCGCCCTGCATCAGGCCGTCCATCATCTCGACCACGTCCAGGCGTGCGCCCAGCGTGCTGTACACGGTGCCCATTTCGAGGCCGATGATGCCGCCGCCCAGGATGAGCATGCGCTTGGGGACTTCCTTGAGCGCCAGGGCGCCGGTGGAGTCGACCACGCGTGGATCGTCGGGCATGAAGGGCAGGCGCACGGCCTGGCTGCCGGCGGCGATGATGGCCTTCTTGAAGGCGATGACCTTCTTGGTGCCCGTCTTCTCCTGCGCGGTGCCGCTGGTCTCTTCCACCTCGAGGTGGTTGGCGCCGACGAAGCTGCCGTAGCCGCGCACGGTGGTCACCTTGCGCATCTTGGCCATGGCGGCCAGGCCGCCGGTCAGCTTGCCGATGACCTTGTCCTTGTGGCCGCGCAGCGTGTCGATGTTGACCTGCGGTGCGCCGAAGTCGATGCCGGCCGCCTTGAGGTGGCTGACTTCATCGATCACGGCGGCCACGTGCAGCAACGCCTTGGAGGGGATGCAGCCCACGTTCAGGCACACGCCGCCCAGGGTGGCGTAGCGCTCGACGATGACGACCTTGAGGCCCAGGTCGGCCGCACGGAAGGCGGCGCTGTAGCCGCCGGGGCCGCCACCGAGCACGACAACGTCGCAGTCCAGGTCGGCCGTGCCGCCGAAGCTGGATGCTTCGATTTTAGGAGCGGCTGGCGCTTGCGCGGCGGGCGCTGGAGCAGCTTTTTGCTCAGGACTTGCGGGTGCAGATGCCGCGGCTGGAGCAGCCGCAGGCGCTGGCGCCGGTGCAGCGGCCGCATCCGACGTTTCGAGCGTGAGCACCACCGAGCCTTCGGCGATCTTCTCGCCGAGCTTGACCTTCAGCTCCTTGACCACACCGGCGTGGCTGGAGGGGATCTCCATGGAGGCCTTGTCGGACTCCACGGTGACCAGGCTCTGCTCGGCCTTGATGGTGTCGCCGGGCTTGACCAGCACTTCGATGATCGCCACTTCGGCGAAGTCGCCGATGTCCGGAACCTTGATATCAATGATTGCCATACCAGGGTCTCCTTGTTACAGCAGGATGCGGCGGTAGTCCGCCAGCACCTGGCCCAGATAGGCGTTAAAGCGCGCAGCCGATGCACCGTCGATGACGCGGTGGTCGTACGACAGCGACAGTGGCAACACCAGGCGCGGCACGAACTGCTTGCCGTCCCACACGGGCTTGGTCTGGCCCTTGGACAGGCCCAGGATGGCCACCTCAGGTGCGTTGATGATGGGGGTGAAGTGCGTGCCGCCGATGCCGCCCAGCGAGCTGATCGACATGCAGCCGCCCTGCATGTCGGCAGCGCCGAGCTTGCCGTCGCGGGCCTTCTTGGCCAGTTCGCCCATCTCCTGGCTGATCTGGATGATGCCCTTCTTGTCGGCGTCCTTGAGCACGGGCACCACGAGGCCGTTGGGCGTGTCGGCCGCAAAGCCGATGTGGTAGTACTGCTTGTAGACGAGTGTGTCGCCGTCCAGGCTGGTGTTGAACTCAGGGAATTTCTTGAGCGCGGACACCACGGCCTTGATCACGAAGGCGAGCATGGTCACCTTGACGCCGCTCTTCTCGTTCTCCTTGTTGGTGGAGACGCGGAAGGCTTCGAGTTCGGTGATGTCGGCCTCGTCGTTGTTGGTGACGTGGGGGATCATCACCCAGTTTCGGTGCAGGTTGGCGCCGCTGATCTTCTTGATGCGCGACAGGTCCTTGCGCTCCACCGTGCCGAACTTGGTGAAGTCGACCTTGGGCCAGGGCAGCAGATCCAGGCCTGCGCCGGAGCCACCGCTGACGCCCGCGGGCGCCTTGGCGGCCTGGGCCTTGGTCTGGGTGGCGCCGCTCATCACCTGCTTGGTGAAAGCCTGCACGTCGTCCTGGCTGATGCGGCCCTTGGGCCCGGTGCCCTTGACCTCGTCGAGCGGCACGCCGAGTTCGCGGGCGAACTTGCGCACGGAGGGCGATGCGTGCGGCAGGCCGGGGGTGGGCGTGCCGGGCTGGTGGGCAGGCACGGCCGCCGCTGCCGGGGCAGGTGCTGCCGCAGCGGCCTGGGCCGGAGCCGGTGCTGGGGCCGCAGCCTGGGCTGCAGGCGCAGCAGCAGCAACCGGGGCGGCGGCAGGTGCCGGCGCAGATGCCGCAGGCGCGGCTGCACCTTCCAGCACCGCGACCAGGTCGCCGATGTTCACGGTGTCGCCGATCTTGACCTTGAGTTCCTTGAGCACGCCAGCGGCGGGCGAAGGGATCTCCATGGAGGCCTTGTCGGACTCCACGGTGAAGAGCGACTGCTCGACCTTGACCGTGTCGCCGACCTTGACCAGCATCTCGATGATGGCCACGTCCTTGAAGTCACCGATGTCGGGGACGCGCACTTCCACCGGGCCCGATGCAGCGGCCGGCGCCGCTGCAGGAGCGGGAGCCGGTGCTGCGGCCTGGGGTGCTGCAGCGGGTGCGGGTGCAGATGCCGACGCGGGTGCTGCAGCCGGAGCGGCCGCAGGAGCGCCAGCGTCTGCCGCTTCGAGCACGACGATGACGGAGCCCTGCTTGACCTTGTCGCCGACGGCGGTCTTGATCTCCTTGATCACGCCCGCGTGGCTCGACGGGATTTCCATCGATGCCTTGTCCGATTCCACCGTGATGAGCGACTGCTCTGCCTTGACGGTATCGCCAGGCTTGACGAGCAGCTCGATCACGCCGACTTCGTCGAAGTCGCCGATGTCCGGGACTTGAATGTTGACCAATGCCATTGTTGTCTCCGGTTCGATTTATGCGTAGAGCGGGTTGACCTTGTCGGCCTGGATGTTGTACTTGGCGATGGCTTCTGCCACCTTGGCCACAGGCACCTTGCCTTCTTCGGACAGCGCCTTGAGGGCCGCCACGACGATGTAGTGGCGGTTGATCTCGAAGTGCTCACGCAGCTTGCTGCGGAAGTCGCTGCGCCCGAAGCCGTCGGTGCCCAGCACCTTGTAGGTGCGCCCAGCCGGGATGAACGAGCGGATCTGGTCCGCATAGTTCTTCATGTAGTCGGTGGATGCGACCACGGGGCCCGTGGTCTTGCCCAGTTGCTCGGCCACGAAGGACGTGCGTGGGGTTTCCGTGGGGTGCAGCAGGTTCCAGCGCTCCACGTCCTGGCCGTCGCGGGCCAGTTCGTTGAAGCTGGGGCAGCTCCAGATGCTGGCGGCCACGCCCCATTCCTTTTCGAGCAGTTCCTGGGCGAAGAAGGATTCGCGCAGGATGGTGCCGCTGCCCAGCAGTTGCACGGTGGGTGCGTCTGCCGCCAGGGCGGGCGCCTGCTTGCACAGGTACATGCCCTTGATGATCTGCTCTTCCGTGCCGGGCTGCAGGCCGGGCATGGGGTAGTTTTCGTTGAGCAGCGTCAGGTAGTAGAAGACGTTTTCCTGGCGCTCGACCATGCGCTTCAGACCGTGGTGCATGATCACGCCGACTTCGTGGGCGAAGGTCGGGTCGTAGCTCACGCAGTTGGGGATGGTGCCGGCCAGGATGTGGCTGTGGCCGTCTTCGTGCTGCAGGCCTTCGCCATTGAGCGTGGTGCGTCCGGACGTGCCGCCCAGCAGGAAGCCGCGGGCCTGCATGTCACCCGCCGCCCAGGCCAGGTCGCCGATGCGCTGGAAGCCGAACATCGAGTAGTACACGTAGAACGGGATCATGATCCGGTTGTTCGTGCTGTAGCTGGTGGCAGCGGCGATCCAGCTGGCCATGCCGCCGGCTTCGTTGATGCCTTCCTGCAGGATCTGGCCGGCCTTGTCTTCCTTGTAGTACATCACTTGGTCGCGGTCGACCGGGGTGTACAGCTGGCCCTTGGGGTTGTAGATGCCGATCTGGCGGAACAGGCCTTCCATGCCGAAGGTGCGGGCTTCGTCCACCAGGATGGGCACGACGCGCGGGCCCAGGGCCTGGTCGCGCAGCAGCTGCGTCAAGAAGCGCACGTACGCCTGGGTCGTGGAGATTTCACGGCCTTCGGCGGTGGGCTCCAGCACGGCCTTGAAGGTGTCCAGCGAGGGCACGGTGAAGCTCTCTTCGGCCTTGGGCAGGCGCTTGGGCAGGTAGCCGCCCAGGGCCTTGCGGCGCTCTTGCAGGTACTGCATTTCCGGCGTGTCGTCGGCCGGCTTGTAGTAGGGGATGTCGGCCAGCTGACTGTCCGGAATCGGGATGTTGAAGCGGTCGCGGATGTACTTGATGTCTTCGTCCGACAGCTTCTTGGTCTGGTGCACGGTGTTCTTGCCTTCACCGGCCTTGCCCATGCCATAGCCCTTGACGGTCTTGACCAGCAGCACCGTGGGCTGGTTCTTGTGCTCGTTGGCGGCGTGGAACGCGGCGTACACCTTGGCGGGCTCGTGGCCACCGCGGCGCAGCTCGAAGATCTCTTCGTCGCTCATGTGCTCGACCAGCTTGGCCGTTTCGGGGTACTTGCCGAAGAAGTTCTTGCGCACGAAGGCGCCGTCGTTGGCCTTCATGGCCTGGTAGTCGCCGTCCAGCGTCTCCATCATCAGCTGCTTGAGCTTGCCGGTCTTGTCGCGCGCCAGCAGGGTGTCCCAGCCGTTGCCCCACAGGAGCTTGATGACGTTCCAGCCGCTGCCGCGGAACTCGCTTTCGAGCTCTTGCACGATCTTGCCGTTGCCGCGCACCGGGCCGTCCAGGCGCTGCAGGTTGCAGTTGACGACGAAGACCAAGTTGTCCAGGTTTTCACGCGCGGCCAGGCCGATGGCGCCCAGCGATTCGGGCTCGTCCATTTCGCCGTCGCCGCAGAAGACCCAGACCTTGCGCTTGGCCGTGTCGGCAATGCCGCGGGCGTGCAGGTACTTGAGAAAGCGCGCCTGGTAGATGGCCATCAGCGGGCCCAGGCCCATCGACACCGTGGGGAACTGCCAGAACTCGGGCATGAGCTTGGGGTGCGGGTAGCTCGAGAGGCCCTTGCCATCCACTTCCTGGCGGAAGCTGTCGAGCTGCTCTTCGGTCAGGCGGCCTTCGAGGTAGGCGCGGGCGTAGATGCCGGGCGAGCTGTGGCCCTGGATGTACAGCAGGTCGCCACCGTGGTCCTCACTGGCAGCGTGCCAGAAGTGGTTGAAGCCGGCGCCGAACATGCTGGCGACGGACGCGAACGAGCCGATGTGGCCGCCCAGGTCGCCACCGTCGGCAGGGTTCAGGCGGTTGGCCCGCACGACCATGGCCATGGCGTTCCAGCGCATGTAGGCGCGCAGGCGCTTTTCGATCGCGATATTGCCAGGGCAATGGGCTTCCTGGTCGGCTTCGATGGTGTTGACGTAGCCCGTATTGGCGGAGAACGGCATGTCGATGCTGCTCTGGCGGGCATGTTCGAGAAGTTGCTCGAGCAGGAAATGGGCGCGCTCAGGGCCCTCCTTGTCGATGACGGCGGACAGGGCGTCCATCCATTCACGGGTTTCCTGCTGATCGGCGTCCGTGCCGATGCCGAAACCGGCCTCTTGGTCGGGCTGAGCTGACATGTTTGTCTCCTGTAGATGTGGCAGCAAATTTAGGTCGTTGGCTCTAGTTTCGCATATTTTTTACCAATTTCAAATGGTGCTTTTGCATTTCACATTGCAAGAAAATGCTGCAAACGCACAAAATACCGGGGCCAGCAGGGCCACAAGCCTCACCTACACTCGGAGGATGGACCCGCTGCCGACCACCTCCCCTCCCACGGCCTCCCCCGTGGCCGCCCCGATCCGCTGGTGGCGCAAGTGGTGGCGGGGGCTGTCGCCCACCCGGCAGGACCGTTTTGCCGCCCTGGCGCCGCTGGCTGCGGTGCTGATGTTTCTGGCGGCCATCGTGGCGGCGTTCTGGTATTTGAGGGCCGAAGAGGCCGAACGCGAACAGGAAGCCCTGCGCCGTGATGTGGAATACGCCCAGCAGCGCGTGCGGCTGCGGCTGCTGGAGCGCCAGGAGCAGCTCATGCGCATTGCGCGCGACCTGTCGAACCAGGAGCTCGAGCGCTCCGAATTCGTGAGCCGCGCCGAGACCCTGATCAGCCAGTACCCCGAGCTGCAGGCCATCACCTGGATCGACGAGCGCCGCCGCATCCGCGCCAGCCACGCCGCCCCCACCCTGGCCAGCAGCGAGCTGCGCATCGCGGGCGAAGTGCTCAAGCCCGGCGACACGGCGGACACCTTCGGCCTGGCACGTGACCTGCAGCAACCCGTGTATGCCCAGCCGGCCGTGACGGCGGGCGACACCACGCCGCTGCTGCAACTGCAGGTGCCCCTGAACAACCAGGGCAAGTTCAGCGGCGTGGTGCTGGGCGAATATTCCATCGACAGCCTGCTGCGCTACGGCACCCCCACCGAGGTGCTGGCACGGTATGCCGTGACGCTGCTGGACGGCAAGAACCAGGTGCTGGCCGGCACGCCGCTGGGGCCGCGCAATACCGCCACGCAATTTCTGCCGTGGGCATCGCGTGCCAACGAATACGAAGTGCCCGTATCGCCGGTGGGTAACGGCCTGGTGCTGAAGGCACAGGCCTACCGCACGTCCCTGGGCGTGGTGGGCAGCGGGCTGTTCTGGCTGGTGGGCACGCTCTCGGCCATGACCGCGTGGATGCTGATCGCCACCTGGCGCCACACGCGCCGGCGCATGCAGGCGCAACAGGCCCTGGTGGCCGAGACCAACTTCCGCCGCGCGATGGAGAACTCCATCCTGACCGGCATGCGTGCGCTGGACATGGAAGGCCGCATCACCTACGTGAACGCCGCTTTCTGCCAGATGACGGGCTGGAGCGAGGCCGAGCTGGTGGGCCTGAAGGCGCCCTTCCCCTACTGGCCCGATTCCGACCACGAAGCGCTGCACGCCAAGCTGCGCGACGAGCTCTCGGGCAAGACCATCGTGGGCGGCTTTCAGGTGCGGGTGCGGCGCAAGAGCGGCACCTTGTTCGATGCGCGGCTGTACGTGTCGCCGCTGATCGACGCGCGCGGCCACCAGACCGGCTGGATGACGTCGATGACCGACATCACCGAGCCCAACCGCATCCGCGAGCAGCTGTCGGCCTCGCACGAGCGCTTCACCATCGTGCTGGAGTCGCTGGACGCCTCGGTGTCGGTGGCGCCGCTGGGCAGCGAGGAGCTGCTGTTCGCCAACAAGCTCTACCGCCAATGGTTCGGCTCGCAGACCGGCGGGCACCTGCAACTGGTGGCGCAGGCCGGCGTGGTGCCCGTGGCCGGCAACAACCCCACGGGCATGGACGACGAGGACGGGCTGATGGGCCTGCCGACCGACCCGCTCACCAGCGCCCGCACCGAGAACGCCGAGATCTATTTGCCCGACCTGGGCAAGTGGCTGGAAGTGCGCTCGCGCTACCTGAACTGGGTGGACGGGCGCCTGGCGCAGATGGTGATTGCCACCGACATCACGCCGCGCCGCCAGGCCGAAGAGCAGGCCTCGCGCCAGGCCGAGCGGGCCCAGTCGGTCAGCCGCCTGATCACCATGGGCGAGATGGCGTCGAGCGTGGCGCACGAGCTGAACCAGCCGCTCACGGCCATCAACAACTACTGCAGCGGCATGGTCTCGCGCATCCAGAGCGGGCAGTTGACCGAAGAAGCCCTGCTGACCGCGCTGCAGAAAACGGCGCACCAGGCGCAGCGTGCGGGCCAGATCATCCAGCGCATCCGCGCCTTCGTGAAGAAGAGCGAGCCCAACCGCACGCTGGCGGACGTGCATTCGATGGTGAACGAGGCCGTGGAGCTGGCCGACATCGAACTGCGCCGCCACAACGTGCGCCTGACGCACTACGTGGCTGCGCGCCTGCCGCCGGTGATGGCGGACACCATCCTGATCGAGCAGGTGCTGGTGAACCTGATGAAGAACGGCGCCGAATCCATCCAGCATGCCGACCGCCCGGTGGCTGGCCGCAGCGTGGAGCTGCGGGTGGTGCCCAAGACCATCGAAGACCGGCAGGGCGTGGAGTTCTCGGTGCAGGACACCGGCAAGGGTCTCGCGCCCGAGGTGCTGGAGCGGCTGTTCGAGGCGTTCTTCTCCACCAAGGCCGAAGGCATGGGCATGGGGCTGAACCTGTGCCGCAGCATCGTCGAGTCGCACCAGGGCCGGATGCAGGCGGAGAACCTCTACAATGGAACAGAGGTCATTGGCTGCAGGTTCTTCTTCTGGCTGCCGCTTGCCAAACCTGCGGATGCCACTACAAATTCTGTAGCAAACGTACAAAACCCAAGGACAATTGCATGAGCTTGATTCCGAAAAAAGGCACCGTCTATGTGGTGGATGACGACGAGGCGGTTCGCGATTCCCTGCAGTGGCTGCTGGAAGGCAAGGACTACCGGGTGCGCTGCTTTGATTCGGCCGAGACCTTTTTGTCGCGCTACGACCCGCGCGAGGTGGCCTGCCTGATCGTCGACATCCGCATGGGCGGCATGACCGGCCTGGAGCTGCAGGACCGCCTGATCGAGCGCAAGTCCCCCCTGCCCATCGTCTTCATCACCGGCCACGGCGACGTGCCCATGGCGGTGAACACCATGAAGAAGGGCGCGCTGGATTTCATCCAGAAGCCTTTCAACGAAGAAGAACTGGTCGGCCTGGTCGAGCGCATGCTGGACCACGCCCGCGAAGCCTTCGCCGGCTACCAGCAGGCCGCCAGCCGCGACGCCCTGCTCTCCAAGCTCACCAGCCGCGAAGCCCAGGTGCTCGAACGCATCGTCGCCGGCCGCCTGAACAAGCAGATCGCCGACGACCTGGGCATCAGCATCAAGACGGTGGAAGCGCACCGCGCCAACATCATGGAAAAGCTCAACGCCAACACCGTGGCCGACCTGCTGAAGATCGCCCTCGGACAGAACGCACCCAAGGGCTGAGCTGAACCAATAGCATTGCTCACATTTTCATAGCTTCTTGCGCTCTACAGACCAGCGGTAGCGGCCATTTTGATCCGGTATTTTTGACATGACAGCACAGCTCATCGACGGCAACGCCCTCTCCCGACAATTGCGCGCCGACGTGGCGCAGCGCGCAGCCGCCCTCACCGCACGCGGCCACCAGCCGGGCCTGGCGGTGATCCTGGTCGGCGAAGATCCGGCCTCGGCGGTGTACGTGCGCAACAAGATCAAGGCTTGCGAGGACAGCGGCGTGCGTTCGGTCTTCGAAAAGTACGACGCCGACCTGACCGAAGCGAAGCTGCTCGATCGCATCGCTGCACTCAATGCCGACCCGGCAGTGCACGGCATCCTGGTGCAGATGCCGCTGCCCAAGCACATCGACCCCCACAAAGTGATCGAGGCCATCGCAACGGCCAAGGACGTCGACGGGTACTCCGTGCTGTCGGCCGGTGAGCTCATGGCGGGCCTGGACGGGTTTCGCCCCTGCACGCCTTACGGCAGCATGAAGCTGATCGAATCCACGGGGCAGTCGATCAAGGGCAAGCACGCGGTCGTCATCGGCCGCAGCAACACCGTGGGCAAGCCCATGGCGTTGCTCCTGCTGCAGGCCAACGCCACCGTGACCGTCACCCACAGCGGCACGCCGGACCTGGGCTATCACACCCGCCAGGCAGACATCGTCGTGGCGGCCGTAGGCCGGGCCAACACGCTGACCGCCGACATGGTCAAGCCCGGCGCCATCGTCATCGACGTCGGCATCAACCGGAAGGCGGACGGCAAGCTCTGCGGCGACGTGGACTTCGACGGCGTCAAGGAAGTCGCCGGCTGGATCACCCCCGTTCCTGGCGGGGTCGGCCCGATGACCATTACCATGCTGCTGGTGAACACCATCGAGGCAGCCGAGCGCACTGCGGCCCGCTGAGCGCGGGCCGAAAGCCCAGACGACCACCGGCGACATGCGCTGGCTGCCTTGCAACTTGAACCTACGCCCCTCGGCGTCATCTACCTTCGCATGAGCAACGCCCTTCTCGACTTCACCGGCCTCCCCCCCTTTGACAGCATCCGTCCCGACGACGTGGCGCCCGCCATGGATGTGCTGCTCGAACGGGCCAGTGCGGCCCTGGAAACCGTCACGGCACCCGAGTTCCCGGCCCGCTGGGATGCGATCGCCAAGGTGCTGGACGTGGCGACCGAGCGGCTGGGCATGGCCTGGGGCGCGGTCAGCCACCTCAACAGCGTGGCGGACACCCCCGAGTTGCGCGCCGCATACAACGCCGCCCTGCCCCGCGTGACCGAGTTCTGGACGCGCCTGGGCGCCGACGAACGCCTGTTCGCCAAGTACAAGGCCATCGACCCCGCCACGCTCACGGACGAGCAGCGCCAGGCGCACCGCAACGCCGTGCGCAACTTCGTGCTCAGCGGCGCTGAGCTGACGGGTGCCGCCAAGGAGCGCTTCGCCCAGATCCAGGAGCGCCAGGCCGAGCTGTCCCAGAAGTTCAGCGAGAACGCGCTGGATGCCACCGACGCCTACGCCTACTACGCCACGGCCGACGAGCTGGACGGCATCCCGTCCGATGTGCAGCAGGCTGCGCTCGCAGCCGCGCAGGCCGACGGCAAGGACGGCTACAAGCTCACCCTGAAGATGCCGTGCTATCTGCCGGTGATGCAGTTCGCCACGCGCAGCGACCTGCGCGAGAAGCTGTATCACGCGTACGTCACCCGCGCCTCCGACCAGGCCCAAGGCGATGCGCGCAAGTTCGACAACACGGCGCTGATCGGCGAGATCCTCGCGCTGCGCCGTGAAGAGGCCCAGCTGCTGGGCTACGCCAATTTTGGCGAAGTCTCCGTGGTGCCCAAGATGGCGCAGTCGCCCGCACAGGTCGTCGGATTCCTGCGCGACCTGGCCCGCCGCGCGCGCCCCTATGCCGAAAAAGATGTGGCAGACCTGCGCGCCTTTGCGGCAGAAAAGCTTTCGCTCTCCAATCCACAGGCCTGGGACTGGCCCTATGTCTCCGAAAAGCTCAAGGAAGCGCGTTATGCCTTCAGCGAGCAGGAGGTCAAGGAGTACTTCACGGCGCCCAAGGTGCTGGCGGGCCTTTTCAAGATCATCGAGACCCTGTTCGAGGTGTCCATCCGCCGCGACAGCGCGCCGGTGTGGAACCCTGCGGTGGAGTTCTATCGCATCGAGCGTGGAAGCACATTGGTCGGCCAGTTCTACCTGGACCAGCCGGCCCGCACCGGCAAGCGTGGCGGCGCCTGGATGGACGACGTGCGCGCCCGCTGGCTGCGCCCTGATACCGGCGTGCTGCAGACCCCGGTGGCGCACCTGGTCTGCAACTTCGCCAGTGGTGTGGACGGCAAGCCGCCGCTGCTCACGCACGACGACGTGATCACGCTGTTCCACGAGTTCGGCCATGGCCTGCACCACATGCTGACCCAGGTGAATGAACGCGACGTCTCGGGCATCGGCGGCGTGGAGTGGGATGCGGTGGAACTGCCCAGCCAGTTCATGGAAAACTTCTGCTGGGAATGGGATGTGCTCAAGCACATGACGGCCCATGTGGACACCGGCGCACCGCTGCCCCGCGCGCTGTTCGACAAGATGATTGCGGCCAAGAACTTCCAGAGCGGCATGCAGACGCTGCGCCAGATCGAGTTCTCGCTGTTCGACATGCTGCTGCACACCGAACACGACCCGGCAAAGGACTTCATGCCCCTGCTGGCCCAGGTGCGCGACGAGGTCTCGGTGCTCACCCCACCTGCCTTCAGCCGCACGGCCCACACCTTCAGCCATATCTTTGCCGGCGGCTATGCGGCAGGCTACTACAGCTACAAGTGGGCCGAGGTGCTGAGCGCCGACGCCTACGCCGCCTTCGAAGAGACCGCCGGAAGCGATGGCCTGCCCAGCACGGAGACAGGCCGCCGCTACCGCGAGGCCATCCTGGAGGCTGGCGGCAGCCGCCCCGCCATGGAGTCGTTCAAGGCGTTCCGGGGCCGCGAGCCCAATCTGGACGCCTTGCTGCGCCACCAGGGCATGGCGCAAGCGCCAGCCGCGTGAACAAGACATGGAGCCCGAAGCATGTGCGGTGTTTGTTATGCATCCCGTGCCGACGGACCAGCCCCCGAATGAGTGAGGAGAATCGAGCATGCACAAGCCCCTGACCGCCCCTTTGCTGGCGTCTTTGCTGATGACACTGGCCTGTGCCGGCGCCCATGCGCAAGGCGTCTATCGCATCGTCGGTCCCGACGGCAAGGTGACGTTTTCGGACCGCCCGCCCGCGGAAGGAAACGCACAACCGGCGCGCATGACGGGCACGGCACCGGCTTCTGCCAACGACAATCTGCCGACCTCGCTGCGCCAGGTCGCCGGTCGATTTCCCGTCACGCTCTACACAGGCAATGACTGCACACCGTGTACGTCGGCGCGTACCTTCCTGACATCGCGGGGAATTCCGTTCACGGAGCGCACGGTCACGAGCAATGAAGATATCGCAGCGCTTCAAAAATTGAGCAATAACACCAGCCTGCCGTTTGGCACGATCGGGAATCAGCATCTCATAGGCTTCTCGGAAGGCGAGTGGTCCCAGTACCTGGACACGGCAGGGTATCCCCAGCAATCTCAACTCCCACGCAACTATCGGGCTCCGACGCCGACGCCCCTGGTCGCAGTCAAGGCGGCAGAACCGGCTGCTTCGCCTGCATCAGCGTCTGCACCGCCGGCAGCCACCAATTCACGGGTGCGGCCCCCGGCTCCTGTCAATGAAGGACCCAGTCCCAGCAACCCTGCCGGTATCCGTTTCTGATATCCACCCATTCCGCGGCTCGCAGGTGCCGACACACTGGCGCCGCGGAGCTCCAAACACAAAGGGCCGTTGCTACGGCCCTTTGTGTTTTCTGCAGGGCTCCGGCGCCGTTCAATAAGCCAAGGTTTTGACACCCTGGGCGGTACCCAGCAGGCACACTGACGCCTTCTGGTGCGCGAATACCCCCACCGTCACCACACCGGGCCACTGGTTGATCTCGGACTCGAATGCGAGCGGGTCCTGGATGGAGAGGCCCGTGACATCCAGGATGTGCTGACCGTTGTCAGTGACCAGAGGTTGGCCGTCCTTGAGGCGCAGGCTGGCGGTGCCGCCCATCGCGGCGAACCGGCGCGTGATGTGCTGGGCGGCCATCGGGATGACCTCCACCGGCAGCGGGAACTTGCCCAACGCGGCCACGAGCTTGGATTCGTCGGCGATGCACACAAACCGGCTCGCCAATGCCGCCACGATTTTTTCGCGGGTGAGCGCAGCGCCGCCGCCCTTGACCATGTGGCCTTTGCCATCGATCTCGTCGGCGCCGTCGATGTAGACCGCCAGCGATTCGACCTCGTTCGCATCGAACACCGGGATGCCCAGGGCCTTGAGGCGCTCGGTGCTGGCCACCGAGCTGGAGACCGCGCCCTTGATCTCGCCCTTCATGCCGGCCAGCGCATCGATGAACTTGTTCACCGTGGAGCCTGTGCCCACCCCCACTATCTCGCCGCGCACCACGTATTGCAACGCGGCTTGGCCTACCAGGGTCTTGAGTTCGTCTTGGGAGAGGGAGGTGGAGGTCGTCATGAGAGAAAATCGGAGGTTATTGCGCAATTATCCCCCGCCACACCTCCATGTCCCTGATCCCCTACGCCCTGACCCGCCCTTTCCTCTTCGGCCTGGATGCCGAGGCTGCGCATGAACTCACCATGGACATGCTGGCCCGCGGTCAGCGCACCCCCCTGCAGTGGGCCTGGTGCAACGAGACGGTGGACGACCCCGTGCAACTGGCCGGGCTGACCTTTCCGAACCGCGTCGGCATGGCGGCAGGCCTGGACAAGAACGCCCGCTGCATCGATGCGCTGGGCGCCATGGGGTTTGGTTTTGTAGAGGTGGGCACCGTCACCCCGAAGGCGCAGCCGGGCAACCCCAAGCCACGCATGTTCCGGCTGCCCGAAGCCCGTGCGCTCATCAACCGCCTGGGGTTCAACAATGAGGGGCTGGATGCCTTTTTACACAACGTGCAGCAGGCACGTTTTCGCACCACGCAAGCCCGGCGCCACCCCCTGCTGCTGGGCCTGAACATCGGCAAGAACGCCACCACCCCCATCGAGAACGCCACCAGCGACTACCTGACCTGCCTGGAGGGCGTGTATCCCCATGCCGACTACGTCACGGTCAACATCAGCTCGCCGAACACGCAGAACCTGCGCGCCCTCCAGAGCGATGCGGCGCTGGACGCCTTGTTGGGGGCCATCGCGGAGCGTCGCGAAGTCCTGGCCACGCGCCATTCTCGGCGCGTGCCCGTGTTCGTGAAGATTGCGCCGGACCTGGATGAAGCGCAGGTCGCCGTGATTGCAGCCACCCTGACACGCCATGGCATGGACGGCGTGATCGCCACCAACACCACCATCGTGCGCACTGCCGTGCAAGGCCTGCGGCACGCCGAGGAAACGGGGGGGCTGAGCGGCGCACCCGTGCTGGAGGCCAGCAACCAGGTGATCCGGCAGCTGCGTGCAGCGCTGGGGCCGCAGTTTCCCATCATCGGCGTCGGTGGCGTGATGAGCGCGCAAGACGCTGTGAGCAAGATCCGCGCGGGAGCGGACGTGGTGCAGATCTACACCGGCCTCATTTATGAAGGCCCAGCTCTGGTGGTCAAAGCGGCCAAGGCCATCAAGGCCATGGCGCGATAAACACCCTTCTCGCCGGTCGGAAGGCAAAAAAAAGCCGCTGTACGACAGCGGCCTTGGGATGCACGCGCGCAGCGCTCAGCGGCGCAGCCGCATCAACAGCGGCAACACCACGCCAGCCCAACGGATCAGACGACGAGGCCCCGCCACCAGGCCCACACCCGCCATCGCGACCATGGCCACGGGATGTTCGCGGGCAAAACCCGCCAGGCGCAGTGCCATGGACTCATCGATCCCGCCCGCGCCCTCACGTTGCCGTGACAGCGCCAGGGACTGGGCCCGCGCAACCCGGCGCGCACGCAGGCGCGCGCGCTGGGTGGCAATGCGATCAATGACCTTTTGCTGCGCATCCGTGGGCGGCGGAACGTCCGCCACGTCAGGGACGGCAGTGGTTGGAGATGCGGCGGCCATTACAAACGCTCCTTGATGTCACGCCAGTCTTGCGCCAGTTCTCGGCGGGTCAATGCAAAGCCATCACTGGCCCGCTTGGCCACCGAAACCAGCGACAGCAATGTTGCGCCCCATCCGGCCACCCAGACACCTGCAACGATCCAGGCCACCAGCGTACGCTGTGGCGTGTCCCAAAAATGCACGAGGACGGCCAGAGAGAGCATGATCAGCGCCACCACCGTGAGGCCTGCAACCAGAATGGTCAGCACCAGCATTTGCTGCAAGCGCTGCTTCTGGTCCTGCCACTCCAGGCGCGCCAGATCCATGCGGTCTTCGGCCGCGATGGCAGCCTCGATGACGTTGGCACGCCACCGGGACACCAAGCTTTCAAGCCCCAGAATGGACAGCCAGTTCATGGACGGCCTCCGAACCTTTGCTTCATAGGGCGCGGCACCAGGTTAACGGCGGGCCAGCACGAAGCCCACGAGGGCGCCCACGGCCAGAGCGGCACCGGCCACACGCCATGGCTCATCGTGCGCATAGCGGTCTGCGGCGAGGGCAGCGTCCTTGGCCTGGCGTGCTGCGTCCTGCGCCGCACGGACTGCGGATTCACGGGCGTTGTGCAGGCCATCGTCCAGGCGTTGGCGCAGCACTTTGATGTCGGGCACGGCGTCCAGGTCCTTGCTGGCCAGCAGCCCGCGCAGGTCGGACACCAGTTTTTCCAGTTCGCCCTGGGTCGTGGTGATGGTGTCGGAAACAGTCATACAAGCCTTTCTTGAGAGCAACAAAAAATGTTGGACCTCGACACAGGAGGTCTTGGGTTTCATCTTAGCCACGTGCCCGAAGCCCCTTCGTAGGACGGGGACCCAAGAGGTTACGGTGTGCAAGCAGCTTGCGCCAGATCAAGCCAGCGCCGCCACATGCTCCCCAATCGCGAGGGCACTTGTCAACCCGGGCGATTCGATGCCGAACAGGTTGACCAGCCCTGCGATCCCGTGCACCGATGGCCCCTGGATCACGAAATCCGCCGCCGCGGCGTCGGGACCGTGGATCTTGGGGCGCATGCCCGCATAGCCGGGCACGAGCGCGCCATCGCGCAAACCGGGCCAGTAACGTCGGACCTCGGCATAGAACGCATCGCCACGGGATGGGTCCACCGCCAGATCGTCGGGTGAGTCGACCCACTGCACGTCCGGCCCGAACTTCGCCTGCCCGCCCAGGTCCAGCGTCAGGTGCACACCGAGGCCTGCGGCCTCCGGCACGGGGTAGATCAGCCGGCTGAAGGGCGCCTTGCCAGACAGGGTGAAGTAGTTGCCCTTGGCGTAGTGGGCGACAGGCACATGCGCGGCGCCGAGCCCCGCAAAGCGTGCGGCCAGCCCGGGGGCATGCAGGCCGGCGGCATTGACCACGGAACGCGCCACCAGGCGTGTACCGTCAACCGCTACCAATTCAATAGCATTTGGCGCGCATTCAGCGTGCGCCAGGGGCGAATTCAATACCACCATCCCACCCGCGTGCTCCAGGTCTCCCTGCAGCGCGAGCATCAGCGCATGGCTGTCGACGATGCCGGTGCTCGGCGAATGCAGAGCGGCCACGCACTGCAGCGCAGGCTCCAGCGCCTGCGCGGCCTCGGCATCGAGCCATTGCAGATCGCCAACGCCGTTGGCACGCGCGCGCGCTTCGATGCCCTGCAGCGCCGGGATCTGTTCCGGGGACGTGGCCACGATCAGCTTGCCGCAGCGCCGGTGCGGCACGCCGCGCTCGGCGCAGTAAGCGTAGAGCAGCTCGCGGCCTTGCACGCACAGCCGCGCCTTGAGCGAGCCCGTGGCGTAGTACAGCCCGGCATGGATGACCTCGCTGTTGCGCGAGCTGGTGCCGGTGCCGATGGCATCGGCCGCCTCCAGCACCATGACCTCGCGCCCCTGCAGCGCCAGCGCACGGGCCACGGCCAGGCCGACCACGCCAGCACCGACCACCACGCAGTCGACAGCTTCGCTCATCGCGGGGCCGCCTGCTCGAAACCATCGAGCACGTTCACGGCGTTGTGGCCCAGTTCGGCAGCCGCGTAGCCGCCTTCGAGCACGAACACCGTGGGCAGCCCCAGGGCGGCCAGCCGCTCGCCCAGGCGGGTGAAGTCCGAGGTCTTGAGCGCGAATTTCGAGATGGGGTCGTCCTCGAAGGCGTCGAGCCCCAGCGATACCACCAGCGTGTCCGCCTGGTACTGCGCAATGCGCACGCAGGCCTGCTCCAGCGCGGCGAACCATTGCGTGGCGGTGGTGCCCGCGGGCAGCGGCAGGTTGAGGTTGAAACCTGCGCCCTCGCCTTCGCCGGTTTCGTCGGCATGGCCCAGGTAGAACGGGTATTCGGTGCGTGGATCGCCATGCAGGCTGATGAACAGCACGTCGGCACGGTCGTAGAAGATGCTCTGCGTGCCGTTGCCGTGGTGATAGTCCACGTCCAGCAGGGCTACGCGCCCGGACCCGTGGTTGCGCAGCCACTGCGCCGCCACGGCAGCGTTGTTGACAAAGCAGTAGCCGCCCATGAAGTCGGGCCCTGCATGGTGGCCCGGCGGGCGTGTACAGCAGAACGCGGCACGCGCGCCCTGGGCCACGCGGGCCGCTGCGCTGGCAGCGGCATCGGCCCCTGCCTTCACGGCCTCCCAGGTGCCCGCGGCCATGGGCGTGCCGTTGTCCATGGAGTACAGACCCAGTTTCGCCACGAAGTTGTCCGGCTCCACGTCGCTGCGCAGGCTGCGCACCGGCCACACCGACGGGAATGGCTGGACCGAAGCGTTGGCCGCGTCCAGTGCCAGCCACTGTTGCCATGCGCTCTGCAAAAAAGCCAGGTAGCGCGGCGCATGGATCTGGGCCAGCACCGGCGTGCTGTCCACATCAGGCGCCAACAGCCCATGGCCGCGCTCCAGCAGGGCGTCCTCCACATATTGGGCACGGACCGGTTTCTCGAAGCACGGCACGCGCTCTCCCCGGTAGAACTCATGGACCGGCGCATGCCGGTGGTGCAAGGGGTTGTGGAAAGAAATCATGCGGATACAGAAAGGAAATGGTTTTGCCCGCGTCCGTCGATGCATCCCACGGAGGCAGGCAGGGCTCACCACTTTAGCGCGTCCCAAACCGCTCGAAACGCTGCCCATGCACCACACCGCAGCGAAAACTGGCACCAGGCAAGGCTGGCAGGGCTGGCAGCACAGGCAGGCACCCAGCCGCACGTGCCGCGCTTCATGTGCCGGTACCAGACATCGTCCGGGCCCCAAAGCCACGAGCTTCCCTCTAAGCGCAATGCAGTTCTTGCGGGACTGCCTGCCTCTGGGAGCACATCGATCTTGTCGATCCGCTGCGAACTCAGCGGGCCTGGCACAGCGCTTGCATCTCTTCTTGTATCCAAGATTGAATTCTTCAAAATGGTGCAAGCAACAAACTCCCTGGTGGCCGAATTTCCTCCTGTGCCTGACGGTTCACCGCGCCTCCCATTGGCCGAGCAGGCCTGGTTGGTGCGCTGCGAGCCCGCTGTCGCCGGCAGGGCTGGCGGCCCGCTCAGCGGCCTCCGCTTTGCGGTCAAGGACAACATCGACGTGGCCGGCTACCCCACATCCGCCGCCTGCCCTGGCTTTGCCTACACGGCGACGGCCCATGCAGCGGTAGTGCAGCGCCTGCTCGACGCCGGGGCAACGCTGGTGGGCAAGACCAACCTGGACCAGTTCGCCTGCGGGCTCAACGGCACGCGCTCGCCGCATGGCGCGGTACCCAACGCGCTCAACCCCGCCTACGTGTCCGGTGGCTCCAGTTCAGGCTCTGCCTATGTAGTGGCTACCGACCAGGTGGACTTCGCGCTGGGGACCGACACGGCCGGCTCGGGCCGCGTGCCCGCAGGGCTGAACAACATCGTGGGCATCAAGCCAACCAAGGGTCTCGTCAGTACACGGGGCGTGGTGCCGGCCGCGCAGAGCGCCGACTGTGTCTCGATCTTCGCGCGCACGGTGGACGTGGCGGCCCGCGTGCTCCAGGTCGCACAGGGCTATGACGGGCAAGACCCCTATGGGCGGCAGCTCACCCTGGCCACCAAGCCATTGCCCGCCAGCTTCCGTTTCGGCGTGCCCGATGTGCTCGAGTTCTTCGGCGATGCAGCGGCCGAGGCGGCATTCGCCGAGGCCGTGGCACGCCTTCAGGCGCTGGGCGGCACGCCGGTGCCCATACCCTACGCGCCGCTGGCCCAGGCCGCGGCCCTGCTTTACGAAAGCGCCCTGGTGGCAGAGCGCTATGCCGCCGTGCGCAGCTTCTTCGACCAACACGAGGACCAGGTGGTGGAGCCGGTGCGCAGCATCCTGGCCAGCGGGCGCAGCTACAGCGCGGCCGACCTGTGTGACGCCCAGACCCGGCTGCGCGCCCTGGGCCAGCAGGTGGCACCGATGTGGCAGGGCCCCGAGGCCATCGACGTGCTGCTGGTGCCCACGGCCCCCACGCACTACACGATCGCAGCCATGCAGGCCGACCCGGTGGTGCTCAACCGCAACCTGGGCGCCTACACCAACTTCGTCAACCTGCTGGACTATGCCGCCATTGCGGTGCCCAGCAGCCTGCGCGCCGACGGCCTGCCCTTCGGCATCACGCTGATAGGCCCCTGCGGCAGCGACCTGCAGTTGGCGGAGCTGGGCCAGCGCTACCACCACGCCACCGGCCTGCCCCAGGCCGCCGGCAGCACGCCCTTGCCCGTGCCCCAGCCCATCGCCGGGCTGCAGGCGCCCGCCACAGTACGGGTCGCCGTGGTCGGTGCCCACCTGAGCGGCATGCCGCTGAACGGCCAGCTCACAGACCGCGGCGCCACGCTGGAGCTGGTGACCGAGACAGCCGCCGACTACCAGCTCTACGCCCTGCCCGGCACCGTGCCGCCCAAGCCCGGCCTGCTGCGTGTGGCGCCGGGCCAGGGCACGCGCATCGCCATCGAGGTGTGGCGCATGCCCGCCGCGAACTACGGCAGCTTCGTCGCGTTGATCCCGCAGCCGCTGGGCATAGGCACGCTCACCCTGGCCGACGGCAGCAGCGTGCAGGGCTTCATCTGCGAGCCGCTGGCGCTGGCCGGTGCGCACGACATCAGCCACTTTGGCGGCTGGCGGGCGTACATCGCGTCGCTCAGGGCCGGCACCTGATTCCCTGTTTGTTCCCCTCCAACCCTGCTGCAGGAGCCTTCCATGACATCCCACAGTTCCATCACGTCCACGGGCGCATCGCGCCGCCGCATCTTGCAGGCCTCGGCCGCAACCCTGGGTGTGCTGGCAGCACCCGCGCTGGTGCGCGCCCAGGCGGCGCCCAAGATCCGCATCGGCTTCTGGCCCGTGGCGGCCGGGCTGCCTTTCTTCGCTGCGGTGGAGAAAGGCTATTTCAAGGAGGCAGGCCTGGACGTAGAGCCGCTCAAGTTCGCGGGCGCCCAGCAAGTGATGGAGGCCATGCTCGCGGGCCGCTCCGACGGCAGTTCCAACGGCACGGGGTCGGCCAACCTGGCCATCGGCGAAATCGCCCAGCCGGGTCTTTTCAAGATCTTTGCCACCAACCCGAGCAACGCCAGGTTCGTGCTCGACCAGTTCATCACCGGCAAGGACAGCGCCATCAAGACCATGGCCGACCTCAAGGGCAAGAAGGTCGCCTCGGGCCCCGGCATCCAGAACATGACGCTGTGCAAGACCATGCTGGAGCGCGCCGGCGCCACCGGAGCGACCGTGACCGAGCTACCCATCGGCCAGCACATCGCCGCCATCGTGGCCGGCCAGGTGGATGCCTGCTACACGCTGGAGCCCACCGGCACCATCGGCCGCATGAACGGCACCACGCGGATCATCGAGTCGGGGGTTGTGGCCAGGTACATCCTGGGCGATGCGATGGCGCCCTGGCACGGCGGCGCAGCCAGCCTGACCAGCGAGTTCATCAAGAAGAACCCCGAGGTGGCCAAAAAGTTCATCGCCGCCTACGCCCGCGGTATCGAGCTGGTGCGCAGCAAGCCCGACGAGGCCCGGCAGTTCATGAAGGGCTACACCGCCATCGAAGGCGCGCTCACGGCCGAGGTGCCGCTGGCCTCATACATGCTCTACAACGAGTTCAAGCCCAGCGACCTGGCGTACTTCCAGAAGTTCTACGACCTGTTCACCGAGAAGGGCATCTTCGAGAAGAAGGTCGTGGTCGACAGCCTGATCTACAAGGCCTGAAGGGGCGCACCATGGCCGAAACCACCTCCACCACTGCCGGCGCCTGGTCGCCGCCAGCGAGCACGGCGGCATCCGCTGTGCCCAAGACGCCCGCCTGGGACAGGCTGCTTCCCTTCGTCGGCCCCCTGGCCCTGTTCGTCCTCTGGGACCTGGTGGTGCGCCTGGGCTTCATCAAGCCCATCCTGCTTCCACCACCCGGCGCCACCGTGCTCACGCTGGTCACCGGCCTGGCCGGCGGGCCGCTGCTGCTCGACTTCGCGGTGACCGTCTGGCGCACGGTGCAGGCCTTTTTGATCGCGGCCGTGGTCGGCGTGCCCCTGGGCGTGCTGCTGGGCAGCAACGAGCGCGCGTACCGCAGCGTGGAGTTTCTGATCGACTTCTTCCGCTCCACCCCCTCTTCGGCGCTGATCCCGCTGTTCCTGTTGATCTTCGGCGTGTCGGATGTGAACAAGGTAGCCATCGCCGCGTTCGGCGCCTTCCTGATCGTGATCTTCAACAGCGCCTATGGCGTCATCAACGCCCGCAAGCAGCGCGTCATGGCGGCGCGCGTGATGGGCGCATCGCGCTGGCAGATCTTCAAGGACGTGCTGATCTGGGAAAGCCTGCAACCCACCTTCGTCGGCCTGCGCTCGGCCGTGTCGATGGCGCTGGTCATCGTCATCGTGGCCGAGATGTTCATCGGCTCGGACAACGGCCTGGGCCACCGCATCATCGATGCGCAGCAGGTGCTCAACGTCAAGAGCATGTACGCCGCCATCCTGGCAGCAGGCGCCCTGGGCTATGCCCTGAACATTCTCTTTCTGATCGCCGAACGCAGGATCGTGCACTGGAGCGGCCGATGAACGCCGTCGTCAATGGCGCCGTGTATGCCGATGTGCCCCAGCGTGTCTTCACGCCCGGCCCGGCCGGCACCCACATCACCATCCGTGGGCTGACCAAGTACTTCGCGGGCTGGCCGCTGTACGAGGACTTCGACCTCGACATCCCCAAGCACAAGATCGTCTCGGTCTTCGGCCCCAACGGGTGCGGCAAGAGCACGCTGATCAACATGATCGCGGGCCTCGTGCCCATCGACCGCGGCGAGATCCTGTTCGATGGCAAGAGCCTCAAGGACACGAAGATCGGCTACGTCTTCCAGAACTACCGCGAGGCGATGTTCCCGTGGATGCGCACCATCGACAACATCGCCTACCCGCTCAAGCTCGAAGGCAAGAGCAAGGCCGAGGTGGACCGCCGCATGGCCGAACTGGTGGCCTCGTTCGACGTGAAGTTCGACCTCAACCGCTACCCCTACGAACTCTCGGGCGGGCAGCAGCAGACGGCGTCCATCATGCGCGCGCTGGCGCCCAACCCCGAGGTGCTGTTCCTCGACGAGCCCTTCTCGGCACTCGACTTCGAGATGACGCTGTTCATCCGCGAGAAGCTGCAGGAGGTGTTCATGCAGACCGGCACGACCATGCTGCTGGTGTCGCACGACCTGGAAGAAGCCGTCTACCTGGCCGACGAAGTGCTGCTGCTGACCAAGCGCCCTACCAAGGTGGCCGAGATCCTGAACTACGAAGACGCGCGCCCACGTACGCTGGCCACGCTGAGCGAGCCGAGCTTCGTGGCGATGAAAAAGCTCAGCCTGGAGATCTTCCAGCGCGAGGTGCGCCGATGAACGCCACCGAGCTGGAACGCTACCTCGACGCGGCCTCGGCCGCCATCGGCCTGCCCATCGCGCCCGAACACCGCGCGGCCGTGCTCGGCTACCTGGCGCTGGCCAGCGATTTTGCCGACACCGTCAACGCCGTGCCGCTGGCCACGACGGACGAGCCCGCCATGGCCTTCGTCCCGGTGGTGCCGCCTGAGGGAGGCCGCGCATGACCGCGCCCTGGTGGCAACAGGACGCCGCCGGCATGGCACAGGCCGTGGCGGCGCGCGACGTATCGGCCACGGCGCTGGTGACGGCCTGCCTGGACCGCATCGAGCAGACCGACGCCCGCGTCAACGCCTTCACCGCCGTGCTGCGGGCACGTGCCCTGGCGCGCGCTGCACGCATCGATGCCGGCCTGGCTGCGGGGACACAGGCCGCCCTGCCCCTGCTGGGCGTGCCCTTTGCCGTGAAGAACCTGTTCGACGTGGCGGGCCTCACCACGCTGGCCGGCTCCAAGATCGAGCGCGACCGCCCTCCCGCCCGGGCCGACGGTCTGCTGGTGCAGCGCCTGGAGGCCGCAGGCGCCATTCTGGTGGGGGCGCTCAACATGGACGAGTACGCCTACGGCTTCACCACCGAGAACAGCCACGAGGGCCCCTGCCACAACCCGCACGACCTGGCGCGCATCGCCGGTGGTTCGTCGGGCGGCTCCGGCGCGGCCGTGGCTGCGGGCCAGGTGCCCATCACGCTCGGGTCGGACACCAATGGTTCGATCCGTGTGCCGTCTTCGCTGTGCGGCGTGTTCGGACTCAAACCCACCTTCGGGCGGCTGCCGCGCACGGGCAGCTTTCCCTTCATCTCCAGCCTGGACCACCTGGGCCCCATGGCGCGCAGCGTGCGCGACCTGACGCTGGCCTACGACGCCATGCAAGGCCCGCAGGCGCCTGGCACGCACGCCGATGCAGGCTGCGCGCAGAGGCCCGCAGACCCGGTGGCCCACGACCTGGAGACGGGAATCACCGGTCTGCGCATCGGCGTACTGGGCGGCTACTTTGCCGACAACGCCCTGCCCGAGGCGCGCGCTGCCGTGGCCCGGGTGGCACAGGCGCTGGGCGCAGAGGCCGAGCCGGTGGAACTGCCACTGGTGGAGGCAGGCCGCGCGGCGGCCTTCCTCATCACCAATGCGGAGGCGGGTGCCCTGCACCTCGACAACCTGCGCACGCGCGCAGCCGACTTCGAGCCGCTGTCACGCGATCGCTTCCTGGCAGGCGCGCTGATCCCTGCCGCCTGGGTGGCACGCGCCCAGCGCGTGCGCAGCCGCTATGCCCACGAAGCCGCACGGGTGCTGTCGCGCTACGACCTGCTGCTGGCCCCTGCCACGCCCTGCGCGGCCACGCCCATCGGCACCGAGCGTTTCAACCTGAACGGTCGCGACCTGCCGCTGCGCCCCAACATGGGCCTGCTGACCCAGCCCCTCTCATGCATCGGCCTGCCGGTGTGCGCCGTGCCGGTGTGGGGCGCGCACGCAAGCCTTCCCATCGGCGTGCAGATCATCGCGGCGCCCTGGCGCGAAGACCTGGCGCTGCGTGCCGCCACCGTGCTGGAGGCTGCGGGCATCTGCCGCGCGCCCATCGCCACTTTGTGAAAGCCATCTTTTTCATGCCCTACACCATCAACCAGCCCGAGGTGCTCGCCGAGGTCGAGGACGTGTTCGCCCGCTACGAAGATGCCCTGGTGCACAACAAGGTGGAGGTGCTCGACGAGCTCTTCTGGGACAGCCCCCACACCCTGCGCTACGGCGCCACCGAGAACCTGTACGGCTACGCGCAGATCCAGGCCTTTCGCGCCGGGCGCCCGGCCCAGGGGCTGCAGCGGCGCCTGCTCAAGACCGTGATCACCACCTACGGCCGCGACTTCGCCACCGCCAATGTCGAATTCCAGCGTGAGGGCAGCGCCCGCACCGGCCGCCAGAGCCAGACCTGGCTGCGCACCGAGGCCGGCTGGCGCGTTGTCGCAGCCCACGTGAGCCTTCTATGAAGCACCCCCTGAGTCGCTACGCGCCTTCCCCCTCTCTCGTCTCGCTGCGCGAGTCGGGAGGGGGACGCCCCCAGCGCGGCGGGGCGGCCCTTGCGCGGGGGCACTGGCCTTGGCCGCGCCAGTGGCAGCGGCTTCGGGCATAGCGCGGCCAGAGGCCAGAGGCCAGAGGCCAGAGTAATGCACCTCTCTCGATTTCTTTCTGTTCCCCTTTATCCAACCCCTGCCGAAAGGACCGCCATGAAACACGAGAAACCCATGTCCCGCCTTGCCCACCCGAACCGCCGCGAATCCCTCCAAGCCCTTGCGGCGCTGGGCGCTGCAAGCACCCTGGGCGGCTGGGCAATGCAGGCCAACGCACAGGCCCCGCCCACCGTGGGCGTGATCTATGTGGGCCCGCGCGACGACTACGGCTACAACCAGGCCCATGCGCAGGCTGCGGCCGAGCTCAAGAAGATGCCCGGCATCAAGGTGGTGGAAGAGGAGAACGTGCCCGAGACCGCCGCCGTGCAAAAGACCATGACCGGCATGATCGCGCAGGACGGCGCCAAGCTGTTGTTCCCCACATCGTTCGGCTACTTCGACCCGCACCTGCTGGCCCTGGCCGCCAAGTACCCGGACGTGCGCTTTTCGCACTGCGGCGGCATGTGGACCGAGGGCAAGCACCCCAAGAACGCGGGCAGCTTCTTCGGCTACATCGACGAGTGCCAGTACCTCAACGGCGTGGTGGCCGGCCACATGAGCAAGAGCGGCAAGATCGCCTTCATCGCGGCCAAGCCCATCCCGCAGGTGCTGCGCAACATCAACGCCTTCACGCTGGGCGCGCGCTCGGTCAAGCCGGGCATCACCTGCAGCGTGATCTTCACGGGCGACTGGTCCATGGCCGTCAAGGAGGCCGAGGCCACCAACAGCCTGGCCGACCAGGGCTGCGACGTGTTCACCATGCACGTGGACGGGCCCAAGGTCATTGTCGAAACCGCGGCCAAGCGCGGCAAGATGGTCTGCGGCTACCACGCCAGCCAGGCCAAGCTGGCGCCCCAGGCCTACCTGACGGGCGCCGAATGGAACTGGCTCACGGCCTACACCACCATCATCGAGGCGGCCCGCACCGGCAAGCCGCACCCCAACTTCCTGCGCGGGGGCTTGAAGGAAGGCTTCGTGAAGATGTCCGCCTACGGCCCTGCGGTGAGCGACGCGGCCAAGAAACAGGCCGACGACACCAAGGCGAAAATGATCGCGGGCAGCTTCGACATCTTCAAGGGCCCGCTCAAGAACAACAAGGGCAAGGAGGTCATCGCCAGCGGCAAGTCGTTCAAGCAGACCGACCTGGAGCTGGAAAAGATGGACTACCTGGTCGAAGGCGTCCTGGGTTCGTTCTAAGCAAGGGACTGCCATGCACTCGGCCGCCAAGGACGTCCTCTTGCCCATCGCCGCCATCGGGCTGGCGCTGCTGCTGTTCGGCGGCTTCGTCGGCTTGGCGGGCGTAAACCCAGTGGACATGTGGCTCACGCTGTTCAAGGGCGCGTTCGGCGACTGGTTCTCGTGGCAGAACACCCTGCAGCGTTCTGCGCCATTGATGCTCACGGCCCTGTGCGTGGCATTGCCTGCGCGGGCGGGGCTGACCATCATCGGCGGCGAGGGCGCGCTGGTGCTCGGCGGCCTGGCCGCCGCGGCGCTGCCCATGGCCGTGGCCTTGCCCGGCCATGTGGCGGGCACGGCGCTGGCCTGCGCCGCTGGCGCCGTGGCCGGCGCGCTGTGGATCATGCTGGCGGGCTGGCTGCGCCAGTACCGCGGGATCAACGAGACCATCAGCAGCCTGCTGCTGTCGTACGTCGCCATCGGCCTGTTCAAGCACTTCGTAGAGGGCGCGCTGCGCGACCCGGCCAGCCTGAACAAGCCGGCCACGCCCAGCCTCGATCCGGGCCTGCTGATCGGCGGTATCGGCGGCTCGGACGTGCACTGGGGCCTGGTGCTGGGCGTGCTGGCCTGCGTGGCGCTGGGCCTGTGGCTGCATTTCACCGCCTCGGGCTTCTCGATCCGCGTGGTGGGCGGGAACCCGCGTGCCGCGCAATTGGTGGGCCTGCCGGCCACGCGCCTGATCCTGGTGGCCTGTGCCCTGGGCGGCGCGGCGGCAGGCCTGGCCGGTGCCGTGGAGGTGGCGGCGGTTCACACCAATGCCAATGGCGCGCTGATCGCGGGCTACGGCTATGCCGGCATCCTCGTGGCCTTCATTGCGCGGCACCACCCGATCGCGATCATCCCCGTGGCCATCGTGTTCGGAGGCTTCGGCGCGGCCGGCAGCCTGCTGCAGCGCCGCCTGGGCCTGCCCGACGCCTCGGTGATGGTGCTGCAAGGCATTGCCTTCGTGCTGATCCTGGCCAGCGAGGCGCTGCGCGACGTGGACTGGCGGGCCCTGTGGGCCCAGCGGCGCAGCCGGCCCGCCGAGCCGACGACGCCGAGCGCCCCGCCCACCGCGAATGGGGAGGCGATATGACCGCAGACCAATGGATTGCCCTGATTGCCGGCATCGTGGGCGGGGCCCTGCGCGTGGGCGTACCCTTCCTCTTCGTGAGCCTGGGCGAGTGCCTCACCGAGAAGTCGGGCCGCATCAATCTCGGTCTGGAGGGTGTGCTGGTGCTCTCGGCCATGACCGCCTTCGGCGGCGCCTACGTCACCGGATCGCCCTGGCTCGGGGTGCTGGCCGGTGCCACCGCTGGCGCCGTGCTGGCCACGCTGCACGGCGTGCTGTGTTCGCTTCCGCGCGTGAACGATGTGGCCACCGGCATCGCGCTGATGCTGCTGGGCACGGGCCTCGCCTTCTACCTGGGCAAGCCGCTGATCCAGCCGCAGGCTCCGCAGATCCCCGCCCTGCCCCTGGGCGGCTGGAGCGATTCGCCCGTGGTGCAGTCGGCCCTGCAGGTCAACGCCCTGCTGCCACTGGGCATCGTGCTGGCTGTGTTCCTGTGGTGGGCCTTTGCGCGCACGCGCTGGGGCCTGCTGGTGCGGGTGGCAGGCGACTCGGTCAACGCCACGCGGGCGTTGGGCTATTCGGTGCCGGGCATCCGCATCGCGGCCACGGCGGCCGGCGGCTTCATCGCCGGGCTGGGCGGGGCCTCGCTCACCCTGTTCTACCCCGGCAGCTGGAGCGAGGGCATCTCCAGCGGCCAGGGCCTGATCGCCGTCGCACTGGTGATCTTCGCGCGCTGGAACCCGCTGCGCTGCCTGGTTGCCGCCATGCTTTTCGGCGGTGCCGGCGCCATCGGCCCGGCGCTGCAGTCGGTGGGTGTGGGCTGGGGCTACCACCTGTTCAACACCGTGCCCTATGTGCTGACGCTGCTGATCCTGGTCGTGACCTGCAAGCCCGGCAGTGTCGCCACCGGCAGCCCCGGTGAACTCTCTTCCACCAAACAGTCTTGAAGGACCTCCCACGTGACCACAGCGACCACCCGGCACGTCCAGGCCAATCCCTACGCCTGGCCCTACAACGGCGACCTGCGCCCGGACAACACGGCGCTGCTCGTGATCGACATGCAGACCGACTTCTGCGGCATCGGCGGCTATGTGGACGTGATGGGCTACGACATCGCCCTCACGCGCGCGCCCATCGCGCCGCTGCAGCGCCTGCTGCCGGCGATGCGTGCACAGGGCTTTCGCGTCATCCACACCCGCGAGGGGCACCGCCCGGACCTGGCCGACCTGCCGGCCAACAAGCGCTGGCGCTCGCGCCAGATCGGCAAGGAGGGCCTGGGCATCGGCGATGCCGGGCCCTGCGGGCGCATCCTGGTGCGCGGCGAGCCGGGTTGGGAGCTGATCCCCGAACTCGCGCCGCTGCTCGGCGAGGTGGTGATCGACAAGCCGGGCAAGGGCTCGTTCTACGCCACTGACCTGGACATGGTGCTGCAGCTTACGGGCGTGCAGAACCTGATCCTCGCGGGCATCACCACCGATGTCTGCGTGCACACCACCATGCGCGAGGCCAATGACCGGGGCTACGAGTGCCTGCTGCTGTCCGACTGCACGGCGGCCACCGACCCCGCCAACCACCAGGCTGCGTTGAACATGGTGACCATGCAGGGCGGCGTGTTCGGTGCGCATGCCACGTCTGGCGCACTACTGGCCGCATTGGCTTGAAGGAAAAGGAAGTCCCATGCCCGACCAACCCATAGGCGCGCTGCCCACAGGCACCGGTGCATTGGCGCTGGAGACCTGGAACCTGACCAAGCGCTTTGGCAGCTTCACCGCCATGGACCGCGTGAACATGCGCGTGGAGCCCGGCAGCGTGCACGCCCTGCTGGGCGAGAACGGCGCGGGCAAGAGCACGCTGGTCAAGTGCGTGGCGGGCTTCCAGAGGGCCGAGGAAGGCGCCATTCTGCTGGACGGGCGCGAGCAGGCCATCGCAAACCCCATCGTCGCGCGCAGCCTGGGCATCGGCATGGTCTACCAGCACTTCACACTGGCGCCGGGGATGACGGTAGCCGAGAACCTGCTGCTGGCCGGTGGCCAAACCCCGGCGGTGATCGACTGGCGCGCCCAGCGGGCCGAGCTGCAGGCCTTTCTGGCCACCACGCCCTTCCGGCTGGACCTGGATGCCCGCCCGTCGGAACTGGCAGCCGGCGAAAAGCAGAAGCTCGAACTGCTCAAGCAGCTGTACCTGCGCCCGCGCCTGTTGATCCTGGACGAACCCACCTCGGTGCTGACCCCGCAGGAGGCCGACGAGGTGCTGGGCCATGTGCGCACCTTTGCACGCAGCGGCCAGTGCAGCGTCATCATCATCACGCACAAGTTCCGTGAAGTGATGGCCTATGCCGATGCGGTGACCGTGCTGCGCCGCGGCCAGGCTGTGCACCACGGCCGGGTGGCCGACACCGGCCCTCAGGCGCTGGCACAGGCCATGATGGGCGATGCCGCCAACGCCTCGCCACCCGCAGCCAGCGCGGCAGCGACAGCAGATACGGACAACCCGCCGGGCGAGGTCGCGCTGCAGGTGGAAGGCCTGCAGGCCCTCGGCGACCGTGGCACCCTCGCCCTGCATGGCCTCGATCTGTCGGTGCGCAGGGGCGAGGTGCTGGGCGTGGCCGGCGTGTCGGGCAACGGCCAGCGCGAGCTGGTCGAGGCGCTGGTGGGCCAGCGCCCGCGCCTGGCCGGCAAAGTGCAGGTGCTGGGCCGGGACTACACGGCCACGCGCGCGCAGAACCGTGAACTCAGGGTACGCAGCCTGCCCGAGGAGCCGCTGCGCAATGCCTGCGTGGGCGACCTGTCGGTGGCCGAGAACATGGCCCTGCGCGACTTCGACCAACCGCCGTTGTCAACGGGCGGCGTGCTGCGTTTTTCCACCTGGCGCAGCCGGGCACGCGAGTGGATCGCTGGCTACGGCGTCAAGACCCAGGGGGAAGGCGCCCCCATCCGCAGCCTGTCGGGCGGCAACGTGCAGCGCGCGGTGCTGGCGCGCGAGCTGGCGGGCGAGATCAATGTGCTGATCGCCGCCAACCCGGTGTTCGGGCTGGACTTTGCGGCCGTGGCAGAGATCCATGCTCGCATCCTGGGCGTGCGCGAGCGCCGCGGGGCCGTGCTGCTCATCAGCGAAGACCTGGACGAGCTGCTGGAGCTGGCCGACCGCATCGTGGTCATGAGCGAAGGCCGCATCGTCCACGAAACCCCCTCCGCCATCGCCGAGCGCCATGTGCTGGGCGCCTACATGGGCGGCGGACACGATCACACACCCCACCAGGAAGCGGCATGAGCCTGACGACCATCCACGCCCACCCTTTCGACTACCGCTTCTCGCTGCCGCACACCGCGCTGGTGATCATCGACATGCAGCGCGACTTCATCGAGCCCGGCGGCTTTGGCGAGACGCTGGGCAACGACGTGTCTTTGCTCGAAGCCATCGTGCCGGCCTGCCAGGCCGTGCTCCTGGCCTGGCGCGCCGCGGGCGGCCTGGTCGTGCACACGCGCGAATCGCACCGGCCCGACCTGTCCGACTGTCCGCCCGCCAAGCGCCTGCGCGGCAACCCACAATTGCGCATCGGCGACGCGGGGCCCATGGGCCGCATCCTGGTGGCGGGAGAGCCGGGCAACCAGATCATCCCCGCGCTGGCGCCGGTGGTGGGCGAGATCGTCGTCGACAAGCCCGGCAAGGGGATGTTCTACGCCACGGGCCTGCACGAAACGCTGCAAGCGCGCGGCATCACCCACCTCGTCTTCATGGGCGTGACCACCGAGGTCTGCGTGCAGACCAGCATGCGCGAGGCCAATGACCGCGGGTATGATGGCCTGCTGCTCGAAGACTGCACCGAGAGCTATTTCCCCCATTTCAAGGCAGCCGCCATCGAGATGCTGCGCGCCCAGGGCGCCATCGTCGGCTGGACCGCTCCGTCGGCCGCGTTGCTGCCGCGATTGGCCGACGCGTTGCTGGCCCCGTAGTTGCTAAAGTCGCCCTGTGCAGCCCCCCCGCCCCGCCCCCCCTCCTTCCAAGACGAAACCGGTGCGCAACTCGCGCGCCGACGATGTGTACGCCCAACTCAAGCGCGACGTGGGTGAGTTCAAGCTGGTGCCGGGCGACCGCTTCACCGAGAACGAGATCTGCGAACGGCTGGGCGTCTCGCGCACGCCCGTGCGCCAGGCCCTGGTGCGCCTGCAGCAGGAGGGCTACGTGGAGGTGCTGTTTCGCAGCGGCTGGCGCGTGCTGCCTTTCGACTTCGACCAGTTCGAGCAGCTCTACGACCTGCGCATGGTGCTGGAGACCACGGCCGTGCACCGCCTGTGCGACGAAGGCACGGGCGCTCTCAAGTCCATCCAGGTCGACCACCGGTTGCTCGACGAACTCAACAACATCTGGCTGGTGCCGCCGGACCAGCGCAGCACCGACACCCTGCAGGTGGCAGCCTGGGACGAGGCATTCCACTGCGCGCTGGTGCGCGCCGCCGGCAATGCCGAGATGACGCGCGTGCACCGCGACGTGACCGAGCGCATCCGCATCATCCGCCGGCTCGACTTCACGCAGCAGGCGCGCATCGATGCCACGTACGATGAGCACGCCACCATCCTCAAGGCCATCCGCGCGCACCGCGGCGACCAGGCCGCCATGCTGCTGCGCGCCCACATCCAGACCAGCCAGGCCGAAGTGCGCAAGATCACCCTGCACCAGGTGCACATGGCGCGTCTTGGGTCCAGTGCCGGGTAAGTGACACAATCTGCGGGTTGCGGGTTGCGGGTTGCGGGTTGCGGGTTGCGGGCTGCGGGCTGCGGCAGCAGTCGCAGCCCGGCCCACCCACCGAATGAGGAGATGCCATGCGCTTGAAGTGCTCTGCCGCTGCCCTCTTCCTGGTCGCCGCTTTGTCGGCCCAGGCCCAGAACGTGAAGGTGACGCCGTTGGGCGGCATCGAGGGTGAGCTGTGCCCGCAAGACCGGGCCCTGGTCTTCGAGGACCCCAACGGCACGCGCGTGCTGTACGACCCGGGCCGCACGGTGGCCGGCGCCAGTGACCCGCGCCTGGGCAAGATCGACATCATCCTCGTGAGCCACATGCATGGTGACCATGTGGGCAACGCGCACAACGCGGCGCCCAATTCGGGGACCTGTGCCAGCCCCGACATGTCGGTCTCGGCCCTGCCCAACTCCAACGCGGTGAACATCGCGCTGGCCAAAAAGTCCAAGATCGTGACCGGCAGCGAGATGCCGCCCTTCTTCGCGGCCAAGCTCAAGGCCAACGGCGGCGACCCGGCCAACTCGATGCTGGCGCGCTTCGGCGGCAGCGTCACGGTCGCCGGCGTGCGCATCGCCACGGTGACGGCCATGCACAGCAACGGCGTCGACCCGGACTACATCGGAGGCCAGCTGGGCGATGCGATGAAGGCGGCCGGCATTGCCGGTGACGTTGGCCTGGCAACCGGATACGTGCTGACTTTCAGCAACGGGCTGGTGGCCTACCTGTCGGGCGATACGGGCATCACCGCCGACCAGGAACGCGTGGTGCGTGACTACTACAAGGCCAAGCTCGCGGTGATGAACATCGGCGACGGCTTCAGCACCGGCCCTGCGGAAGCCGCCTTCGTGATCAACGAACTGGTCAAGCCGGCATCCGTGATCGCCTCACATGTCAACGAGGTCGGCACGGTGGACGGGGTGGTGCGCCCGGGGAGCAAGACGGAAGCCTTCATCAAGGCATCGCGCGTTCCGGTCATCGTGCCGCTGTCGGGGCGGACCATGGAGTTCGCGGCCTCGGGCCTGTGCGCCGCTGGCTGCGGCAAGGCCAGCAACTGAGCGGGCTTGTACGCGCCGCAACGAAAAAATCCTTGCAAGCCCTAAGCCTGCAAGGATTTTGAATTGGTGGGAGATGCAAGTTTCGAACTTGCGACCCCTGCAGTGTGAATGCAGTGCTCTACCCCTGAGCTAATCTCCCGCAGCTCCGTCCTTCGAAAAAAGGACTTTGCCGTGGCTTGTCTGCGAGCGTGCTTGGTGGGAGATGCAAGTTTCGAACTTGCGACCCCTGCAGTGTGAATGCAGTGCTCTACCCCTGAGCTAATCTCCCGTCGTCGCTCCGACAAGCCTTCGATTATGGCACAACTTTTCAGGCGTTTTCAAATTTTCGCCAGATTGTCTTGCTGCCGCTGGCCTTGTCGATTTGTGCCAGCACCTCTTCGTGCGCCACATTCTCGGCCTCGCTGGCACTCAGCACCGGCAAGCTGAAAGTGCGCAGATCCACCGCGACGATCGGCAGTCCGTCCGCGCCCTCGTCGCCATCGTCGGCAATCAGCAGCGCGTCCTGGCCCCGCGTGAGGTTGATGTACACATCGGCCAGCAGCTCGGCGTCCAGCAGCGCGCCGTGCAGTGTGCGGCTGGAGTTGTCCACGCCCAAGCGGTCGCACAGGGCATCCAGCGAATTGCGCTTGCCGGGGTACATCTCCTTGGCCATGGCCAGCGTGTCGGTGACGCTTTCCACGTAGGTGCGAAACGCGGGCCGTCCGATCAGCTCCAGCTCCTTGTTCAGGAAGCCGACGTCGAACGCGGCGTTGTGGATGATGATTTCAGCGCCCTGCAGGTACTGCAGGATCTCATCGGCCACTTCCGCAAACTTGGGCTTGTCCTTCAGGAACTCGTTGCTGATGCCGTGCACTTTCAAAGCATCTTCATGGCTGTCGCGGCCCGGGTTGAAGTACAGGTGCAGGTTGTTGCCCGTGAGCTTGCGGTTCAGAAGCTCGACGCAACCGAGCTCGATGATGCGGTCGCCGCTGTCGGCCGACAGGCCGGTGGTTTCGGTGTCGAGAACGATCTGGCGGGTCATGCGCGCCCCCAGGCTTGGCATGCCGTGTCCACGCAGCCCCCCAAGGAGGCGCAACCTTGCTGGGTGTGGCCCGTCGCCGCGCGCATCAGTGGTTCTCCTTGGCGTGGTTGATGGTGTATTTGGGAATCTCCACCACAACGTCCTGCTGCGCCAGGATGGCCTGGCACGACAGGCGCGATTGGGGCTCCAGGCCCCAGGCACGGTCGAGCAGGTCTTCCTCTTCTTCTTCGGCCTCGTTGAGTGAATGAAGACCCTGGCGCACGATGACATGGCAGGTGGTGCAGGCGCAGCTCATGTCGCAGGCGTGCTCGATGTTGATGTGGTTCTCGAGCAGCGCCTCGCAGATCGATGTGCCCGCAGCCGCGGTGATCTCCGTGCCTGCAGGGCAGTATTCGGGATGGGGAAGGATCTTGATGACGGGCATGGGGTCGTTTCTTCTTGTCGTCTGGACGGGTCGTCTCGGTCGTCTTTTCGGGTTTTGTCGGGTTTTGTCGGGGGCTGATGTCGAGTCGGCGTCAGAGCGCCTGAACGTTCTTGCCCGCCAGCGCCTGCTGGATGCCACGGTTCATGCGCTGGGCCGCAAAGGCTTCGGTGCCTTTGGCCAGGGCCTCGGTCGCGGCTTCGATCACGGCGGCATCGTCCACCTCGCGCTGCCCGCGCAAGGAGGCCATCAAGGCCTCGATGCGTGTGCGCTCTTCCGCGGTGAGCACGTCGCCATCTGCATCCAGTGCGCTTTGCGTGGCGATGAGCATGCGGTCGGCATCCACCCGGGCTTCGACCACGGCGCGCGCCTTCATGTCCTGCGCGGCCGTCGCAAAGCCATCCTGCAGCATGCGGGCGATCTCGTCGTCCGAGAGGCCGTACGACGGCTTCACGTCGATGCGCGCCTCCACGCCACTGCCCTGCTCCTTGGCGCTCACGCTCAACAGGCCATCCGCGTCGACCGTGAAGGTCACGCGGATGCGGGCGGCACCGGCCGCCATGGGCGGAATGCCGCGCAACTCGAAGCGCGCCAGGCTGCGGCAGTCCTGCACCAGGTCGCGCTCGCCTTGCACCACGTGGATGGCCAGCGCGGTCTGGCCGTCCTTGTAGGTGGTGAAGTCCTGCGCCTTGGCGGTGGGGATGGTTTCGTTGCGGGCCACGATGCGCTCCACCAGCCCGCCCATGGTTTCGATGCCCAGCGACAGCGGTGTCACGTCCAGCAGCAGCAGGTCCCCAGCGGTGTCGTTGCCCGCCAGCTGGTTGGCCTGCACCGACGCGCCCAGGGCCACCACCTCGTCAGGGTTCAGGTTGTTCAGCGGCTGCTTGCCAAAGAATTCGGCCACGGCACGCTGCACCTGCGGCATGCGGGTGGAGCCCCCCACCATCACCACGCCCTGCACTTCGTCGCGGGCCAGGTGCGCATCGCGCAAGGCGCGGCGCACAGCGGCCATCGAGCGGGCGGTCAGGTCGGCGGTTGCGGCTTCAAAATCAGATTTCTTGACGTCGAAATGCACGCTACCGCCCGATAGATGCGCGCTGAACGCTATCAAATCAGTAGTGGTCAGCGCCTCCTTGCAGGCCCGCGCGGCCATCCGCACGGCCGCCTTGTCGGCAGGGGTCGTCACCTGCAGCTTCAACTGCGCCAGCACCCAGTCTGCCAAGGCTGCGTCGTAGTCGTCACCGCCCAGGGCAGAGTCGCCACCGGTGGCTATCACCTCGAACACGCCCTGCGTGAGCCGCAGGATGGAGATGTCGAAGGTGCCGCCGCCCAGGTCGTACACGGCGTACACACCCTCGCTCGCGTTGTCCAGACCGTAAGCGATGGCCGCGGCCGTCGGCTCGTTGATGAGGCGCAGCAGATGGATGCCGGCCAGCTTGGCGGCGTCTTTGGTGGCCTGGCGCTGCGCGTCGTCGAAGTAGGCAGGCACGGTGATGACCGCGCCGTAAAGGTCGTCGTTGAAGGTGTCTTCCGCGCGGTAGCGCAGCGTGGCCAGGATCTCTGCACTGACTTCCACTGGCGACTTGACGCCATCGGCTGTGTCCAGGCTCACCATGCCTTCGGACTGCGGCCCATTGCCCGATACGAAGTCGTACGGAAGCTTGTCGGCATCGGCCACATCGCGCAGGCCACGGCCCATGAAGCGCTTGACGGACGCAATGGTGTTGCGCGCATCCTGCGTCTGGGCTGTCACCGCGTCGTAGCCGATCTGGCGGCCGCCGTTGCCCAGGTAGCGCACCACCGAGGGCAGCAGCACCCTGCCCTGCGCGTCGGGCAGGCATTCGGCAACGCCATTGCGCACGGCCGCGACCAGAGAATGCGTGGTTCCCAAATCAATGCCCACGGCTATGCGCCGCTGGTGCGGGTCGGGGGACTGGCCGGGCTCGGAAATCTGCAAAAGCGCCATGGAATTCGGTATCTCTAACGAGGAAGGCAGGCCACGGTCACGGCCTGCTTCTGGAGGGGAAACACAAGAAACGGGGGCTATTGTCCCAGTTGCTCTCGCCGGCGCTCGATGTCGTCGGCAAATCGCGCAATGAACATGAGGGCTCTGACCTGCTGCGCGGCGCCCGCATGGTCGTGCTGTCGGTCGATCAACGCCTCGCAGGCTGCCAGCGCCGCCCGGCGCGCCTGCGCCACGGTGTCGTCCAACGCATCGAGTTCGGAGTCCGCCTGCGCCTCTTCGAGCGCCTCGCGCCACTCCATCTGCTGCATGAGGAACGCGGCAGGCATTGCCGTGTTGTCCTCGGCACGGATGGGCGCACCGTGGAGCTCGCACAGGTAGGACGCCCTGCGCATGGGGTCCTTCAGGCGCTGATAGGCCTCGTTGATGCGCACCGACCACTGCATGGCCACGCGCTGGGCGGCAGCGCTCTGGGCGGCGAACTTGTCCGGGTGCGCCTCGCGCTGCAGCTCTTTCCAGCGCGCATCGATGGCGCTGCGATCCTGCGCAAAGCGGCGATCCAGGCCAAAGAGTTCAAAGTCGTCAGATTGCAGGTTCATAGGCCAAGAAAAAACCGCCAACGGGGGCGGTTTGTCAGGTGGTTGTCCATCGCGCTAAGCACTGCCCACAGCCCATGAAACCGATACGGCTGCCACCAGTGCCACCGCAGTGCTCACTCTGCCAAGCCCCGTTGGGCGCCCCACTCCCACGGGAGAGGGGCAAGGCGCTACGCAGCTCACGGGGCGGTTCATACCTCAGACGCGGAAGCTCTCTCCGCAGCCGCAACGATCCCGCTCATTGGGGTTGTTGAACTTGAAGCCCTCGTTGAGGCCTTCACGCACGAAGTCGAGCTCGGTACCGTCGATGTACGCAAGGCTCTTGGGGTCGATCAGCACCTTGACGCCGTGGTTCTCGAACACGATGTCTTCGGGCTGGGTGTCATCCACATATTCCAGCTTGTAGGCCAGGCCAGAGCACCCCGTCGTCTTGACGCCCAGGCGCACGCCCAGCCCCTTGCCCCTGCGGGACAGGTACCGGTTCACATGCCGGGCAGCGGCTTCAGTCAGCGTAATGGCCATGGCAATCAGGCAGCAGTGGCAGTGGCTGCGTGTTTGGTCTTGTAGTCCAGCACGGCGGCCTTGATGGCGTCTTCCGCGAGGATCGAGCAGTGCACCTTGACCGGCGGCAGCGCGAGCTCTTCGGCGATTTCGCTGTTCTTGAGCGCCGCGGCTTCATCCAGCGTCTTGCCCTTGACCCATTCGGTCACGAGCGACGACGAAGCAATGGCAGAGCCACAGCCGTAGGTCTTGAAGCGCGCGTCTTCGATCACGCCGGTGGCAGGGTTGACCTTGATCTGCAGCTTCATCACGTCGCCGCAGGCTGGCGCGCCCACCATGCCGGTGCCCACCGAATCATCACCCTTGTCGAACGAACCCACGTTGCGGGGGTTCTCGTAGTGGTCTACCACTTTGTCTGAGTAAGCCATGATGTGTACCTCTTGAATCTTCGGATATTGGGGATCAGTGCGCAGCCCACTGGATGGTGCTGATGTCGATGCCGTCCTTGTACATCTCCCACAAGGGGCTCAGCTCGCGCAGGCGGGCGACGTTCTCGCGGATGGTGGAAATCGCGTAGTCGATCTCTTCTTCCGTGGTGAAGCGGCCGATGGTCATGCGCAGGCTGCTGTGCGCCAGCTCGTCGCTGCGGCCCAGGGCGCGCAGCACGTAGCTGGGTTCCAGGCTGGCAGACGTGCAGGCGGAGCCGGACGACACTGCCAGACCCTTGATGCCCATGATGAGCGACTCGCCTTCGACGTAGTTGAAGCTCATGTTCAGGTTCTGCGGCACGCGGCGTTCCATGCTGCCGTTGATGAACACCTGCTCGATGTCCTTCAGGCCGTCCAGCAGGCGCTGCTGCAGCGCATGGGCCTTGGCATTGCTTTCGGCCATTTCTTCCTTGGCGATGCGGAAGGCCTCGCCCATGCCCACGATCTGGTGTGTGGGCAAGGTGCCCGAGCGCATGCCGCGCTCGTGGCCGCCGCCGTGCATCTGGGCTTCCAGGCGCACGCGGGGCTTGCGGCGCACGAACAGTGCGCCGATGCCCTTGGGGCCGTAGGTCTTGTGCGCCGTCATGCTCATCAGGTCGACGGGCAGCGTGGCCATGTCGATCGCCACACGGCCGGTGGCCTGGGCCGCGTCGACGTGAAACAAGATGCCCTTCTCACGGCACAGTGCGCCGATGGCCGGAATGTCCTGGATCACGCCGATTTCGTTGTTCACGAACAGCACGCTGATGAGGATGGTGTCAGGGCGGATGGCCGCCTTGAGGGCGTCCATGTTGACCAGGCCGTCTTCCTGCACGTCGAGGTAGGTGACCTCGAAGCCCTGTCGCTCCAGCTCGCGCATGGTGTCCAGCACGGCCTTGTGCTCGGTCTTGAGCGTGATGAGATGCTTGCCCTTGCCTTTGTAGAACTGGGCGGCACCCTTCAGAGCCAGGTTGATCGATTCGGTGGCGCCGCTGGTCCAGACGATTTCGCGCGGGTCGGCGCCGATCAGGTCGGCCACCTGGCCGCGGGCATTCTCTACCGCTTCTTCCGCCTCCCAGCCCCAGGCGTGGCTGCGCGAGGCCGCGTTGCCGAAATGCTCGCGCAGCCAGGGAATCATGGCGTCCACCACGCGCGGGTCCACCGGAGTGGTGGCGCCGTAGTCGAGATAGATGGGGAAGTGCGGGGTCATGTCCATGGCTGGCTCAGTAGAGGTTTCTGGCTGGCAGATTTGCTGGAAGAAGGTCGATGTTCAAATAACGTTCAGGGCGGTGCCGACCCCAGGGCCAGCACGGCGCACCGAGGCTCAAGACTTCGCGAAGACGTTGCCCAGGGCAAAGACGGAGTTCGGGGCATTCACGCGGATGGGCTTGACCACCGGCGTCGTGGAGATCGCGCGGCGCACCACGGGCTTGTCCTCGATCTGCACACCCTTGGCAAGCTGCTCTTCCACCAGCTTTTGCAGCGTGACGGAGTCCAGAAACTCCACCATGCGCTGGTTCAGCGAAGCCCACAGTTCGTGCGTCATGCAGCGGCCGGCTTCGCCCAGGCAGTTTTCCTTGCCTCCGCACTGGGTCGCGTCGATGGGTTCGTCCACCGACACGATGATGTCCGCCACGGTGATGTCGCCCGCCTTGCGGGCCAGGGTGTAGCCGCCACCGGGGCCGCGGGTCGATTCGACCAATTCATGGCGGCGCAGTTTGCCGAACAGCTGCTCGAGGTACGACAGCGAGATCTGCTGGCGCTGGCTGATCGCGGCCAGCGTGACAGGGCCATTGTTCTGGCGCAGGGCCAAATCGATCATGGCGGTGACCGCAAAACGGCCTTTGGTTGTGAGACGCATCGCAAGCTCCTTGTGCTAAGGCTTGTTCGTTGTAGAAACCGCCGCCACTGGCTGATGGCCAGTGAGGCACCGTCTCCGCCCCTTCTCCGTGCGATCACCTGCAAAGGCGTGCAAGGAGCCCTTCATCGCTGGGCTGTTTTCTTGAGTGTTTTGTGCAAGTATAACACAAATCCCTATCGAATTGGTCGGGATAAAAAACCAACTGGTCGCAATTTGATCAGCAATGTCTTAACCCGACACTTCCAACGCCCATTCACAAGGCCACCGAATCATTTCCGTGCGCACCGAACGCCTGGTCCTTGAGCCTCGTCAGCTGGTCCCGCACGCGGGCAGCCTGCTCGAATTCCAGGTTGCGCGCGTGCTCCAGCATGAGCTTTTCCAGCCGCTTGATCTCGCGTGCCACGTCCTTCTCGGACATGTCCTCCACTTGGGCGCGCCGCATGGCTTCCTGCTCCAGACGTTCGGCGTCCTTCCCGGCCTTTTCGCTGTACACACCGTCAATCAGGTCTCTTACCCGCTTGACAATGCTGCGCGGCGTGATTCCGTGTTCCTCGTTGTGTGCGATCTGCTTGATGCGGCGTCGTTCCGTCTCGCCCATGGCTTTTTTCATGGAGTCGGTGATCCGGTCGGCGTACAGGATGGCGCGGCCGTTCAGGTTGCGCGCTGCGCGGCCGATGGTCTGGATCAGGCTGCGCTCGGCACGCAGGAAACCCTCCTTGTCCGCATCCAGAATGGCCACCAGCGATACCTCGGGAATATCGAGCCCCTCCCTCAGCAGGTTGATCCCCACCAGCACATCGAAAGCACCCAGGCGCAGGTCGCGGATGATCTCCACCCGCTCGACCGTGTCCACGTCGCTGTGCAGGTAGCGGACCTTGACGCCGTTGTCGGTCAGGTAGTCGGTCAGTTGCTCGGCCATGCGCTTTGTCAGCGTGGTAATGAGTACGCGCTCGTGCTTTTCAACCCGAATGCGTATTTCCTGCAGCACATCATCCACCTGATGGGTGGCGGGGCGAACCTCGACCTGTGGGTCCACCAGCCCAGTCGGACGCACCACCTGGTCCACGATCTGCCCGGAATGCGTGCGTTCGTACTCCGCAGGGGTCGCGGTGACGAAGATCGCCTGGCGCATGCGCTGCTCGAACTCCTCGAACTTGAGCGGGCGGTTGTCCAGCGCCGACGGCAGCCGAAAGCCGTACTCCACCAGCGTCGTCTTGCGCGATCGGTCGCCGCTGTACATGGCGTTGAGCTGGCCGATCATCTGGTGGCTCTCGTCCAGGAACATCAACGCATCCTTGGGCATGTAGTCCGTCAGCGTGCTGGGCGGGTCGCCCGGCGCAGCGCCGGACAGGTGGCGTGTGTAGTTCTCGATGCCCTTGCAGTGCCCTACTTCGCTGAGCATCTCCAGATCGAACCGGGTACGCTGCTCCAGCCGCTGCGCCTCCACCAGCTTGCCGTCGGCCAACAGTTGCTGCAGGCGTTCGGCCAGCTCCAGCTTGATGGTCTCCACAGCGGTGAGCACCTTGTCGCGTGGTGTGACGTAGTGGCTGCTGGGATACACCGTGAAGCGCGGTATCTTTTGCTTGACGCGGCCGGTCAAGGGGTCGAACAGCTGCAGGCTCTCCACCTCGTCGTCAAAAAGCTCGATCCGGATCGCCAGCTCGGAGTGCTCGGCTGGAAACACGTCGATCGTGTCGCCCCGCACGCGGAACTTGCCGCGTGAAAAATCGGCCTCGTTGCGCTGGTACTGCATGCGGATAAGCTGCGCGATCACGTCTCGCTGGCCCAGCTTGTCGCCCACGCGCAGCGTCATCACCATGCGGTGGTAGCTCTCGGGCTCGCCGATGCCGTAGATGGCCGACACGGTGGCCACGATGACCACATCGCGCCGCTCCATCAAGCTCTTGGTGCAAGACAGCCGCATCTGCTCGATGTGCTCGTTGATCGCGCTGTCCTTTTCAATGAACAGGTCCCGCTGCGGCACATAGGCCTCGGGCTGGTAGTAGTCGTAGTAGCTCACGAAGTACTCCACGGCGTTCTTGGGGAAGAACTCGCGGAACTCGCTGTACAACTGCGCGGCCAGCGTCTTGTTGGGCGCGAAGATGATGGCCGGGCGACCCATGCGGGCGATGACGTTGGCCATGGTGAAGGTCTTGCCCGAGCCCGTCACGCCCAGCAGGGTCTGGAAGGCTTCGCCATCGTTCAGGCCCTCCACCAGCTTGGCAATGGCCTCGGGCTGGTCGCCCGCAGGCGGGTACGGCTGGAACAGCTCGAAGGGTGAATCGGGGAAACTGACGAATTCGCCGTCTTGCTTTTCCGTTATGACCTGTGTGATATCCGGCATGGGTGCAGTCAACGAGTGGTGTGGGCAGGCCGTTAAAATCGGCGGAACCCGGCACAGTACACCACGCCTGGATTCTTCGCTACTGACAACCTTTCAAGGATTTTCATGTCTCTGTTCACCGCCGTCGAAATGGCCCCCCGCGACCCCATCCTGGGCCTCAACGAGCAATTCAACGCTGACACCAACCCCAACAAGGTCAACCTGGGCGTCGGCGTTTATTTCGACGACAACGGCAAGCTGCCCCTGCTGCAGTGCGTGCAGGCCGCAGAAAAGACCATGATGTCCGCCCCCACCGCCCGCGGCTACCTGCCCATCGACGGCATCGTGGCGTATGACAACGCCGTCAAGAGCCTGGTGTTCGGCGCCGTCAGCGAACCCGTCACGTCCGGCCGCGTCGCCACCGTGCAGGCCATCGGCGGCACCGGCGGCCTGAAGATCGGCGCCGACTTCCTCAAGAAGGTCAGCCCCAACGCCAAGGTCTTGATCTCCGACCCCAGCTGGGAAAACCACCGCGCCCTGTTCACCAACGCCGGCTTCGAAGTCGACACCTACGCCTACTATGACGCAGCCAAGCGCGGCGTGAACTTCGAAGGCTTCCTGGCCAGCCTGAACGCAGCCGCTGCCGGCACCATCGTCGTGCTGCACGCCTGCTGCCACAACCCCACCGGCTACGACATCACTCCCGAGCAATGGGACCAGGTGGTGGCCGCCGTCAAGGCCAAGGGCCTGACACCCTTCCTCGACATGGCCTACCAGGGCTTTGGCCACGGCATCGCCGAAGACGGTGCCGTGATCCAGAAGTTCGTGGCCGCTGGCCTCACGTTCTTCGTGTCCACCTCGTTCTCCAAGAGCTTCAGCCTGTATGGCGAGCGCGTGGGCGGCCTGTCGGTGCTGTGCACGGACAAGGAAGAAGCCTCCCGCGTGCTGAGCCAGCTCAAGATCGTGATCCGCACCAACTACTCGAACCCGCCCATCCACGGTGGTGCGGTGGTGGCTGCGGTGCTGAACAACCCAGAGCTGCGCGCTCTGTGGGAAAAAGAGCTGTCCGAAATGCGCGTGCGCATCAAGGCCATGCGCCAGAAGCTGGTCGATGGCCTCAAGGCTGCCGGCGTGAAGCAGGACATGAGCTTCATCACCACCCAGATCGGCATGTTCAGCTACTCGGGCCTGACCAAGGACCAGATGGTGCGCCTGCGCAATGAGTTCGGCGTGTACGGCACGGACACCGGCCGCATGTGCGTGGCTGCGCTCAACAGCAAGAACATCGACTACGTGTGCCAGTCGATTGCCAAGGTGGTCTGACTTGGATGCTGAAGCGGCGCTCGAGCGCCGCTTTGTGACCGAAGCGCTCCAGAACCCGCACAACGCGGCCATTCTGGAGCGTTTGCCACTTCTGGGCCTGCCAGATGCCTGGCTGGTGGCCGGCTGCCTGTTCCAGACGGTGTGGAACCTGCGCTCCGGGTGGGCACCCACGGCGCACATCAAGGACTACGACCTGTTCTACTTCGACGCCGCTGACGTGTCGCAAGCCGCAGAGCACGCAGTGCAGGGCCGCGTCGCCGCCCTCTTCGCCGATCTGCCGATCACTGTGGAAGCCAAGAACCAGGCCCGGGTGCACTTGTGGTACGAGCAGTGGTTCGGCTTTCCTTACGACGCACTGCAGTCAGCCCGCAATGGCATCGAACGCTTTCTGGTGCCCTGCACCTGCGTGGGCTTGCAGCCGGGCGCGGCGGCCGGGGCACCCACGCTGTACGCGCCGTATGGCTTGACAGAGTTGTATGCGGGCATCCTGCGGCCCAACCCGCAGTGCCCTCATCTGCCCCTGTTTCAGGCCAAGGCTGCGAGCTACCGCCATCGCTGGAGCTGGCTGCAGATTCAAGACGCTCAAGACACCAAGACAGAGCAGGCCGGCCTGTCGCCCTGAGCGGTGGGGCCAAGCGATCTGATAAGGCGGTGTCATCCGTTCAGCAGACGGCGCTTGCGCAGCTGCACCAGTGTGGCGGCCAGCACGATGCGCATCACGATGGAGAGCGCCGCCACATACATGCCCACCTTCATCAACTCACGCTCGCGCAATTTGGCAACGTCCTGCCGCTGGTTCAACAGCGACTTCTCGGTTCGCACCACTTCTTGCACCTCAGCGCGCACAGCGTCCATCAGTTGCTTGCCCTGGCCGGTGGCGATCTTCGCCCCTGCAGCGGCAAACCCATCCCTGCGCCGCAGCAAGATCACTTCCCGCAGCTCATCCAGCTTGCTGTCGATCAGGGACTCCAGCCTGTCCATCTGCGAATTCTGAATGGCGCTGCCTACCAACAGCGCGCGCAGCCGCTCGAACGCTGGCCCCGTGGCGCCCACCGCCTGCCGGTAAGGGTCCAGATAGCTGTCGTCACCGGTGATGACGAACCCACGCTGCCCGGTCTCGGCGTCCTGCAGCAGGATGAAAAGCTGGTTGACCTCTCCCAGGACCCGATGGGTGTAGTCCACCTGCGAGCGGCTTTGCACCAGCTGTTCATGAAAATGGTAGGACAAGTAGGTCCCCAGCAGCACGACCATCGTCATCGGCAGCGCCGAGAAAACCGACCACACCATCACACGCCGCGGAGGCGCCTTGAACCGGCGGCTGCGCAGGCTGCGCAAGGGTTTGGTGACGAAACGGAACACTGAGCGTGCCCGACCTGGCACGGCTGAAGACCGGGGCAGCTGAAAATTCATGGCGTTGATCGGTAGGGAGGGACGCTAAAAGATGGGGGACGCCATGTGCACCGCATGCGGTGGATGCAGCAAGCACAACACTGCTCGCCGCCAAGATATGGCGACCCAAGGGCCCCCTCAGTCGGCAGGAAACCTGACAGGCTGTAGTCCGCGCGGCGGGCGCTCAACGGTGGCCGTCGAGCCCGATGCGCGGACGGTATGGGCTTGGGACCGATTGCGCGCGCGCACCGTGCCACAGCGCAGGGCCAAGTGATTCAGTGCCGGTGAGGCGTGAAGGCAAATCACCCCCGTCCCCCTGCGCGAGGCTGCAGCGTGCATACAGAGTGCACGCACTGCCGCGCCGTCTTCATGGCTACCTCAGGCAGAAAAAATACGCGTGGGCCCAGGCCGCCACTGGCACCCAGGCGCTGCATCAACAACAGAGCGCAGCTGCATTGCGACAACGCAGTCGCAAGCCCAAGAGTGCCCGCCCCGTGCAGACGAGATCAACCTGCACGCGTGCCCAAAGAGCCGCTCAACCCCACAGCACCGACCGCATCGAGATCGACGCCGACTGGTAGCCCGTGTTGAAGAACCGCGGCATTTCGCTGGGCGCCACCGCGCCTGCGGCGTACAGCAGCGGCAGGTAATGCTCGTGCGTAGGGTGCGCCTGCTGCGCCACGGCGCCCAGTTTTTGAAAGCCCTGCAGGGCGCCGAGCTGGCCCTTCTTGATCTGGTCCTGCACCACCGTGTCGAACTCGGTGGCCCAGTCGTAGGCCTCGTTGGCGGCAGAGCCGCGGCGCGATGCACGCAGGTTGTGCACGATGTTGCCACTGCCGACGATCAACACGCCGCGATCGCGCAGGCCTTTGAGCTGCTGGCCAAGCGCGTAGTGCTCGGCCGGGGCGCGGCTGTAGTCCATGGACAGCTGCAGCACCGGGATGTCCGCCTTGGGGAACATGGGCTTGAGCACCGACCAGGTACCGTGGTCCAGCCCCCACTCGCCTTCGTCCACCCCCAACGCGCCGCCCGTGGCAGGTGACTTCAACTCCTTGGCCAGGCTGCGCGCCACCGCCGGCGCGCCCGGTGCGGGGTACTGCTGGTCGAACAGCGCCTGCGGAAAGCCGCCGAAATCATGGATCGTCTTGGGCTGCGCCATGCCGGTGACCTGCCAGCCTCCCCGCGTGAGCCAGTGGGCCGACACGCACAGAATGAGCTGCGGCTGCACCGCGCGCGCCATCAACTCCGTGCCGGTGGCCTGCCAACTGCGGCGCCATGCGTTGTCCTCGATCGCGTTCATGGGACTTCCGTGGCCGACGAACAGCACCGGCATGCGGGGCGACGGCTTCAACGCCTGCAAGGGCGGCAAGCCGGCGGCGTGGCTCAAGGAAGTCATGGAGAAAACTCCCGGAAAGGTGGCCAGGCCCGCCAGGGCCGCCAAAGAGGTTCTGCGTTGCATGGGTCTGGGAGCGTAACAAATTATGTATAACGCAGGGAAGGAGCGCCCGCCCCCGCCAAAAGTTCCAGCCAGTGGCGGTGCCGATCCACACCTGTCGCGCCATCTCCGCCATCTCCGCCGTCTCTGCTAGCTCCCAGCCATACCCCCAGCCAACGCCACGCCCCATGTCCGCTCGCACCGCCTTCCTCGCAACCACCGATCAGCCTCAACCTCAGCCCCTGCGCAGCACCCGCATCTTGAGCCTGGCGCTCAACCTGCCCGGCCCTGCCGCACTGATGCGCTGCGCACGCCTGGGCGCGGAGTGCACCAAGCTCGAGCCGCCCCCGGCGACAGGCTACCCCAGTGCCGACCCGATGGGCATCTACAGCCCGGCGGCTTACGCCACGCTGCACGCTGGCGTGCGGGTGTTGCATGCGCACCTCAAGACCCCTGAAGGCCAGGCAGTACTGCATGAGGAACTGGCGCGCACGGATGTCCTGATCACGTCCTTTCGTCCATCGGCGCTGGGCAAGCTGGGCCTGGCGTGGGATGCACTGCAGGCGCGCTACCCGCGCCTGTCGCTGGTGCGCATCGTGGGCGCCGCGGCCGAACGGGCCGAGGAGCCTGGCCACGACCTCACCTACCTGGCCGACGCGGGCCTGGTGACCGGCACCGAGATGCCCCCGACGCTCTACGCCGACATGGGCGGTGCGCTGATGGCCAGCGAAGCCGTATTGCAGGCGCTGCTGGAGCGCGCCCGTAGCGGCCACGGCGTGTGCATCGAGGTCGCACTGGCCGACGCTGCCGCATGGCTGGCCCAGCCCCGCGACTGGGGGCTCACCACCCCCGACGGCGATGTGGGCGGCCAGCATGCGGGCTACCGCATCTACCCCTGCGCCGACGGCCGCGTGGCCGTGGCCGCGCTGGAGCCGCACTTTGCCGCGCGTTTGTGCACCGCCGCAGGCCTGCCCGCGAGCGGTGATGCCGACGTACTGCGCGCACCCGCCACCCACCAGGCCGTGGCCGCATTCCTGCGCACCCAGACTCGGGCACAGCTCGATGCCCTCGCGGTGGCCCAGGACATTCCCCTGCACACCCTGGCCTGACGCACCCGAGACCGATGCAAAAACAAGGCACCGTCATCCGCTGGGACGCCACGCGCGCTTTCGGCTTCATCCGCAGTCCCGGCACGTCGGCCGATGTGTTCTTTCATCTGCGCGACTTTCGCGGGAGCGCGCCGCCCCGCGAAGGGCTGGCCGTCAACTACGAAGAAATCCATGTCGGCGGCAAAGGGCCGAGGGCCATGGCCGTCGAGCCCGCGGGGCTGGCCCCCCGCAGCACAGACATGTCGCGCAACCCTCCAGCCCGGGACGCAGCGCGCCCCAGACCAGACCGCGGCAGCCGCAATGCACCCCGCTCGAACCCCAGCCCAAGGGCCGCGCGCACCCGGGGCAGGCGCGGAGGTGGCCAGTCCGCATCGGCTGGCTTGGCACTGGCACTCACGTTCGGCTGGGTGTTGATGCTGGGGTGGGGCATCTCTGCACACCAGCTGCCGCTCGGCTGGACGCTGACTGCAGCCGCTGCGGTGAACGTGGTTACCTTCTGTGCCTATGCCGCCGACAAGAGCGCCGCCATGCATGGCCGCTGGCGCACGCAGGAAAAGCACCTGCACCTGCTCGGCCTGGCTGGCGGCTGGCCGGCCGCGTGGCTGGGCCAGCAGGTGCTGCGGCACAAATCGAGCAAGCCGGAGTTTCGCGCGGTCTACTGGCTGACCGTGGTGGTGCATTGCGCGGCGCTGGCGGCGTGGATCACGGGCCTGGGCCGTTGACCACGGCATCGCGCCACCGGGCAATTGCTACTGTATTGATAGCTGGTGGCGCTTATCCACTGAGCGTCTGGGGCCATTCAGGCACGAGTGCGCTGCCTGACGGCAAAAAGGCCAGACGACCTACACGGCCGGATCCCGCCGCACGGTTCAATCCAGGCAGTTGAACCACTACCGGGAGATGGCCATGAAGCCTTTGATTCTTGATTCGTCCATGACCAACATGGGCGGCACCTTCTACCCCACCGGCCACGTTTTCGCGCTGTTCCCGGACGAAGACTGCGTGCGCCAGGCCGCCGCGTCCCTGCAGGCGGCTGGGCATGAGGGCGACGCGGCCTACGCCAGCCCCGAGGTCATCATGCAGGACATCGTGCGCACGCTCGGCACGGCCGATGCCCCCCTGCCCTCCGTCGGCGCCGAAGGCGACATGGTCCGGCGCATTGCGGACCTGGCCGGGGCGGGACACCACGGCATGCTGGTGAAGATGGCGGACAAGGACAACGCCGATGCACTCGTGTCCGCCATCACCCCCGAAGGCGCAGTCGCCGCCTTCTACTACCGCACCTTCATCATCGAAGACCTGATCACCCCAGCCATCCCGGACGACCAGCAGTCCGTGACGGTAGGCACGCGCGCAGCGTCACCGGCGCCCTAACGCTAACTTCCAGCGCCCAGCGCCCGGGGCATCGAAGGCTTCGCCTTCGCCCCAGCGACCGGCCCATGGCAGCATGTCTGCCGTGGGCCGTTTCTCTCTGGGCTTGCGCGGCAAGCACGCCAAGGGTCCAGGCGGCCGAGGATCGGGGTGGCGCAAGCTTTGGTGCATTCGCCGCACGATCGCTATATAGTGCGTCGAGACCTTCCGGCAAGGCCCCCACGGCGCCCTGCAACCTGCGGAAGGCACAGCCAGCACGGCCTGGTCAGCTTTTCGGGGAGCAGCACTGCAGGCCCCGGACCTGGGCCACGGCGGGAGATCAATCCATGGATGCGTCGCAGCCGGTTGAGCGGAGCCCCCTGCAGCTGACATTGCGGCTGACCTGGCCATTCATTGCCATGGTGCTGCTGCTGGCCGCCTGCGCCACGGCCAGCCTCTATGTGCTGTCCAGCGTCCGCGCCTTCGTGGCCGGCGAGAGCGTGTGGACGAAAGGGCAAAAGGACGCCATCTACTACCTGGGCCAGTATGCGGCCAATGGCTCGCCCCAGGCATTCGAACGGTTCACGCAGGCCATGCAGATCCCGCTCGGAGATCGATCGGCGCGCCTGGCGCTGCAACCCGGACAAGTGCAGGTCGCGCTGGCGCGCGAGGGCTTTGCGCACGGCGGCAACCACCCGGACGACATCGACAGCCTCATCTGGCTGCTGCGCTACTTCCACCGCTTCGAGATAGTGCAAAAGCCGATGGAGTTCTGGCTGGTGGGCGACGAATACATCAACGCGCTGCGTGACCTGTCGCACGAGATCCGCCATGACACCGAGCTGGGCCAGGTGGACGAGATCACGCGCGTGCACTGGCAAGCCACGATCCGCGACATCAATGCCGGCGTGACGCCTGTGGCCCGCAGTTTCAGCGAGGCACTGGGCGACAGCTCGCGCCGCATCGTGCAGATGCTGATGTGGCTCAACGGCGGCATGGCCGCCACCCTGATCCTGCTGACGCTGTGGCACACACACACCTTGCTCGCACAGCGCCGCCGCGCCGAGCAGGCGCTGAGCGTGAACAGGCCCGCACCACGCTCACCGCCATCGGCGATGCAGTGATCACCACCGACATCCATGGCCAGATCGTCTACATGAACCCGGCGGCCGAGGTTCTGCTGGACCACGCTGCAGCGCCGTCAACAGGGCAGCCGCTCGCGGACATCCTGAAGTTCGACGGTGACGGCGGCCAGGTACCCAGCGCCGCAGCGCTGGTGACCGACATCCTGCAGGCCGGTGCGGGCGGCCACAGCGGCAGCGTTTCGGCGGGCCCGGTGCACGCACCCTCCCACCGCACCATCGTGCGGCCCGACCAGACCGCCGTGCCCGTCAAGCTCATGGGCTCGGCCCTGCGCCACCACGGCACGGTGACGGGTGCAGTGCTGGTGCTGCACGACGTCACGCGTGAGCAGCACTATGTCGAGCAGCTCTCCTGGCAGGCCAGCCACGACGCACTCACGGGCCTCGTCAACCGGCGCGAGTTCGAGCTGCGGCTCGACGCCCTGCTGCGCCGCCCGCGGCAGCCGGGCCGCGAAGGGTGCCTGCTCTACCTGGACCTGGACCAGTTCAAACTCATCAACGACACCTGCGGCCACCAGGCCGGCGACGAGATGCTGCGCGAGGTCTGCCGCATGCTGCAAGCCCATCTGCGCGAAGGCGACACGCTGGCCCGGCTGGGCGGCGACGAGTTCGGCATCCTGCTCACGGACTGTCCCGCGGGGCCCTCGGCGCGCATTGCCGAACAGCTGCGCCAGGCCGGGCAGGACCTGCGGCTGGACTGGGAAGGCCAGCAGCTGACCACCGGCCTGTCCATCGGCATGGTGCAGCTCATCCCGGCCCTGAACTCCATCCAGGAGGCCATGCGCGTCGCCGACATGGCCTGCTACCGCGCCAAGGAAGGCGGGCGCAACCGGGTGTTCATCTACCAGCCCGAAGACATCGAGATGACCCGGCGCGAAGGCGACATGGACTGGGTGCGGCGCCTGCGCCTGGCGCTGGAGCACGACCGGTTCCAGCTGCACGCCCAGGCCATCCGCGCACTGCACACGCCCGGCGACGAAGGACTGCACATGGAGGTGCTGCTGCGCCTGTGCGATGAAGAGGGCGCGCTGGTGGCGCCCGGCGCCTTCATCCCCGCAGCCGAACACTACGGAATGATGCCCTCCATCGACCGCTGGGTGATCCACAACACGCTCAAGGCATTGGCACAGCACCAGCGCACGCCGGGCGCGATGGCAGTGCACGCCTGCGCCATCAACCTCTCGGGCACCAGCCTGGGGGACGACAGCCTGCTCAAGTACATCCGCACGGCCCTCACCGAATCGGGGGTGGAGCCTGCGCTGCTGTGCTTCGAGATCACCGAGACCAGCGCGATATCGCACCTGCCCAACGCGGTGCGCCTGATGAAGGAACTGCAGCAACTGGGCTGCCGGTTTGCGCTGGACGACTTCGGCGCCGGGATGTCTTCCTTCACCTACCTCAAGCACCTGCCCGTGCACTATCTCAAGATCGACGGCGCCTTCGTGAAAGACCTGCTGCACGACCCGACCAGCCAGGCCATGGTGGAGATGGTGCACCGCATCGGCCATGTGATGGGCAAGCAGACCATTGCCGAGTTCGCGGAGTCTGACGCCATCGTGGACGCATTGCGGCTCATCGGCGTGGACTACGCGCAGGGGTATGCGGTGGCAAGGCCCGTGCCGCTGGCGCAACTGCTGCAGCTTCAGGGCACACCGGGCACACCGGGCACACCGGGCACACCGGGCACAAAGCAGCCGCCTAACGAGCTTTCTTGAATGGCTTGCCGCTGCCCTTGCCTGCGCCTGCGGCCGCAGGCCGGCCTGCGGGCGCCGTGCCAGAGCCCGTCACGCGCGGCGGCAAGCCCGTGTGCTGCGTCAGGATGCGGCCCTTGGTGGGCTGCTGCACGCTGCGCGATGCGGGCACCACGGCAGCCTTGGCGCCGGTGGGGGTCGAATTCTTGCGGCGGGCACTCTGGTAGCCGCCATCGGTCAGCGGCTGGAAGGTCGGGATCAGGTGGTGCTTGCCATTGCCGATCAAATCGGCCCGGCCCATGGCCTTGAGCGCATCGCGCAGCAGGGGCCAGTTGTTCGGGTCGTGGTAGCGCAAAAAGGCCTTGTGCAGGCGGCGGCGCTTGTCGCCGCGCACGATGTCCACCGCCTCGCTGTCGCGCGTGATCTTGCGCAGCGGGTTCTTGTTGCTGTGGTACATGGCCGTGGCCGTGGCCATAGGGCTCGGGTAGAAGGTCTGCACCTGGTCGGCACGGAAACCGTTCTTCTTGAGCCAGATGGCGAGGTTCATCATGTCCTCGTCGCTGGTGCCCGGGTGCGCGGCGATGAAGTACGGGATCAAGAACTGCTTCTTGCCCGCCTCTTCGCTGAACTTCTCGAACATCTGCTTGAACTTGTCATAGCTGCCGATGCCCGGCTTCATCATCTTGGTGAGCGGGCCCTGCTCGGTGTGCTCGGGCGCGATCTTGAGGTAGCCGCCCACGTGGTGCTGCACCAGCTCCTTCACGTATTCGGGGCTCTTCACCGCCAGGTCGTAGCGCAGGCCCGAGCCGATCAGGATCTTCTTGATGCCCTTCAAGGCACGGCCGCGGCGGTAGATCTTGATCAGCGGGTCGTGGTTGGTGCCCAGGTTGGAGCAGATGCCGGGGTACACGCAGCTGGGCTTGCGGCAGGCGGCCTCGATCTCGGGGCTCTTGCAGCCCAGGCGGTACATGTTGGCCGTGGGGCCGCCCAGGTCGCTGATGGTGCCGGTGAAGCCGCTCACCTTGTCGCGGATGTCCTCTATCTCCTGGATGATGGAATCCTCGGAGCGGCTCTGGATGATGCGGCCTTCGTGCTCGGTGATGGAGCAGAAGGTGCAGCCGCCAAAGCAGCCGCGCATGATGTTCACGCTGAAGCGGATCATCTCCCACGCGGGGATCTTGGTGCCGTGGTCGTGGCTGCCGTTCTCGTCGGCGTAGCTCGGGTGCGGGCCGCGCGCGTAGTGCAGGTCGAACACATAGTCCATCTCGGCCGTGGTCAGCGGAATGGGCGGCGGGTTGATCCAGACGTCGCGGGCGGTCACGCCCTCGCCGTGGGCCTGCACCAGCGCGCGGGCGTTGCCGGGGTTGGTCTCCAGGTGCAGCACGCGGTTGGCGTGGGCGTACAGCACCGGGTCGCTCTTGACCTGCTCGTAGCTGGGCAGGCGGATCACGCTCTTGTCGCGCGGCGGCACCTTGAGCTTGGCCTTGAGTGCCGGGTTGGCGACGAACTGGATGGGCTGGATCGCAGGGTTGGGGCTGTTTTGGCCGCTACCGCTTGCTGCGCCTGCGCTAGCAGCTATCGAATCAGGAGCATCATCCTTGCTGCAGGTGCTGCCCTGCGCGGCGGCCTGCTCGCTCGTCGTCATGTAGGGGTTGACGTGCGCCTCCACGCGGCCGGGTTCGTCCACGCTGGTGGAGTCGATCTCGAACCAGCCCTTGCCGCTCTCGTCGTCGGGCCGGCGCACGAAGGCGGTGCCGCGCACGTCGGTGATCTTCTCGACCGGCTCGCGCGCCGCGATGCGGTGCGCCACCTCGACCAGGGCACGCTCGGCGTTGCCGTACAGCAGCAGGTCGCACTTGGCGTCCACCACGATGGAGCGGCGCACCTTGTCGCTCCAGTAGTCGTAGTGGGCGATACGGCGCAGGCTGCCCTCGATGCCGCCCAGGATGATGGGCACGTCCTTGTAGGCCTCGCGGCAGCGCTGGCTGTAGACGATGGCGGCGCGGTCGGGGCGCTTGCCGCCGATGTCGCCGGGGGTGTAGGCGTCGTCGCTGCGGATCTTCCGGTCGGCGGTGTACCGGTTGATCATGGAATCCATGTTGCCCGCGGTCACGCCCCAGAACAGGTTGGGCTTGCCCAGCACCTTGAAGGGCTCGGCGCTCTGCCAATCAGGCTGGGCGATGATGCCCACGCGAAAGCCCTGGGCCTCCAGCGTGCGGCCGATGACGGACATGCCGAAGCTCGGGTGGTCGACATACGCGTCGCCGGTGACGAGGATGATGTCGCAGCTGTCCCAGCCCAGCTTGTCCATCTCGGCGCGGCTCATCGGCAAGAACGGGGCCGTGCCAAAGCGCTTGGCCCAGTACGGGCGGTAGCTGGTCAATGGCTTTGCGGCACGCGCAAAAAAGGAGACGTCGACGGGGGCGTTCATTCGGATGGGGAGCGCGGCCGGCCCATGTGCGGATGGGCCCTCGTGGGGCGCGGCTGTGGTGGGTAACCCGCGATTTTACGTGAGTGGGCACTTTTTGTCGCCCCACAAACACTTCCCCCTCGTAATGGCAGGCTTGATGAAGGCTCGGCATATACTTGCTTTTGTCAATTAATTACATGACAAAGGCAATCATGGAGACCCATACTTCCAACGCCAGCAGCTCGACCATCGACCCACCGAACGCGCCTCCTGTCGCGCCGGAGGCTGTGAAGGCCGTGCGCCGGTTCAACCGTTTCTTCACCCGCTGCGTGGGCGTGCTCGACCCGTACCTGGGCAGCGACCTGTCATTGACCGACGTGCGCGTGCTCTATGAACTGGCCCACCGCGACATGCCGGTGGCCAGCGAGCTGGCGCGCGACCTGGGCCTGGACGGCGGCTACCTGAGCCGCATCCTGCGCCGCTTCGAAGCCACGGGCTGGATCAGCCGCAGCGCCAGCACCCGGGACGCGCGCCAGAGCGTGCTGACCCTGACCGCCGCCGGGCGCGCGGCGTTCGAGCCGCTGCAGCAGCGCTCGCGCGACGAAGCCGCCGCCCTGCTCGCCCCCCTGCCCCCGGCCCGGCGCCAGGAGGTGGTGGACGCCATGCAGCGCATCGAGGCATTGCTCGCCCCGGCATCCACACCGCAAGGCCCCGCCAAGGTAGCCGTGCTGCGCGACCCTGTACCGGGCGACATGGGCTGGGTGGTGCAGCAGCATGGCGAGACCTACTGGCGCGAGTACGGCTGGGACGCCCGCTTCGAGGCCCTGGTGGCCGACATCGCCGCGCAGTTCGTGACGAAATTCCAGCCACAGTGGGAGCGCTGCTGGATCGCGGAGCTTGACGGCGAGCGCGTGGGTGCCGTGTTCGTGGTGCGCAAGTCCCCCACCGTGGCGCAGCTGCGCATGCTGATCCTGTCGCCCAAGGCCCGGGGGCTGGGCCTGGGCGCGCGCCTGACCGACGAATGCATCGCCTTTGCCCGCGCCAAGGGCTACAAGAAAATGGTGCTGTGGACCAACAGCTGCCTGGCTGCGGCGCGTGGCATCTATGCCAAACGCGGCTTCCAGTTGGCCCAGTCGGAGCCGTACGAAGGGTTTGGGCAGCAACTGGTGGGAGAGCACTGGGAACTCAAACTCTGAACCGGTGAAGCGTTCTGACGCTTCTAGCCGGTGGACAGCAGTGCCATCCGGGCTTTGGCGGCGCACGGCCGGCGTGGCGATGGCCGCGCACGCATGCCATCATGGCGTCCCACTGCCTTGCCATCGCCCCCATGACGACCGCCAGCCCCACCACCTTGATCCGACCCGTCAGCGCCGGCGATGACCTGCAGCGGCTGACCCACCTCATCCACACTGCCTACGCGCCCCATGCGGCGCGGGGCCTGCGGTACTGGGGAACCCACCAGTCGGTGGAGGACACGGCCAAGCGATTCGCATCCGGGACCGGGCTCGTGATGCTGGAGGGCGATGAATACGTCGGGACCATCACGCTGCGGCCACCCCAGCCTGCCTCCCCGGTGGCCCTGTACCGGGAGCCCGGCGTGTGGACCTTCTGCCAGTTCTGCATCTCGCCCGATGCCAAGGGTCGGGGGTACGGCGGCCAGCTGCATGCACATGCCACTGCGTTTGCACGGCAGGCGGGCGCCCAGGTCATGGGTTTGGATACCGCCCAGCCCGCATCCACGCTGATTGCGATGTACGAGTCTTGGGGCTATCGGGTGGTGGGGGAGTGCGACTGGCGGCCCTTGACCAACTACACCAGCGTGGTCATGTCACGCCAGCTGGTGGGCGGCTGAACGCCCCGCAGCGCGCCAAAAAGGCTGCAGCCGCAAAAGGCAGGCCTGCCTACCACTCGCCCGTTTCGCGCACACGCTGCGCCAGGTCCGGCACCGCGTCGTCCACCGCGGCATCGCTCATTGCCAGCGGCGGCACGGCGGCCTCTGCGCCCGCGGCGGTTGCTGCAGAGCGGGACATGAACCTGCCGAACACGTGGCTGGTCAGGGTTTCGTGCAAAGGCGCGATGAGAGGAATGGCGAACATGGCGGTTCCTTTGTGCCTTCGCTAGGCCGAGTGCCGGCAACCTGGCCGACACCACCGCTTATCGCAAGCAACGCAGAGAGATCGATGAACTGAACATGAAGCGAAGAAGGTCTTCAACACGCTTCAAAAAACGTAGCGCGAGCTTAGACCGCAGCCACAAAAATCCAGTGTAGGAACAGATGCCATCTGCGAGTGTGACCAAACGCACACTCTGAGACGCCATGTGAACAGCGCTGAAAAACAGGCGCGCGCCTGTGGCATTCGCCCCACACCCTGCCGATGCCGCACGCTCAGCCCATGCGCACAGGGCGCATCGGCCGGCGCACGGCCGGTAGCGTGACGCGCCGTAAACTCACCGCCCCATGCCCTACACACTGGCTGCGCCCGCGCACAGCGATATCACCATCAAGAAAAGCCGCTTCATCGGCTGCGTGCAGCCAATGCCCGACCGGGCCAGCGCGCAGGCGGCGGTCGACGCGTTGTGGCAGCAGCACCCCGGCGCGGCGCACATCTGCTGGGCGCTGCTGGCGGGCGGGCAGTCTGCGGCGGTGGATGACGGCGAGCCGGGCGGCACCGCCGGGCGCCCCATGCTCGACGTGCTGCGCCACCAGGACCTGGAAGGCGTGCTCGCCACCGTGGTGCGCTACTTCGGTGGCGTGAAGCTGGGCGCGGGTGGCCTGGTGCGCGCCTACACCGACGCGGTGGCGCAAGCCCTGCTCACCGCGCCCAAGGTGACGCTGCAGCGCATGGCCACGCTGCAGTGCCAGGTGCCCTACTCGCTCGAAGGGCTTCTGCGCCGCGAGATTGAGGCCGCCGGGGCCGAGCTGGGCGAGGTCGGACACGGCTCCCTGGTCACCCTGCAGCTGCGCCTGCCCGAGACGCAGGCAGCCGGCTTCGTGCGGCGCGTCAACGACATCGGTCAGGGCCGCGTCGGCTGGACCGAACCCTGAGAGCCAGAAATGCCTGTGCGCCTACACCGCACCGGCCGGGGCCTGCCGCACACTCCTCGCACCAAGGTTTGCCTAGGAGCCCACCCCATGAGCGAACCGCTCGACACCATCATCATCGGCGCCGGCACCGCCGGCCTGGCTGCCCTGCGCGAGGTGCGCAAGCGCACCAGCCGCTTCCTCATCGTCAATGACGGCCCCTGGGGCACCACGTGTGCCCGCGTGGGGTGCATGCCGTCCAAGACCCTCATCGAAGCCGCCAATGCCTTCCACCGCCGCCATGCGTTCGAAGAATTCGGGATACGCGGTGGCGATGCGCTGAGTGCCGACATCCCCGCCGTATTGCAGCGTGTGCGCGCCCTGCGCGACGACTTCGTGGCCGGCGTGATGAAAGCCACCGACAACCTGGGCCACGCCAGCATCTCGGGCCGCGCCACACTGCTGGGGCCCGGCACGGTGGACATCGACGGCAAGGTCTACCAGGCCAACAGCATCGTCATCGCCACCGGATCGCGCCCCAAGGTGCCCGAGGAATGGCTCGCCTTCGGCGACCGCATGCTGACCACCGACACGCTGTTCGAACAAGCCTCATTGGGCCCGCGGATCGCCGTGGTCGGCATGGGCGCCATCGGCGTGGAGCTGTCGCAGGCGCTGGCGCGGCTGGGCCTGCAGGTGGCCGCATTCAGCACCGGCGACACGCTGGCGGGGCTGAGCGACCCCGGCCTCAACGAAGAACTGGCCGCGCTGCTCAAGAAAGACATGGTGCTGCACACCGGCGAACCCGCCGAGCTGCGCGAAGTGGCCGGTGGCATCGAGGTCTCCAGCGGACCGAACCGGGTGGTGGTGGACCAGGTGATCGCCGCCATGGGCCGCACACCCAACATCGAACACCTGGGGCTGGAGACCCTGGGGGTGCCGCTGGACAAGCGCGGCCTGCCGCAGGTGGACCCGAAAACGCTGCAGGTCGGCAACCTGCGGGTGTTCATGCCCGGCGACGCCAACACGCAGGTTCCGCTGCTGCACGAGGCCGCGGACGAAGGCCACATCGCCGGCATGAACGCCATGGCCGACACGCCCACGCGGTTCCAGCGCCGCACCCCGCTGGCCATCGTGTTCTGCGACCCCAACATTGCCACTGTGGGCCAGCGCCTGGACGACCTCGACCCGGCCTGCACCGTGACGGGCACCGTGGGCTTTGCCGACCAGGGCCGCGCCCGGGCTGCCCTGTACAACCACGGGCGGTTGCTCGTCCACGCCGACAAGACCACGGGCCGCCTGCTGGGTGCCGAGCTGTGCGCACCCGACGGCGAGCACCTGGCCCACCTGCTGGCACTCGCCATCCATCGGGAGCTCACCGTGCAGTGCCTGCTGGGGATGCCGTTCTATCACCCCACGCTGGAGGAAGGCCTGCGCACGGCGCTGCGGGATGTGGCGCGCCAGTTGCCGGACGGATCGGCGTCCGACCTGGCCACATGCGCCGGGCTGGGCGTGCCTGCGCTCGACTGAGAGGGGCTCACAAAACTCTCAGTGCCTGCGACGCAGCGCCTGGCAAGAACCGCTTCGCTGAGTTTTGTTATCAGCTCCAAGCTGCGGGGCCAGGGTGTCACACAAGGTAACAGGCCTCAAGTCTCGGCCTGACCTGCCGATACGGAACCATTAACCCAAGGAACCGCCATGGACGTCGCACTCGCCAACAGCATCGTCAGCACCGCCACATCGCTGGCCAGTGCCAAAACGTCCGACGCCCTGAACATGGTGGTGCTGAAGAAAGCGCTGGACATACAGGCCGTGTCCGCCACCACCCTGCTGGACGCCATGCAGCAGTCCATGCCCCAGCCGGCGCTGGCCACGTCGGGCACGCTGGGCACCCAGGTCAATACCTTCGCCTGAGCGCTGGCAGCAGTCGGCCGCTGCGGGTTTTCGGCGCAATGCGGCCGGTAGGGCGCTGTGCACAGCCCGGGGCGCCCGCTGCCTGAGCTAGCGCCAAACGCGCCCGGCGCCCGGTCCTTCGCTACCGCAACCGCGCCGGCGACAGCGCTTCCGGCACCACCCCCTCACGCACCAATTCATCGCCCAGCGGCTCGCCGCGCAGCAGCTGGCACGCCAGCAGCGATGCGCCCGCCGCGCTCTGGATGCCATAGCCGCCCTGCCCTGCCAGCCAGAAGAAGCGCGGCACGTGGTTGTCCCAGCCGATCACCATGTCGCCGTCCGGCACGAACGAGCGCAAGCCCGCCCAGGTGTGCGACGGGCGGCGAATCTGGAACCGCGTCATTTCCTCGATGTGATAGATGCCGGTGGCCACGTCCAGCTCTTCGGGCACCACGTCGTGCGGGTGCGTGGGGTCGGCATTGGCGGGCGAGCCCAGCAGTTGGCCGGCGTCGGGCTTGAAGTAAAAACTCTCGTCGATACCGATCACCGCAGGCCAGCGGCTGGCGTCCATGCCCTCCGGCACGGCAATGGTGAAAGCCGTGCGGCGGCGCGGCTCCAGGCCGATGGGCGGCACGCCCGCCAGAGCGGCCACCACGTCGGCCCAGGCCCCGGCGGCATTCACGAGGGTGCGGGCCTGCAGCGTGCGGCCATCGGCCAGGGTGATGTGCCATGTCTCCCCCGCCCAGGCCAGGGCCGTGACTTCGGCGCCCGTCAGCACCTGCCCGCCGCGCTGGCGCAGGCCGCGCAGGTAGCCCTGGTGCAGGGCGTGCACATCGATGTCGGCTGCTTCGGGCTCGCTCATGCCCGCCGCCACGGCGTCGGGCTTCAGGCACGGCAGCAGCTCCATCAACGCCGCGTGGTCCACCCACTCCACATTGGGCGACGCTGCGCGGGCGTCGTCGTAAGCCTGCTGCAGCAAGTCGAGCTGCCCGGGCCCCGCGACGTACACCACACCCCGTGGCGACAGGATGGGCGTGTCGCCAAACTCGGGCGGCGGCGCGTCGTAGAACCCGCGGCTCGCGCGGGTCAGCGCCTGGATGTTGGGCGTGCCGTACGTCGCCATGTACAGCGCGGCCGACCGCCCGGTGGTGTGGTAGCCGGGCTGCGATTCGCGCTCCAGCAGCAGCACGCGGGTGGCCGCGTCCGCATCGCCTGCACCGGTGGCCGCGGCCGCCAGTTGCCAGGCCACGGAGGCACCGGCAATGCCCGCACCGATCACCACATGGTCGTATGTCACAGAGTCCATGGCCTGTCCTTCGTTGCCTTCATGGTGGTGCACTGGCGCTGGTCACACCGCCGACACCGCGGCCTGTGACGCCACCCGGTCTTCGCGCGGCAGGCTGCGGGCGTCCCTCGGGTCGGGTGCACCGGTGACGATGGAGGTCAGTGCAGGCTCGGCCCGCGTGCCCTGCAGCTTGGCCAGGTCCGGGCGCGGCCGCGCCAGCCCGGGGATGCCCTTGAACGCCTGCTCCAGCGCATGCCCCACGCCCAGCGTGTGCCGGTCGGCCCTGAAACGCCCGACGATCTGCAAGCCGAACGGCATGCCCGCATCGTCCAGCCCGCACGGCAGGCTGAGCGCGGGGTGGGTGGTGAGCGTGGTGACGTACGTCAGCGCCAGCCAGCGGTAGTAGTTGGCCTGCGGCTCGCCATTGATGTGGCTCGCGTACAGCTGTGTCCACGCAAACGGCGACACCGGCGTGGTCGGCGCCAGAATCACATCGTAGTGCTCGTACAGCTTCTGGAACCGCGCCAGGATGCGCGTCTGCTCGGCCTGGGCCCAGGCGCTGTCGAGCAGCGTCATGGTGGCGCCCAGTTCGTAGTTGGCGCGGGTGTTGGGCCCCAGGCTGGCGGGGTCGCGCTCGTACGCCTCGCGCGTGCTGGCCACGAAAGCCTCGGCACGCAGCACGTCGAAGCAGCGGTGCACGTCGCCCAGGTCCACATCGATGGCGTCGCAGTTGCCAAACAGGTGCTTCATGGCCTGCACCTTGCGGCGGAACACGGCGCGAATGCCGTCGTCCACGGCGCAGGCGCCGAAGTCTTCGGTGTACGCCACGCGCAAGCCGCCCAGGTCCACGCCTTCAGGCAGCAGAAAGCTCATCGGGTCGAGCGGGTAGGTCAGCGGGTCGCCGGCCGACAGCCCGGCTGTGGCGGCCAGCTGCAGGCAGGCCTCTTCGACCGTGCGGCCCATGGGCCCCACCACAGAGATGGGCGTGAAGGCCAGCAGCTTGCGCGAGCTGGGCACCACGCCGGGCGATGGCCGAAAACCCACCACGCCGCATTTGGCGGCCGGAATGCGCAGCGATCCACCCGTGTCCGACCCTGTGCACACGGGCAGCATGTCGCAGGCCAGCGCCGCGGCCGAGCCGCCCGAGGAGCCGCCCGCGTTCAGGTTGGGGTTGAACGGGTTGCCCGTGGCGCCCCACACCGTATTGCGCGAATTGGCGCCAGCACCCATTTCCGGGATGTTGGTCTTGCCGGTGACGATGGCGCCCGCCGCGCGCAGCCGGGCCACCAGCACGTTGTCTTCGGCCGGGATGTTGCTGCGGTAGATCTCCGAACCGTAGGTGGTCAGCAGCCCGGCCGTGGCCTCCAGGTCCTTCACACCCAGCGGCAGGCCGTGCAGCAGGCCCAGCGGCTCGCCGCGCAGCACCGCCTGCTCGGCGGCCTGGGCCTCGGTGCGGGCACGTTCGTAGCAGGTGGCGGTGATGGCGTTCACGTGCGGGTTGATCGCCTCGATGCGTTCGATGCAGGCATCGAGCAGTTCGACGGGCGATACCTCGCGGGTGCCGATGCGGTGGCGCAGCTCGTTGGCGGTCAGCTCGACCAGGGTGCTCCGGTTGCTTTGTGTGCTCATGTCAGGCTTGTGTCCTCTGCTGGTTCGCGGGTGGCTCAGTCGGCGGTGATGCTGGCGCGCTGGGCAATGGCGCGCATCAGCGGCAGCTCCTTGTCGATCAGCTCGGCCACCGCCTTGGACGAAGCATAGGCGGGTTCAAACCCCACCGCGATCATCTTGTCGCGGGTGTCCGGGTCCGACACCACCTGGGCCAGGGTCAGCTCCAGCCGCGACTTGACGGCGGGCGGCAAACCGCGCGGCGCCACCATGGCCAGCCAGGTGTCCATCTCCAGGCCCGGGTAGCCGCTCTCGGCCAGCGTCGGCACCTTGGGCAACAGGGCCGACCGCTTGCCGGCCGTGACGGCAATGGCCTTGATCTTGCCGTCCTTGAGCTGCGGCAGCGCGGCCGACACCGTATCGACCGTGAACGGGATCTGCCCGCCCATCAGGTCCGTCATGGCCGGTGCACTGCCCTTGTAGGGCACATGCTGGATCTTGAGCGCCGCCGCGTGGAAGAACATCTCGCCCGCAAACTGCGACGTGGTGCCTGCGCCGAACGAGCCATACGAATACTTGTCGGGCGCGGCCTTGACCAGCGCCACGAACTGCTTCACGTCTGCCGCGGGCACGTCCTTGTTGGCCAGCAGGATCAGGCTGGTGCGCCCGGCGATGCCGATGGGCTCGAAGCTCTTGACCGGGTCGTACGGCAGCTTGGGGCGCACCGCGGGGTTCACGGTGAAGGTGGTGCCCGAACTCATCAGCAGCGTGTAGCCATCAGGCGCCGCCTTGGCCACGGCACTGGCACCGATGGTGGTGCCCGCCCCGGCGCGGTTGTCGATGACCACGCTTTGCCCCAGCAGGTCGCCCATCTTCTTGCCGATCAGCCGGCCCAGCACGTCGGTGGCGCCACCCGGCGGAAACGGGATCACGAGCGTGATCGGCTTGGCAGGGAAAGGACCGTCCTGCGCCATGGCGGGCGCCCACGCAGCGGCCCCCAGGGCACAGATCACGGCAGACAAAAGCAGCTTCTTGCGGTTCATGGCGTTCTCTTCAAAGGTCAAGGGATTCAAGGGGTTGTCGGGACGGATTCGGTGGGGCGAGAAGGCGGAATGCCGGTGCGATGGACGGGCGTCGGCAGCGTCAGCCACGGGCCGCCAGCAGGGCCCGCCCACGCTGCACAAAACCCTGGTACTGCGCATCGGGCACCAGCAGCCCGCCCGTGGTCCACACCAGATGGGTGGCGTTGGGCAGCGCTGCGCCCACCCCCGCGCGGTGCAGCCAGGCCTGGCCCGCATCGGTGCCGGTCAACATGCCCGGGCCACTGAAACCCGCTGCCGCCGAGGGCTCGATGCGCTCGCCCAGTGCGTCCAGCACCTGCACCAGGTGGGCAAACAAGGTGTCGTCTGCCACGGTGAACACGCCCGACAGCAGCGGCCCCATCAACTGCGCCGCCAGCAGGGACGCGCGGGGCACGGCCAGGCCGTCGGCCTCAGTCTGGTTGGTGAGGCCCCAGTCGTAGACCGAGGGGTGCGCCTGGCCACCACCCGACTGCGTGGCCTGATCCGCCAGCATCTGCACCATGAAGCACGGCGACTGCACCGGCTCGGCAAAGAAACAATGCACATGCGGCCCCAGCACCTGCCGCAGGCCAAACGCAATCCCTGCAGGAGCGCCGCCCACGCCGCAAGGCAGGTACACGATGAGCGGGTGCTCGGCGTCCACCACGATGCCCTGCTCTGCCAGCTGCGCGGGCAGGTGCAGGGCCGCTGCGCTGTAGCCCAGCAGCAGCGAGAAAGATTGCTCGTCGTCGACAAAGTGGCACAGCGGGTCGCTGCCCGCCTGCGCACGGCCGGCAGCCACGGCGCGCTCGTAGTCGCCGGCATGCTCCACCACCTGCACGCCACGCTGGCGCAGGCGCTCTTTCTTCCATTCCTTGGCATCGGCCGACATGTGCACCGCGGCCCTGAAGCCCAAGGCCGACGCCACCACGCCGATGCTCAGCCCCAGGTTGCCGGTGGAGCCCACCGCCACCTGGTAGCGGCCCAGCACCGCGCGCGCCTGCGGGGTGGCCAGCGCGCGGTAGTCACCATCCGGCTGCACCAGGCCGTGCTGCAGCGCCAGCCCCTCCGCAAACTCCAGCACCTCGTGCATGCCGCCCCGGGCCTTGATCGATCCGGCCACCGGCAAACTGTGGTCCGCCTTGATGAACAACCGACCTTGGCCAGGCCCCATGCCCAAGGCTGGCTGCAGCGCTGCGGCAGGCAGCACGGCAGATTCAACGACCCCGCCCGTGCCTGCCAACTCGGGAAACACCTGCGCCAGCAAACCTTCGAAGCGATGGAACCGCGCCGCAGCCTCCCGCGTATCATTCAAACTAATGGTGCGACCCAGTGCCTGAAGGGATGCAGGCGCCTGCAACAGCCGCACCGGGTTGGTCCACAGGCAAGGCTGGGCCTGGCGCAGGTGGCTCGATAGCAGCGGATCGATTCCCTCTAGGGCTGGCGGTTCGACCATGTATTCGGTTTCGGACATAGATGTTTTGGCGGCAGTGGCACACAGTGGGCGGGCAGGTGCTTGTCGCACCCCGGGCCCACGCACTGCAGCATTCTTCGCCTGTCACTCGCTTGTCACAACGCATTTATAGTGACGAAGACATTAGCCAAAGTAATGGACATTCGACTTTCCCCCTCTCTGCTCGCGTGGCTGCGCAGCTTTGATGCGGCCGCCCGACACGGCAGCTTTACCAAGGCGGCGGCAGAGCTGTGCATCACCCAGGGCGCGGTGAGCCAGCAGGTCAAGCAGCTCGAAGACTGGCTGCGCCGCCCGCTGTTCCTTCGCACCCCGCGCGCCCTGGTGCCCACGCCCGAGGGCCAATGGCTGGCCGTGGTGCTGCGCGAGAGCTTCACCGCCATCGAAAGCACCCTGGCCCAGATGCGCCAGCCGCCCGAGTCCGCCACTGCCACCCTCAGCTGCTCGCCGTCGTTCGCCATGAGCTGGCTCACGCCCCGGCTGGGCGAGTTCTTTCGGCAGTACCCGAGCCTGGGCCTGCGCGTTTTCGGGGAGTTCCACACGCTGGACCGCACCCGCATGGTGCGAGACGGCATCGAGGCTGCCGTGCGCTTCGACCTGGGCGGCTACCGCGATCTGAGCGCCACCGTGTTTCTGGACGAATGGCTCATCCCGGTGGCCAGCCCCGCCTTCCTGGCCCGCCACCCGCCCATCACTACGCCAGGTGATCTGCAAGGCGACTGGCTGCTGCACGACGGCAGCGCTTGGGACGGCGCGGACACGTACGAGGAATGGCAGCACTGGTTCACCCAAGTGGGCACCACGCCGCCGTCCTGGGCGGGCGGGCAGCAGTTCAACCTGTCGCAACTGGCGCTGGGCGCGGCCCTGGCAGGCCAGGGCATCGCCATGGGCCGCGCAGCGCTGGTGCTGCAGGACGTGAAGGCCGGGCGCCTGGTGCCTGTCTTGGCGCACAGCGTGTTGTCGCGTGCGGCGTATTCGTTCGTGACCACCGCACACCCCAGCCCGGCGATGGACCAGGTGCGGGAATGGCTGGTGGACGAGGCGCAGCGGTTTTGCGAGGAGCGGCGGCAATTGCTGCCGGCGCCCGCGCAGCAACACACATTGCTTGCCAAGTAAATTCCAGCAAAAAGATCACTATATTTATCTTTTTATCGAAAAAGAGTATAAATAAGATCATGACAAATGATCTTATCCAGAGTTTGGCCGTGGCCCGAAAGTCCACCAAGCTCACCCAGGCAGAGCTGGCCGAGCGCGCCGGCCTTTCCCGCATGACCGTGCAACGCACCGAAGGCGGCGACCTGGACCCGCGCTATTCCACCCTGGCCGAGATGGCCCGTGTGCTGGGCATGGACATCATCGCCGTGCCCAGCAGCCTGCGGCCCAGCCTGGAGGCGTTCATCCAGTCCGGCGGCAAGTTCCTGGGCCAGCCCGAGGGTGTGGACGCACCGCCCTCCGTGGTGGACAGCCTGAGCCGCCCGGGCTGAACGCGCCAGCATCGCGCACAGCCACCACGGCCCCGCAGCCATCGACGCCATGAGCACCTCCATCCGCTACCTGCGCCTGTATCTGCACCGCCCCGTGCTACATGCGGCTGGCTCGTCGGGCCACGCAGACACGCCAGGCACTGCAGACGCACGCGCCAGCCGCCGCGAGCCCATCGGCTATCTCTCGCAGTACGGCGACATCCTGCGCGTTTCGTTCGACGAGAGCTACATCCGCAACCCGCAGCGCCCCACCCTGTCGCTCAGCTTTCAAGGCGCCGACGAGGCGGCCACGCAGCAGATCCTGGCGTCGGCGCGCGATGCCAGGCTGGTGCGCACCGACGGGCGCTGGCCGGTGTACTTTCAGAACCTGCTGCCCGAGGGCCACAACCGCGACCGCCTGGCGCGCGAGCGCGGCTGCAGCCCCGACGACGAGTTCGAACTGCTGGCCGCTGCGGGCCACGACCTGATGGGTGCGCTGGAGGTGGAACCCGTGCCTGCACAGGACGGCATTCCGGACGTGGTGCGGCACTGGCACACCACACAGGGCCTGGACGTGCTGGAGCCGGGGTTTGTCGAATACCCGGTGGAAGACGCGGCGTCCCTGCCCGGCGTGGTGACCAAGTTCAGCGCCGTGCAGGATGGCCGCCGCTACACCGTGCACCGCCGGGGCGCGGCCGGCAGCGTGATCCTGAAGTTACCCACCACGGCCCACCCCGACCTGGTGGCCAACGAGTACACGGGCTACCAGCTGTGCCAGGCGCTGGGCCTGCACTGTGCCGAGGTGCGCGTCATCAGCCGCGCCGAGGCCGACCTGCCCGACACAGTGCCCTTCAACGACATATTGGCCGTGCAGCGCTTTGACCACCTGCCCGGCGGCGCGCGGGTGCACATGGAAGAGTTCAACCAGGTGCTGGGCTACACCCCGCGGCAAAAGTACGGCAAGGGCATGCTCCAGGACTGGGCCACCATGCTGCGCGTGCTCAACCGCCTGAGCAGCCAGCCGGTGCAGGACACGCGCGAATTCATGGCGCGCATGGTGGCGTTCATCCTGATGGGCAACACCGATGCGCACCTCAAGAACTGGGCGCTGGTCTACCCCGACGCCCGCGTGCCGCAGCTGGCGCCGCTGTACGACCCGGTGTGCGTGGCAGCGTTCTTCGACGGCGTGCCCGAGAGCCAGTACGCGGTGAACCGCGCCATCGACCGCACGCTGCGCGCGTTCAGCTGGAGCGACATGGAGGGCCTGATGAAGTCCGCCGGACTGCTGCGCGTGCCGCGCCATCTGGCACTGCTGCGCGATGTGGTGCAGCAGGCGAAGGCGCAGTGGCCCGCGCTGCTGCACACGGCCCCCCCGAACCTGCGCGCCACGGTGATCGAGCGACTGGCGGGCGGCGTAGCGCTGGCGACGGCGTAGCTGCACATGAGCAGGTCGGCAGGCATTCCGCCCGCGGCCTATGCTCCACTTTCGATAGCACCCAGGGCAATATGAGTGAGCGGTAGAGCAGGTTACGGCGCATGCTGCGCCCCACCAGCCATGTCAGACACGGCAAGCGCCCACCACCTTCACGGCGGCGGCCATCTGGCGGTGCCGTCCTTCATGCCGGCCTGCATCGGCACTCGGATACTGATGTGCATGTCTGAAAAACTTCGCTATCAATTGCTGCGGCTGGCCCGCAAGACCTGGAGCCGCTGCGCGCTCTTCTCGCTGTTCGCGTTGATGGCGGTGGCGTCGTCCGCTCTGATCGGGCCCTACATACCAGAGAGCGTGGCGATCAAGCTGGGGTCGGATTCCATCGGCAGCCTGCTGGGCATCCTGGCCTCCAGCATGCTCACGGTGGCCATCTTCTCGGCCAGCACCATGGTGGGCTCTTTCAGCGCGGTGTCGAACAGCGCCACGCCCCGCGCTTCGCAGTTGCTGATCGAAGACTCCACGGTACAGAACACGCTGGCGGCGTTCATCGGGACGTTTTTGTACAGCGTGATCGCCTTGATCGGGCTGCATGCGCATTTGTATGGCGACGGAGGGCGGCTGGTGCTCTTCGGCTTCACGCTGGTCATTCTGGTGCTGGTCGTGGTGGTGCTGCTGCGCTGGATCGACTATCTGTCCGTGTTGGGCCGCCTCGGCGAGACCATCCGGCGGGTCGAAGCTGCCACCATGGCGGCCATGGCACAGCGCCTGCAGAAACCTTTTCTGGGCGGTCAACCGCAGCCACCCGGCGCCCAAGGAAGCCACGCGGTGCGGGCGCCCGCCACCGGCTTCGTGCAGCACATTTCGATGGACATCCTGCAGGCCCGGGCCGAGGCACTGGGCACGACGCTGCATCTGCACGTCCTGCCCGGCGCATTCGTCGAGCCTTCGGTGGTGCTGGCCAGCTGCGATGTCGACCTGACCGTAGAGGAACAGCAGGCCATTGCCGATGCCGTGCTGATCGGCGCCGGGCGCACCTTTGACCACGACCCGCGCTTCGGGATGGTGGTGATGGGCGAGATCGCGGCGCGCGCGATGTCGGCCTCGGTCAACGACCCGGGGACGGCCCTCGACGTGATCGCTGCGGCGGTGCGCACCCTCATCTTCTGGGTGGACACCGGGCGCCAGACCGCTGCGCAACAGGACGCCGCGGTGGAGTTCGACAGGGTCACCGCCCCGCGGTTGCGCGAGGCGGGCTTGCTCGAGGACGTGTGGACGCCCCTGGTGCGCTACGGCGCGCCCGCGGTCGAGGTGGGCATGGCACTTCAGCGCGCGCTGGCCTCGCTGCGGCGGCTGGACCACCCCGGGTTCAATGCGGAGGTGGAAGACCTGTCGCGCTATGCGCTGGAGAAGGCGAGCCATTCCAACCTGATCGATCGGGAAATGGCCATGCTGCGCCGGGAGTCTGCAGCGTGCGGTAGCAGCAACAGCAGCGGCAGCAACGCGGAGGGCACCGGGTACAACCACCAACACGCCGCCACGCATGCATCTTCACAATGATGAGGGCTGAGGCACCGGGCACGGGACGCTACTGACACGACGGAGCATCGCACGACGCATGCACCTGGCGTTTGGCGTGTTGCACGGGTTGTTTTCTAACCCAGAGTCAATTCCCGCCCGCTGCTTCGCTCAGAACGGGTTGAACGCGACCTCTCCAAGCCCTGCCGATTTCCGTCAGACCCATCACAAGGACAAGGACACCCATGGCCAAGATCCTCGAAGTGAAATACGAGCACCAGGCCGACGCCCGCGTGTGCGAGGTGGCCCAGCAGAGCTTGGCCGACCTGTGCTGGCATGAGGTGGCCTACCCCACGCAGGCCAGCGGCGACGCCATCTGGTTCTTCGTGCCCTATGCCAACCAGGCCAGCTTCAAGGTCTTCCGCGTCAAGCATGCGAGCCAGGCCGACATCAAGCTTTTCAAGGTCGCCACGCCCGACGATGCGGGGTGGCGCAACAAGGAGCACCTGCTGCGCGGCAAGCTGGGGTGAAGCCCACTGTTGTCTGCGGGGCGAACACACACGCCCCGCCCCGCCCGGCCTGTCCGAGGGCCGCTGGCCGCGGGGTGTCCGCGCCGTGCACGCCAATCGCTCACCCAGCCTTGCCGCAACGCGACGCCAGCGCCCCGCGCCGAGCCCAGGCGGCGCCTGCGGCGCGCGTAACATGGCGCGTGGGCGCGACGCTCCGGGCCGCCCCTTCGCACCACTCCTGATTTGATAGCTGCTACCGCTCGCCAGATGCGCGGTAGCTGCCACTTTTACTGTGAATTAGTCATGGCCATCGCCACCGATCTGCCCTCCCCCGACCCCACCCCCGGCCTACCGCCGCGGCCCCAGCCCCGCAACCCGTCCGATCTGTTCTGGTCCTTCACCTGGCTGGCCCTGCAGGGCTTTGGCGGCGTGCTGGCCGTGGTGCAGCGCGAACTGGTCGAGAAAAAGCGCTGGATGACCAACGAGGAGTTCGTCGAGGACTGGGCCGTGGCGCAGATCATGCCGGGGCCCAACGTGGTCAACCTCAGCATCATGATCGGCGACCGCTACTTTGGCCTGCGCGGTGCGTTCGCTGCGCTGGCGGGCATGCTGACCTTTCCGCTGATGCTGGTGCTGGCGCTGGCCGTGATCTATGCGGAGTTCTCCAGCCACCCTGCCGTGGCCGGTGCACTGCGCGGCATGGGGGCCGTGGCGGCGGGGCTGATCGCCGGGGTGGGCATCAAGCTCTTCGTGTCCATCAAGAAGCACCCGCTGGGCCGCCCGCTGTGCGTGGCCTTCGTGATTTTGACCGTCATCACCATGGCGGTGCTGCGATGGCCGCTGCTGTGGATCCTGCCCGTGGTGGGCGGCTCGGCCTGCCTGCTGACGTGGAGAAAGCTCGCGCCATGACCACTGCCACCGCTGCTGCCATCACCCTCGCCACCGCCGTGACCGCCCCGCTGATCGCGCTCAGCCCTGCGGACTGGTTCAACCTCTTCCTGTACTACATGTCGCTGTCGCTGCTGGCGGTGGGCGGCGCCATTGCCACCGCGCCCGACATGCACCGCTTTCTGGTCGAGCGCAATGCCTGGCTCACCGACCCGCAGTTCAACGCGTCCATCGCCATCGCCCAGGCCGCGCCCGGCCCCAACGTGCTGTTCATCGCGCTGCTGGGCTGGAACGTGGGCATCAACGCCGGCGGCCCTGGCGTGGGCGGCTGGTTGCTGGGCGCCCTGGGCATGGCGGTGTGCATGCTGGGCGTGATGCTGCCCAGCAGCCTGCTGACCTGGATGGCCACGCGCTGGGGCCACCGCAACCGCGAACGCCGCGGCGTGCGCGCCTTCAAGCAGGGCATGGCCCCGGTGGTGATCGGCCTGCTGCTGGCCACCTCGTGGGTGCTGGCCCGTGCCCATGGCGGGCCGGCCACAGCCTGGCCGCTGTGGCTGCTGAGCGTGGTCACCGTGCTGCTGGTGTGGCGCACCAAGCTGCATTTGCTGTGGATGCTGGGCGCCGGCGCTGTGCTGGGCGCGCTGGGCTGGGTGTGAGCGGCAGCCCATCTGTGCACCGCATGCACCACGCCCCATCGAGCCAGCGCTGTCAGACCACGCCTGAACTCCAGTGCATCCGTTGAACCCGAGCTTCCATCACCCTGCATTGAAAGGCTACGGATGAACCTCCGTCCCCTGGGCCGCTCCGGCCTGCAAGTGTCTCCCCTGTGCTTTGGCGGCAACGTGTTCGGCTGGACGGCCGACGAAGCCACCTCGTTCTCGCTGCTCGATGCCTGGGTCGACGCGGGCTTCAACTTCATCGACACGGCGGATGTGTATTCGCGCTGGGCGCCCGGGCACGCGGGCGGAGAGTCCGAAACCGTCATCGGCCAATGGCTGCGCGCCAGCGGTAAACGCGACCGCATCGTGCTGGCCACCAAGGTCGGCAAGGACATGGGCGACGGCAAGGTGGGCCTGCGGCCCGAGTACATCCGCCAGGCGGTGGAGGCATCGCTCAAGCGCCTGCAGACCGACCGCATCGACCTGTACCAGTCGCACGACGACGATGCCACCGTGCCCCTGGCAGACACGCTGGGCGCGTACGCCGACCTGATCCGCGCGGGCAAGGTGCGGGCCATCGGCGCGTCGAACTTCAGCGCCGCCCGGCTGGCGGAGGCCCTGCAGACCAGCGAGCGCCTGCACCTGCCCCGCTACGAAAGCCTGCAGCCGCTGTTCAACCTGTACGACCGCGCGGTGTTCGAAGACGCGCTGCAGCCGTTGTGCCTGGAGCACGGCGTGGGCGTGATCAACTTCTACGCGCTGGCGGCGGGCTTCCTGACGGGCAAGTACCGCACACCGGCCGATGCGGCCAAAAGTGCCCGCGGCACGAACACGACTGCCAAGTACCTCAACGACCGGGGCCTGCGCATTCTGGCGATGCTGGATGCGGTGGCACAGCGCTACGGCGCCACACCCGGGCAGGTGGCGGTGGCGTGGCAGATGCGCCAGCCCGCCATCGTCGCGCCGATTGCCAGCGCCACGTCCCTGGGCCAATTGCAGGAGCTGGTGAAGGCCGCGCAGCTGGTGCTGGACGATGCCACCTTGGCAGAGCTCAACGCGGCCAGCGCGCAGGGCTGATCGCTGCTGGTCACTGCAGGTTACCCCTGAAAGGCGATGCTCCAGGGGGCGCCGCCCGCCATGGACAGCTCGTTGCTGAAAACTATTGATCAGTGATCAGCGACGAGTGACCAGGGGCCGGTCAGCTGATGCGCCGGCCGTTCTCGGCGTACACCGCCAGGTAGATCGCGTCCGAGCCGATGTACGGTGCCTTGTTGCCAAAGCCCACGTTGAAGTCGCCGAACGACAGCGCCCGGATGCCCGCCAGGCCCGCGCGCAGGCGGTCGCGCGTGAGGTCCTTGCCCGCGTTCTTCAGGCCCTCGATCATGATCTGGCCGTTGAACCAGCCTTCGAGCGCGCTGCCGCTGTTCAGGAACGCCGCATTGGCACCCACGGCCTTCATGGTCGTCTGAAACTTGCGCACCGCCACCGATTTTTGCGAGTTGGCATCCGGAAACACCTGCACCAGCGCCAGGCCGCGCGTGGAGGCAGCGAGCTTGGGCATCTCGGACGCGATCACCGTGACCGACAGGCCCGCCAGCGGCACGCCCTGGGCCTTGGCGCGAAACGCCTGCACAAACGCCGTGTTGGCGGTGCCCGTGGTGGCCAGCAGCACGGCGCCCGGGCGCTCGGCGGCGACCTTGTCGGCCAGCTCGGCGCCGTTCTTGCCATCCACCGCCAGCGCAAATTCGCCACCGCGCTCGACCTTGATCTCGTCCAGTGCGGCAGACATGTCCTTGAGCACTTCCTTGCCGAAGGGGTTGTCCAGATACACCACCGCAATGCGCTTGAGGCCCATGTCCACGATCTGCTTGACCAGGCGCTGCGTTTCTTCGCGGTAGGTGGGGCGCAGGAAGAACACGTGGCGGTTGCCAGCGGCGCGCAGCGAGGTGGCGCCGGTCACCGGCCCCACGGTCGGGATGCCCTTGGACTCGACCAGCGGCAGGATGGACGCGGTATTGGCCGTGCCCAGTGGCGAGATCAGCGCGAACACCGACTGGGCGTCCACCATCTCCGTCACGTTCTTCAGGGTGCGGGCGGCCACGTAGCCGTCGTCCTTCACCTCCATGCGAATCTCGCGGCCGTGCACGCCGCCTGCGGCGTTCACTTCGGCGAACGCGGCCTTCATGCCCGCCAGCTGCTCGATGCCGGCCTGGCCCAGCGGGCCGGTCAGCGCGATGGAGCAGCCCAGCGTCACCGACTTGGCCGTGAGCGCCTCTTCAGCCGCCATCGCGGTGTGGGCCCATGCGGGAAGCCCGGTGGCAGCAGCGACCTGGGTGGCGCGCAGAAGAAAGTGACGACGGCTCATGGTGTGGAACGCCCCAAAGGTAACGGAAACAAAATGTGAAAGGTGGCGCAGGCTACAGGCTGTGCCCGCCCGGCCGGTGTCCGCTGTGCGACACGACGCCGCATTCCTGCAACGAAACCGCCAGGGATCCTCTGCACGCATCGAGCTGCCAAGTGTGCGCTGCGGATCGGGATGGAGTGCAATGCGCAAAACGCAGCAATAGCCGTAGCTATTGCGAGTATTGGCAACGCCGCAGGCCGCCCGAGACCGCAGATGCACACGGCGCGATGATTCGTGCAGAGGGTCCCTAGGGGCAGCTCTCTACCGCGGCTAGAGGCGATCAGCAGCCGGCCGGCCAGGCAGCCGAAAAGTGCGAAGGGGAACGTGGCCGTTGCGCGCTGTGCAGCGGTTCACGGCCTGTGGCCTGGAAGACAGACTGAGCGACCGTGGCGTGGGTCACACCGCCAGCAACTGCGGCAGCAAGCTGCCCGCCGTGCCACGCAGCACGGCATGCGCAGCATCATCGAGCTCGCTCGGCGCCGGGTTGAGCACCACCACCCGCGCCCCGGCAGACCGCGCCTGGCGCGCCAGCCCCGCGGCCGGGTACACGGCGCCTGCCGTGCCGATGACCAGCATCAACGCGCACTGGTGGACGGCCAGCTGCGCTGCGGCGAGGGTGTCATGGGGCAAGGCTTCGCCGAACCACACCACGCCGGGCCGCACCAGGTTGCCGCAGCGGTCGCAGTACGGTGGCTCGCCCTTGACCGCATCGGCGATGTGGCAGCAAGCGCGCGGGGTGTCGAGCCAGCGGTTCTCCCGGATATCGCCGTGCAGGCACAGCACGCCGCTGCTGCCCGCCCGCTGGTGCAATCCGTCGACGTTCTGGGTGATCAGGGTGAGCCGGCCCGGGTGTTGCTGCTCGAAGTCGGCCAGTGCCCGGTGCGCCGCATTGGGCTGCACGCCGGCCAACAGGTCGCGGCGGTACTGGTACCAGTTCCACACGCGCTCCGGGTGGTTGCGAAAGCCCTCTTCCGTGGCCATCTCTTCGGCGCGAAACTGCGCCCAATAGCCGGTCTGCGCATCGCGAAAGGTGGGCACGCCCGACTCCGCACTCACGCCCGCTCCGGTCAGCACCGCAACGCGCTGCGCTTGCTGAACCCAGGATCGGGCGATGTCCAGCATGTCAGTAGCCCCGCGCTCTGCGCGCCACTGGTGGCATGCGATTGAGGGCGGTGTGCCGAAGCCCGCGTGCCCGAGGAATGCGACTCACCGAGCCACCGCATGCCGTCCCATGCCCTGCCATCGGCGGGGCGCCAGACGCACCGTGGCTCGGGTGGCGTTTCATGTCCGCTGGCGCAGAGCCTCGTACAGGCAGACACCGCTGGCCACCGAGACGTTCAGGCTCTCGACCGCGCCTTTCATGGGGATGCTGACCAGCTCGTCGCAGTTCTTGCGGGTGAGCTGGCGCATGCCGTCGCCCTCGGCGCCCAGCACCAGGGCCACGGGGCCTTTGAGGTCCACCTGGTAGATGGTCTTGGGCGCATCGTCGCTGGTGCCGATGCACCAGATGTTGCGCTCCTTGAGCTCGTTCAGCGTGCGCGACAGGTTGGTCACCATGAAGTACGGCATGGTCTCGGCCGCACCGCTGGCCACCTTGGCCACGGTGGCGTTGATGCCCACCGCGTGGTCCTTGGGGGCGATCACCGCGTGCGCGCCCGCGCCGTCGGCCACGCGCAGGCAGGCTCCCAGGTTGTGCGGGTCGGTCACGCCGTCGAGCACCAGCAGCAAGGGCTGCTCGACGCCCGCGGCCTCGAGGTTTTCGAGCAGTTCATCGAGCGAGGTGATCTGGGCTACCGGCTCGACCCGCGCGGCCACGCCCTGGTGGCCGTGGCTGCCGGCCAGCTTGGCGATGCGCTCGCTGTCGGCTTCGATCAGGCGGGCACCGGCCTCGCGGGCGCGGTCGAGGAACTGGCGCATGCGGGCATCGCGCCGCGTGACTTCGTAGTAAATCTCGATGACGGATTTCGGCGCGGTCTTCAAACGCACGCCCACGGCGTGAAAGCCGAAGAGAACTTTGGGGCTGGACATCGGGCGATTATCCGCTGGCAGCAGGGGTGCCTGTCACGTTGCTATCAATTAAATAGCTGCTCGCGCTTGCTGGAAGCGCGGGAGGGTCCGAAAAAGACCTCAATCGGGTGCGTACGGGCCCTGCGGGTGCGTGCAATGCACGCGGTGTGCGGCACTGCCGCGCGCTCGGTGCGGTGCATGGCGAAGCCATTCGCCGTGGTGCGCTGCGCTGCGTTGCGGGTCCTACACCACGCGGCCCGCTTCGATGGTGATGCGCCGCTCGCACTGCGCGGCGATGGCGCGGTCGTGCGTGACCAGCACCAGCGTCGTGCCCTGCTCGCGGTTCAGGTCGAACATCAGCTGCATGATGGTCTCGCCAGTCGCGAAGTCCAGGCTGCCCGTGGGCTCGTCGGCCAGCAGCACGGCGGGGTGCACCACGAAGGCCCGTGCCAGCGCCACACGCTGCTGCTCGCCGCCGGACAGCACCTTGGGGTAGTGGTTCAAACGCTGGCCCAGTCCCACGCGCTGCAGCATGTCGGCCGCGGCCTTGCGCGCATCGCGGCGGTTGGCCAGCTCCAGCGGCAGCATCACGTTTTCGAGCGCCGTGAGGTTGCCCATGAGCTGAAAGCTCTGGAACACGAAGCCGACCTTCTGCGCACGCAGCGCGGCGCGCGCATCCTCGTCCATCGCGAAGAGGTCATGCCCGTCCAGCCGCACCGTACCGCGGGTGGGCGTGTCCAGGCCCGCAATGATCGACAGCAGCGTGCTCTTGCCCGAACCCGATGCCCCCACGATTGCCGCCGTTTCCCTGGGCGCCAGGCGGAAATCGATATCCCGCAGAATGTCGAGCGTGCCGGTGGAATCCGTCACCGACTTGAACACATGCTCGACGGCAATAATCGGCGTGGCAGATGCAGCGGCAGTGGCCGCCGCCACAGGGGATGAGAGGGATTCGGACATGAAAGGTTTTTTACTTTGATCGGATTGACGCACCGGCGCCACTTTATCCTGAGCGCCACTCTCGGCCTCGCGGTGGGGATTTGCGCCCCCGCTGCGCTGGCGCAGTCCTCGGCCAAGACACCCGTGGCCCCGGCCTCCACCAAGCCGCGCACGCAACCCCTGATCCTGGTGCTGGGCGACTCGCTCAGCGCCGAATATGGACTGGCCCGTGGCACCGGCTGGGTGGCCCTGCTGGAAAAACAGCTGGCCCAGGAAAAGCTCGCCGCCACCGTGGTGAACGCGAGCGTGAGCGGCGAGACCACTTCGGGCGGCCGCTCGCGCCTGATGGCGCTGCTGGCGCAGCACCAGCCCACGCACGTGGTGATCGAGCTGGGGGGCAACGACGCCCTGCGCGGGCTGCCGCTCAAGAATACGCAAGAAAATCTGACCGCCATGACGGAGGCTGCGCAAAAGGCTGGCGCCAAGGTCCTGCTGGTGGGCATGCAGGTGCCGCCCAACTATGGCACCGACTACGCCAACAAGTTCGCGGCCCTGTTCACCACGGTGGCGCAGGCCCGCAAGGCGGCGGTGGTGCCTTTCTTCCTGAAAGGTGTGGCGGATGGCCCGGACCCGACCCGCCTGTTCCAGCCCGACCGCATCCACCCGCGCGCCGAAGCGCACCCGCAGATGCTGGCCAACGTGTGGCCGGAGCTGAAGAATCTGCTGCGCTGAGGTCAGGCGCCGGCGCCGCCGGGCTGGCCGGGCGCTGGTGCATCCCCACCGGGCTGGCCGCCCTCGCCGGAGTTCTCCTCGGGCGGGTCTTCCGGCCGGCGCTGGGACTTGGCCCTCAGCTTTTCTTCCTTTTTCTGCTTTTTGGCGAGTTCGCGCTGGCGTTTTTCGTATCCGTAGTTGGGTGTTGCCAAGGTAGTTGCTTCCTGAAGTAATGGCCCACTGTAACAGCATGAACTGGGCGTGGATTCATGCCACCAAGAAGCTGCCCTGCGCCCTTTGGGCCCTTGCAAGTGCCCTGCCACCATTGGATGCCAGGCGTGGCCTGCAAACGGCAGATGGTGCTGGCCTCCAGGGCACCAAAGCCGTAAAAATCTTGCGGGCCGAGCGCAGGGTGGCGCACACAGGCGGGCGCCCCTGCAGGGCCCGCCGCAGCACCTCATGGCAGCGGTACCCCAACGCGATCGCCCCCAAGGCCCGGTGCAATGCCTGACAAGCCAGGCGGCGCTACCGACGCCCGGTAGGCGTGCCAGCTCGCGTGGCCGAGCAGCGGCCCTGCCAGCAGCAGGGGTACGCCCCAGAACCACAACGACAGCCCGACGATGGCCGTGATGAGCGCGCCCCACAGCAGCATGACCGCCGTGTTCTCCAGCACCGCGCGCACGCTGGTGATCCCGGCCGTGAGCGCATCGGTGTCGCGGTCCAGAATCATCGGGATGGAGACGACGGAGGTTGAAAACACCAGCGCCGCGAACACGCCGCCCACCACCGCATAGACCGCCACGAAGCTCCAGTTCTGCGGGTTGAACACGGCATCGAGCACGCCGGTGGTCGATGGCATGCCGGTGTTGAAGAACACCGCAAACACCACGAGCGAGGCGCGGCCCCACAAAAGCTCCAGCACCACGAGCACCAGCACCAGCATGCCCATGCTGCCCATGTGGCTGTCCCAGCACGTCAGCGATTCGCTCAGTTGCGGCCGCTGGCCGGCCTCGTGGCGGCGGCTGGTGTCGTACAGGCCCATCGCCAGGAAGGGGCCGAGCAGCAGGCAGCCGCTGGCGAGGGACATGGTGTATTCAGGGCGGGTGCGGAACACCCAGCCCAGCAGCATCGCCATGCCCCAGAAGCACACGCCATATAACACCGCGATGCCCGGCGCAGCGCGCATGTCGTGCAGGCCGCGCAGCAGCCAGCGAAAAGGGTCTGCCGCATGCAGCCGTTGCAGCGCAATGGGCGCAGCAGTGTCACGCAGCGCCTGCCCCGCAATCGCCTCCGCGCACTGGGCCTGCGATGGCGCAGACGCGTCGGGCACGGGCGTGGGAGATGTGGCAGTCATGCCGCCACACTAAGCCCGCCAGCGCCGGGGCGCCACTGAGGAAACTACCACCCCGCCCCTCGCCGCCGTACATCGCCCTCCGTCACCCTTCCCCGCCCTTCACGCGGCGCAAGGCATCACTGCGTGAACGCGCGCTCCATCGCCTGCTGCAGGTCGTTTTGCAGGTCTTGCACCGCCTCCAGCCCCACCGAGAAGCGCACCAGCGTGCCCTGCCGCAGGTGCTGCGTGCTCTGGCTGCGCATGCTGGGCAGGTCGTAGGGCACCACCAGGCTCATCGGCCCACCCCAGCTGTAGCCGAGCTTGAACCAGCGCAGGCCGTCGCAGAAGGCATCCACCTGCGCCTGGGTGTGGCGCGCGTCGAACAGCACGCTGAACAAACCGGCCGCCGCCCCCTGGCCGCCGTTGGCACTGCCGCACAGGGCCTTCCAGTGCGCGTGGCCGGGCGATCCTTCCAGGGCCGGGTGCAGCACCTGGGCCACCGCGGGCTGCTGCTGCATCCAGCGCGCCAGCTGGCGGGTCGCCTCGTCGTGGGCGCGGTAGCGCAGGCCGATGCTGGGCAGCGCGCGCAGCACGGCCTCGGCATCATTGCCCGCCACCCCAAGGCCCAGGCGCATGTGGGTGAGCTTGAGCTTCATGTGCAGCCCCGCATCGCGGGTGATCACGCTGCCCATGAGCACGTCGCCGCCGCCGCTGGGGTACTTGGTCAGCGCATGGGCCGAGATGTCCACGCCCAGGGTGCCGTCACCCAGAAGATCGAACGGCGCAAACGCCAGGCCCGCGCCCCAGGTGTTGTCCAGCGCAGTCGTCACGCCGCGCGCGCGGCAGATGCGCACCTGCTCGCACAGGTCCGGAAACTCCAGCGTGACCGAGCCCGCGGCCTCCAGCCACACCAGTTTGGTGGCGGGCGTGATGCGCGCAGCCAGGTCGGCCGGGTCGAGCGCGTCGTAGAAGGCATGGGTGATGCCGAAGCGGCGCAGTTCGCCATTGGCGAGGTCTTTGTTGGGGCCGTAGGCGTTGTCAGGGATCAACACCTCGTCGCCGGGCTTGAGCAGCGCCAGGGCGACGTTGGCGATGGCCGCCAGGCCGCTCGGGACCAGCAGGCACTGCAGGCCGCCCTCCAGTGTGCACAAGCGCTCTTCCAGGATGAAGGTCGTAGGGGTGCCGTGCAGGCCATAGGTGTAGCCGCTCTTGTCCTTCCATTCCCGCGACCGCATCGCAGCCACGTTGGGGAAGATAACGGTGGAAGCCTTGAAGACCCCCGGCTGGGGCGAGACGAAGTCGCCGGGAGGAAGATAGTCATGGTGGACGATGCGGGTCGCCAACTGATCGGAATGTGCGTCTTTCATCCGGCCATGGTAGCGCGCCGCGCGGGGCCTCAAACCCCGCGCGGCGCGCAGTCTTTGCCGAGCGCCTCAGGCGCTCGCTCAGGGTCAACCAGCTTAGCTGGCGCTGACCACCAGCTGGTTGTTCACGGCGGTCACGCCGTCTACAGCCTTGGCAATGGTTTCAGCGCGGTCGCGGGCCACGGTCGTGGGCGCGGGGCCGTTCAGGGTGACCTTGCCGTTCACGGTGTCGACATTGATCTTCAATGCGCTCAGATCGGGATCACGGGCCAGGTCAGCGTTGACCTTGGCGGTGATGGTGGCGTCGTCGATGGCGCCCTTGGCATTGGTGGCTGCATCCTTGGCAGAAGCCTCTGCGTTGGCGGCGCTTTGCTCGACCTTGTTTTCGGTGTTCTTCATCGCGGCTTCTGCCTTGATGCGTGCGTCCGTGGCGGCCTGTTCGGTCTTTTCAACGGCGGAATCCAGGCGCTGGCCCACGGTGGGCTCTTCGTTCTTGCCGCAGGCAGACAGGCCCAGGGCCAGAGCGCTCACGGCCAGGATGCTGGCGATACGGTGGGCGGGACGGAGGGTAATCGCGGATGTGTTCATGGTCAGACTCCTTGGGTTGAGGTATGGATCGAACTGTAGGCACGCCCCCGCGCGCACCGGGTCGGACGGTGCCGAAGCCTATGTAGGACGCTCGCGCCTGCTTCCGCAGGCCAAGACTTCCGCCGCCAGGCACGACAATCGGGGCATGTCGCCCACTTCCCTGGCCCGCTGGCTTCCGTTTCTCTCCTGGCCCCGCCCTGACCGCCATCTGATCAAGGGGGAATTCTGGGCCGGCATGACGGTGGGGCTGATGCTGGTGCCGCAGGGAGTCGCCTACGCGGCGCTGGCCGGCATGCCCCTGATCACCGGCATTTACGCGTCGCTCATCCCTGCGCTGGTCGCGGTGTTGTTCAGTTCGTCCACGCGGCTGGGCGTGGGGCCTACGGCGCTGACCAGTTTGCTCATCGGTGCGTCGCTGACCGGCTTGGCCGAACCAGGCAGCGCCCAGTGGGTGGCCATGGCCGCCTGGATGGCGCTGCTGTCCGGCCTGCTGCAACTGATCATGGGTCTCGCACGCTTCGGCTGGCTGCTCAACCTCGTTACCTCGCCGGTGCTCAGCGGGTTCACGCAGGCCGCGGCGTTGCTGATCCTGGGCTCGCAACTGGCGTCGCTCACGGGCCTGCGGGCAGACTGGGGGGCGCTGTTTGCCACGCCGTCGCCGGGGCTGTTCGACCTCACGGCGGCGGCCTTCGGGCTGGGCAGTCTGGCGCTGCTGATACTGGCCCGGCGCTGGCGGCCCAACTTTCCGGCTGCCATCGTCGTGGTGGGTGCCGCGGGGGCGCTGAGCTGGGCGTTGGGCTATGCCGATGCGGGCGGCGCGGTGGTCGGTGCCCTGCCATCCGGCCTGCCTGCGCCGTACTGGCCGGGCATGCTGCCGTGGTCGGGATTCAGCGCGCTGGTGATGCCGGTGCTGGTGGTCACGCTGGTGAGCTTTCTGGAGACGGCCTCCAGCGCCAAGGTCGAAAGCCAGCGCTCGGGCGAGCGCTGGAACGAGAACCAGGACCTCATCGGCCAGGGCCTGGCCAAGATCAGCAGCGGGCTGTGCGGCAGCTTTGCCACCAGCGCGTCGTTCTCACGCTCGGCCATCAACCTGTATGCCGGTGCCAAGAGCGGCTGGGCCACGCTGTTCGCCATTGCGCTGGTGCTGGTGGTGCTGCTGTGGCTAACGCCGGCGCTGTACCACGTGCCCCAGTCGGTGCTGGCCGCGGTGGTGGTAACGGCCGTCATCAGCCTCATCAAGCCCGGCACTTTGCTGCGCCTGTGGCGTGTATCGCGGGTGGAGGCGGTGATCGGTGGCGTGACCTTTGCCCTCACGCTGGCCACGGCGCCCCGCATGTATTGGGGCGTGCTGGTGGGCCTGCTGATGAACCTGAGCCACTTTCTGTACCAGCGGCTGCACCCGCGCATCATCGAGGTGGGCCTGCATCCGGACGGCAGCCTGCGCGACCGCCACCTGTGGCACCTGCCGCCGCTCGCGCCGCAGTTGCTGGCCCTGCGCATGGACGCGGAACTGGATTTTGCTTCTGCCAGCGCGCTGGAGCGGTGGGTGACCGAGCACATGGCCGCCCACCCGGACGTCGCCCACCTGTGCCTGCTGGCCCAGCCCATCAACCGCGTCGATGTGACCGGTGTGGAAACTTTTGCGCAACTGCTGGCGCTGATGCGCGCCCGCGGAGGCACGCTGCACCTGAGCGGGCTCAAACTCCCCGCCGAGAAAGTGCTGCGCCAGGCAGGCCTGCTGGAGCCTGGCTCGGGCTTGGCGATGTACCGCACCGACACCGAAGCACTGATGGCCTTGCAGCAGTTGTGCCGGCCGGCAGGCGGTGCCTGATTCGGGTTTAAACCTATGCCGGCGGCTGGCCCTCTTCTTGCTGGGGCGCTGGTACACTCCGCAAACTCTTTTTGCTCCGATTTGTGTCTGATCCTGCAGCCTCCCATCTTGTAGATCTGCGCGACCTCCGCCTGGATACTGCACACGCGCTGGTAGCACAGGCTGGCGGCAGCGAAGCGGCCTTGCGCCAGGACGTTCCGTCAAGCTATCTGCAAAGCCTCATCGACGGGCTGTGCGAACTCTCCCTGAAAGACCCGCTCACCGGGCTGGCGAATCGCCGGCACTTTCGGGCGGTGCTCGAACGCGAGATCGACCGCGTGACCCGATCCGGCGAAGCCGCGCTGCTGCTCATGCTGGACATCGACCACTTCAAGAAGGTGAACGACACCCACGGCCACCTGGCTGGCGACATCGTGCTGCAGTCGGTGGCCCGCACCCTGGACGCCTGCGTGCGCCCCATGGACACCCTGGCCCGCTACGGCGGCGAAGAATTTGCCGTGGTGCTGCCGGCCTGCCAGGCCGGCTTCGGCAGCGTGGTGGCCGAGCGCATTCGCCGCGCGGTGGCCAACACGCCCATCCGGGTGTCGGGCTCGGTCGAGCTCAACATCACCGTGAGCATCGGCGGCGCGTTTGCGATGCAGTGGATCAGATCCACCACGCTGTTGTGGACCGACCGCGCCGACCAGCAGCTCTACGAAGCCAAGGCCGGGGGCCGCAACCGCATCAGCATCGAGGAGCAACCTGACAGCACCGTCAGTGCCGAAGAGAAAAGCCTGTTGTTCGGCCCGCTCTACACTCCCTCGGGCTGGGGCGACCTGCCCCCACTGGACCCACCAACAGGCAGCGCCTACTGAAAGTTAGAAGATGAGCGACGCGCTGTCCCCCCAACCCCCTTCGCCGGCAGCCCCTGCCGGCCACGCCACGCCCCAGGCCCAGACGCCCGGCGGCGCCCGCATCATCGCCATCACCAGCGGCAAGGGTGGCGTCGGCAAGACCTTCGTATCGGCCAACCTGGCAGCCGCCCTGACCCGCCGCGGCCACCGTGTGCTGGTGCTTGACGCCGACCTCGGGCTGGCCAACCTCGACGTGGTGCTGAACCTGCACCCCAAGATCACCCTGCACGACGTCTTCACAGGCAAAGCCACGCTCGACCAGGCCGTCATCCAGGCGCCCGGCGGCTTCAATGTGCTGCTGGCAGGCTCCGGCATGGTGGAGTATTCGCGCCTCACACCGGAGGTGCGCGGCCAGTTCCTGAGCGTCATCCAGGCGCTGACCCCGCAGTACGACGTGGTGCTGCTGGACACCGGTGCCGGCATTTCCGACGTGGTGCTGTTCTCCATTTCGCTCGCCTCCGAGGTGCTGGTCGTGGCCACGCCCGAGCCCACCTCGCTGACCGACGCCTACGCCGCCATCAAGGTGCTGGCCATGCAGCAAAAGCGCCAGCACGTGCGCATGGTCATCAACCAGGCGGCGCGCGCCGGCGATGGCCGCGCCATTGCCAGCCAGTTGCAGCAGGTGCTGGACCGCTTCGTGACCACCGAGTCCGGCCGCCCGATGCGCCTGATCCACATGGGCGACATTCCGGCCGACCCGTCCGTGCGCGACGCCGTGATGCGCCGCCAGTTGCTGCTGCTGCAAACCCCCGGCTGCCCGGCCGCTTTGGCGATTGCCCAGCTGGCCAACAAGATCGAAGGCGCGCTGCTGACGCCCGTGACCTGACAGCGCCGCGCCGCCCGCACGCGCTCAGCCGCGGTCGCGAGGCGCTGTGGTTATGCGCACTCCCTGCCGTTTGATGGGCGGCGCCCGCCCAGCGATCGCAGCGACCGTACAGTCACACGCCGCACAGCTTATACAGCCCGGCGCATTCAGCGCAGCCGCAATGCCCTATTTGCCGTGAACTCCACCGACACCATCCTCAACATCTCCTGCTACAAGTTCGTGCCCCTGCCCGATGCGGCAGCGTTGCGCGACCTGCTGCACGCCCGCGCCACGGAAGGCGGGCTCAAAGGCACCATCCTGCTCGCAGAAGAAGGCATCAACTTCTTCCTGGCCGGGCGTGCCGATGCGGTGCGCGGCTTTGTCGATGCGCTGCGTACCGACGCGCGCTTTGCTGACGTAGACCCGAAGGAAAGCTGGTCTGCCACCGTGCCGTTTCGCAAGATGCTGGTCAAGGTCAAGCGCGAGATCATCCGCATGGATCACCCCACCATCCAGCCCGCCGCGGGCCGCGCGCCTTCGGTGGACCCCGCCACGCTGCGCCGCTGGCTGGACCAGGGGCACGATGACGCGGGCCGCGAAGTGGTGACCCTGGACACGCGCAACGCCTTCGAGGTGGACCAGGGCACCTTCGACAACGCCATCGACTGGCGCATTGACAAGTTCACCGAGTTCCCCCCGGCCCTGCGGGCGCACAAGGACGACTTGCGGGACAAGACCGTGGTGAGCTTTTGCACCGGCGGCATCCGCTGCGAAAAGGCCGCCATCCTGATGCACGAGGAAGGCCTGCCGCACGTCTACCAGCTCGAAGGCGGCATCCTCAAGTACTTCGAACTGACCGATGGGGCGCACTACCACGGCGGCTGCTTCGTGTTCGATGAGCGGGCGGTGCTGACCAGTGACCTGTCGGCCGATGCGACCACCCATGTGCGCGACATCGCCAGCAAGGCTGCAGGCACCGGTGCCAGTGACGCTGCCGCAGTGTCCACGGCACTGCCACCAGCCACCGGCGCAGCGTGAAGCGCCAACGCCGCAGCGCACGCAGTGGGCAGCGCAACAACACGCGCAAATACTGTTGCTATTGAAAAATGAGCATTCAGCGCCCTACCAGCGCGCGGCAGGGGCTTTTTTGATCTGATTCACGCCGACGAATGCCGGGTGCCTGTAGGCCCCGGCACCCGCCCGCGCCACGCCCTGTCAGGCCTTGAAGCGCCGCTCCGGCAGCGGAATCCACTCCACCTCGCCCGGTACCTGGCCCATGGTCTGGGCTTCCCAGTCGGCCGCCGCCTGCACCATGCGCTCCTTGCGGCTGGAGACGAAGTTCCACCACATGTGGCGCGGGGCCTCCAGCGCGTCGCCGCCAATCACCATGAGGCGTGCGGCAGACTCGCCGGGCACCGACAGGTGCATGGCCTGGCCAGCATCCATCACCGCCAGTAGCTGCGGCCCCACGGCCTCGCCGTTGAGCTGCACCGGGCTGTCCACGGTGTACACCGCCATCTCCTGCGCCAGCGCGGGTATCTCCAGCGTGGCACCGGCCGGGAGCTGCACATCCAGGTACACCGTGGGCGCAAGGGTCGCTACCGGTGATGTCTGACCGAACGCGCTGCCGATCAGCACGCGCACCGTGGCATCGCCCACCCGCACTTCCGGGATGTCTGCCGACGGCGTGTGCACGAACGACGGCTCGGCTTCTTCATGCGCCACGGGCAGCGCGGTCCACAGCTGGATGCCGTGGTTCACATAGGTCTTGTCCACCAGGCTTTCGGGGCGGCGTTCGGAGTGCACGATGCCGCGGCCAGCGGTCATCCAGTTGATGGCCCCGGGCTCGATCTGCTGCACATAGCCCAGGCTGTCGCGGTGCATGATGGCGCCCGAGAACAGGTACGTGACCGTTGCCAGCCCGATGTGCGGGTGCGGGCGCACATCGTGGCTGTCGCCCGGCACCACGGTCACGGGGCCGAAGTGGTCGAAGAACAAAAACGGCCCGACCGCCTGGCGCTGCACGGCCGGCAGCAAGCGGCGCACGGTGAAGCCGCCGCCCAGGTCCTTGGCCTGGCCCTTCAGTTGCAGGATGGCATCGCTCATGGGTGAATCTCCGTGCGGCACGCGGCGGTGCGGGTGGGTGTCCGGTGGCTGGGCACGGCGCTCATGCCATGCGCTCCACCGTGGTGTCGATCTCGGTGGTGACCGTGGTCATGAGCTTGTGCACCGGGCACTTGTGCGCCACAGTTTCCAACTCGGCGATCTGCGCGTCGGTCAGGTCGCCGCTGATCTGCAGGCGTGCCGTGAGGCGGTAGGTGCCGGCGCGCTCGGCAGAAGCGTCGCGCTCGATCACGGTCTTCACGTCTTCCACCGGCAGGCCCTTGCGCCGGGCGTACCACAGCACGGTGAGCGCCTTGCAGGCACCCAGTGCCGCGTCGTACAGGTCGTGCGGGCTGGGGCCGCCATCGGCCCCGCCCTCTTCCACGCTGGCATCCGCCACGAATTCGTGGCTGCGGATGTGAACGGCCTGGGCCATGGGCGCGCCGGGAATGCGCTGCAGTTCGATTGCCATAGGTTCCTTGTGCGCCTTGGTAGTTTTTCAGGTCGCTGGCACTGTAGCGCCATCCGGCGCAGGTTCAGTGCCGTCGCGGTGCTGGCTCAGCGCGCCCAGCGCTGCGCCGCGGCGGCCACGCGCTGGCCGAACTGACGGCCGGTTTCCAGGTCGCCCGGGAACATCTCTGCGGCCGACGCATCGGAGGGCGACTGCGACATCGCGCCGCTGAAGGAGCCCATCCAGTTCACGTCGTCGCGCGTCGCGGCCTTGGAGTTGGCCGGCATCATGCCGTTGCCCACCCACAGGCCGCCGTGCTGCATGGCCAGGTGGTACAGGTAGTCCAGCGTGATCTGCTTGTCGCCGTTCATGCTGGCACTGTTGGTGAAGCCGGCAAACAGCTTGTCCTTCCAGGCCTGGCCGAACCAGGGCTTGGACGACGCGTCGGCAAACTTCTTGAACTGCCAGCTCGGGCCGGCCATGTAGGTGGGCGTGCCGAAGATGATGGCGCTGGCAGCGGCCAGCGTCTCCCAGCCGCCTTCGGGCAGGTTGCCATCGGCATCGATGGCGATGAGCTCGGCGCCTGCGCCGTCCGCCACGGCCTGGGCCAGGCGCTGGGTGTGGCCGTAGCCAGAGTGGTAAACAACTGCGATCTGTGCCATGGAGAAACTCCTCAAAGGGGTTTAAAACGAAAGGAAATGCCAGCCCGTCAGGCCGGCGAAGGGGCCGAGCGAAGCACGATACCGTCGCTCACCCCGCCTCAGCGCTCCCTTCACCGCAGCCGCGCCGACTGCGCGCGGCCAAGGCAAGGGGGTTGCATCGCATCAGCGTTCGCCGCGGCGTGCGTCCAGGCTCCAGCCACCGGCGCCAAAGGCCACCAAAGCCAGCAGGCCACCGCTCACCGCCACGTTCTTGAAGAACATGAGCTGCTGCATCATTTGCTTGTCGGCCGGCAGGCTCCAGTAGGCGTGGAAGAAGAAGCTCGCCACCAGGGTGAACACCGCCAGCGCCAGGGCCGCAAAGCGCGTGCCGAAGCCGAAGATCAGCGCCAGGCTGCCCAGCACCTCGACCGCGGCGGCCACGGCGGCCGCCACCGTCGGCATGGGCAGGCCCACGGACGTGATGTAGCCGACCGTGCCGGCAAAGCCGGTGATCTTGCTGATGCCCGCAGGCAGGAACAGTGCCGCCAGCAGGAAGCGGGACGCCAGGGCGAAGGGGTTTTGCAGGTTGGCGAGCATGGTGGACTCCTCAGGTGGATGGTGTGGATGAAAAGAAAAAGAACGGTGCGAACACCGGGTGGGTGAAGCTTCAGGCGGCCAGGTCAAACACCAGCACCTCGGCGTCGTGGCCATGGGTCAACGACAAGGCGGTTTCGTTTTCCATCAGCGCGGCATCGCCGCCCGACAGGGGTTGTCCGTTGACCTTGAGCGCACCGCGGATCAGGTGCACATAGGTCTTGCGTGCGGGGTTCAGCGCCAGTGTGACGGCCTCTTGCGCGTCGAGCAAGCCCGCGTACACCGCAGCGTCGGCATGGATGCGCACGGAGTCCTGCGCGCCATCGGGCGACGCCACCAGCCGCAGCGCGCCGCGCTTGCCGGACTCTGCAAAGCTCTTTTGGGCGTAGCTCGGCGCAATGCCGCGCACGTTGGGCTCGATCCAGATCTGCAGGAAGTGCGTGCTCTGGCCTTCGGCATGGTTGAACTCGCTGTGCGTCACGCCCGAGCCCGCGCTCATCAACTGCACGTCGCCGGGCGGTATGCCCACGATGTTGCCCATGCTGTCCTTATGGGCCAGCTCGCCCGACAGCACGTAGCTGATGATCTCCATGTCGCGGTGGCCGTGCGTGCCGAAGCCCGTGCCGGCGGCAATGCGGTCTTCGTTGATCACGCGCAGGTTGCCAAAGCCCATGTGCTCGGGGTCGTAGTAGCCCGCGAACGAAAAGCTGTGGAACGACTGGAGCCAGCCATGGTCGGCATGGCCGCGGTCCTGGGATTTGCGAACAGTCAGCATGGTGCGTGCCCCTTTCAAGCCCTCACTGTAGGGCGGCGTGCGCCGTGGCAGGCGCTGCCGGATTGATGGCAATATTCAAAAAAATTGAATTACCATGGGGCAACCATGCAAAACGCACGCGATGTCCTCACCCCCGATGCGCTCGCCATGCTGCAGGTGATCGCCGAGGCCGGCAGCTTTGCCGCGGCGGCGCGGCAGCTGGGGCTGGTGCCCAGCGCCCTCACCTACCGGGTGCGGCAGATCGAGGACGCGCTGGATGTGCTGCTCTTTGACCGCAGCGCACGCCAGGCCAAGCCCACCGAGGCGGGCGTGGAGCTTTTGCGCGAAGGTGCGCGGCTGCTGCAGGACATCGACGCGGTGGCCCACCGCGTGCGCCGCGTGGCCACGGGCTGGGAGCCGCAGCTCACCATCTCGGTCGACGGCATCATCTCGCCCCACACCATGCTGGAGCTGGTGGATGCGTTCTACGCCATGGCCCCGCCCACGCGCCTGAAGCTGCGCGACGGCATCATGACCGGCACGCTGGAGGCACTGACATCGGGCCGCGCGGACCTGGCCATCGGGGTGTCGGTGTCCGGCGCCAGCATCGCGGGCCTGCAGCAGGCACCGTTGGGCGACGTGCTCTTCATCTACGTCGTGGCGCCGCACCACCCGCTGGCCGCTGTGCCCGAACCGATCACCGACGCCACCTTGCTGCAGCACCGCGCCGTGGCCGTGGCCGACTCGGCCACGCGCGGCGGCGCCACCATGGGCCTGCTGGGCGGGCAGGACGTGCTCACCGTGGACACCATGCAGGCCAAGGTGCGCGTGCAACTGCGCGGCCTGGGCGGCGGGTTTCTGCCCGAGCCCATGGTGCGCCCGTACGTGGAGGCCGGCCGCCTGGTCGCCCGCCAGGTGGCGCGCCCCGAACGCAACGTGCGCGTGCACTACGCCTGGGGCGGCCCCGGCTTCACCGCGCCGGGCCGCGCGCTGCAGTGGTGGCTGACCCAGCTGCAAAGCGCCGCCACCCGCCGCGCCCTGCTGGAAAACCACCATCACTTCTGACCCCGATCAGGCGCCAGGCGGGCAGCGCCGCGTGTAGAGTGGTTCCTGTTGGTTTTGTCCTGTTGGTTTTGCATTGCATTTCACCTGTCGACCGTCACCGAAAGGCCTTCCATGAGCAAACCTGATCCCCTCCCCGCCAAACGGCTCCGACGCACCAGCGCCCCCGCTTCCACCCCGCAGGCAGCCCCTGCAGCCCCCACCACCGCATCCGGCAAACCCCAGCGCCATTTCGCCATCATCGGCGCGGGCATGGCGGGCATCGCCTGCGCACGCACCCTGGTGCAGGCCGGCCACCGCGTGACGGTATTCGAGAAATCTTCCCGCGCCGGGGGCCGCACCGCCACCATCGACAGCCCCTTCGGCAACTTCGACGCGGGCGCGCAGTACTTCACCGTGCGCGACCCGCGCTTTGCGCGCGCCATCGACACCGTGCCCGGCGTGTGCAAGCGCTGGAGCGCCAACTCCGTGCAGGTGCTCGACGCCGCAGGCCGCGTGGCCGCCGTCGGGCTGCCGCACCGCGAAGCGCACTGGGTGGCCAGCCCCGGCATGCAGTCGCTGGTGGCCACCTGGGCCGAGCCGCTGCGCCTGGCGGGCCAGCTGATCACCGACACCCGCGTTTCGCGCATCGAGCGCGACGCCGTCAACCCTTCCGGCTGGCAGTTGCGCACCGAAGGCGCCGGTGGTACGCAGCACGTCTATGCCGGTTTCGACGCCGTGCTGCTGGCCCAGCCGGCCGTGCCCGCGCAGGCCCTGCTGGCCAGCTCCGCCATCGACACGCCCCTGTCCGACCCGTTGTCCACCGTCGCCATCGCCCCCTGCTGGACGCTGATGCTGGCCTACCCGCAGGCCGTGCGCCCGGGCCTCACGACGCTCGGCCCGCAGTGGAACGCCGCACGCAGCACCCACCACCGCATCGCCTGGCTGGCCCGCGAATCCTCCAAGCCCGGCCGCAACGTGGTGGAGCGCTGGACCGTGCAGGCCAGCCCCGCCTGGTCGGCCGAACACCTGGAAGACGACGAAGCCCGCGTGCAGGCCAAGCTCCTCAAGGCCTTCTCCGAAGTGACCGGCATCCGCGCGCAGCCTGCGCATGCGGACACGCGCCGCTGGCGCTATGCCCAGACCACCCACCCCCTGGGCAAGACCCATCTGTGGGACGCCGGCATGGGCCTGGGTGCCTGCGGCGACTGGTGCCTGGGGCACCGTGTGGAAGACGCCTTCGTGTCGGGCCTGGAGCTGGCACTCGCGGTGGCATGACGGCTGGCCCGCCCCCGGGGGGGCTGCACATCGGCGGCCATGTCGGCCGCAACATCGGCGGCTATATCGGCCGTTTTGCGCCGTCGCCCACCGGCACGCTGCATGCGGGCTCGCTGGTGGCGGCGCTGGCCAGCTGGCTGGACGCACGGGCGCACGGCGGCCAGTGGCTGGTGCGCATCGAAGATGTGGACACCCCCCGCTGCATCCCCGGCGCCGACACCGTCATCCTGCAGCAGCTGGCGGCCTGCGGCCTGGTGCCCGACGCACCGCCCGTGTGGCAGTCTGCGCGCAGCGATCTCTACCAGAAGGCATTGGACCAGCTGATCGTCCAAGGCGACGCCTACCCCTGCGCCTGTTCCCGCAAGGACATCGAAGACGCCCAGGCGGCCCTGGGCCATGCGCGCGAGCGCCACGCCGCGCTGCCCTACCCCGGCACCTGCCGCCATGGCCTGGGCGGCCGCACAGCGCGTTCGTGGCGATTCAATGTGCACGATTTAGAGCAAAAAAGGGCTCTACCGCTGGATAGAAAAGCGCAAGCAGCTATCAATTCAATAGCAACCAACGTGTTGCACTGGGAAGACCGCCGCCTGGGCCCCCAGCAGCAGAACGTCGCCGACACCGTGGGCGACTTCGTGCTGCGCCGCGCCGACGGCCTGTGGGCCTACCAGCTGGCCGTGGTGGTCGACGATGCCGCGCAGGGCATCACCGACATCGTGCGTGGCGAAGACCTCGCCGACAACACCCCGCGCCAGATACTGCTGCAGCAGGCCCTGGGCGTCCCCACGCCCCGCTACCTGCACACGGCCCTGGTGTGTGGCGAGAACGGCGAAAAGCTGTCCAAGCAAAACGGCGCGCAGGCGCTGGACCTGGACCACCCGCTGCGCGCGCTGGCGCAGGCCGCCGGGGTGCTGAAACTGCCCCCCGTGGCCGATGCAAACACTGGTTGCATTTCAGACGCGTTACAAGCGTGGGTTTCAGCGTGGCGACGAAACTACAATGGCGCACCGTGATTGAACAGAACAACGCCTTAGCCCCCGCCGACGCAGCCGCCGATGCTGCGGTTGCCCCCGCCGCCACCGGAGGCATTCCCGCCGGTGTGACCCACCCCAAGACCATCAAGAGCTTCGTGCGCCGCGCCGGCCGCACGACCACCGGCCAGGCCAAGGCCTTTGAAGATCTCGGCCCGCGCTTCGTGCTGCCCTATACCGCAGCCCCCACCGACGCCACCGCCACCTTCGGCCGCAGCGCCCCCCTGGTGCTGGAGATCGGCTTCGGCATGGGCGAGGCCACGGCCCACATCGCCCGGGTGCGGCCTGGCGACAACTTCCTGTGCTGCGAAGTGCACGAGCCTGGCGTGGGCGCGTTGCTCAAGCGCATCGGCGAGCAGGAGCTGACCAACATCCGCATCCTGCAGCACGACGCGGTCGAAGTCATCGACCACATGCTGCCCGAAGGCAGCCTCGACGGCGTGCACATCTTCTTTCCGGACCCCTGGCACAAGACCAAGCACAACAAGCGGCGCCTGATCCAGCCGCCGCTGGTGGCCAAGCTGGCCGCGCGCCTCAAGCCCGGCGGCTACCTGCATTGCGCCACCGACTGGCAGCCCTATGCCGAGCAGATGCTGCAGGTGCTCAGCGCCGAACCGCTGCTGCAAAACACTGCCGAAGGCTTTGCCCCACAGCCCGACTACCGCCCCCTCACCAAGTTCGAGAACCGCGGATTGCGTCTCGGGCACGGTGTGTGGGATGTTGTGTTCAACAGACGCCATTGACAACGTGTCCTCGCTGGCCCAACGTACATCCCCGATGAAGCCCATTCTCCAGAATCTGGTTGAGATGACCGGCCACCGCGATCACTTGCGGTTGGAAGTGTCGGTGTTGTCCACGTTGCAAAAGCTCAGCAGCATCGTCGAGGTGAGGGCCCTGGAGCTTTTCACCCACGCCGGCGTGCCGCACGTGCGGCCCCGCACCTGGGTCGACAACGGCAACCTGGTGTCCACCGACTCGGAAGCCGCCGCCGACCCCCGGCGCGAGGCACTGGACCAGTACCCCGCCCTGCGCGAATGCGTGGCCAGCCACGGCGACAGCGCATTGGCATCGCCCCGCCGGGGCCGGTACGTGCTGTGGCTGCCGGTGTGGATGCAGGACAAGGTCAGCACATGCCTGGAGATCACCCAGTCCCGCCCGTTCTCGGCCCACAAGCTCGATGTGCTCAAGGGCGTGTTCCAGGTCTACCAGAACTACCAGAGCCTGCTGGACTACAGCGAGCGCGACGCGCTGACCGGCCTGTTCAACCGCAAGACCTTCGACGAGCAGTTCTCCCGCCATGCCAGCGCACTGGCCAGCAGCAACGCAGCGGCCATCAGCGAATCGTTTGCCCCGGAAGACGGCCCGCTGCCCAGCGAACCCGTGCAGCAGTGGCTGGCCGTGGTGGACATCGACCACTTCAAGCAGGTCAACGACCGCTTCGGCCACCTGTACGGCGACGAGGTGCTGATCCTGATCGCCAACATCCTGCGCAGCTCGTTCCGCAGCCACGACCGCATCTTCCGCTTCGGCGGCGAGGAGTTCGTGGTGCTGCTGCGCTCCACCACGCTCAGCACGGCGCACCGCGTGTTCAACCGCTTTCGCATGGCGGTGCAGGAGTACAACTTTCCGCAGGTGGGCACCGTGACGGTGAGCCTGGGGTTCGTGAGCACTTCGCAGGGCTCGCCGGTCGAGATTCTGGGCCAGGCGGACCAGGCGCTCTACTACGCCAAGGAACACGGCCGCAACCAGGTGTGCTTCTACGACGACCTGGTGTCCAGCGGACAGCTCGCGGCCAAGGTGGCCAACGACGACGTCGAGCTGTTTTGACCGCTGGGGCTGGTTGAAGGGATGCAAGCCCGCAACCGGGCTGCACCACCCGCAGCGCCCGGCTCGGTTTGCCACACTCACTCCAGCGACGCGAGGATCGCCTCCACATCCACTGCATCGCGCTGTGCCTCGGGCAGGAACTGCAGCGCATAGTCGCACCACACGCCGCTTTGCAGGAAGAAGCGGAACACCTCCGGATCGATGTGCCGCTCGCGCACCATCTGGGCCATGATCTTGAGCGACTCGGACAGCGTCTTGGGCGGCTTGTAGGGCCTGTCGGCGGCGGTCAGGGCCTCGAAGATGTCGGCCAGCGTCATCACGCGGTCGGCCAGCGTGAGGTCGGCCGATGTCAAACGGCGGGGGTAGCCGGTGCCGTCGAGCTTTTCATGGTGCGACCCGGCAATGCTGGGCACGCGCGCCAGGTGCGGCGGAAACGGCAGGCCGCTGAGCATCACGATGGTCTGCACGATGTGGTCGTTGATCCTGAAACGGTCTTCCGCCGTGAGCGTGCCGCGGCGTATCGACAGGTTGTGCAGCTCGCCGAGGTGCGCCTGCTGCGCGGGCAGCGTCATGTCGAAGCCCCAGCGGTTGGCCGGGTTGCCCGCCTCGACCGGCGGACGCCTGTCACCCCAGGGCACGATGTGCTCCGGCCGGTCGGCCAGCAAGGGCTCGTTCGCCGGCAGGGGCCGCACCGGCACCTTGGCCAGGCGCGCCGCCTCGGCCTTCGACAGGCCCAGCCGGTCGTCGAAATGGCGCTGCCACACCTGCCGCGCAATGGCTGCCAGGCGATGCACATCGGCGTCGTCCATGAACTCGCCACCCACGTTGCACCGGGCGACGAACGCAAACTCCTCCTGCAGCCGGTCGCGCCGCTGCAAGAGCTCGCGCTGCAGTCGCACCGGGTCCACGCCCGCCACCTGCTGCTTCCAGTAATCCAGCTCTGCATCGCGCCACAGCACCTCGAAGCGCATGCGCACCTCGTGGATGCGGTTGTGCAGGGTTTCGAGCTTGGTGGCTTTGTCGATGATGTGCTCGGGGCTCGTGACCTTGCCGCAGTCGTGCAGCCAGGCCCCCAGGCGGAATTCATACCGCTCGGCATCGGTCATCGCCACATGGGCGAACGGCCCCTCCGTGGCATCGCACAGGCGCTGCATCAGCGATTCGGCCAGCTGCGGCACCCGGTCGCAGTGGCCGCCGGTGTAGGGGCTCTTGGCATCGATGGCATCGGCCATCAGGCGGATGACGGCGTCGAACAGCTTCTTTTGCCCCTCGATCAGGCTGCGCGTCTCGATGGCCACCGACAGCGTGCCCGAGAGCTTCTCGACAAACGCCCGAAAATGCACGTCCTCTTCCCGCCCCTCTTCACGCCCCTGCGTCACCCGGTAGCGCAGCACCAGCAGGCCCAGCGGCTGCCCGTCGCGCGTGCGCAGCTGCACCCGCAGCACACGGTGGTGGCTGGCGGTCTCGGCATCGTCGTCCTCGTGCTCATCGCCGGGCTGCGGCTCGCCATGGTTGATGAAGTGGCCCATCGGAAGGTGGTCCGGGTAGCGCGACTGGTGGTCCGGGTCTTCGCAATAGCGGGCCGTGCGCAGCAACCCGGCGCGCTCTAGCTCCACCAGGTACACGGCCCCGGCGGTGCAGCTGGTGGCGCGCACCAGCTCGAACAGCACGCTCGACAGCATCAGGTCCAGCCGCGACTCGGCGCTGATGTGGTGGGTAATGTCCAGAAACTCCTGAATGGTCTCCGACATGCGGTCCATCACCTGGCCCAGCGCCCGCACCTCGCGCACGGGCGACCGGCGCACCGCCGCCCGGCGAAAGTCGAACCTTGCCAGCGCCTGGGCCTGAATGGCCAGGCCCGACAGGCTGCGCCCCACCCTGCGCCCGGCCAGCCATCCCAGCGGCAGCATGAGCGCGATCAAGCCCAGCGACAGCCAGACCTGGCGGCGCAGGTTGTCGTTCACGCCCGAGAGCAATTCCCGGGTCGGGATCGCCATGAGGACCTGCAGGCCCTGCCAGCGGGGCGACGTGAGTGGCAGCACCTTGGCCAGCCACTCCTCGCCGTCGGCCATGAAGCGGTGCGACGGCCCGGCCTTGAGCCCCATCGCCTGGATGGCCTGCAGGCTGGGCACGCCCAGCGCGCTGAGCGTGCCCAGCTCCAGCCGGGGCGAGCCAGCGTCTTCGCTGCGCACCAGCACGCGGGCCATGTCGGGGTAGGCCAGCACGCGCAAATCGGGGTCCACCACGGCGATCTCGGTGCGCGGCATCAGGCGCAGGCTGCCGATCTCGGTGCCCAGGTCGGTCAGGGCCACGTCCAGACCGAGCACCGCGCGCCCATCGTCGGTGGGCTGGCTCAGGGTCACGCCCACCTCCTGGGTGGTGAAGAACACATAGGGGGCCGTGAGCACCTGCGCCTTCTGCAGCGCTGCGTCGGCAAACCAGGGCCGGCTGCGCGGGTCGTACCGGTATTCGGGCCGCACGGCCGAATCGATCAGGCGCAGCTTTGCGTCGTAGTAGCTCCAGCGGCCCACGGTGCTGGAACCGCCGCGCTCCCGCGCCATCGACTGCAGCAGGTACGTCGCCTCGGCAGGGGCCTCCAGCCGTGCGCGCAGGGCCGCATTGCGGATGGGGCGCAGCAGCAGAAACTGCCCGTCGGGGTAGCCGACGAACACGGCCGACAAGAGCTTGTTCTGCTCCAGTAAGCTGGCCAGCACCGGCAGGCGCTGCAGGCGTGCGGGCAAACTGGCGGCCGCAGCGATGGGGTCGAAAGCCAGCAGGCGGATGGTGGCGTCCGCAGGGTCCACGATGCGGTGCACCCGCTCGCTGATCAACTGGCTGATGTGCTGCGCGTTCTCGTCGGACGCATCGATCATCGCCTGCCGCGCGCTGGTGCCCACCTGGTAGACCAGCAGCGCCGTGAGCAGCAGCATGGCCAGCACTACGACCGAGGCGATGAGCACCTCGAAAGGGACGGTGATGCGGCGCCACCAGGGCAAGGCGTCCGCCGCCGTGGCGGCGCGGGCCAGGCGCGCACCGGTGCCCGGCGACAGCGGCTGGGACGGGCGCGAGGAGTCCATCCGCCGCAATGTAGGGCGAAAGGCTGTAAGGCGTCACTTTCTTTTTGGCATGGCGGAGCGCCATGGCATGCGGCGAGATATCCCTCGTCGCCGTCAAACCCACGCAGCGACAGCGACCGCAGAAGTGGCAACCACGGTGAAGCGCGGCAGGGTGCCGTCGAGCGCGATCAAATTCGTCCGAACCCGCTCGTCGTCAGTAGGACGCGGCGCGATGCGGTCGGGCCCTGGCGAGCATCGGCCAGGCGCAAAAAAAGGGGCAGCGCCCCTTTTTCCGTGATGTGCTCGGCCATCGCCTCAGCCCATCGTTACCGACGTCGCGACTTCTTTCGTTGCGCCTGCGCCTGGAGCAGTCCCTCTGGACCGCCTGAACCACCTTCGCCAGACGTCAGCCCGGCAACATGGTGGTCCAGAGCCAGTCGATCAGCCCAGCTGCTGCGTCACCCAGCCCGTCACAGATGCCAGCGCTGCGGGCAGCTTGGACGCATCCGTGCCGCCCGCCATGGCCATGTCAGGCTTGCCGCCGCCCTTGCCGCCCACTTGCTGGGCCACGAAGTTGACCAGTTCGCCGGCCTTGAGCTTGCCGATGCTGTCGGACGTCACGCCCGCGGCGATCTGCACCTTGTCGCCGTCCACGGCCGCCAGCACGATGGCGGCGGTCTTGAGCTTGTCCTTGAGCTTGTCCATGGTGTCGCGCAGGGTCTTGGCATCCGCGCCCGGCAGCGCAGCGGCCAGGACCTTCAGGCCCTTGATCTCCACCGCCTGGTTCACCAACTCGTCGCCCTGGCTGGAGGCCAGCTTGCCCTTCAAGGCCGCCACTTCCTTCTCCAGCGCACGCACGTTGTCGAGCGCCTGGCCGATGCGGCCATTGAGCTCGGTCGCCGATGTCTTGAGCGTGCCGGCCGCCTGGTTGACGGTGCTTTCAAGCTGCTGCAGGTAGGCCAGCGCATTGGTGCCGGTCACGGCCTCGATGCGGCGCACGCCCGCGGCCACGCCGCCTTCGGCCACGACCTTGAACAGGCCGATGTCGCCCGTGCGCTGCACGTGGGTGCCGCCGCACAGCTCGCGGCTGGAGCCGATGTCCAGCACGCGCACGGTCTCGCCGTACTTCTCGCCGAACAGCATCATCGCGCCGGTCTTCTGGGCCGATTCGATGTCCATCACACGGGCCTGCGTGAGGTGGTTGGCCAGGATTTCCTCGTTCACCAGGCGCTCGATCTCGCGCACCTGCGCATCCGTCACCGGGGCGTTGTGTGCAAAGTCGAAGCGGGTGCGCTCGGCGTTCACCAGGCTGCCCTTTTGCTGCACGTGGCTGCCCAGCACTTCGCGCAGGGCCTTGTGCATCAGGTGGGTGGCCGAGTGGTTGCGCACCGTGGCGGCGCGCAGGGCCGTGTTCACCTCGGCCTGCACCGTGTCGCCCACGTTCAGCGTGCCTTCTTCCAGGGTGCCGTGGTGGCCGTACACGTCGGCCTTCACCTTGAGCGTGTCGCCCACCGCAAAACGTGCCGAGCCGCTGGTGATGGTGCCTTCGTCGCCCACCTGCCCGCCGCTTTCGGCGTAGAAGGGCGTGGTGTCGAGCACCACCACGCCGGTCTGGCCGGTCTTGAGGGCCGCGGTGCTGGTGCCGTCCACGTAGATGGCGACAATTTTTGCGGCTTCGGCCAGCTTGTCGTAGCCGGTGAACTGGTTGATGTCACCGGTGTACTCCAACGCCTTGTCCATCTTGAACTTGCCGGCAGCGCGGGCCTGGGCCTTTTGCTTTTCCATGGCGGCCTTGAAGCCGGCCTCGTCCACTTCGACGTCACGTTCACGGCACACGTCGTTGGTCAGGTCCAGCGGAAAGCCATAGGTGTCGTGCAGCTTGAAGGCCACATCGCCGGGCAGCACCTTGGCGCCACCGGCCAGGGTCGAGTCCAGGATTTCCATGCCGTTGGCCAGCGTCTCGAAGAAGCGCTCTTCCTCGGCCTTGAGCACCTCGGTGATGCGCTGCTCCTGCTCGCGCAGTTTGGGGTAGGCATCGCCCATCAGGCGCACCAGGTCGGCCACCAGCTTGTGGAAGAACGGCGTCTTCTTGCCCAGCTTGTAGCCGTGGCGGATGGCGCGGCGCACGATGCGGCGCTGCACGTAGCCGCGGCCTTCGTTGCTCGGGATAACGCCGTCGCTCACCAAAAAGGCGGTGGCGCGGATGTGGTCCGCGATCACGCGCAGGCTCTTGTTGTTCAGGTCGGCCACGCCGGTCTCGCGGCCCGCGGCCTTGATCAGCGCGTCGAACAGGTCGATCTCGTAGTTGCTGTGCACGTGCTGCAGGATGGCGGCCAGGCGCTCCAGGCCCATGCCCGTGTCCACGCAGGGCGCGGGCAGCGGCGTGACCGAGCCGTCTTCGGCCATGTCGAACTGCATGAACACGTTGTTCCAGATCTCGATGAAGCGGTCGCCGTCTTCGTCGGGGCTGCCGGGAGGGCCGCCGGGGATGTGCGGGCCGTGGTCGTAGAAGATTTCCGAGCAGGGGCCGCAGGGGCCGGTGTCGGCCATCATCCAGAAGTTGTCGGACTTGTAGCGGCCGCCCTTGTTGTCGCCGATGCGGATCACGCGCTCGGGCGGCAGGCCGATTTCCTTGGTCCAGATGTCATAGGCCTCGTCGTCTTCCTGGTAGACGGTGGCCAGCAGGCGCTCCTTGGGCAGCTTGTAGACCTCGGTCAGCAGCTCCCACGCCCACTTGAGCGACTCGCGCTTGAAGTAGTCGCCGAACGACCAGTTGCCCAGCATCTCGAAGAAGGTGTGGTGGCGGGCGGTATAGCCCACGTTCTCCAGGTCGTTGTGCTTGCCGCCGGCCCGCAGGCAGGCCTGTACGGACACTGCCCGGTTGTACGGGCGCTTGTCGGTGCCCAGGAACACGTCCTTGAACTGCACCATGCCCGAGTTGGTGAACATCAGCGTGGGATCGTTGCCGGGCACCAGGGGGCTCGACGCCACGATGGTGTGGCCCTTGGAGGCAAAGAAGTCCAGGAAGGACTTGCGGATGTCTGCGACGGAAAAAGTGGGATTGCTCATGGTGTGTAGGAGTGGTTTCACACAGCAGGCCGCCCTGCAGGCCAATGCCTGCGGGCCGCCCATCGGGACCAACCTTTCATTATAGGTTTGCTCTCGCTGGGTGCCGTGGCTGGGCAGCGACAGGCGGGCGCTGCGTACGGCCATGGTCCAACCACCCTTTAAACGCAAAGATGGGTCGCGTCCGCACCGCCCCATTCACGGACTGCAAACGCCGCGCGCCCTGACGCTGCCCGCCCTCCTTCCCTGCTGAAAATCCCGCTTGTGAATTTTAGATATGTTGTTAATATATTTATAAATCCACCGAAGCAGCAGCGCTTCACCCTCACCCCCAAAGGAGCATCCGTGAACCCCCAACCCCGCTGGCAAGGCATCTTCCCCGCCATCACCACCAAGTTCCACGCCGACGAGTCCATCGACGCCGAGGGCACGGCCCGGCACATCGACTTCCAGATCCGCAACGGCATCCATGGCCTGGTGACCTGCGGCTCGCTGGGCGAAGCCAGCACGCTCAGCCTGGAAGAAAAGCTCCAGGTCGCCAAGATCGCGCTCGACGCCGCCGACGGCCGCATCCCGGTGCTGGCCAACGTGTCCGAGACCAGCACCCGCGAGGCCCTGCGCTACATCGACGGCGCCAACAAGCTCGGCGTGGCCGGCTACATGGTCATGCCCTCGGTGATCTACGTCGCCGATGCCCGCGAGGCCATGGCCAACGTGCGCGCCATGGCGGGCGCCGCCCAGCGCCCCCTGATGGTCTACAACAACCCCGTGGCGTACCGCGTGGACCTCAAGCCCGAGCACATGGTCGAGCTGGCCGACTGCGAGTGGATCGCCGCCATCAAGGAAAGCACCGGCGACATCCGCCGCATCACCGACCTGCGCAACACCGTGGGCGACCGCTACCAGCTCTTTTTGGGCGTGGACGACCTGGCCTACGAAGGCCTGGCGCTGGGCTGCGACGGCCTGCTGGCCGGCGTGGGCTGCGCCTTCCCGCGCGAAACCGTGGCGCTGTACGACCTGATGAAGGCCGGCAAGTTTGCCGAGGCGCTGCCGCTGTACCAGTGGATGACGCCCATGCTGCACCTGGATGTATCGAACAAGCTGGTGCAGAACCTCAAGCTCATCGACGCACTCGTCGGCGTGGGCACCGAGCACATGCGCCGCCCGCGCCTGCCGCTGGTGGGCGAAGAGCGCGCGTTCGTCGAAAGCGTGGTGAAGAAGGCGCTCGACACCCGCCCCACCCAGTACCAGTCCGTGGCCTGAGCAGGCCCGACCTGCCAGACCGCACCGCCGGGCCGCACCGCCGGGTCACAGACGACAGCGGCCCTTTCATTCACCTCACCCACCCAAGGCTTCCCATGACACGTGCTTTCGGATTTCGCGCCCTGACCCCTGCCGCCATCGCCGCGCTAATGCTGGCCGGCCACGCCCACCACGCCAGCGCCCAGGAGCAGGTCGTCAAGATCGGCCACAGCGGCCCGCTCTCGGGTCCCAATGCCTTTGCAGGCAAGGACAACGAGAACGGCGTGCGCCTGGCCGTCGAGGAGCTCAATGCCAAGAAGATCACCGTCGAAGGCAAGGTGCTGAAGTTCGAGCTGGTGTCCGAGGACGATCAGTGCGACGCCCGCACCGGCGTCAGCGTGGCGCAAAAGATGGTGGACAGCGGCGTGAAGTTCGTCATGGGCCCGTACTGCTCGGGCGTGGCCATCCCGGCGTCGCGCGTGTACAGCGACGGCGGGGCCATGGTGTCCACCGTGGGCACCAACCCCAAAGTGACAGAGAGTGGCTACAAGAACCTGTTTCGCATCATCGCCAGCGACACGCAGATCGGCTCCAACATGGCCGTGTACGCCGCGCAGGTGATGAAGGTCAAGCAGGTGGCCGTCATCGACGACCGCACCGCCTTCGGCCAGGGCGTGGCCGACCAGTTCACCAAGGAGGCCAAGAAGCAGGGCCTGACCGTGGTGGGCCAGGAGTTCACCACCGACAAGTCCACGGACTTCCTGTCCATCCTCACCAGCCTCAAGGGCAAGCAGCCGCAGGCCATCTTCTTTGGCGGCTACGCACCGCAGGCCGCCCCGATGGCGCGGCAGATGAAGCAGCTGGGCCTGACCGCCAAGCTGCTGGGCGGCGACACGCTGTGCAGCCCCGAGGTGGGCAAGCTGGGTGGCGACGCCGTCAACGACACCGTGTTCTGCGCGCAGGGCGGCACCATGCTCGACAAGGCGGCCAACGGCCCCGCCTTCAAGGCCAAGTACAAGGCGCGCTTCAAGCTCGATGCCGACGCGTATGCGGCGTCTTACTACGACCAGGTGATGTTCATGGGCGAGTCGATGCAAAAGGCCAACTCCACCCAGCCCGCGAAGGTGGGCGCGCAGATGTACAGCGCCAGCTACCAGGGCGTGGCCGGCACCTATGCCTACGATGACAAGGGCAATCTGAAGCAGGCGCCCATCACGGTGCTGACCTTCCGCAACGCTGCGCCCTTTCCCTTGGCGAGTTATTGAAGCTGAAGCCCCCTTGACGAATCTTTGAAGCGCCCCTGGTCCCCATTTCGTCAAAAATGCAAGAACCGTTCAGGCTGAGCTTGTCGAAGCGCTGCGCAAGGCTTCGACAGGCTCAGCCCGAACGGTGTTGAATGATGGATGGAAAGCACATCCGCATCAGCTGCCGGCGGCGCCTTCCCCCGAATCGCCCAGACCATCTGCAACGCCCTGAACCACCTCACACCATGAAACGCATCCAGATCCTCGACTCCCACACCGGCGGCGAGCCCACGCGGCTTGTCGTCGGCGGCTTTCCCGACCTGGGTGCGGGCAGCATGACCGAGCGCCGCGCGCTGCTGGCCAGCCAGCACGATGCATGGCGGGCCGCCACGGTGCTGGAGCCGCGCGGCAACGATGTGATCGTGGGGGCGCTGCTCTGCGCGCCGCAGGACCCTGCCAACGCGGCGGGCGTGATCTTCTTCAACAACACCGGTTACCTCGGCATGTGCGGCCACGGCACCATCGGCCTCGTCGCGTCGCTGGCCTACCTGGGCCGCATCACGCCGGGCGAGCACCGCATCGAGACGCCCGTGGGCACCGTCACCACCACGCTGCACGATGACGGCTCGGTCAGCGTGCGCAACGTGCCGGCGTACCGCCTGCACCACCAGTTGGCCGTCGACGTGCCGGGCTATGGGCGCGTGGTGGGCGACGTGGCCTGGGGCGGCAACTGGTTCTTTCTGGTGGCGGACCACGGCCAGCGCGTGGCCAGCGACAACCTCGACGCCCTGACGGCCTACACCTTCGCAGTCCAGCAGGCATTGAAGGACCAGGGCATCCGCGGCGACAACGGCGGCGAGATCGACCACATCGAACTCTTTGCCGACGACGACCGCACCGATGACCCGGCCGACAGCCGCAACTTCGTGCTGTGCCCCGGCAAGGCCTACGACCGCTCGCCCTGCGGCACCGGCACCAGCGCCAAGGTGGCGTGTCTCGCGGCCGACGGCAAGCTGCAGCCGGGCCAGGTGTGGCGGCAGGCCAGCATCATCGGCAGCGAGTTCGAGGCCAACTACACGCTGGCCGATGACGGTGGCGGCAAGGTCATCCCCACCCTGCGCGGCCGTGCCCATATGAGCGCTGAAGCCACCTTGTTGATAGAAGACAACGACCCCTTCGGCTGGGGTATCCGGCTGTAATTCGTCGCACACCCAGACCTTTCATTCATGCAGCACACCGATGTCCTCGTGATCGGCGCCGGCATCATCGGCGCGGCCTGCGCGCACGCGCTGGTGCAGGCCGGGCTGTCGGTGCGCATCGTCGACGCGCGCCTGGGCGGCGCCACTGCGGCCGGCATGGGGCACCTGGTGCTGATGGACGACAATCCGGCGGAGCTCGCGCTCAGCCAGGCGTCGCTGAACCTCTGGCACACCTGGGCGCCGCGCATGGATGCGGGCTGCGCCTTCAGCGCCTGCGGCACGCTGTGGCTGGCCGCCAATGACGCCGAGCTGCAGGCCGCACAGGACAAGCGCGCCACGTTGCAAGCCCACGGCGTGGACTGCGAACTGTTGGACGCCGCCCCCCTGGCGCGCGCCGAGCCGGCACTGCGCCCCGGCATGGCCGGTGCGCTGCGCGTCGCTGCCGACAGCGTGGTCTACGCCCCACGCGCGGCGCAGTGGCTGCTGGACGACGCCGCCCTGCACGGCGGCCCTGGCCGTCTGTGCATCGAAGAGGCCGAGGTCGTGCACATCGACGGCCAGTGCGCCACGCTGCGGGACGGCAGCACGCGCCAGGCGGGCGCCATCGTGCTGGCCAGCGGCATCCACGCCGCCGCGCTGTGCCCCGGCCTGCCCCTGCGACCAAAAAAGGGCCACCTGCTCATCACCGACCGCTACCCCGGCACCGTGCACCACCAACTGGTGGAGCTGGGCTACATCACCAGCGCGCACCACAGCGACGGCACCTCGGTCGCCTTCAACGTGCAGCCGCGGCCCACGGGGCAGCTGCTGATCGGCTCGTCGCGCGAGTTCGACACCACCGACCCGGCGGTCAACGACGCCGTGCTGGCGCGCATGCTGCAGCGCGCGCTGGAGTACCTGCCGGGCCTGGCCGACCTGAACGCCATCCGCACCTGGACAGGCTTTCGCGCGGCCACGCCCGATGGCCTGCCCATCATCGGCGCGCACCCGCACCGCCCGCACCTCTGGCTGGCCGTGGGCCACGAGGGGCTGGGCGTGACCACCGCCCCGGCCACGGCGCAGCTGCTGGCGGCGCAGATCACGGGCACCCCGCTGCCGCTCGACGCTGCGCCCTTCGCAGCCCACCGTTTCGCATCGCTGCAGGCATGACCGCCCCCGCCACCATCACCCTGTCGCTGGACGGCCATTCCGTGCAGGTACGCCCCGGCACCACCGTGGCCGCGGCCCTGGCGCAAGCGCAGCCGCCGGGCGCCACGCGCCGCTCGGTGCGCGGCGAGGTGCGCGCCCCGCTGTGCGGCATGGGCATCTGCCACGAATGCCGCGTGCAGATCGACGGCGTGCGCCGCCTGGCCTGCCAGACGCTGTGCCGCGACGGCATGCAGGTGGCCACCGGCTTGCAGACCGCGAACAGCAGCCCACCATGACCACCGCCACTCCCACCGCATCCCCCGACGCCCCACCGTCCACCTGCGACCTGCTCATCGTGGGCGCAGGCCCTGCCGGGCTGGCCGCCGCGCTGGCGGCTGCGCCCAGCGGCGCACGCATCGTGCTGCTGGACGACAACCCTGCCCCCGGCGGCCAGATCTGGCGCGACGGCCCAGGCGTCACGCTGCCCCCCGCCGCCCGGCAGCAACGCAAAGCGCTGGAGCGCCACGCCCATGTGCAGCTGCGCTGCGGCACGCGCGTGGTGGGCCTGGCCGAGCAGACGGCGCGCAGCGCGGGCCTGCATGCGCTGTGGCTCGAAGACGCACAGGGCGGCTGGGTGCAGCACGCCCGCCAGATCATCCTGTGCACCGGCGCGCGCGAACTGCTGCTGCCCTTCCCCGGCTGGACGCTGCCGGGCGTGACCGGCGCCGGCGGCTTGCAGGCCCTCATCAAGGGCGGGCTGCCGGTGGCCGGCCAGCGCATCGTGGTGGCGGGCAGCGGCCCGCTGCTGCTGGCGGCTGCGCACACCGCCCGGCAGGCCGGCGCACAGGTCGTCGCCGTGGCCGAGCAGGCCCCCTGGACTGCGCTGGCCCGATTCGGTGCCAGCCTGGTGCGCTGGCCGGGCAAGGCTGTACAGGCCGCAGCCTTGCTGCCCGCGGTGTACCGCGCCGGCAGCCATGTGGTGCGTGCCCATGGCGCCCACAGCCCACACGGCGCGGTGCAGTCGGTCACGCTCCGCCAGGGCGGGCAGGAGCGCGAGATCGCCTGCGACCGCCTGGCCTGCGGCTTTGGCCTGGTGCCCAACACCGAACTCGGCCAGATGCTCGGCGGGCGCGTGGGCAAGCGCCAGGGCCTGGCGGTCGATGCGGACCAGCGGCTGCTGCGCGGTAGCGCCGCCCACGGCCCCGGCGAACCACACCCCGCCGACGCTGTGCCCGGCCTGCTGGCCGCGGGGGAGTGCACCGGCTTTGGCGGCAGCGAGCGCTCGCGCGCCGAAGGTTCCATTGCCGGCCATATCGCCGTGGGCGACATCGCCGCGGCCCGCGCTCTGCGCGCCGAGCGCGCCCGCTGGCATGCCTTTGCGGACGCGCTGCACCGGCACTTTGCGCTGCAGCCCGCGCTGCGCCGGCTGGCCGAGCCGGACACGCTGGTGTGCCGCTGCGAAGACGTGCGCTACGCCGACCTCGCCCAGCGCTCCGGCTGGATCGACGCCAAGCTGCACACCCGCTGTGGCATGGGCGCCTGCCAGGGCCGCATCTGCGGCGCAGCCACGCACCACCTGCTGGGGTGGACGCCCGCCCCGCCGCGCCACCTGCTGGCGCCCGTGCGCATCGGCACGCTGGCCGCTGTGGCCGCTGCGGCCGCTGTGGCCGATGTAGCCGCAAGCAGCAGCCGTGCCGACGAGGCCCCGCGGCACGCCGGTTGACGAGGCGCCACCGCGTGGCGGCAGGCCCCCTTTCGCGCCGGCACTGCCACGGCGCAACATCAGCCGCCGCGTGCGCGCAAGCGCTGCTTGCCGTCGCGCCCGCGGGGTCATACCCTGAGGCCACTAAGATTCCGCTCCAAACACAACACCTACAACACCGGACACGCCCTCCATGACCACCCGCAGCGCCCCCACCCAGCGAGACCCGGCCCTCAAGCGGCGCGCGGCCGACGTGGCCTACGACGCCATCGAGACCATGATCTCCACGCTGCAACTGCTGCCCGGCTCACCGGTGGTCGAGGCCGAGATCGTGGAACGCACCGGCCTGGGCCGCACCCCCGTGCGCGAGGCGCTGCTGCGCATGGTGTCCATCGGGCTGATCGCGCAGCAGCCCCGGCGCGGGCTGCTGGTGTCGCACATCGACCTGGCGGACCATCTGGACGTGATCCAGACCCGCCGTGTGCTGGAGCGCCTGATCGCCGCCTGCGCCGCCCGCCGCGCCACCGCGCCGCAGCGCCAGGCCATCGTGCTGTGCGCGGAGAAAATGGTGGATGCCGCGGCGCGCGGCCACCTGGACGACTACATGCAGGCCGACCACGCGCTGGACGTGGTCGTGCACCAGGCCTGCCAGAACCATTCCGCCGTCAAAAGCGTGCAGCCGCTCATCGTGCAGTGCCGGCGGTTCTGGTACGCCTACCAGCACGAGGGCGAGGTGTCCGAAGGGGCCCGCGCCCACATGCACCTGGCGCAGGGCATCGCCAGCGGTGACGAAGCGCACGCCGTGGCCGGTGCCGAGCAGTTGCTGGACTACCTGGAGCGGTTTGCGCGGCACATCATCGACCGGTGAAGCTTGCATTGCGGGCAGGCGGATGACAAGTCTACTGTGCCTGGTACGTCTTTACTACTTTTTTCATAGCATCTTACGCTTAACCAACAAGCGCTGCAGCCCAGTTGGCGGCACCGCCACCTCATCTGTCCTCGCTGCGGCTGGCGCGGCCGCACCAGCAGTAGGCAGGTATATCCGCCCCCACCGTTCCAGCCGTCCTCACCGGCCCAGTCGCTCATGCCAGTGCCGCATGCGTGACAACCGCGACGTCGCTCCGTGCTAGCCTTTACCCACGCAGCAGAGGCTCTGGCCGCCACCTACGACACCCGTAGTCCGCGCACTCTGTGCCCCAATCCTTCGCCTATCCGGAAGCATTCCCATGGACATGAAGACATCGCCCCTTTCCTTGCTCAACGACCCCACCTTGCTCAAGACCGACGGCCTCATCGACGGCCAGTGGGTGGCGGGCAGCAGCCGCTTCGACGTGAACGACCCGGCCACGGGCCTGAAGCTCGCCGACGTGGCCAACCTGGGCCCGGCAGACGCCGAGGCGGCCATTGCCGCCGCCAACAAGGCCTGGGGCCCCTGGAAGCGCAAGACCGCCAAGGAGCGCAGCATCATCCTGCGCAAGTGGTTTGACCTGCTCATGGCGAACCAGGACGACCTGGGTCGCCTCATGACCGCCGAGCAAGGCAAGCCGCTGGCCGAGGCCAAGGGCGAGGTGGCCTACGGCGCGAGCTTTGTGGAATGGTTTGCCGAAGAGGCCAAGCGCGTGAACGGCGAGATCCTGCCGCAGTTCGACAACACCCGCCGCCTGATGGTGCTCAAGCAGCCCATCGGCGTGTGCGCCGCGATCACGCCCTGGAACTTTCCGCTGGCCATGATCACCCGCAAGGTCGCGCCCGCGCTGGCCGCAGGCTGCCCCGTGGTCATCAAGCCGGCCGAGCTCACGCCGCTGACTGCCCTGGCCGCGGCCGAGCTGGCCATCCGCGCGGGCATTCCGCCAGGCGTGTTCAACATCCTGCCCGCCGACAGCGACAACTCCATTGCCATCGGCAAGGTGCTGTGCGCGAGCGACGTGGTGCGCCACATCAGCTTCACCGGCAGCACCGAGGTGGGCCGCATTCTGATGGCGCAGTCCGCCCCCACGGTCAAGAAGATGTCGCTGGAGCTGGGTGGCAACGCGCCTTTCCTGGTGTTCGACGATGCCGACATCGACAGCGCGGTCGAAGGCGCCTTCGCCAGCAAGTACCGCAACGCCGGCCAGACGTGCGTCTGCACCAACCGCTTTTACGTGCAGGAAGGCGTGTACGACGAGTTCGTGGCCAAGTTCGCGGCCAAGGTCAAAACCGCCAAGGTGGGCAACGGCTTCGAGGCCGGCGTGAACCAGGGCCCGCTGATCGAGGAAGCCGCGCTCGTGAAGGTGCAGCGCCACGTTCAGGATGCGCTGGCCAAGGGCGGCAAGGTGGTGGCCGGCGGCCAGCGCCTGCAAAGCCTGGGTTCGGGCCAGTTCTTCGAGCCCACCGTGGTGGCCGACGCCACGCCCGACATGCTGTGTGCACGCGAAGAGACCTTCGGCCCGTTTGCGCCGGTCTTCAAGTTCAAGACCGAGCAGGAGGCCATCGACGCCGCCAACAACACCGAGTTCGGCCTGGCCAGCTACTTCTACAGCCGCGACGTGAGCCGCATCTTCCGCGTGGGCGAGGCGCTGGAGTACGGCATGGTGGGCGTCAACGTGGGCCTGCTGGCCACCGAGCATGTGCCGTTCGGCGGCGTCAAGCAGTCCGGCCTGGGCCGCGAGGGCTCGCACCACGGCATGGACGACTACGTGGAGATCAAGTACCTGTGCCTGGGGGACATCCAGCAGTAACGCCGGCCGCGTCAGCGTAGGGCCGTGTGCCCTGCGCCGATCACTATCATTTCGATAGCTGCTGCCGCTTGCGCACCGGGCGCGAGCGGCATTTTTTATTCAAATTTTCACTTATCACCGACCGGTGACCGGTTGGTGTAGCTTGCATTGCCCAGCCCCGTGCCCACGGTCAGCACCGCCCAGCGCCTCACGTCCTGCGTGAACGGCAGTTGCGACAGGCCCTGCACCACCGCATCGTTGTGCAGGCACACCTGGGTGCGGCCGTGGCCGATGGTGGGCAGGCGTTCGCACAGGTCGCGCGGCAGGTGAAAGCGGGTGCTCTCCCAGTTGCCGGGCAGGTTCTGCGTGCCCCCGGCGATGGAGCCGTCTTCCACGATCAGGCCGGGGCAGGCCACGCCGATGTAGGGTGCGAGCGCGATCTTCTTTTTCTCGGCATGGGCGATCAGGTCTTCCAGCCGCTCGGCGATGCCTTCGACCAGTTCATCGCGCCGCGGGCTGTCGTCCTTGTGCGTCCATTTTTCGCGGCGCACCACCTCGGCCAGCGACATGTCGGGCGCGCGGTGCAGATGGGTCTGCACGATGCCGCAGCGCACGTTGGTGCCACCGATGTCCACCGCCAGGATCGCGTCGTAGCTCTGCAGCAGCGCCGGTGGCGCCAGGTGCACCCAGCCGATCAGGCCGCCCTCGTCGGCGTGGTGGTGCAGCGTGTGCAGCTCCACCGGGGTCTTGTCGGCCTTGAGGATGTCGCGCACCCGATCGATGGCGCGGCTGCCGAACTCGCTCTGGTGAAAGCCCCCGCCCAGGATGACGCGCTCCACATCGCGCCAGGTGGGCTGCTTCATGAAGCGCTGCACCACGCCGGCCAGCTGCAGTGCATAGTCTTCGGCGGCCTGCTCCAGGGCGTGCGCCGCGTCGTCGTTCTTGTCGGCCAGCTTGTCCAGCTGTTTCTTGGAGAAGTCGCGCGTGGCCTTGCTGCCGAAGGGGTCCTTGCCTGACATGGAGGTGACGAGCTTTCGCCAGGCATCGAGCATGTGGCGAAACGCGGTACCGCTGGCCACGTCGCCCACGAAGCCGTCGCTCTCGCGGTCGCGCAGCTCCAGGCTATAGCCGTTGATGATGACGGACGCCAGCCTCATGTCGCCGTGCGGGCCGAGGATGCCCAGCTCGCGCTGGGCCTTGGAGTCCTTGTCGTCCTGTTTTTCGCTCCCCTTGCCGGTGCGGGGTTCCTTGCCGTCAGTGTCCTTCGAAGCCATTCATGCCCTCTCGCGGTGGGCCCTCACGCGGGGCCGAGCAGGCATCGTGCCGCAGTGACCGGTATTCGCGCGTCAGCCAACGCCGTGACCGCGCACGGGACCGCAGGCCGCAATGGCCCTAGGAAGGCCATGGACTAAGGCCCCGGGAGGACCTGGGCGAACAGGCTCAACGCGCGCCAAAGCCCCGCTGCCGGGCCACGCGCCGGCCCCACAGCCCCGCCCACACCGCAAAGAACACCGCAGCGCCAAACACCCAACCCGACAGCGCCCCCGCCATGCCGCCCGACAGCAAGGTGCCGATGGTGCAGCCCAGCCCCGTCATCGCCCCCCACCCCAGCAGCACCCCACCCGACAGGCCCCGCGCCGCATCGCGCCAGGTGGGCCAGCGCGGCGCGAACTGGCGGCTGGCCAGCGCCGCCACGAAGGCCCCGGCCACCAGCCCCGCCAGCAGCAGCGCATTGGGCGTGAGCCAGGTGGACGGCGGCAGCGTGGCGCAGCCCGCAAAGCCGTCGAGCCCGTCCAGCCGGTCCGGTATCCACCCCTGCCCTTGCGCCCATTGCCGCGCCGCACCCCCCAGCGTGGCCGTCACGCCCAGCGGCCGCATGCGCACGATGGCGAACGCACCGATCAGGCCCACGGCAAGCCCGCCCACCCAGTAGTGCCAGCGACCCGTCCAGAGGCCGCGCCACACCATGCGCAATGGAGGGACCCCGCCCGCACGTGGCCCGCCAGCCTCACGCGCAAAGCCGCGCCACAGCCAGGCAGCCACGAGCACGAGCACGCCCAGTTGCACCAGCAAGGCGCCGCCGTACCCCAGGTGCGCCGGCAGCCACACCACCGGCGCATCGGCCACGCTGGCGCTGTACAGCGTGTTCCAGGTCTTGAAACCGAGGATGAATCCGAGCGCCGACCCCACCAGCGCGAACGGAGACACCACGGACCCCTCGGCCAGCCGGTACCAGTGCGCACTGATGCACGAGCCCGACACCACCATGCCCGCGCCGAACGACAGCCCCGCCGCCAGCAGCACCCAGCTCACCGGGCCGATGTGCATGTCCGGCGGCAGCTTGCCGGGCTGCGGCACGGGCAGCCAGCTGCCCAGCACCACGGTGTAGCCCACCACGCCCACGGCCAACGCCAGCACGATGGCGAGCATGCCCCGCGGGTTGCGGTCCTCGAACCAGTCGCGTGCGTGGCAGTAAAAGCAAAAGCGCGATCGCTGCAGCACGATGCCCAGCACCGCACCGCAGGCCAGTGCAAACACCAGGGTGCGCCCGCCCGCCTGGCCCTGCAGCCACTGGGCGACGGCGATCAGAGCGGCCAGCAGGGTCAAGGCCAGCCATGCTGTCGCAGAGGGAAATCGGAATGAAAAGCTCATAGATTGATGGATGGATCAGTGGGGCCGTTGAGACGACGTGGACAGATGCCGCACAGCGCGAAGTCCCAGGCAGAAAAAAAGCCCGCACGAAGCGGGCTGTAAAAGAGACCCCCTACCAAAAGCCGTGACTTTCGCTGTCTCTCGCTCGTCGCTTCAATCCGTCCACCTCACTTGGCCGCCCACACGGTGCCGGCCGGGTTGTTGATGGGCACGCCGACCGAATTGCCATATTCCGTCCAGGAGCCGTCGTAGTTCTTCACGTTGTAGCCCAGGATCTTGGACAGCGCGAACCAGGTGTGGCTGGAGCGCTCGCCGATGCGGCAGTACGTGATGATGGGCCGGCTGCCGTCCACGCCCGCGTTGGCGTAGAGCTTCTTGAGCTCGTCGGCAGACTTGAAGGTGCCGTCTTCCTTCACCGCCTGGCCCCAGGGCACGTTGGCCGCGCCGGGGATGTGGCCGGCGCGGATGCTCAGTTCCGGCACGCCGGCAGGCGCAAAGATCTTGCCGCTGTATTCGTCGGCCGAGCGGATGTCCACCAGCTTCGCGTTGGTCTTGCCCTCGGCGGCGGCCAGCGCGTCCGACAAGCGGGCCCGCAACTGCGTGTTGACTGCGCCCACCTTGTAGCTGGTGGCCGCGAATTCGGGCACGCGGTTGTTGAGCGGCTGGTTCTCGGCCTCCCACTTCTTGCGGCCACCGTCGAGCAGCTTGACGTTCTTCACGCCGTAGATGTCGAACACCCACGCGCCCCAGGCGGCAAACCAGTTGTTGGTGTCGCCGTACAGCACCACGGTGGTGTCGGGCGACACGCCCGCCTTGGACAGCAGGGCCTCGAAGCCCTCCTTGCTCACGATGTCGCGGCGCACGCGGTCGTTCAGGTCCTGGTGCCACGAGAAGTTGACGGCGCCAGGCACGTGGCCGCGCTCATACAGGCCCGGGTTCACGCTCACCTCGACAATCCGCACCTGCTGGTTGTCCAGGTTCTGCGCCAGCCATTCGGTGCTGACCAGCGGGCCGGCAGGGATGGGCGTGGCAGCCAGCACAGCCCCGCCCCACACCACCATGCTGCCCGCCACACAGGTGCGAAGCCAGGCGCTCCAGGTGGAACGTGTCGAAGGGTTGCGTGGGGTTGTCATGGGCGTCCTTTCCAAGTCTGTGAAGAGAACCTGCGCCGTGTGCAACAGGTGAAAGGAATTTAGGGCGCACAGCCCATCGGCCCAACCAACAAGATCGGCTATGAATATGCGTTTTGCGTGCTTGGCGCAACCCGAGGCCGGGGCCTGCACGGATGCTGCCTATAATCGCAGCCGTCGCGGGTGTAGTTCAATGGTAGAACGGCAGCTTCCCAAGCTTCATACGAGGGTTCGATTCCCTTCACCCGCTCCAGATCCTCGGCCTGATCGCTGACGACCGTACTGTCAGCGATTCGCCCAGAGCCTGCCATGCATACCCGCTTGAAAATGGGAATGACTTGACAGGCTCTTTGTACTTGTGCGTCGGCCGTTGCTGCCGCTTGCCGATGCATTGCCTCCTGACCAGCACCTGACCGCATGCAAGCTTTCAGTGCCACCCGAGGGGTATCAAGCCAACGCCTTGGAGAGATACGGAGCCGTGCGACTGCCCTGGCTTGACGCCACGGCCTGGGGAGTCCCCTGCGCCACGATGCGCCCGCCCTCGTCACCCGCACCGGGGCCCAGGTCGATCACCCAGTCGCAGGCGGCCACCACCCGCATCTCGTGCTCCACCAGGACCACCGTGTTGCCCGCTTCGACCAGGCCATCGAGCTGCGCGAGCAGGCGGTCCACGTCGGCCGGGTGCAGCCCGGTGGTGGGCTCGTCGAGTACATACAACGTTCCCCCGCGCTGCTGCTGGCGCTGCAGCTCCGTGGCCAGCTTGATGCGTTGCGCCTCGCCTCCGCTGAGTTCGGTGGCGGGCTGGCCCAGGCGCAGGTAGCCCAGGCCAATGTCGCGCAGCACGGCCAACGGGCGCAGCACCTGCGGTTCTTGCGCAAACACGTCGCACGCCGCATCGACCGTGAGGCCCAGGACATCGGCGATGGACAGGCCGTTCCACAGGATCTCCAGCGTGGCGGCGTTGTACCGGGCGCCGTGGCACGCCGGGCATGGGGCGTACACGCTGGGCATGAAGAGCAGTTCCACGCTCACGAAGCCCTCGCCCTCGCAGGTCTCGCAGCGCCCCTTGGCCACGTTGAAGGAAAACCGCCCAGCGTCGTAGCGGCGCTTGCGCGCAGACGGTGTGGCTGCAAAAAGTTTGCGCACGGTGTCGAACAGGCCCGTGTAGGTGGCCAGGTTCGAGCGCGGCGTGCGTCCGATGGGCTTTTGGTCCACCTGCACCAGGCGTTTGATGCCCTCGCCGCCAGCGGCCAGGCGGCCTGTTGCAGCTGTGGCGGCCGTGGCGGTTGCCAGAGGGATGGAGCCAAAGCCTGCGCCTTCTCCAGCCGATGCGTCGGCAGCATCGCCGTCCGGGTCTGCCACCACCGGGCGCCCCAGGTGCGCGGACACCAGCTCCAGCAGGGCCTGGCTCACGAGGCTGGATTTTCCGCAGCCCGATACCCCCGTTACCGCCGTCATGCACTGCAGGGGAAAAGCCACATCCAGGTCTTGCAGGTTGTTGCGCGTGATGCCTTCAAGCTGCAGCCAGCCCTGGGCCTGGCGTGGTGCGTGCACCGGGGCGGCGCCTCCGCCAAGACCTGCATGGCCGTCGCCAAACAGGTAGCGCCGGGTTTGCGACCGCTCGATCTTCGCCAAGCCGGCGGGCGGGCCGCTGTAGAGCACCTCGCCGCCGCCTTCGCCAGCGGCCGGGCCCACGTCCACCAGCCAGTCGGCGCGCTGCATGGTGGCCACGTCGTGCTCGACCACGAACAGCGAGTTGCCGGCGGCTTTGAGGTTTTGCAAGGCCGACAGCAGTGCCTCGCCGTCCGCAGGGTGCAGGCCGGCCGAGGGCTCATCCAGCACATAGACCACGCCGAACAGGTGGGACGACAGCTGCGACGCCAGCCGCAGCCGCTGCAGCTCGCCCGGCGACAGCGTGGGCGTGGACCGGTCCAGCGACAGGTAGCCCAGGCCGAGGTCGATCAGCGCCAGCACCCGCCGGTGCACCTCTGCAGCCAGGCGCTGCGCAGCCATCACTTTCTCTTCAGACAGCCAGTGCGTGCGGTGCACGTCGGGCGCCGCCGCGTGCGCATCGCCAGAGGCAGCCCGCTTTTTGCGTGCGCGGGTGGCGCGGCCGCTCAGCTCTGGCTCTCCCTCGCCCAGCCTGCCTTCTGCGGCGGGCCGGAGCAGGTCGGCCAGCGCCTTGAGCGGCAGCTGTGCCAGCGCGGCGATGTCGTGACCGGCGAAGGTGACCGACAGCGCCTCGGTCTTGAGCCGCTTGCCATGGCACACCGGGCACAGCGTGCCCACCATGTACTGCGCCACCCGCTTTTTCATCAGCGCGCTCTGGCTGTGGGCGAAGGTGTGCATCACGTAGCGGCGCGCCCCGGCGAAGGTGCCCATGTAGCTGGGGGTGAGCTTGCGGCGAATCGCATCCTTGACTTCGGCCACGCTGAAGCCTGCGTACACCGGCACGGTGGGCTGCTCGTCGGTGAAGAGGATCCAGTGGCGCAGCTTCTTGGGCAGGTCGCGCCAGGGCGTGTCCACGTCGTGGCCCAGCGTGGTCAGGATGTCGCGCAGGTTCTGCCCCTGCCACGCGGTGGGCCAGGCGGCCACGGCACGTTCGCGGATGGTCAGCGAATCGTCGGGCACCATCGATTGCTCGGTCACCTCGTACACGCGCCCCTGGCCATGGCAATGCGGGCAGGCGCCCTGCGGCGTGTTGGGCGAAAAGTCTTCCGCATACAGCATGGACTGGCCTGCGGGGTAACGACCGGCGCGCGAGTACAGCATGCGCAGCGGGGTCGATATGCCGGTGACGCTGCCCATGGAGGACCGCGCGCTGGGCGTGCCGCGCTGCTGCTGCAGCGCCACGGCGGGGGGCAGGCCCTCGATGCTGTCGACCTGCGGCACGCCGGCCTGCACGATCAGGCGGCGTGCGTAGGGCGCGACGGACTCCAGGTAGCGCCGCTGGGCCTCGGCGAACAGGGTGCCAAAGGCCAGCGACGACTTGCCCGAGCCCGACACGCCCGTGAACACCACGAGCGCATCGCGCGGGATGTCCACATCCACGTCCTTGAGGTTGTGCTCGCGGGCTCCGCGCACGCGCACCATGCCGCGAGCAGAAGGGTCCGTTGCAATGGGCGAGGATTTGGGCATGGGGCGCTGCAGCACGGGGCTGTGGAAGGTGAATGAACCTCGGATCATTGCCTACGACACAGCCTCTTCGTGCAGGCATTCGCCGCATCTTCATGTGATGGGCACCCGGCCCCTGTGTGGATCGGGGTGATGGATCAGCGGCCCCCGAGCGCAAAGTCCACCGCCGCCTGCGAATGCAGTCGCGTGGTGTCCAGCACGGGCAGCACGCTGTCCTGCGGCTGGATGAGGAGCGTGATCTCGGTGCAGCCCAGCACCACGGCCTGCGCGCCGCGCTGCGCCAGCGACTCGATGATGCGCTGGTAGGTCTTGCGGGACGCATCGCGGACCACGCCCGTGCAGAGCTCTTCGTAGATGATGCGGTGCACTTCGGCGCGGTCCGGCTCGTCCGGCACCAGCACCTGCAGGCCGTGGTCACGCGCCAGGCGATCGCGCATGAAGGGCTGCTCCATCGTGAAGCGCGTGCCCAGCAGGCCCAGCACTTGCGCCCCGGTGCGTGCGGCCTCGCGCCCCACCGGGTCGGCGATGTGCAGGAAGGGAATGGGCACCGCCGCCGCGATACGGTCTGCCACCTTGTGCATGGTGTTGGTACACAGCACCACGCAGTCCGCGCCGCCGCGGTGCAAACGCCTGGCGGCGTCCTCCAGCATGCCGGCCAGGTCGTCCCAGCGGCCTGCGTGTTGCGCCTGCTCGATGGGCCCGAAGTCGACGCTGAACATCAGCAGGCTGGCCGAGCGCAGCGGCCCCAGGCGGCTACGCACTTCCTGGTTGATGAGTTCGTAGTATTCGGCGCTGGATTCCCAGCTCATGCCGCCGATGAGGCCGATGGTGCGGGGGCTCTCGCTGCCCTGGTGTGCGGGGGTGTTCATGCCGGCAGTGTCCACGGGCATGTGGCGGGCGTATATCATGGAATTTCAGCCGCGCCACCCTGGCGCCCCGTCTCCGAGATGCCAGACCACCCCCTCTTTGTGGATGCCAGCGCCCTGCAGGACCTGCAGGTGGCGCTGCTCAGCCGCAGGCCGTACAGCGCCAGCGACCCGGTGCGCACGCATTCCGTGGGCATGGCGCTGGAGCGCCAACGGGGCGTGCACGCGATCGGCTCCGACCGTCGGGAGGACTTCGACACCTGGCCCGGCACGCTGGCCTACACACCGCCCGGCGTGGATGTTTTTTCCGAGTCCGCGACGGGCGGCGAATACCTGGTGGTGCGCTGGAATGGCGGCGGCATGGAGCCTGCCAGGCACTTGGGCGGCACGCAGCGCCGCGTTCACTGGATGGGCCATGCGCAGGCCTTGGCGGCAGCCCGGCATCTGCGCCGCCTTGCGCTGGCGCCCGCACCCGACGCGCTGGCCATCGAACAGGCGGCCTGGGGCTTTGTGGGTTGGGCAGGCCTGAGCGAGACCGCCAGCCACGCAACGCACGCCGACCGGTCGCTGCGCCCGCTCTACGCGCGTGTGCTGGACCGCATCGCCAGCGACTACGCCCAGCCCTTGACGATTGCGCAACTGGCGCTGGCCGAGGGCAAATCTCCGCTGCGTTTCCTGCGTGAATTCACGCGGCTCGTGGGTATGACACCCCATGCCTTCATCGTCGAGACGCGCGTGCAGGCCGCCCGCGCATTGCTGCGGCGCAGCACCGAGCCGCTGGCATCCATCGCACTGGACTGCGGCTTCACGCACCAGTCGCACATGGGGACGGCGTTTCGCAAGGTGCTGGGGCAAACGCCCGGGCAGTACGCGGCAACGGCGAAGGCCACCGCCGTGCGGGGTTGACCCCGGGGTGGGGCCGGGCGCCGCTCAGCGCTGCGCCGGCGCGGACGACGGCAGCGACAGCGATGGCGAGCCGCCCGCATGCCCTGCCCCGCCCAGATTGAACTGCGCCACCGCCGACACCATGTGCTGCGCCTGCGTGCGCAGGCTGCTGGCGGCAGCGGCCATTTCTTCGACCAGGGCGGCGTTCTGCTGCGTGGTCTGGTCCAGCTGGGTCACCGCCTCGCCCACCTGCCCCACGCCCGCGGTCTGCTCGCGGCTGGCAGAGCTGATCTCGGCCACCATGTCGGCCACGCGGCGGATGGCGCCGACCACCTCCTGCATGGTGGTGCCCGCCTGGTCGGCCAGGGCAGAGCCCTGCTGCACCATGGCGCTGCTGGCGCCGATCAGTTCCTTGATCGACTTGGCCTCCGCCGCGGTGCGCTGGGCCAGGTTGCGCACTTCGGCAGCCACCACCGCAAAGCCCCGACCCTGGTCGCCGGCGCGGGCGGCTTCCACGGCGGCGTTCAGCGCCAGGATGTTGGTCTGGAAGGCGATGCCATCGATCACGCCGATGATGTCGCTGATGCGGTTGCTGCTGGCATGGATGTCCTGCATGGTGGACACCACTTGCGAGACGACCTCGCCGCCGCGCGTGGCCACCTGGCTGGCGCCCACCGCGAGCTGGTTGGCCTGGCTCGCGTTGTCTGCGTTGTGCCGTATGGTGGCGCCCAGTTGCTCCATGCTGGCGGCGGTCTGCTCCAGCGAGCTGGCCTGGCTTTCTGTGCGGCCCGACAAGTCCTGGTTGCCCTGAGCGATTTCGGTGCTGGCGGCGGAGACACTTTCGGCGCTGGTGCGCACGGTGCTCAGGCTCTCGACCAGGCGCCGGCGAAAGCCCTCCATGGCCTCGGCCAGCGTACCGATCTCGTCGCGCGAGCGCACCGACACCGCATGCGACAAGTCTCCCTGGGCCAGGTAGCCCAGCGCGGTGCTCAGTTGCTGCACCGGAGCGCCCACCAGGCGCCGCGTGACGAACACCAGCACCACCGTGAGCAGCGCCAGCGCCACCAGCACACCCAGCCACAGCCAGGTGAGCACGGTGCGCGCCTCCTGCATCATTTCGGACAGCGGCGCTTCGGCCACGATGCCCAGGTTCCAGGGCTTGTAGCGCTCCACCGCCACGAAGCGCTGCGCGGTGTCCCCCGCACCGGTGCGGCGCGGCGACCAGCTGGATTCGAACGAGCCGGTCTGCTCGATGCCCTCGAGCGACGCCAGCCAGGCCTTGGCATCGCCGTCTTTCTCGTCGAGCTTGACCGGCGCACCTGCCAGGCCGAACACATTGCCCCGCGATGGCCCCGCCGCCAGGCTGACCGAGTAGACCGCGCCGGTGGCGTAGAGCTTTTGCCCGGCCATCACGGCATTGAGCTTGGCCAGGATGGGGCCCATGTCCGAGCCGGTGAACAAGATCCCGATGGTGCGGTTGCCGTCGCGGATGGGCTCGTACACCGTCATGTAGTCGCGGCCGAACAGGTTGGCGCGGCCGATGTAGGTCTTGCCTTCGTTCATCAGCGCATAGGCAGGGTGCTTGCGGTCCAGCAGCGTCTTGTAGGCCCGCTCGCCGTCCTGCTTCTTGAGCGAGGTCGTGACGCGAATGAAGTCCTCGCCAGAGCGCGCGAAGATGGTGGCCACGCCGCCCATGCTGTCCTTGGTGAATTTGTCCACCGCCTGGAAGTCGCCGTTCAAGGGTGCGCCCTCCAACGAGAGCACCGCTTCGGGCTTGCCGTCGGCGCCCGGTGTTTCGCTCACTTCGAATTTGCCCGAGAGGCTGGACTTGAACAGTCCGAAATCGCGCTTGGCCTGCTCTTGCGCCGTTTCATCGAACGACTGCACCAGCGTGCGCACCTGGGCCGCGTACTGCACGCCGTCGTCGCGCGACAGCCGCCCGAAATCCTTCCACAAGAGCACGCTGACCAGGCCCATGGTCACCAGCAACACCACAAGCAGGCTGAGCAAGGCTGTGAGCGACAGCTTGAAAGCCACGGAATGGCGAATGTTTGATGAAATCATCTTGTGCTTTTCTGTAATTTATGCAGTGATGTGCGTCGTGGTCGCTAAAAGTACCGCATCTACTGCTAATTACAAAACCACGCACGTGCAATGGCCATTGCAGACATAGGGAAAACCCTTGTATTGATCACTGCAATGGGGCTGCCGACTGCCGGCCACACCCCGTGGCCCCAGGGCATGCAAGACACACCACTGCCGTTCGGTGTCTCGGCAGGGCCTGACAGTGCTCAGCCCAGTGGCAGTGACTGGGTGGTCTCGAACCTGCGCATACCACCCGTGACAGCGTCCCGGAACTCGAGAGACCGTGCCAGCAACTGCAGAGGTTTTGAATAATCGCCCTCGGGCGGGTCGTTGACGACGGGGTAGAACGGATCGTTGCGCAGCGGCAGCCCCAGCGCCGCCATGTGCACGCGCAACTGATGGCGTTTGCCGGTCACGGGGGACAGCCGGTAGCGCGCCCAGGGGCCGGCCACTTCCAGCACGTCGATGCGGGTCAGGCTGTTGGGCTCGCCCGGCACTTCCTGCATGCGAAAGAACTGCGGACTCTCTTCCAGGCGGCTGGCGTGTTCGAACGGGAAGGTCATGCCGGCGCGCCAGGGCGCGATGGCGTCGTAGTCCTTGGTGATCTGCCGGTCCCTGAACAGCGCCTGGTAGGCCCCCCGCGTGCGTTGCTGCACCGACAGCAGCACCAGACCCGCCGTGTCGCGGTCGATGCGGTGCAGGGGGGAGAGCTCTTGCAGGCCCAGCCGGCGCTTCAGCCGCACCAGCAGCGTGCTGTGCAGGTAGCGGCCCGATGGAGTGACCGGCATGAAGTGCGGCTTGTCGGCGACGACCAAGTGCTCATCCTGGTACAGCACGGTCTCGGAAAACGGTGGTGCGGGCTCGTCGCCCAGGCTGCGGTAGTAGTACACCCGCAGGCCGCCCTCGAAGGGCCTGTCGGGCGCCACGGTCTGCCCGCGCTCATCCACCACATCGCCAGCGTCCAGGCGACGCAGCCATTCTTCGCGCGATACAGCCTGCAGCCGTTGCGCCAGAAAGTCGAGCATGCTGCCCGCGCCCTGGCTGGGCAGCACCACGCAGCTGGCGCCCACACCGTCGCGCGGGGGCGGGGCGTAAGGGTGGCGGGGGTTGTGCATGGCGCGCATTCTAGGCGTGCAGGCGGTGCAACTGCCCCTGTAGGACAAGGGCGGCAGTTGCCATGCCGGGGACGCTGCACGGGGTGATGCGGTCTAGCATGGGGCATGGTGCAGCCCACGGGCGTCGGGCCCGCGCGGCCGGCGTGCGCAGCCGCCCCCAGTCCGCCCAGGGCGCATCACCCCTCAAGCAAAAAATTCCTCCACTACTTTCGCTGCATGCCCTCCGACTCCATCCATCCTTCTCCCGCCCGCCCGCCAGCTTCGGACACAGCTGCCCGGCGCATGGCGCGCGGCCCTTTGCAACGGGCGGCGGTCTGGGGCCTGTGGCTGCTAGGCTTGGTGCTCGCCGTGCTGGTGGTACTGGCCATCGTGGTCGCAGTGATGGACTGGAACCGCGCCAAACCATGGGTGAATGCGAAGGTGAGCGAAGCCACGGGGCGGAATTTTGCGATCGAAGGGGATCTGTCGGTCGACTGGCGCTGGCCTCAGCCGCTGGAGGACGGATGGCAGCGCTGGTTGCCCGGTGTCGCTGTCAAGGCAGACAATCTCGTGATGGACAACCCCGATGCCTTCGTTGCGCCCTTTCGGCGCGCCGATGGCAAGCCAGCGCCCGGCAAGGCCGGCCCGTCGAACAAGGACGCCGAAGCCCCGGCCCAGATGGCCCGCATCGGCAGCGCCACCGCGACGCTCAGTCTCTGGCCGCTGCTGGGCAAGCACGTGGCCATCGACACCGTGGACCTCACCGGTCCGGACATCGCACTGGCGCGCTCGGCCGACGGCAACAACAACTGGACCTTCCAGCGCAAGGATGGGCCACCGAGTGGCTGGTCGTTCGATGTGGACCGCCTGATCGTGCACCAGGGGGTCATCGCCTACGCGGACGGGATCAAAGACCTGGATGTGCGGGTCCGCCTGGACACCACCGCGCCCGAGCTGCCGCGGCAGCGCTCTGCCCCCGGCGGCCGGGCAGCCCCAGCCAACCCTGCCACGGCCAAGGCGTCGGCACCGGCCAGCGCGGCCTCGGGTACTGTCGCCCCATCGGTGGCTGCCGCATCCGCCCCGGCCAACGTGCCGTCGGGCAGCAACGCGCCCGTACCCTATGGCCTGCGGTTCGAGCTGGAAGGCCGCTACCTGAAGGCGCAGATCAAGGGCCAGGGGCGTGCAGGCCAGGTGATCAGCCTGCGCAACAAGGTGGTGAACTACCCGCTGCAGATCGACGCGAGCGCTGGCAGCGTGGTGCTGTCGGCCGAAGGCATCCTTGCCAATCCGGGCGCATTGTCGGGGCTGGACTTTCAGGTGCGGCTCAAGGCAGACAGCATGGCCGACCTGTACGAAGTGACCGGCCTGGTGCTGCCCAACACGCCGCCCTTCGAGACCGACGGACGCCTCACCGGCAGCCTGGAGCCCGAACGTGCGGTGTGGCAATACGACGGCTTCGACGGCAAGGTGGGCCAGAGCGATCTTCACGGTTCGCTCAAGTACACATCGGGCAAGCCGCGCCCGCGCCTGACCGGCACGATGACCTCCAACCAACTGAGGCTGGCGGACCTGGGCCCGACCATCGGCACCAGCAAGGCCGACAACGCCAACCGCGGCCGTGAACGGGTGGGCAAAGGCAAGGTGCTGCCGGATTCCAAGTTCGCGGCCGAGCGCTGGAACGCCATGGACATGGACATCGTGTTCAAGGGCCGCCACATCATCCGGCCCGAAAGCCTGCCGCTCGAAAACCTGAGCGTGCACGCCGTGATGGAAAACGCACAGCTCAAGCTCGCGCCGCTGACCTTCGGCGTGGCCGAGGGCAAGATCGAGTCGCAAGTGAGCATCGACGGCCGCACGCCCCCGCTCAAGGCCCAGATACGCGGCACCGTGCAGGGCCTGCAGCTGTCGGCCCTGTTCCCCAAGGTGCAGCTCATGAAAAAGAGCTTTGGCCGCATGGACGGTGCCATCGCGCTGGAGAGCACCGGCAACAGCGTGGCCGGGCTGCTGGGCCAAGGCACCGGCGAGATGCGGCTGTATGTGCGCGAGGGCACGTTGAGCAAGCAGATGCTGGACCTGGCCGCGCTGAACGTGGGCAGTATCGTGGTGGGCAAACTTTTTGGCGATACCAAGGAAGTGCACCTGCGCTGCGCGGTGGCCGACTTCACGGTGGTGGAGGGCCTGGCCACCACGCGCGTGGTGAAGATGAGCACCGACGACGCCATCATCGAGGCCACCGGCACGATCGACCTGGGCACCGAGGAGATGAACCTGCGCATCAAGCCCGAGTCGCTGGAGTGGAAGTTCTTCTCGCTGCGCTCGCCGCTGTACGTGAAGGGCACGTTCGGAAACCCTGACGTCGGCGTGGAAGCGGGCCCCCTGCTGCTGCGCGCAGGCGCTGCGGTGGTGGCAGCGGCCGTGGCCCCCGTCGCGCTGGCGCTGGTCCCGGTCACGGTGCCCGCGGCCGACGACGACACGCATTGCAAGCCGCTGCTGGACCTGGGCAAGCAGCCCGTGAAGCCTGGCCGCCAGGGCGCAGCGGGTACCGCATCGCAACCTGCGCGACAGGCGGCCAGCAAGGCGGCGCCCGCGCGCTGAGCCCACCTGCAGGCCGGGATAGGGGTTGCACGCACGGCCCTGCCCTGCGCTACAGCCACTCAACTCCTGCCCTGCTCCTGGCCAGTCTCCTGCCAGGCGGAATAATCGCGCTCTCGCGCCCAGGCGCTTACGCGTTGCCCGTTCATGAAAATTGCAAGAAACCTGTGCCTGGGGCTGCTGGCCATCATCGTGGTCGGACTGCTGCTCCCCGAGCGCATCCGCATCCCCGTCGCCGGAGCATCGGCCCGGGACTGGAACCCCCGATCATTCTGGTTCGAGCCCTGGGGCACGTCGGGGGTGCACAAGGGGATCGACATCTTCGGCAAGGTGGGCACGCCCGTGCTGAGCACCACGGATGGCATTGTTCTGTACACGGGCGAGATCTCCAAAGGCGGCAAGGTCGTGCTGGTGCTGGGGCCCCGCTGGCGGCTGCATTACTTTGCGCACCTGGATTCGATACAGACGGGGGCCTTGTCTGTGGTGGCATCCGGCAGCGCCATCGGTACGCTGGGCGCCAGCGGCAACGCGCAGGGCAAGCCGCCCCACCTGCACTACTCCATCGTGCGGATGCTGCCCGCGCCGTGGAAGGCCGATGGCTCCACGCAGGGCTACAAGAAGGCGTTTTTCATCGACCCGCACTCCTACCTGCTGGAGCGGTGAGTCTCCACGGGGCGAGTGCACAGGCGCCTCAATGAAAATCCCGGCTGCCCTGCAGCGCCTGCGCCATGCGCCCGAGCAGCGGGGTCAGGTCCTTGAAGCGCTGGGCCACCAGATGCCGCACCACCATCGGTGCCGCGCCCTGCGATGGCGATGATGCGGCCGGGCCATGGGCTTGGTCTTGGCCGGGCGCACCCTCTTGCGGCACGCTGCACTGCCAGGTGCCCTCCACCGCCAGCAACTGCGAACGCAGCAGCGCGTTGCGCCAGGCATCCACCAGCGAAGGCCACACGATCACGTTGACGGGGCCGGTCTCGTCTTCGAGCGTAACGAACATCGTGCCCTTGGCCGTGCCCGGGCGCTGGCGCACGGTGACGATACCGCAGGCCCGCACCTTGCGGCCGTGGGGCATGGCGTTCAGTTGCAGCGCACTCAGCAGCCGCCAGCGCACCAAGCGCGGGCGCAGCAGGGCCAGCGGGTGGCGACGCAACGTAAGGCCGGTGGCGGCGTAGTCGAACAGTATCTCTTCGCCTTCCGGCGCAGCGGGCAGCGCGAGCGGCGCCTCGTGCACCGGCACGTCGCGCAGCAGGGCCGGTGCCGCATGCTGGGCGGCGGCCTCCCACATCTGCTGGCGCCGGTGGCCCGACAGGCTGGCCAGTGCATCGGCCGCAGCCAGGGCCTGCAGGTCCTGCTGGCTCAGCTGCGCGCGCAGGGCCAGGTCTTCGGTGCTGGCAAAGGCGGGGCCCGCCAGGCGCGTCTGCACCAGTCGCTCGGCAGCATCCCCCTGCAGGCTTGCCACCAGGCGCAGGCCCAGTCGCACCGCGGGTTGCGGCAGGGGCGGCGCGGGCAGCCCCTTGTGGGGCTGCAGGTGCTCCAGGTCACCCTCCAGCGTGCAGTCGACCTCGCTCTGGGTCACATCGATGGGCAGCACCCGCACGCCGTGGCGGCGCGCGTCCTGCACCAGTTGCGACGCGGTGTAGAACCCCATGGGCAGCGAGTTGAGCAGGGCCGCCAGAAAGGCCGCTGGCTCGTGGCACTTGAGCCAGCTGCTGGCATAGGCCAGCAGGGCAAAGCTGTAGGCATGGCTCTCCGGAAAGCCGTATTCGCCAAAGCCCAGCATCTGCTGGAAGATGGCCTGGGCGAACTCCGTGCGGTAGCCGCGCGCCTCCATGCCGCCGACGAGCGGGCGCTCGAAGCGGTGCACCCCACCCCGGCGCTTCCATGCCGCCATGGATCGGCGCAGGTCGTCGGCCATGCCGGCGCTGAAGCCCGCGGCCACCATGGCGATCTGCATCACCTGCTCTTGAAAGATCGGCACGCCCAGCGTGCGCGCCAGGGCACTTTCCAGTTCGGGTTTTTCCAACTCCAGGGGCTCGCCACGGCGTCTGCGTTCCCGCGCCTTCAGGTACGGGTGCACCATGCCCCCCTGGATGGGGCCCGGCCGCACGATGGCGACCTCCACCACCAGGTCGTAGAACTCGCGCGGCCGAAGGCGCGGCAGCATGCTCATCTGCGCGCGGCTCTCGATCTGGAAGACGCCCACGGTGTCGGCCGCGCAGATCATGTCGTAGGTGGCCGGGTCGGCGTGCGGAATGTCCTTGAGTCCCCAGCGTTCGCCGCGCAGGGCGGCGCGCAGGTTCAGGCAGCGGCGCAATGCGCTGAGCATGCCCAGGGCCAGCACATCGACCTTGAGCAGGCCCATGTCGTCGAGGTCGTCCTTGTCCCACTGGATGACCGAGCGATCCTCCATGCTCGCAGGCTCCACCGGCACCAGCCGCGTGAGCTTGCCCTGGGTGAGCACGAAGCCGCCCACGTGCTGGCTCAGGTGTCGCGGGAATCCCTTGAGCTGCGCCGACAGCTGCAGCCAGAGCAACGCGGTGTGCCGCTGCAGTGTTGCCCCCACACCGTGGGCCAGGTCCTGCAGCCGGTCGGCGGCGATCTCCTCGTCGAACCAGTGGTGGTCCTTGGCAAACGCATCCACCAGCACGGGCGCCACGCCCAGCGCCTTGCCCACGTCGCGCAGGGCGCTGCGGGTGCGGTAGGTGGTCACCACCGCCGCAATGGCGGCGCGGTCGCGGCCGTATTTGCCGTAGATGTACTGGATGACCTCTTCGCGCCGGTCGTGCTCGAAGTCCACATCGATGTCCGGCGGCTCCTTGCGCTCCTTGCTGATGAAGCGCTCGAACAGCAGGTTGGAGTTTTCCGGCGGCACGGCGGTGATGCCCAGCATGTAGCAGACCACCGAATTCGCCGCCGAGCCGCGCCCCTGGCACAGGATGTCTCGGCTGCGTGCATAGCGCACGATGTCGTGCACCGTGAGGAAGTACATCTCGTACTGGCAGAACGTGATCAGGTCCAGCTCCTTGCGGATCTGCGCCAGCACGGCGTCGGGTGCGCCCTCCGGGTAATGACCTTGCACGCCCGACTCCACCAGCCAGGCCAGCGCCTGGCCCGGGGTCATGCCTTCGGGCACGGTCTCCAGCGGGTACTGGTACTTGATCTCGTTGAGGCTGAACGTGCAGCGCCCCGCCACGGTGAGCGTGGCCGCCAGCAGGTCCGGCGGATACAGGCCCGCCAGCCGCACGCGCCGGCGCAGGTGCCGTTCGGCGTTGGGCTGCAGCGCGAACCCGCATTCGCCCACGCTGCGGCCCAGGCGCACGGCGGTGATCACGTCCTGCAGCGGCTTGCGCGAGCGGCCATGCATGTGCACGTCGCCCGCAGCCACCAGCGGCAGGCCCAGGGCCGCGCCCGCCTGCTGCAGCGTGGCCAGCCACAGCCCATCGTTGGCGGCCAGGTGCAGCTCGGCAGCCAGCCAGACGTGGCCTTCAAAACTGGCATCAAAATGTGCCCTTGCGCTTGCCAGGCAAGCGCTGACAGCTATCAAATCAGAAGCATCAAAACGTGAACGGATCGGCGCCAGCAGCAACTCGCAGCCTTGCAACAGCGCAAAAGGGCTGCCCGGGCCGACGTGGTATTGGCCCTTGGGTGCCGCCCTGCGCGCTGCCGTGATGAACTCGCACAGATTGCCCCAGCCCTCCACATCCCGCGCCAGGGCCACCAGCCGCACATCGCCCCACAGGAACTCGCTGCCGACGATGAGGTGCAGCCCCAACTCCTCGGCCGTCCCCTTCGCCCGCACCACGCCGGCCACCGAGCATTCGTCGGTCAGTGCCAGCGCCCGGTAGCCCAGCTTGACGGCATGCTCCACCAGCTCCTGCGGGTGCGATGCACCGCGCTGGAAGCTGAAGTTGGACAGGCAATGCAACTCGGCGTAGTCCGGCAAGCCCGCAGCGCGGGTGCTGGGGGTCGCAGGCGGTTTCATGCGCGTCTCCCCATGCAGGCTGCACTATTGCAGGATGGCGGCAAGCACACCACGGCCATGTTCCCTGCTGCCCCATCAACCGAAGATGCCATGCAGGAACCAGCGGTGCGGGCGCGCTGCGGCCTGCGCGTCATCAGGCACCGGTGCCAGGCGCTCGCGGAACACCCACACCAGCCCGGCCACGTCGTTGTGCGCCACGAAGTAGTCGCGCAGGGCGAGGCCCGCCTCCGGATGTGCAGGGTTTTGCTCTTGGTCGGCAGCGGACCACCACCCCGCCTCGAAGCGGTGGGGGCCATCGAGCAGCCGCAGCCGCCCGTGGTGGCACGGCCGGTTGCCCTGCACCGCCAGACGCCGGGGCGGGTTCAGCAGCCAGGTGGGTTGCAGCAGCGCGTCGGGCGTGGCGTCCAGCGACTCGTTCTGGGCCTGCAGTGCGGCGCCCCTGCCCGCAGCGCGGACTGCCGCCGTCGCCACGCGCAGTACCTCGGCCGCAGGGCGCCACTGCTGCATGCGCTCGGGGCGGTGGTCGGCCTGCAGCACCGGGGCCAGCACCCGCTCGGGCCCCAGGCGGGCGGACAGCCGCTCGAGCAACTGGTGCAGGGCCTCGGCCGACGCGCCCGCGGCATCGCTGCCGCCGCCGCTGCGGCCATCGGGCGGCAGCAGGCTGGCGCTGCGCTGCTGCAGCGGTGCGGAGTCGAGCAGGCGCAGCGTGATCTGGTTGGCCGGCGCCGCCATGGCGGTGCGCGCCAGGTTTTCGGACAGCAGCCGCCGCAGGTGGACAGTGTCTTGCGTGGCCTGTGCGGTGCGCACCTGCAGAGCGCGCGTGGCAGGCACCGCCACTCCGTCGAGCCGGCGCAGGTCGTGCCGCCAGGCCAGCTCCAGCCCCAGGGCCCCCTGCTGGCGCGCCTGCAGCCAGCCCTGCAGCACCGTCAGGCAGCGGCTGGCACTCCACAGCAAGGCATCGGCCGACTCGGCCAGCGCGGGCAGCTCGGCGGTCAGCACGAACGCCTCCGGCAGCTCCAGCCAGCTGTGGGCCTGGGGCGCGTGGCCCAGGGCCTGGTCCAGCACCTGCAGCACGGCCGCACCAAAGCGCCGCGCCACCCCTGCGCGCGGCAGCGCCTGCAAGGAGCCCCAGGTGCGGCAACCCATGCGCTCCAGGCTGGCCACGTGAGGGCGCAGGGCCGTCAAGGTGTGCAGCGGCAGGCCCTGCGGCATGCGGGCCGGCAAGGCACGCCCCGCCAGGGCCATCCGCAGCACCGCCTGCGCAAGCAGCGCGGTGGAGCCGCAGCCCCAGACGGGCGAAGGGCCAGGCGGCTGCGGAGCCGAAGAATCTTTCGCACCCGCACCTATCGCGGCAGCACCACCTGCCGCCAGCGACCACGCCTGGCCCACCTGCGCCATCAGCGCGTCCCGCCCACCCCACAGCCGCTCGGTGGTGGAGACTTCCAGCAGCAAGGCATCGCCGTCCACCAGCGCGACCCGGGGGGTGAAGCGCAGCGCCCACCAGCCCACGGCCGTGGCGTCTGCCAGGGTGGCGGGCGCATCAGCCTCCCACCGTGGCAACGGCAGTGCGATCCAGTGCACGCCCCCTCCCCTCTGGTCCGGCAAATGGGTGCGTTGCAGCCACGCCAGCACCGGGCACCACCACCGGAGCCTGGGGTGCCACCGCCGCCATGCCGTGCGCGGCCTCGTGGACGGCACGCTGGCGCGCGGCTTGCGCTGCAAGCTCCTGGGCCAGCCGGGGGTGGCATCCGGGCAGGCACAGGCCATGCATCAGCGGAGGCCCCCTGCGTTTGAGAATCTGCACCTGCATCGCAGGGAACGGGACGCCATCGCCCTGCGCAGCGTGCTCGCGCAAAACCTGCGGGGTGGGTGCCTGCACTTGCAGCCGCAGCAAGGCTGGCGACGCCTGCGGAGCCGCCGCCACGGGCCGAAAGACCCACAAAAGCTGCTGATGCTGGGCGGCCGCCAGCTGCAGCCTGCGCAACGCGGCTGGCTGCACCTGGGGCAGCCACGCCATCACGGCCATCACATCGCGGCAGCGCAAGGCCTGCTCCGCAGCCCACAGCGCGGAAGCCCCCTCGGCCTGCACCAGACACAGCCGCTGGGCCGTCAGCCCGCGCGCCTGCAGCACCGGGCCAAAGGGCTCGTACGGTGGCGCCACGCCCACCACAGCCCCGTCGCGTGAGGCCACGGCCTGGGCCAGTGCCGGCAGCACAAGCTGCCATTCATGCCAGCCGGGCGAGGGCTGCAGCACTTCGCTCAGCGCCCCCACCGGCCATCCACCCCCGGGCAGTTGCGCGTCGAGCAATGCATAGCCCGACGGCTGCGTCAACTGCAAGCCCGCGCCCAGCGAATCCGCATGCCAGACGCCGGGGACGGCGGACGGCAGGTCGGATGCGGCCATCCGGCGGGGAATGCGCAGCGCAGACATGGGAAGGAGCGTCTTTCAACAACATCAATACTGTAAATATACACAGTATTTTGCCGCACCTCACAAAATTTCAGCAGATTATTCCGAGCGCCTTGCCTCCATCAAGGGATTCAAGGGCCTGCCCCCTGAACGGCTTGAAGCTGCTGATCCTGGCACCCCAAGGCGCCTGGAGCCGCCTCCACCCGCTTCAAGCTTTGTCGGCCACCGCAGGAGCTGCGCCATGAAAGACTGCCTCGATGTTGTAGCCGTCCGGGTCCAGCACGAAGGCCGCGAAGTAGCGTGCGTGGTACTGGGGACGCAGGCCGGGCGCGCCGTTATCGCTGCCGCCCGCAGACAGCGCCGCCTGGTGGAAGGCAACCACCTGCGCCTCGCTGTGCGCACGAAAGGCGATGTGCGAACGCGGCGTGAATGGCGGCCCTGCAGAAATCCAGAAATCCCCTCCCGGATCATCTCCGGGCTGGAGCTCCCGGGCGCCAAAGCCCACGGCATCCTCCAGCGCCAGCCGCACGCCATAGCCCAGCGTGGACAGGACGGATTCATAGAACTGCCGGCTGCGGCCGAGCTCTGACACAGTGATGCCTGTGTGGTCGATCATTGCAAACCCCTCCATAAAAGCGGATCACGAAATTCAGCGAAGCGGTTCTGGCCAGGCGCCACGTCGCAGGCAGTACAGGTAGTCGCACGGGTAGCACGACCAGGGCGCGGCAACGGCGCCAAAAGAGTCTTGTACGCCGCTCTCCGTGCATGACAAAAACGGGCCTGCCCCAATGTTGCCAAGGCCGCCCCCACCCGCTCCCACCCGCTCCCACCTGCTACAGCCTGCGGATGGCCCAGTCGCACCAGTCGGCCACGGCGGTGTCGTGTGGCGTGGCACGGTCGGCCAGTTGGGGCCAGCGGCGGTGGCAGGCGTTCAGGATGCTTTCCAGTTGCCACAGCGCTTCGCGGCCCACCAGCGCCACCTCGGCCAGGCCGATGGCATCGCCGTCGAGCTGGGCCATGAGTTCGCTTTGCTGCTGAGGGTGGGAGCCGGATTCGAGCAGGGCCTTCTGCAGCGCCAGCAGGCGGGCGTCGGCAAATGCAAATGCGCTGCCGGGCAAGGCCTTGGCACCGCCCGGCAGGGCCGCCTTGAGGCTGTCCCAGTAGGCAAAGGCCTCGGCCAGCAGCTCGATCTGGCGCGGAGCCTCGTGGCCCAAGGGCATCAGCGAGGATTCGCGCGCCACCTCTTCCTGCAGCAAGGGCAGGATGCAGGCCACCAGCGCCGCCGGAAACTTGCGGTGGTTGAGCCGGAGCACCAGCGACAGGCGCTGCGCGGGCATGTCATCGTACTTTTCGTAGAAGGCGGCCACCACCTCGGCCAGCAGCAGAATGCGCCCCAGCGGCGTGATGTCCGCACCCGCCAGGCCCCGCGGATAGCCGCTGCCGTCCATGCGCTCGTGGTGCTCCAGCACGGCCACCTCCGCGGCTTTGGGGTAGGCGCCGGTGTCACGGACCATGAGCATGGCGGTGATGGGGTGCGCCACCAGGTGCTTGCGCTGCACGCCCACCACCTTGTGGTCCGGATCGCTCCAGGCCGGGTCCATGTGCAGCACCCCCAGGTCGTGCAGCAGGGCCGCAGCCGCCAGGGTGGCGCAATCGCGCTCGCCCAGGCCGGTCTTCAAGCCCAGGAACAGCGCCACGGTCATCATCTGCAGGCCGTGCTGGAACAGCTCCGGGCGCTGCTCGCGCATGACCGTGAGCTTGCAGGCCATGGAGGGCGGCAGCGGCACCGAGCGCAGCGGCGAGAGCAGCCGCGCGCCCGAACCCAGGGCCTGGGCCAGCATGTTGGGCAGGGGCTCCTGCTCGATCAAGGCCTGGCCCGCGGCCATCAAGGCCGCCACATCCACAGGGTTCTCCACGGACAGATGCCGGTCGATGGGCTCGCGCAGCTTGTGCTGAACGAGCCGGTCGTACAGGCGGCTGTCGATGCGCGCTCCCTTGTCCACCAGCTTGATGCCGTTGTCGGTGTAGATGGCGGCATCGGCCACCACGGTACGCCGGTCGGCCATCTCGGTCAGGGCGCGCAGGTAATGGGGGCTGTCTGCCGTATCGATATCGGCCGGTACGGAAATGTCGGTCATGCAAAGGACACAAATGGTGGCCTTCGAATATAAGACCTTCGCCCACCTGCACAGCCCGCAAGGGATACCCCAGCCCTGCCGGGGCTTGAGCTATATCAAGGGGGAATGGCGCAGTGGAAGACCGGGGTTTGCACAGGGCTTGCGCCGGTCGGCGCGGCACGGGTGCGGGATCTTCTGTACGATGGCACTGTCCCGAAATCGCATAAGGGGTTTCCAGCATAAAACCCCTGCAGAAGCCATCGCCAGCCCTATGGCATGGGTAAACCCTCAAAAGTTCCCGATGGATTGTTTCCAATACTGGAACAGTTAGTTCGCGACTCGGTGGTTTTTCTTCCGCCTTCATCCGCGTACAGTTCAACCCATCGATGAGCCGAACCCGCAAGGCGACTCACCGAACCCGGCAGGAAGCACCGACCTGTTTGTCTTCCCTCCGGTTTTTTTGAGACGCTCATTTAATTCAAGGACTTTCATCATGAACAACACCGCACGCTTCCTCTCCATCGCCGCTGTCGCTGCCTTCGCTTCCTTTGGCGCCCAAGCCGACGAAGCCGACGCTTCGCAATATGTGTCCAAGTTCGAAACCAACCGCACCCGCGCCGAAGTGGCGGCAGAAGCTTCGAGCGTTGCCCAGACCCGCAGCATCGAGCCCGCTGGTTCGCGCGTCGTGACCTACAAGTCCACGGCCGACCGCGCTGCGGTGCGTGCCCAGGCTGCCGACGCTGTGCGCACCGGCCAGATCCCTTCGGGTGAGCAAGGCTGATCTGAATCCGACGGATTCAGCTTCCTGACTCTCTCCATAAAAAACCTGACTTCTAAAAAATACACTGGACTTTCATCATGAACAAGACTGCACGTTTCCTCTCCATCGCCGCTGTGTCCGCTTTCGCTGCCTTCGGCGCCCACGCTGACGAAGCCGATGCTTCGCAATTCGCTACCAAGTTCGAAACGAACCGCACCCGCGCTGAAGTGGCTGCCGAAGCCTCCACCGTTGCCCAGACCCGCAGCATCGAGCCTGCTGGTTCGCGCGTGGTGACCTACAAGTCCACGGCCGACCGCGCTGCCGTGCGTGCCCAGGCTGCTGAAGCCGTGCGCACCGGCACGATCCCTTCGGGCGAAATCAGCGCGATGTAATTCGGCTGACGGCCATCAAAAACGGGCTCCATTCGGAGCCCGTTTTTTTTGGCGCCGCACCTGCGGCGACCGGATGTTTTCCAGGGCAGCGCTGCGTTGAGCGAAGCCTTGCGATCACACCATCAAGCGATCAACGTCACACCCGTCTTGGCCTGCAGCGCCTCGAAGGTCACGCCCGGTGCCAGTTCGACCACCTTGAGCCCCTCGGGCGTCACATCCAGCACGGCCAGGTCGGTGATGATGCGGTCCACCACGCCCACGCCGGTCAATGGCAGCGTGCAGGCGGGCAGGATCTTGAGGTCTTCGGTGCCATCCTTCTTCTTGGCCACATGCTCCATGAGCACGATCACGCGCTTGACGCCGGCCACCAGGTCCATCGCGCCGCCCATGCCCTTGACCATCTTGCCGGGGATCATCCAGTTGGCCAGGTCGCCCTTTTCGCTGACCTGCATCGCGCCCAGGATGGACAGGTTGATCTTGCCGCCGCGGATCATGGCGAACGACTGGTCGCTGCCGAAAATGGACGAGCCCTTGATCGTCGTCACGGTCTGCTTGCCAGCGTTGATGAGGTCCGGGTCCACCTTGTCGTCCGTCGGGAAGGGGCCGATGCCCAGCATGCCGTTTTCGGACTGCAGCCACACTTCCTTGTCGCCCGTGAAGTTGGCCACCAGCGTGGGAATGCCGATGCCCAGGTTCACATAGAAGCCGTCTTCGAGTTCTTGGGCCGCGCGGGCGGCCATCTGGTCTTGGGTCCAGGGCATGGTCAGGCTCCTTCTTTCTTTTCCGTGATCGTGCGCTTCTCGATGCGCTTTTCCGGGTTGGCATTGAGCACGATGCGGTGCACGTAGATGCCGGGCAGGTGGATGTCGTCGGGGGCCAGTTCGCCCACTTCCACGATCTTTTCCACCTCGACGATGCAGACCTTGCCGGCAGTGGCGGCTGCGGGGTTGAAGTTGCGCGCGGTGAGGTTGAAGCGCAGGTTGCCCGACTTGTCGGCCACGTCGGCCTTGACCAGGGAGACCTCGGGCACCAGGGCGCGCTCCATCACATAGGTTTCGCCATCGAACTCGCGCAGTTCCTTGCCGTCGGCCACGATAGTGCCCACGCCCGTTTTGGTGAAAAAGGCCGGAATGCCCGCGCCGCCCGCGCGCAGCTTTTCGGCCAGCGTGCCCTGGGGCGTGAATTCCAGTTCCAGCTCGCCGGCCAGGTACTGGCGCTCGAACTCCTTGTTCTCGCCCACGTACGACGAGATCATCTTCTTGATCTGGCGCGTCTCGAGCAGCTTGCCCAGGCCGAAGCCGTCCACGCCAGCGTTGTTGGAGATCACGGTGAGGTTCTTCGCGCCCGAATCGCGCAGCGCGTCGATCAAGGCCTCTGGAATACCGCACAAACCGAAGCCGCCAACGGCCATGAGCTGACCGTCTGCCACGACGCCCTGCAGGGCTTCGGCGGCCGAGGGGAATATCTTGTTCACCACGATCTCCTTATGAATTGGGATGCGCTACGATACTACGTATCTGCATAAGTAGTTTCTCGTAAAGACTTGTACCATGGACGTTGATTACCGGCTGGCTTTCGACATGGCGCCCGTGGGCCTGGTGCTGTCGCGCAACCGCACCATGGTGGACTGCAACCGGCATGTCTGCGAGATGTTCGGCGCCTCGCGCGAGGTGCTGATCGGCCAGTCGTTCCAGGTGCTGTACCCCAGCGCCGACGAATACGAACGCCTGGGCGCGCACATGGAGCCCATCCTGAACGCCAAGGGCCACTACGCTGACAACCGCATCATGAAGCGCGCCAACGGCGAGGTCTTCTGGTGCCATGTGTCGGGCCGCGCCTTGAACCGCGCCGACCCGCATGCTTCGGGCATCTGGAGCTTCGAAGACCTGTCGGCCCAACGCCCGGTGAAGGCCGAGCTGACCGGCCGCGAGCGCGAGGTGGCCGCCCGGCTGCTCGAAGGGCTCACGTCCAAGGAGATCGGCAAGGCGCTGGAGATCAGCCACCGCACGGTGGAGATCTACCGGGCGCGGCTCATGCGCAAGTACAACGCCTCCACCGCGGCCGACCTGGTGCAGAAACTCCTCGCTGGGAGTTAACAAGCCCCCCTGAGCCGCTTCGCGTCTTCCCCCAAGGGGGACGCACCCGGTGGCCTGGCAAAGCCAGTTCCACGGGTGCACTGGCGTGGATCGCGCCAGTGGCAAAGGCCGCGTGCAGATCGCAGGACTCGGTTTTGAACCTCCTGTCCGTTACCCCTTCATGGGTCCGTCAACCACTTCGGCAGCCGTGCGGAATGCGTCCACGGCGCTGGGCAAGCCGCAATAGATGCTCGCGTGCAGCAGCAACTCCTGCAGTTCCTCGGCCGTCACACCGTTGTTGAGCGCGCCGCGCACGTGGGCCTTGAGTTCGTGCTGCTTGCCCATGGCGATCAGCATGGCCACGGTGATCATGCTGCGCGTGCGGCGGTCCAGCCCGGGCCGCTGCCACACGTCGCCCCACGCATTGCGCGTGATGAATTCCTGAATGGGCTGGGTGAACGCCGTGGCATTGCCCAGCGCGCGGTCCACGTAGTCGTCGCCCATGACCTGGCGACGGGTGGTCAGGCCTTGTTCGTAGTCCTTCGATGCGGGGGTCTGTGTCATGCGGTCTTCTCCTTCATGGTTTCGGAATGGTCGGTTCGGCAACCGATCAATGGTAGCGATGCCCACAAACACCTACGCCGCGCAAGCCATGGGCTGCGCGGCGTTGGTTTGTTGTATTGAGTGAGCAGCAGGCTACTAGCGCTCACTCAGCGGCGCTGGGCATCATCACGCCACGTCAAATCGATCAAGGTTCATCACCTTGGTCCAGGCTTTGACGAAGTCCTTGACGAACACCGCCTGCGCATCGCTGCTGCCATACACCTCGGCCAGGGCGCGCAGTTGCGAGTTGGAGCCGAACACCAAGTCGGCCACTGTGCCCGTCCACTTCGGCGCGCCACCGGCGCGGTCCACACCTTCCAGCACGCCGGGGGCCGAGGCAGACTTCTGCCACTTGGTGCGCATGTCCAGCAGGTTCACGAAGAAGTCGTTGCTCAGCGTCTGCGGGCGCTGCGTGAAGTTGCCGTGCGCCGACGCGGCCGCCACGTTGGCACCCAGCACGCGCAGGCCGCCCACCAGCACCGTCATCTCGGGCCCGGTCAGCGTGAGCTGGTTGGCCCGGTCGATCAGCAGCTCGGCCACGGCGCCTTCCATGCCCGGCTTCACATAGTTGCGAAAGCCATCGGCCGCAGGCTCCATGACCTCGAAGGATGGCACATCGGTTTGCTCTTGCGATGCATCGGTGCGGCCGGGGGTGAACGGTACCGTCACATCCTGCCCGGCCTTCTTGGCTGCGGCTTCCACCGCGGCGCCACCGGCCAGCACGATCAGGTCGGCCAGAGAGATCTTCTTGCCGCTGCCGCTGGTCTGTTGCGCTGCATTGAACGCCTGCTGAATCGCTTCGAGCTGGCCCAGCACCTTGGCCAGTTGCGCGGGCTGGTTCACCTCCCAATCCTTTTGCGGCGCCAGGCGGATGCGCGCACCGTTGGCACCGCCGCGCTTGTCGCCACCCCGGAAGGTGGAGGCCGACGCCCAGGCGGTGGACACCAGCTCGGCGATCGACAGGCCCGATGCCAATACCTTGGCCTTGAGCGCCGCCACATCCTGCGCATCGACCAGCGCATGGTCCACATCCGGCACCGGGTCTTGCCACACCAGCACTTCGGCCGGCACGTCTGCGCCCAGGTAGCGCGAGCGCGGGCCCATGTCGCGGTGGGTCAGCTTGAACCAGGCGCGGGCAAACGCATCGGCGAACTGTTCGGGGTGCTCGAGGAAGCGGCGCGAGATCTTCTCGTAGGCCGGGTCGAAGCGCAGCGACAAATCGGTGGTCAGCATGGTGGGCACCAGCTTCTTGGATGGGTCGTGCGCATGCGGGATGGACGCCTCGGCATTCTTGGCGGTCCACTGGTGCGCGCCGGCGGGGCTCTTGGTCAGCTCCCACTCAAAGCCGAACAGGTTTTCGAAGAAGTTGTTGCTCCACTGCGTGGGCGTGGTGGTCCAGGTGACTTCCAGGCCGCTGGTGATGGCGTCGCCGCCAAAGCCGCTGCCGTGCTTGCTGATCCAGCCGAAGCCCTGGTCTTCAATGCCGCCGCCTTCGGGCTCCAGGCCCACCAGGGCCGCGTCGCCCGCGCCGTGGGTCTTGCCGAAGGTGTGGCCGCCGGCGATCAGCGCCACGGTTTCTTCGTCGTCCATGGCCATGCGGGCAAAGGTGTCGCGGATGTCGCGCGCTGCGGCCAGGGGGTCGGGGTTGCCGTTCGGGCCTTCGGGGTTCACGTAGATCAGGCCCATCTGCACGGCGGCCAGGGGCTTGGCCAGGTCGCGCTCGCCGCTGTAGCGCTTGTCGCCGCCGAGCCAGGTGGTCTCTGCTCCCCAGTACACGTTTTCATCGGGTTCCCACACGTCGGGGCGGCCACCGGCAAAGCCGAAGGTCTTGAAGCCCATCGACTCCAGAGCCACGTTGCCCGTGAGGATCATCAGGTCCGCCCACGAGATCTTGCGGCCGTATTTCTGCTTGATGGGCCAGAGCAGGCGGCGGGCCTTGTCCAGGTTGGCGTTGTCGGGCCAGCTGTTCAGGGGCGCAAAACGCTGCTGCCCTGCCCCGGCGCCGCCGCGGCCATCGGCCAGGCGGTAGGTGCCGGCGCTGTGCCAGGCCATGCGCACGAAGAGTGGACCGTAGTGGCCGAAGTCGGCCGGCCACCAGTCCTGCGAGTCGGTCATCAGCGCGTGCAGGTCGGCCTTCACCGCAGCCAGGTCCAGGCTTTTGAACTCTTCGGCGTAGTTGAAGCCGTCGCCCATGGGGTCCACCAGCGGCGAGCTCTGGTTCAGGGGGCGCAGGTTGAGCTGGTTGGGCCACCAGTCCGCATTACCCCGGCCCTTGGGCGCGGCGGTTTGGGTGTGGTCGAACGGGCACTTGCTTTCTTGCGTCATGGGGCACTCCTTGTTGTGGCTGATGAGCGACCGATGCTAAGGAATGCAGACCCTCTTTAAAAGACAATCGTTTCGATTGATTCAATAGCTTTTATCTAATCAATCACGGCAAGCGCAGCGGGCTCCCGGCCTCCTCGCACCCGCAGGTGTCGAACAGCACGGAGCGCACCCAGCGGTGCCCTGGCGAGCGGTGGGTGCGCTCGTGCCAGGCGGCGGTTTTCACAAAGCCCGGAATCGCCACCGGTGGCTCCAGCACCACCAGCCCACGGGCATCGGCCACGACCCGCTGCGGCACCACCGCAATCATGTCGCTGTTGCGCAGGATCTCCGGCAGCACCAGAAAGCTGGTGATGGACAGCACCACGCGCCGCGACCGGCCCAGGCGTGCCAGCACCTCGTCCGTCACGCCGCAGAAGCTGCCGCCGGTGTACGAGATGAGCGCATGGTCCAGCGCGCAGAAGCGGTCCAGCGACAGCGCGCCGCCCCTGGCGTCCGGGTGCCCCGCGCGCATCACACACACATAGCGCTCGTCAAACAGGTGGCGGGCATACAGGTCGGGAGCGGTGTTCTCCGGGCTGATCAGGGCCAGGTCGATATCGCCGCGCTCCAGCCGCTCGTACACCGGCAGGTGCTGGGCAGGCACCACGGCCACACGCACGCCGGGCGCGCGGCGCCGCAGCTTGGCAAGAAACGGCACCACCACCGCCTGCAGCGCGTAGTCGGTGGATGCCAGGTGCACGGTCATCTGCGCCGTGGCAGGGTCGAAGGCCTGGGGCTGCAGCAGCGACTCGATCCCGCCCAACAGTTCCTTGACCGGCGCGGCCAGCTCCTGCGCGCGCAGCGTGGGCGTGATGCCGCGCTGGGTGCGCACGAAAAGCGGGTCGTCGAAGCTTTCGCGCAGACGGGTCAGCATGCCGCTCACTGCCGGCTGTGTCAGGGACAGGCGCCGGGCGGCGCGGGTCACGCTGCGCTCGTCGAGCAAGGCATCCAGCGCCTTGAGCAGGTTCAGGTCCATGGCCCTGATATCGATCGCCATGATTTCAAGAATAAGAAATATCGATTTGGTTTATGGCTGCATAGTACCCACCATCCTCACCGTGTGTGGCCATGACTAGTTTTGGCCCTCCCGCTTCACCCCCCTTTTAGCCTCCCACAAGAAAGAAAGCTGCATGTCTGCCCTGTTCACCCCGTTCCAGCTCCAAAGCGTCACCCTGCGCAACCGCATCGCGGTCCCGCCGATGTGCCAGTACAGCGCCACCGACGGCCTGACCAATGAATGGCACCAGGCGCACTACGCCGGCCTTGCCCGTGGCGGCGCAGGCCTCGTGATCGTCGAGGCCACCGGCGTGTCGCCCGAAGGCCGCATCACCCCGGCCTGCACCGGCCTGTGGAACGACCAGCAGGTCCAAGGCCTGGCCCGCATCGCCGCCAACATCAAGGCTGCTGGCGCCGTGCCCGGCATCCAGATCGGCCACGCCGGGCGCAAGGCCAGCGCCCAGCGCCCGTGGGAAGGCGACGACCACATTCCCGAAAGCGACCCGCGTGCCTGGCAGCCCATCGCCCCGTCAGCCATTGCCTACGGCGGCGACCTGCCCCGCGTGCCCAAGGCCATGACGCTCGCGGACATTGCGCGCGTGCAGGCCGACTTTGTGGCCGCTGCCCGCCGTGCGGTAGCCGCAGGCTTTGAATGGCTGGAGCTGCACTTTGCCCACGGCTACCTCGCGCAGAGCTTCTTCTCGGCCCACAGCAACCAGCGCACCGACCAGTACGGCGGCAGCTTCGACAACCGCGCACGCTTTCTGCTGGAAACCGTGGAGGCTGTGCGCAAGGTTTGGCCCGCGCACCTGCCGCTCACGGCACGTTTCGGCGTGATCGAATACGACGGCCGCGACGAGGAAACCGTGGCCGAGTCCATCGAGCTGGTGCGCCAGATGCGCGAGCGCGGCCTGGACATGGTCAACGTCAGCGCCAATTTCGTGATCGCAGAGACCCAGATCCCCTGGGCCACGCCCGCCTTCCTGGCCCCGGTGGCCCAGCGCGTGCGCAGCGAGGCTGGCCTGCCCGTGGCCTCGTCATGGGGCATCGACGACCCGCACATTGCCGAACGCGCAGTGGCCGACGGCCAGATGGACCTGGTGATGATCGGCCGCGCCCACCTGTCCAACCCGCACTACACCTACCACCTGGCCCAGGTGCTGGGCGAGCCCAAGCCCGAATGGACCACGCTGCCCGCGCCGTATGCCCACTGGCTGTCGCGCTACCGGGGCGCGGCCAAGGTCGCTGCAGCGCAGTAGCCCGCCAAAACGGCGCGGCCCCTTCCCTAACGACGTCCCGGCCGCCCTGCGCCGCCGCCCCTCAGTGCGCGGTCAGGCGGTACAGCGGCAGACCCGGCGCATCCAGTTGCGCGCGCAGCACCTGGCCGTGGGTCGAGTTGGTGACGTAGACACTGCGGCCACCCTCGCCGCCAAAGGCCAGATTGGTGGTCGACGCCCCGGCCGGCCCGCGCAGCACCAACTCGGGTTCTGCCCGGTGGTTGAGCACCCAGACATAGCCCAGGCCCGGGTTGGCCACCAGCAGCCGGCCCTGCGCATCCACGGCCAGCCCATCGGGGCCGCTGGGCCCGTAGGACGTGAAGAACTGCCCCACCTTGGCCACGCTGCCGTCGGGCAACAGCGGCACGCGCCACACGCAGTTGCCGCGCGTGGCGGCCAGGTACAGCACGCGCCCGTCGGGCGACAGGGCCACGCCATTGGGGCTGGGCACGTTGGCCAGCAGCAGGTCGAGCTGGCCATTCGGGCGCAGGCGGTACAGGCGGCCGCTCGGGTCGTGCAGGCCGCTCTGGCCCTGGTCGGTGAAATACAGGTTGCCGTCGGCGTCGAAGATCAAATCGTTCACGCCCTTGAAGCGCTCGCTGTTGCGGCGCTCGAGGTACGGCGTGACGGTACCGGTGGCCACATCCAGGCGCATGAGGCCGTTCTTGTAGTCGGTGATCAGCAGCGTGCCGGCGTCCATGAACTTCATGCCGTTGGGCTCGCCGTCGTACTCGGCCACCAGCGTCCACGCGCCCTCTGGGCTGATGCGAAAGATGCGGCCCCACGGGATGTCGGTCACGTACAGGTGGCCTGCGTCGTCGAACACCGGGCCCTCCAGAAACGAATCGGTGACGGTGCCGCCCCGGTTGGCATCGGCCCACTCGCTGCGCTCGCGGCGGCGAAAGTGGTCGGGCATGGAGGTGAACACATCCAGGTCACGGACCTGGGGTGGTTGCAGCAGAAACATGGCGGTGTCTTTCTTGTTGTTCAGGCAGGAGCGCCGAAACCATACCGCCGCGCCGGGTTGTCGACGAGGCGGCCCCCACCGCATCCATGCGGCATGGCATCGCGCAACGGCAGGACCATGGGCGATCAGTCCAGCTTGATGTTGCCCTTGCGCACCACATCGCCCCACTTGCTGTCTTCCTTCTTGAGGAAGGCCGCGAACTCGGCGGGCGTGGAGCCCACGGGCTGCGCGCCCATGTCGGCCAGGCGCTGCTTGAGCTCGTCTTCCTTCATCACCTCCTGCACGGCCTCGCGCAGCTTGGCAGCGATGGGTTCGGGCGTGCCTGCGGGCAGGAACATGCCGTTCCATTCATATGCTTCGTAGCCGGGGATCACCGTCTCGGCCACCGTGGGCACGTCGGGCAGGCGCTTGGACCGTTCGGGTGCCGACACGGCCAGTGCGCGCAGCTTGCCGCCCGACACGTGCGGGTAGGTGGCCGCCACGGTACCGAACATGAAGTCCACCTGGCCGGCCATCACGTCGGTGATGGCGGGGCCGCCGCTCTTGTAGGGCACGTGCACCATGTCCAGGTTCAGCTGCTGGCGCATCAGCTCGGCCGCCAGGCGCTGCACCGTCCCGCTGCCGCCCGAAGCGAAGTTGAGCTTGCCCGGCGCCGCCTTGGCCCGGGCGACCAGGTCGTTGATGTTCTTGAGCGGCGAGTCCGCCTTCACGATCAGCACGTTGGGCGCCAGCAGCACCAGCGACAGCGGCTGCAGCGCGTTGGCGGCATACGGCATCTTGGGGAACAGGTGCGGGTTGATGGAGTACGGCGTGGCGTCGTACAGCACCGTGTAGCCATCCGCATTGGCCTTTGCCACGTAGCTCGCGCCGATGGTGCCACTGGCGCCGGCCTTGTTGTCCACGATCACGCTGGTGCCCAGCCTGGCACCCAGGCGCGTGGCCAACACGCGGGCCACGGCGTCGGCCGCACCGCCGGGCGCATACGGCACGACGATGGTGATCGGGCGCTCGGGGAACGCGGCATGGGCCAGGCCGGCAGCCAGGGCGCAGGCGGTGATCAGGGGTTTGAGAAAACGCAACATGTCTTGTCTCCGATCCATCGTTCATGCGGGCATTCAGCCCAAATGCTATCAATAACATAGCTATAACCGCTTGATGGACAAGCGGTAGAGGCCATTTTTTTATAAAAATCTTGTTTGCCGGGCTTTCCCAGCCATGGCTACGCGGCACGCATCGCTGGCGTCTCGCGGGCCAGCACTGCCAGCAGGTTCGTGGCCGCGCCCACGCCCATGTTCACGTAGGCGTCGCTGGTCACGCCGCCGATGTGCGGGCTGAGGATGAAATTCTTCTCGCCCTGGAACGGGTGGCCGGCCACCATGGGCTCCACCGCAAAACTGTCCAGCCCCGCCGCCATCACCTGGCCCGAGCGCACGGCTGCGAGCAGCGCGGCTTCGTCGATGAGGCCGCCGCGGGCGGTGTTGACCACGATCACGCCGCGCTTGCACTGTGCGAGCGTGGCGGCATTCAGCATGCCGCGGTTCTCGTCGGTCAGCGGGCAGTGCAGGGACACGGCATCCGCCTCCCGCCAGATCGTTTCGAGCGGAACGCACTGCACGTAGTCGGGCGGGTTCTTGGCGAATGGGTCGAAACCGATCACGCGCATGCCCAACGCATCGGCCATCTTGGCAAAGCGCAGGCCGATGGCGCCCAGGCCCACCAGGCCCACCGTGCGGCCGCCGAGCTCCAGGCTCTTGTGCGTGGCCTTGTCCCAGTGGCCGGCATGCATGCGCGCATCCAGCTGCACCACCGACTTGGCGCAGGCCAGCAGCAGCGCCAGCGCCTGCTCGGCCACGGCTGCGGCATTGGCGCCCACGGCGGCCACCACCTGGATACCGCGCGCCTGGGCCGCCACCTTGTCGATGGTGTCGGTGCCGCTGCCGTGCTTGGAGATCACCTTGAGCGAAGGCGCCGCGTCCATCACGGCCGGGCCCACCTTGCCGTAGCGCACGATGATGGCCACGGGGTCGTGTTGCCTGGCCAGGGCGACCAGGTCGTCTTCGGTCGGCGTCTTGCCAGCGTAGACGATGTCGTAGCCGGTGAGCAGGCCGAGCGCCTGCTGCGCCAGGTCGGCGCCCGTGACGATGATGGTGGGGTTGGTGCTCACAGCGATTCCCCTTCCGCCAGCACACCCGCCGCACGCAGCGCGGCGGGCAGCCACTTGGAGGCCGTGTCGCCACGGGCGATGGCCTCGATGCGGGCAGCTTCATCAGCCACCTTCTTGTCGGCCAGGGCCATCATGCCGGGGGCCTTGGCGCGCTCGATCACGACCACGCCGTCGGCATCGCCCACCACCAGGTCGCCGGGGTTCACGGTGGCGCCACCGGCAGAGATGGGGTGGTTGATGCGGCCGGGCACGTACTTGGTGGGGCCGGCGGGGTTGAAGCCTGCGCTGAACACCGGGAAGTCCAGTTCCAGGATCTCCAGCTTGTCGCGGATGGCGGCATCCACGATCACGCCGGCGAGGCCCCGCTTCTTGCAGGCGCTGAGCATCAGCGTGCCCATCAGGGCGGCGGTCAGGTCGCCCTTGCCGTCGATCACCAGCACGTCGCCCGGCTGGGCCAGCGCAATGGCAGCGTGGATCATCAGGTTGTCGCCGGGGCGCACTTCCACGGTGAAGGCAGGGCCTGCCACTTTCATGCCCTGGTGCACCGGGGCCACGCGGCCGTGCATGGTGCCGCGGCGGCCCGCCACGTCGGCCAGGATGGCGGCCTGGAAGGTCGCGGCTTTGCGCACGACGTCGGCGCTCACGCGGTCGATGTCACGGATGATGTCGGGGAGTTGGCTCATGGTGTTCTGTCCGTTTGAAAAATGAAGAAGGGGTGCGTGCAGGCAATGCCCGTGCAAAAGCCGTCTCACTCAGCTTTTATGTTTCCGTCTTTGATGACCTTGGCCCACTTGGCGGAGTCGGCCCTTTGCAGGTCGCCCAGCTGCTGGGGCGTGCCGCCCACCAGCGTCACGCCCAGCCTGTCGGCCAGGGCGACCACGGCGGGGTCCTTCAGGGCCTTGTTGATTTCCTGGTTCAGGCGCGACACGACGGCGGTGGGCGTCTTGGCCGGTGCGAACACGGCCTGCCACTGCTCCACCACGAAGTCCTTCATGCCCACCTCGGCCATCGTGGGCACGGCCGGCAGGGATTTGAGGCGCTGGGCCGAGGTGACGGCCAGCGCGCGCAGCTTGCCCGCCTGCACATGCGGCAGCGCGGCGGCCGCGGGCGCGAACATGAACTGCACCTGGCTGGTCAGCGTGTCCTGCAGCGCCGGGGTGTCGCCCTTGTAGGGCACGTGAATGAAGCGCGCGCCGGTCTGCTGCTGCAGCAACTCGCCCTGCATCTGCAAGATGGTGCCGTTGCCGCCCGAGGCAAAGGCGAGCTTGCCCGGCTGGGCCTTGGCAGCGGCCAGCAGGTCGGCCACTGTCTTGAACGGCTGGTCCGTGCCCACCACCAAAATGTGCGGAATGGTGCCGATGATGACCACAGGCTCGAAGGCCGTGATGTGGTCGTACGGCAGCTTGCCCATCAGGTGCGGCGCGATCGCCTGCGGCCCGATGGAGGTACCCAGCAGCGTGGTGCCATCGGGCGCCGCCTTGGCGACGAAGGCCGCGCCGATGGTGCCGGTGGCACCGGCCTTGTTGTCCACGATCACGTTGGTGGACAGCGCCGCGCCGATGCGCTGCGCCACGTTGCGGCCCAGCACGTCGGTGCTGCCGCCTGGGGGGTATGGCACCACCCAGGTGATGACGCGGCCGGCGGGCCAGTCACCCTGGGCTCGTGCTGGGGCGGCCAGCCACGGGGCCAGCAGCGCGGCACCGCTGGCGGCGAGCACGCTGCGGCGCGGCAGGCCGGCCGATGGGGTGGGGGTTGCGGATTCGGTCATGGGCAGGTCTCCCGGTGTCGTCAAGGCAATGAAGAATTGGTCGGCGTGAAGCCGTAGAGCGCGGCCGGGTTGTCCACCAGCACGCGCTGCAGCGTGGCGCTGCTGTCGCCAGCCTCGCGCGCCCAGTCGGCCAGCCGGTCCACCTGGCGTGCGTCGTCGGGCAGCGGCTGCACGCCGGCCGATGCGGTGGCATGCGGCCAGTCGCTGCCCCATACCACGCGGAGGGGCGCGCAGCGCAGGTAGCTGGCAGCCAGGGTGTCGAGCGCGGGGTCTTCCACCGAGTGCTGCTCGCTCACGATGTAGCCGCCCGACAGCTTGACCCACGCCTGCCCGCCCTGCAGCAGCGCCAGCAGCAGCGCATGGGCGGGGTGCCGCCCCGCCTGCGCGGGAGCGATGCGGCCGAAGTGGTCGAACACCACCGGCACGGGCAACTGGCGCAGCACATCGGCCTGCGCGACCAGCACATCGGGCGCCATCAGCAGTTGCAGGTGCCAGCCCAGCGGCGCGATGCGGCGGGCCAGCGGCAGCAGCGAATCCGCCGTGCCCGACACGCCCAGCGACAGGTTCAGCCGCACGCCGCGCACGCCGGCGGCGTGCAGGCGCTGCAGCGCTGCATCGCTCTCGGTGCCGTCGATCACCGCCACGCCACGGGCTGGCACGCCCATGGCGCGCAGCGCGGTCAGGCCTTCCAGCATCGGGCGGTTGTCGGTGCCGTAGGTCGACGGCGTGACCAGCACCACCCGCGTGGTTCCGATGCGCTGCTGCAGCGCTGCATAGTCCAGCGCCGACGCATCGGGCGGCAGCAGCCTGGCCTGCGGCGCGGCCGGAAAGCGGCTGTCGTACACATGCACATGGCAGTCGCAGGCACCGGCCGGCACCAGGGTGCGCGGCACGGCAGTACCGGCTGAAAACCGCACGGCGTGGGCGGTACGCACAGGCGTGACAAGGCTGTCGCGGTGCATGGCGCGGACTCTCTGGGGGACGTGAAGCGGTCGCTGTGGCGGCGCTGTCGGTCAGTCCAGGCTGGCGCCCGAGTCCTTGACGATCTTGCCCCAGCGCGGCACTTCGGTGCGCAGCAGCTGGCCGAACTGATCGGCCGAGCCACCCAGGATGTCGCCGCCTTCGGAGCGCAGCTTGTCAGCCACTTCGGCGTGCTGCAGTGCCTGGTTGATCGCCTTGTTGAGCTGCGCCACGATGGGCGCGGGCGTGCCAGCAGGCGCCAGGATGCCGAACCAGGTCACCGCCTCGAAGCCCTTGTAGCCGGACTCGGCCAGCGTGGGCACATCCGGCAATTGCGACGAGCGCTTGGCCGACGTGATGGCCAACACCTTGAGCTTGCCGTTGCGCACCTGGCCCAGCAGCGTGGGCACGGACGACATGTACAGATCGATCTGCCCGCCCACCAGGTCCGTCATGGCCTGGGCCGCGCCCTTGTAGGGGATGTGGCGCAGCTTGATGCCCGCCGCGTTCTCGGCCAGCTCGCCGGCCAGGTGGGCCACCGTGCCGTTGCCCGAGTAGCCCAGGGTGAGTGCGTCAGGCTTGCCCTTGGAGGCGGCCACCACGTCGGCGAAGGTCTTGTACGGCGAACTGGCCGGCGCGGCGATCACGATGGGCGACGACGACACCAGCGCCACGGGCACCAGGTCCTTGATGGGGTCGTAGGGCAGCTTGGGGTACAGCGTGGGGTTGATCGCCAGGTTGCTGGTCTGGCCCATGACCAGCGTGTAGCCATCCGGGGCCGACTTGGCCGCGGCGTCCACGCCCAGGTTGCCGCCCGCGCCGGAGCGGTTGTCCACGATCACGTTCCACTTGTTCTGGTCCGTGAGTTTTTGCGCCACGGTGCGCGCGATCATGTCGGTGCCGCCACCGGGTGGGAACGGAACGATCAGGCGGATGGGTTTGTTGGGGTAAGCGGCTTGGGCCTGGGCGGCCACGGGCACGGCGGTTGCGGCAAGGCCCATCAAGGCTGCGCACAGGTGCGCGCCGACAGCACGCGAAAGCGATGGAAAAGCTGGCATGGATTTGTCTCCGTTTTATGGTGGTTCGTCACGCCGGTCTGCAGAACCTGCGAGGGCCCGGCGCCGTGGCTGCGACTTTACGCAGACGTTTCAACCCATACAATGGCGTTGCACACAATGAAACGAATGGCACCATGAGCAACAGCCCCAGCAAGCCAGCGCGCCCTGCCGCCCACCGTGCACGGGCGCCCGAGCCACCGGCTCCAACGCCAGCCCCAGAGGCCTCAGGGACCGCAGACTCCGAGCCTGCGACGGGCGTCATCGCCGTCACCCGGGCCCTGCAGGTGCTGGAGGCTTTTGCCCTGGGCGAATCCAGCCTGCCGCTGGCCGAACTGAGCCGCCGCTGCGGCCTGCACAAGACCACGGTGCTGCGCCTGGCGCGCACGCTGGCGCAGTCGGGCTTCATGGTGCAGCGCGAGGATGGCGACTGGCGCCTGGGCCCCGCCGCGGGCTGGCTGGGCGCGCGCTACCAGGCGGGCTTCGATGTGCAGAACGTGCTGGAGCCCGCGCTGCGCGAGCTGACCCACGCCACGGGCGAAAGCGCGGCCTTTTACGTGCGCGAAGGCCAGGTGCGGACCTGCCTGGTACGCGTGGAGGGCCCGCAGGCACTGCGCCACCACGCCCGCATGGGCGAAGGGCTGCCGCTGGACAAAGGCTCCCCGGGCCGCGTGATCCTGGCGTTCTCGGGCGAGCCGGGCAAGGCCTACGAGGACATCCGCAAGAAGGGCTACCACTGGTCCATCGGCGAGCGCGAGCAAGGCGTGGCCACGGTGTCGGCGCCGGTGTTCGGCATGCACTGGCGCCTGATGGGGTCTGTGTGCATCTCGGGCCCTGCATCGCGCCTGCCCGCTGAAAAGCTCGAAGCCCTGGCCCAGACGGTGGTTGCCGCCGCCACGCAGTTGTCGTATGCGCTGGCAGGCAACACGGCAGCGCCCGCGCAAAGCCCGGTGCGGGCCACGCACTGGCATCCTTGACCCCCCTGAGCCGCCTGGCGGCGTCTTCCCCCTAAGGGGGACGCACCCAGTGGACCGGCGGAGCCGGATCCACGGGTGCACTGGCATGGTCAGCGACAGTTTCGGGGGGCGTGGGCGACGCATGCATCGCGGATACTGGCATCCACGACACAACACAACACAGCCAAGGAGACCTTCGTGAGCCGCTATCCCTTCCCCGACCTGAACACCCTGCCCGACGACATCCGCGCACGCATCGTGGAAGTGCAGGAAAAGGCCGGCTTCATCCCCAACGTGTTCCTGGCGTTTGCGCGCCGCCCTGCCGAGTGGCGAGCGTTCTTCGCGTACCACGATGCGCTCATGCTCAAGGAAGAAGGCAGCCTGACCAAGGGCGAGCGCGAGATGATCGTCACCACCACCAGCGCTGCCAACCAGTGCCTGTACTGCGTGGTGGCCCACGGCGCCATCCTGCGCATCTACGAGAAGAAGCCGCTGATTGCCGACCAGGTGGCGGTCAACCACCGCAAGGCCGACATCAGCCCGCGCGAGCGCGCCATGCTGGACTTTGCGATGAAGGTCTGCCAGCGCTCGCACGAGATCGAGGACGCCGACTTCGAGGCCCTGCACCCGCACGGCTTCGACGACGAGGACATCTGGGACATCGCGGCCATCACCGCGTTCTTCGGGCTGTCGAACCGCATGGCCAGCTTTGCCGGCATGCAGCCCAACCCCGAGTTCTATCTGATGGGCCGCCTGCCGCGCGAGAAGAACAAGTAGGTGCGGCCCCGGCAAGCCCGGGGGCCCTTACAACGTGGCCGATCCGGCCGCGGCGTCAGCCCGGCACGGCTGCGGTGGAGGCCCGCTCGATCAGCTCGAACCCCAGGTCGAACGTCGAGCGCTGCGGCTGCACGCCGCGGCAGCGGTCCATGATGAGCTGCGCTGCCAGGCGGCCGATCTCGGGCCCGTCCACGTGCACGGTGGTGATGGGCGGCACCATGTGCGCGCTGAAGTCCGCATTGCCAAAGCCGGAGATCGCCAGGTCCTGCGGCACGCGCAGACCGCGCGCCTGCGCCTCCACCAGAATGCCGTGGGCCAGCATGTCCGAGCTGCACACCACCGCCTGCAGGCCGGGCTCACGGGCGAGCAGCTCGCACAGCGCCCTGCGGCCCAGTTGCAGCGTGCTGGGCGCAGGCACCACGGCCGTGGGTACGTCGCGGCCCCAGGCGGCCAGAAAACCCTCGCGCCGCTCCATCGCGCGCTGGTCGCCGCCGGTGGCGATGCCCACGCGCTGGTAGCCCCGCGACAGGAAGTACCCCGCCAGCGCACTGCCGACCTTGAGGTGCGAAAACCCGATCACCATGTCCACCGGCCGGTCGCTGATGTCCCAGGTCTCCACCACCGGCACGCCCGCTTTGCGCAGGCGGTCGCGCGCGGCTTCGGACTGCACCAGGCCCATCATCACGATGCCGTCCGGCTGCCGGCTGACCATGGCATTGAGCACGTCGATCTCGCGCTGCGCGTCGTAGAACGTCTGGCCCAGCAGGAGTTGGTAGCCCTCTTCCGCCAGCGTGGCGGTGAGCGACTGCACCGTGGGCAAAAACTGCGACACCGACAGCGCCGGCACGATCCCCGCCACCATGCGGCTGCGCTTGGACTTGAGCCCGCCGGCCAGCAGATTGGGGATGTAGCCCGTGGCTTCCACCGCCTGCTGCACGCGCGCACGCGTCTTCTCCGACACGATGCCGGGGTTCCCCAGCGCACGCGACGCCGTGATGGGCGAGACGCCAGCCGCCTGGGCAACGTCGTGCAGGGTGGCGGGCTTGCGGGGCGATGGCAGGTTCATGAAGGGTACGGCGGAGACTGCGGAAAGAGCGGAAGGGGCGGACAAGCGGATGTCGGTGCGAGAAGCGGCCGGTGGGGACCACGGCCCGTGCAGTGGGCTGTGGCGGCCGTGCGCTTCAGGGCACAACCCACAGCGCGACCCGCCATGCGCGACGTTAGCAGATAGCGCAGCGGCCCCGCCCCGGTGCCCGCCTGCGCGAAGACCGCGCGCAGAGCCTGCCAAGCACCCCCGATGGACGCGCCCAGCCGGCGCCCTGGTCGCCGCACCCAGCGAAACATGCAGCAGATCGCACCGCATTGACTTTTGAAATGACAACGATATCATTTATCCGGCCAACAAAAAAACAGAGTTCATGGCGACAGAAATAAAACAGATGCTGGCATTCGCCCAAAAATGACAACGATGTCATTCAACCATCAAGGAGACAAGCATGAAGAAACTTTGGATCACCGCCGCGCTGGCCATGGCCGCGTGGAGCACCTCGGCCCTCGCCTGGCCCGACAAGGCCGTCACGCTGGTGGTGCCCTTCCCGCCCGGCGGCTCCACCGACCAGGTCGCCCGTGCCGTGAGCCCCCGCCTGACCGACAAGCTCAAGCAGCCGTTCACGGTCGACAACCGGGCCGGCGCCACCGGCACGATCGGCGCCACCTTCGTGCAGCGGGCTCCGGCCGATGGCTACACCTTCCTGGTCACGTCGCTCGGCCCGCTGGTCATCGTGCCGCACCTGCTCAAGAGCCTGCCCTACGACCCCACCAAGGATTTCGACTTCATCACCGTGGCCGTGGCCTCGCCCAACGTGCTGGTGGTGCCCGCCAACTCGCCCCACAAGAGCGTGGCCGACGTGATCGCGCACCTCAAGGCCAACCCCCACAAGATGAGCTTCGCGTCCGCCGGCAATGGCTCCAGCGACCACCTCACGGCCGAGCTGTTCTGGCAGCAGACGGGCACGCAGGGCGTGCACATCCCCTACAAGGGCGGCGCTCCCGCGCACACCGACCTGATCGGCGGCCAGGTGGATGCGTCGTTCCAGAACATCAACGCCGTGATCCAGTACATCAAGGGCGGCAAGATGCGCGCCCTGGCCGTGACCAGCCCCCAGCGCTCGCCCGTGCTGCCGGATCTGCCCACGCTGGCCGAAGCAGGCGTGAAGAACGTCGAAGTCGCATCCTGGCAAGCCATCGTCGCGCCCAAGGGCCTGCCGCCCGCCGTGCGCCAGAAGGCCCATGCCGCGTTCGTGGAAGCGCTGAACGACCCCAAGGTGAAGGAGCAATTCGTCTCCATCGGGTTCGAGATGGTGGCCAACACGCCGGAAGAATTCGCCGCCTTCCAGCGCAAGGAATACGACCGCTGGAAGACCGTGATCCAGGCCGGAAAGATCACCATCGACTGACCCCTGGCCGCCGGGAAACCCGCGCAGGCCGCCGCGGGTTTCCCTTGCACGCATCGCCCTGCTCCCAGCCCGTTTTTTGCCTTTCGTCCTTTCGTCGCCCCCCCGCTTGAACGCCATGACTGCCCTCTCATCCGCCGACAACACCCCGCTGAGCCCCGACAGCATCGCCTGGATCCGCCTCTCGTCGTGCTACCTGCCGCTGGCCAACCCCATCAGCGACGCCAAGGTGCTGACCGGCCGCCAAAAACCCATGACCGAGATCGCGATGCTGTTCGCCGAGATCGAGACCCGCGAGGGCCACCGGGGCCTGGGCCTGAGCTACTCCAAGCGCGCCGGCGGCCCCGGCCAGTTCGCGCATGCCAGGGAGATCGCCCCCGCGCTCATCGGCGAAGACCCGAACGACATCGCCCGCCTGTGGACCAAGCTGTGCTGGGCGGGCGCCTCGGTGGGCCGCAGTGGCATGGGCGTGCAGGCCATCGGCGCGTTCGACGTGGCGCTGTGGGACCTGAAGGCCCGCCGCGCCAACCTGTCGCTGTCCAAGCTGCTGGGTTCGCAGCGCGAATCCGTGCGCTGCTACAACACATCGGGCGGCTTCCTGCACACGCCGCTCGACCAGCTCAAGGTGAACGCCCGGGCCTCGCTGGACCGGGGCATCGGCGGCATCAAGCTCAAGGTGGGCCAGCCCGACTGCGCGCTGGACATCCAGCGGGTGCAAGCCATGCGCGAGCACCTGGGCGACGCCACCCCCATCATGGTCGACGCCAACCAGCAGTGGGACCGCCCCACCGCCCAGCGCATGTGCCGCATCTTCGAGCAGTACAACCTGATCTGGATCGAGGAGCCGCTGGACGCCTACGACTACGAAGGCCACGCCGCGCTGGCAGCCCAGTTTGACACCCCCATCGCCACCGGCGAGATGCTGACCAGCGCCGCCGAGCATGGCGAGCTGATCCGCCACCGCAGCGCCGACTTCCTCATGCCCGACGGCCCGCGCCTGGGCGGCATCACGCCCTTCCTCAAGGTCGCGGCGCAGGCCGAACTCGCCAACGTGATGCTGGCCCCGCACTTCGCGATGGAGCTGCACGTGCACCTGGGCGCCGTGTACCCCAGCGAGCCCTGGGTCGAGCATTTCGACTGGCTGGAGCCCCTGTTCAACGAACGCCTGGAACTGAAAGACGGCCGCATGCTGGTGCCTACCCGCCCGGGCCTGGGCCTTTCGCTCACGGAGCAGGCCCGCGCCTGGACCCGCGAATCCGTCGAGGTGGGCCAGCGGGTCTGACGGCTCACCCTGCGTTGCCCACCCCGCTGCCCCATCCCGCCACCACCACCCGCCAGCGCATCGAACACACGGCACGCCCTGCGTGCCCAGGAGCCAGCCCCATGAACGCCAGAACCACTCCCTTGCGCCCTCCTCTGTGCATCCAGATGCACGAGGCCGACAACGTCGCGATCGTCGCCAACGACGGTGGCCTGCCGGCCGGCACCACCCTGCCTGCGGGCGTGACGCTGGTGGATGCCGTGCCCCAGGCGCACAAGGTGGCGCTCCAGGACATCCCCCAAGGCGGCGTGGTGCGGCGCTACAACGTGCCCATCGGCTATGCCATCCGTGCCATCCCGGCCGGCAGCTGGGTGCATGAAAAGCTGCTGGACATGCCCGATGCGCGCTCGCTCGACGGCCTGCCCATCGCCACCGTGAAGCCGGCTGCACTACCGCCGCTCACGGGCTACACCTTCGAGGGCTACCGCAACGCAGACGGCTCGGTGGGCACGCGCAACATCCTGGCCATCACCGAGACCGTGCAGTGCGTGGCCGGCGTGACCGAGTTCGCGGTGCAGCGCATCAAAGCCGAGCTGCTGCCGAAGTACCCGAAAGTGGACGACGTGGTCGCCCTGGCCCACACCTACGGCTGCGGCGTGGCCATCGACGCGCCCGATGCCGTGATCCCCATTCGCACGCTGCGCAACATCAGCCTGAACCCCAACTTCGGCGGCGAAGTGATGGTGGTGAGCCTGGGCTGCGAGAAGCTGCAACCCGAGCGCCTGCTGCCCCCCGGCTCCATCCCGCTGGTGGACGAACGCACGCAGGCACCAACCCCGCTGGACGTGGTCTGCCTGCAGGACGAGGCGCATGTGGGCTTCATGTCCATGGTCGATTCGGTGATGCGCCAGGCCGAGCGGCACCTGCAGCGCCTGAACCAGCGCCGCCGCGAAACCGTGCCCGTCAGTGAGCTCGTCGTGGGCGTGCAGTGCGGCGGCAGCGACGCCTTCAGCGGCGTCACCGCCAACCCGGCCGTGGGCTTTTGCACCGACCTGCTGGTGCGCGCGGGCGCCACGGTGATGTTCAGCGAAGTGACCGAGGTGCGCGACGGCATCGACCAGCTCACCGCGCGCGCATCGACCCCCGAGGTGGCCGACGCCATGATCCGCGAGATGGCCTGGTACGACGCCTACCTGCAGCGCGGCCGGGTGGACCGCAGCGCCAACACCACGCCCGGCAACAAGAAGGGCGGCCTGTCCAACATCGTGGAAAAGGCCATGGGCTCCATCGTCAAGTCAGGCAGCTCGCCCATCACGGGCGTGATCTCCCCGGGCGAGAAACTCCAACAAAAGGGCCTGATCTACGCCGCCACGCCCGCCAGCGACTTCATCTGCGGCACGCTGCAGGTGGCAGCGGGCATGAACCTGCACGTCTTCACCACCGGCCGCGGCACGCCCTACGGCCTGGCCGAGGTGCCCGTCATCAAGGTCGCCACGCGCGACGACCTGGCACGCCGCTGGCACGACCTGATGGACATCAACGCCGGCACCATCGCCACCGGCGAGAAGACCATCGAAGACGTGGGCTGGGAGATGTTCCACCTCATGCTGGAGGTAGCCAGCGGCCGCAAGAAGACCTGGGCCGAACACTGGAAGCTGCGCAATGCGCTGGTGCTGTTCAACCCGGCGCCGGTGACTTGAGCTGATCTGAGCTGAGCCCCAGCGGAATGCTACTATTTCAATAGCTTCTGGCGCTTTACCAGTGCGCGGTAGAGCACTATTTCGCTCGAATTTTCACTACCCCATCAGGCACTGACGAGCGCCCGCATCCAGTCGGGCAGGTCCGTGGCCTTCTGCCGCGGAAAGTCCACCCAGATGGTGGTGGCACCGCCTGCCGCGCACACCACGCCCGGCTGGTCCACGCGCTCCATGGTGCCCCAGGTCTCGAAAGTGGTGCGGCCCGGGTCGCTCACGTAGAGCTTGAGCAGCACATCGGCCGGGTACTCCAGCTGCCGGTAGAAGTTGCAGAACGCATTGACGATGACCGGCCCCTGGCCCTGCGGGTCGGGGTTGCAGCCCACCGACACCAGCCAGTCGATGCGCGCCGTCTCCAGGTACCTGAAGTACACCGTGTTGTTGACATGGCCCATCGCATCCATGTCGCCCCAGCGCACAGGAAAACGCATCTCGTAGACCAGCTTCTTGGCTTCAGGAATTTCAATCTTCATCGATAGTCCAGTTTGGTGGTACCGCCCAGGTCTGTGAAACTGGCGCTGCCCCATGCCAGTGCCACCGTGGAACTGGCTCCGCCAGGCCACCGGTGGCGTCCCCCCTCGGGGGATGGCGCGCAGCGCCTCAGGGCGGCTTCCTGTTCCGGGGGCTTCCTATACAGCGAAGCCGTCGTCAGCGGCGATGACGGCGCCGTTGATGAAATGGCTCTGGTCGCTGGCCAGCATGACCAGCAAGGCATCCAGGTCCTGCGGGCTGCCCACGCGTTTGCGGGGGAGCATGGCGATGAGCTTCTTGCCCTGCTCGGTGTCCCAGTGGTGGTGGTTGATCTCGGTGTCGATGTAGCCGGGGCAGATCGCGTTGGTGTTGATGCCGAACTTGCCCCATTCCATGGCCATGGCGCGGGTCATCTGCACCACGGCGGCCTTGCTCATGCAGTAGGCGCCGATCTGCGGCAGCACCTTGAGGCCCGCCATCGAGGCGATGTTGATGATGCGCCCACCCGTGAAGCTGCCTGGCGCAGCACCGCGCGAGCGGGCCAACATGCGCTTGCCGACCTCCTGCGCCACGAAGAATGCACCCTTCACGTTGGTGTCGAAGATGAAGTCGTAGTCCTCGGGCGTCACGTCCTGCAGGCGCTGCGTGGTGCTCACGCCCGAGTTGTTGACCAGGATGTCGATGGAGCCCATCTCGGTCTCGGCATGCGCGACGGCAGACTTGATGGAGTCATGGTCGGTCACATCGAGCTCGATCACGTGGGCGTCACCGCCCTCGCCTTCGATGCGCGCGCGCAGCTCCTTGAGCTTTTCCACCCGGCGGCTGGCCAGCACCACCCCGGCGCCGGCGCGGGCCAGCGTGCGGGCAAACTGTGCGCCCAGGCCGCTGGAGGCGCCGGTGATGAAGGCCACCCGGCCGGACAAGTCGATGCTGTAAGCCATTTAGAGTCTCTCCACTCAACAAAATAGAACGGTCGTTCGATTGTCGCTATTCCATGAATACAATCAGTCGCCAGCCAGACAGGGCATTGCATCCTGTTCTGTTCAAAATATCCATTATCAAACGCCCGACGAGAAGCCCATGACAAACGAAGAAATCATCGCCCAGTATGGTCCCCGTGAATCGATGGAATACGACGTGGTGGTCGTCGGTGGCGGCCCCGGCGGCCTGGCCACCGCGATCCGTCTGAAGCAGCTGGCTGCCGAAAAGGGCCAGGATGTCTCGGTGGTGGTGCTGGAAAAAGGCTCCGAGCCCGGCGCGCACATCCTGTCGGGCGCCATCATGGACCCCAAGGCACTGACCGAGCTGATCCCCGACTGGAAAAAGCGCGGCGCACCCCTCAAGCAGCCCGTCACCGACGACGCCTACATCTTCCTGTCGGAAAAATCGGGCCTGCGCGTGCCCAATGTGTTTCTGCCCCCCTTCGCGCAGAACCACGGCAACTACATCGTGCGCCTGGGCGACGTGACCAAATGGATGGCCGAGCAGGCCGAGGCCCTGGGCGTGGAGATCTTCCCCGGCTTTGCCGCCGCCGAAGTGCTCTACAACGAGAATGGTTCGGTCAAGGGCGTGGCCACTGGCAACATGGGCGTGGGCAAGGACGGCGAGCCTACCGAGAACTTCCAGCTGGGCATGGAACTGCTGGGCAAGTACACCGTGTTCGCCGAAGGCGCACGCGGCCACCTGGGCCGCCAGCTGATCGAGCGCTTTCACCTGTCCGAAGGGCGCGACCCGCAAAGCTTCGGCCTGGGCGTGAAGGAACTGTGGGAGATCGACCCCAAGAAGCACCAGCCCGGCTTCGTGATGCACACCGCCGGCTGGCCGATGGAGAACGACACCTACGGCGGCGCATTCCTGTACCACCTGGACGACAACAAGGTCGCGCTCGGCTTCGTGACCGGGCTGGGCTACAAGAACCCCTACCTCAGCCCGTTCGAGGAATTCCAGCGCTGGAAAACCCACCCCAACGTCCGCTACTACTTCGAGAACGAAAAAGGCGAGATCACGGCCAAGCGCCTGTCCTACGGCGCGCGCGCCATCAACGCCAGCGGCATCAACGCCCTGCCCAAGACCATCTTCCCGGGTGGCGCACTCGTGGGCTGCAACGCAGGCTACCTGAACGTGGGCCGCATCAAGGGCAGCCACGCCGCCATCAAGACGGGCATGCTGGCCGCCGAGGCTGCGTACGACGCCGTCGTGGCCGGCCGCCAGCACGACGAACTCAAGGCCTACCCCAAGGCTTTCGAGGAAAGCTGGCTCTACACCGAGCTGAACAAGGACCGCAACTTCAAGAACTGGTTCAAGTACGGCCTGACCACGGCCACGGTGATGAACGGCTTCGAGCAGCTGATACTGCGCGGCCGCATGCCCTGGACGCTGCACCGTGACAAGCCCGACCACGCCTACCTCAAGCCCGCGGCCGAGTGCAAGCCCATCGTCTACCCCAAGCCCGATGGCAAGCTCACGTTCGACCGCCTGAGCAGCGTGTTCATCAGCAACACCAACCACGAAGAGAACCAGCCGGCCCACCTGACGCTCAAGGACGCGAGCGTGCCGGTCAACATCAACCTGGCCAAGTACGCCGGCCCCGAGGCGCGCTACTGCCCGGCGGGTGTGTACGAGTTCGTGCCCGATGTGGCCAAGGGCGGCGACGCGCAGCGCCTGCAGATCAACGCGCAAAACTGCGTGCACTGCAAGACCTGCGACATCAAGGACCCGACGCAGAACATCGTGTGGGTCACGCCCGAAGGTGGCGGCGGCCCGAACTACTCGGGCATGTGACCCGCGCTGGCGATACACCGCCAGCCACCCAGATCAAAGGGCCTGCCATGCAGGCCCTTTTTCATGGCGCGGGCCCGCAGGCCCGGTTCACTCAGCGGCCACGCATTCGCCGAACCCGCCACCGCCCGGGGTGGAGATCTCGAACACATCGCCCGGCTCCATCTGCGCGGCGCCGATGTGGCCCAGCTCCTCGACCTGGCCGTTCGCGCGCAGCACCCGGTTGGCGCCTGCGCGGCCCGGCTGGCCGCCCGCCATGCCGAAGGCGGGGTTGAGCCGCCCGTTGGACAGGATGCTGGCCGTCATGGCCTCCAGAAAGCGCACGCGCCGCACGCCGCCGTCACCACCGGCCCAGCGCCCCGCGCCGCCTGACCCACGCTGGATCTCGTAGCTGTCGAGCACCACCGGGAAGCGGAACTCCAGCACCTCGGGGTCCGTGAGGCGCGAGTTGGTCATGTGGGTCTGGACCACGCTCGTGCCGTCGAACCCGCGCACCGCGCGGCCTGATGCATCGAACACCGCACCCGCACCGCTGCCGCCGGCAATGGTTTCGTAGTACTGGTACTGCGCGTTGCCGAAGGTGAAGTTGTTCATCGTGGGCTGGCTGCCCGCCATCACGCCCAGGGCGCCGAACAGCGCGTTGGTGATGCAGGTGGAGGTCTCCACATTGCCCGCCACCACCGAGGCCGGCGGGTTGGGGTTGAGCATGGAGCCCTGCGGGATGATGACCTGCAAGGGCTTCAAGCACCCGGCGTTGAGCGGAATATCGTCGTCCACCAGCGTGCGGAACACGTACAGCACCGCGGCCATGCACACCGCACGCGGCGCGTTGAAGTTGTTGGTCTGCTGCGCGCTGGTGCCCGCAAAGTCGATCACCGCGCTGCGCTCGGCCACGTTGACCTTGACCGACACGCTGATCTGCGCGCCGTTGTCGAGCGGCAGGGTGAACTGCCCGTCCTTGAGCTGCGTGATCACGCGGCGCACCGACTCTTCGGCGTTGTCCTGCACATGGCGCATGTAGGCCTGCACGACGGGCAGGCCGAACTGCTCCACCATCTTGGAGAGTTCCTGCACGCCCTTTTCGTTGGCCGCGATCTGCGCGCGCAGGTCGGCCAGGTTCTGCTGGGGGTTGCGGCTGGGGTACTGGGTGGTGCCGCCGCCCGTGGCCAGCAGCGTGCGCACCTCCTCTTCCAGGAAGATGCCGCGGTCCACCAGCTTCACGTTGTTGATCTGCACGCCCTCTTCGTCGATGCGCGTGGAAAACGGCGGCATGGAGCCCGGCGTGGTGCCGCCAATGTCCGCATGGTGGCCCCGGCTGCCGACGTAGAACGTGGGCTCTGCGCCTGCGGCCACGTAGACCGGCGTGATCACCGTCACATCGGGCAGATGGGTGCCGCCGTGGTAGGGGTCGTTGAGCATGAACACATCGCCCGGGTGCATCTTGCCGGTGTTCTCGCGGATCACGGTCTTGATGCTCTCGCCCATCGAACCCAGGTGCACCGGCATGTGCGGCGCGTTGGCAATGAGGTTGCCGGCAGCATCGAACAACGCGCAGCTGAAGTCCAGGCGCTCCTTGATGTTCACCGAATAGGCCGTGTTCTGCAGCTGCAGGCCCATCTGCTCGGCGATGTTCATGAACAGGTTGTTGAACACCTCCAGCAGCACCGGGTCCACCGTGGTGCCGGCGGCGTACTGGACCTTGCGCGCGGTCACGCGGTCCAGCACCAGGTGGTCCAGGTCGGTCAGGCGCGCCGACCAGCCGGGCTCCACCACGGTGGTGGTGTTCTTCTCGGCAATGATCGCGGGGCCCGGGACCACGTCGCCGGGGCGCAGGTCCTCGCGCACCACCAGGGCTGCGTCGTGCCACTCGCTGCCCGAATACATCTGCACCGTCTCGCGCAGCGGGTGCTTGCGGTGGGCGTGCACCGGCAGGCGCGGCTCGGCGGGCGCATCGCCGGCGATCACCGCCTCGACCGACACTGCCTCCACCACCAGGCCCTTGCCCACCATCAGGAAGGCAAAGCGCTGGCGGTACGCCGCTTCGAAGGCGGACTGGATGGTCGCCATGTCGCCGAAGGGCACGACCAGCGCGGAGTCGGTGCCCTCGTAGCGCACATGCACGTTGTGGCGCACCTGCACGGGGTTGGCGCTGACCTGCTGGCGCTCCAGCTCGGCCTGGGCGGCAGAGCCCAGCGCGTCCAGCCGCTCGGCAATCAGGGGCAGCACCTCGGTGGCGAGCGGCATCTCCACCGCCTGCTCACGGATCACGTTCTGGTCCGCCAGGCCCATGCCGTAGGCGCTGAGCACGCCCGCCAGCGGGTGCACGAACACCCGCGTCATGCCCAGGGCGTCGGCCACCAGGCAGGCGTGCTGGCCGCCCGCGCCGCCAAAGCACTGCAGCGTGTAGCGCGTGACGTCGTAGCCGCGCGCCACGCTGATCTTCTTGATCGCGTTGGCCATCTGCTGCACGGCGATCTGGATGAAGCCTTCGGCCACTTCCTCGGGCTTGCGCTGGGTCTGCGTGGCGATGTCCTGAAAACGTGCGCGCACCGCGTCGGCATCCAGCGTCTCGTTGGCGGCAGGGCCGAACACGCTGGGGAAGTAGCGTGGCTGCACCTTGCCGACCATCACGTTCGCGTCCGTCACGGCCAGCGGGCCGCCGCGGCGGTAGCTGACGGGGCCGGGGTTGGCACCCGCGCTCTCCGGGCCCACCCGGAACCGCGATCCGTCGTACGCCAGCACCGACCCGCCGCCGGCTGCCACCGTATGGATGCTCATCATGGGTGCGCGCATGCGCACGCCGGCCACATGGGTTTCGAACTCGCGCTCGAACGCACCGGCGTAGTGGCTCACGTCGGTGGACGTGCCGCCCATGTCGAAGCCGATGACCTTCTCATGCCCCGCCAGCCCTGCGGTGCGCGCCATGCCCACGATGCCGCCGGCCGGGCCGGACAGTATGGCGTCCTTGCCCTGGAAGGTGCCCGCATCGGTGAGGCCACCGGACGACTGCATGAAGAACAGCTTGACGCCCGGCATCTCGCTGGCCACCTGGTCCACGTAGCGGCGCAGGATGGGCGAGAGGTATGCATCCACCACCGTGGTGTCGCCGCGGCTCACGAACTTCATCATGGGGCTGGTTTCATGCGATGTGCTGATCTGCGTGAACCCGACCGACCGCGCGATGCGCTGCGCCGCCTTTTCGTGCTGCGCGTAGCGGTAGCCGTGCATGAACACGATGGCCACGCTGCGCAGGCCGCGCGCGTAGGCTGCCAGCAAATCGCCGCGCAGCGTGGGCTCGTCCAGGGGCAGCATCACGCTGCCGTGCGCACCCATGCGTTCGCGGGCCTCGATCACCTCGGTGTAGAGCAGCTCGGGCAACTGGATATGGCGGTCGAACAGGCGCGGACGGTTCTGGTACGCGATGCGCAGCGCATCGCGAAAGCCGCGCGTGGTGACCAGCAGCGTGGGCTCGCCCTTGCGCTCCAGCAGTGCATTGGTGGCCACGGTGGTGCCCATCTTCACGCACTCGACCTGGGCAGGCGTCACCGGCTCGCCGGGCTTGAGCCCCAGCAGGTGGCGTATGCCCGCCACCGCGGCGTCCTTGTACTGCTCGGGGTTTTCGGACAGCAGCTTGTGGGTGGTGAGCGAGCCATCGGGCCGCTTGGCCACGATGTCGGTGAAAGTGCCGCCCCGGTCGATCCAGAACTGCCAGCGGGGCGTGTGTGTGGGGGGTGTCAGGTTATTCATGGTGTGATGGTTCCGACAGTTGAGAAAGGGAAAAACGGAATGCCGCAGCGCCTTTCAGCGCTGCGTGTAGTACGGAATGAAAAGCTGGTTGGCCTCGCTGCCCACCGATCGCACCCACTCCCGCGAGAAGCGTTCGCCCAGCCGCTTGAGTTCGGCGTTGAGCTCGGCGGTGGGGCGCTCCACCTTGATGCCCTTGCGCTGCAGTTCGCCGACCGACTCCTGCGCGATGGCCTCGCTCATCGCCCAGCCGCGGGTTTCCGCCTCGGCTGCCGCCTTGGTGACGGCCTGGCGCACGGGTGGCGGCAGCGCGTCGAACGCCTGCTGGTTGACGAACACGATGTTCTTGGGGAACCACGCGTCGATGCCGTAGTACTGGCGGATCTGGCCCCAGACCTGGTTCTCCACGCCGGTGAGGGCTGAGGTGATCATGGAGTCGAGCTGCCCGCCGGCCAGCGCCTTGTTGACCTCGACCATGGGCACGTCCACCGGCGTGGCGCCCAGCAGCTCGGCAATGCGAACGGTGGCGGGGTTGTAGGTGCGCATGCGGGTGCCCTTGAAGTCGGCGGACGACTTCACGGGCGCCACGGAGAACAACCCCTGCGGCGGCCACGGCACCGCGTACAGGGCCTTGAGCCCCTTGCGCGCGAAATGCCCCTCGATCAGCGGCCGCTGCAGTCCCCACATGCGCCGCGCGTCGGCGTAGCTGTGCACCACGAAGGGCACGGCGTCGGCCCCTGCGATGGGCATCTCGGCCACGAGGCTGGTCATGATGGTCTCGCCTGCCTGGACCTTGCCGCCCTGCACTGCCGCAGGAATGTCGGCCAGCTTGGCCAGCGTGTTGTTGGCGTGCACCTCGATGCGCAGCGCACCCGACGATGCGGCCTCGACGTCCTGCGCGAACTGCACCAGGTTGCGCGTGTGGAACGATTCGGCACGGTAGCCCGTGGCCAGCTTCCATTGCACCGGCGTCTGGGCCAGCACATCGAAGGCGCAGCCCATCCCCGCCGCACACAGTGCGGTCATCCAAAAAGCTTTCACAGGAACTCCTGGGAGGTGAAATGACCGGCTGGCTGGGCGTGGCAGGTCGGGCACGCAGGCGCGCGGGATTAAAGGCCCAGGTACGCCTTCTTGACGCCTTCGTCGTGCAGCAGCGTCTGGGCCGGGCCTTCCATCGCAATGCGCCCGGTCTGTATGACGTAGCCGCGGTGTGCGATGGCCAGCGCCTTGTGCAGGTTCTGCTCCACCAGCAAGATGGAGACGCCCTTGGCGTTGATCTGCTGGATCACGTCCAGCACCTTGGTCACGAACTTGGGCGCGATGCCCCACGAGGGTTCGTCCAGCATCAGCAGCTTGGGCCGCGCCATCAGCCCGCGGGCGATGGCCAGCATCTGCTGCTCGCCACCGCTCATGGTGCCCGCGAGCTGCGTCGCGCGCTCCTTGAGGATGGGGAACAGCCCCAGCATCTCGTCGATGCTGCTGGCCACCTCGTGCTTGTCTCCTCGGGTGAAGGCGCCAAGCTCCAGGTTGCGCAGCACCGTGAGGCGCGGGAACAGCCGGCGCCCTTCGGGCACCAGGGATAGCCCGAGCGACACCCGCTTGTGGGCTGGCAGCCCGCCGATGGACTGGCCGTTGAAGGACACCTTGCCAGCCGCAGCCGCGTTGAGCCCTGCCACTGCGCGCAAGGTGGTGGACTTGCCGTTGCCGTTGCCGCCCACCAGGGCCACGATCTCGCCGGCCCCCACGGTAAGACTCACGTCCGAGATGGCCAGCACGTCGTCGTAGCAGACCTTGAGGTTTTGGATGTCGAGCATTTTCATTCGTCTCCCAGGTAGGCGGAGATGACGTGCGGGTCGCTGGAGACCTGTTGCGGCGTTCCCTCCGCGATCTTCACGCCCCGGTCCAGCACCACGATCTTGTCGGCGATGGGCATGATGCCCTCGAGCACGTGTTCCACGATCAGGCAGGCGATGCCCCGCTCGCGGATCTTGAGCACCACGTCCACGGCCTCGCGCACTTCGGACGGGTTCAGCCCCGCCATCACTTCATCCATCAGCAATATCTGCGGCTCGATGGCCAGCGCACGGGCCACCGCCAGGCGGCGCTGCTCGCTGATGGTCATGCTGCCCGCAGGCTTGTCGGCAAAGCGGTGCAGGTTGACGAACGCCAGCCACTGCATCGCCGAAGCCCGGGCCTTGGCCACGTTGTGCTGCAGCAGCATGGCGCCGGTCATCACGTTCTCGCACGCCGTCATGCTGGTGAAGCTGCGCGCCACCTGGAAGGTGCGGCCCACGCCGGCACGGGCACAGGCCTCGGGCGGCAGCCCGGCGATGTTGCGACCGCCCAGCAGGATGCTGCCCTCTGTGGGCGCGAAGTAGCCCGCCACGCAGTTGAACATGGTGGTCTTGCCCGCGCCGTTGGGACCGATGAGCCCCACGACGGTGCCCTTGTCCACATCGAAAGAGACGTCCTGGTTGGCGGTCAGCCCGCCAAAGCGCTTGCTGACCTGTTTGACTTCGAGCAGTTTCATCAGACCTCTCCCTTTGCCGACTGCAGGGGCGCAGCGCCGGCTGCATGCTCGGCCACCTGGCGCGATGCGTCGGCCCGGGCCGCCCGCCGCTCCTTGAAGCTCTTGACCCATCCGAGAATCCCCATGGGGTAGTACACGGCGATCAGGATGATCATGGTGGCGTAGATGATCACGTCCGTGCCCCGGCCCGTGCCACCGAAGACGATGCGTGTGAACTCTTCGATGCTGGTGAGCACGATGGAACCCACCACCGGACCGAACAGCGTGCCCACCCCGCCCAGGATGGCCACCAGGGCCATCTTGATCGACAGCGCCGTGGACAGCACCGAGCCCGGGTCGATGAACAGCTCCTTCTGGGCATACAGGCTGCCCCCCAGCGCCGCAAAGAAGGCGCTCAGCGACAGGGCCACCTGCTTGTAGCGGGCGATGTTGATGCCCACGCTCCGCGCAGCATCGGGCTCGTCCTTGATGGCCCGGAAGTAGTAGCCCAGGTAGCTGCGCTCCACCCACCAGTTGGCGGCCAGGGTCAGCACCAGCAGGCCCAGCGCCAGCCAGTAGTACGGCAGCTTGGTGGCGAAGTTCATCCACAGCCAGCCCTGCTTGTCCATGGGCACGTACAGGCCCACGGCGGCGCCGCCGTACTCCCACTCGTTGAAGAAGATCTGCACCAGCTCGGCCACGGCAATGGTGGCCATGGCGAAATAGTGGCCCTTCAAGCGAAAGCACGACCAGCCGAACGCCAGGCTGAGCAAGGCCGACAGGGCCCCGCCGATCAGCGCGCCGATCCACGGGTTGACGCCGAACTTGAGCAGCAGCAGCGTGGAGGTGTAGGCCCCCAGCCCGAAGAACGCGGCATGGCCCAGGGACACTTGCCCGGCGTACCCGCCGAGCATGTTCCACGCCACGCCCAGCTGGGCGGCCATGAGCACGAGGATAGCCATGTTCAGGTGCGACGCATCCACGAAGGACGGCAGCGCCAGGGTGGCCAGCAGCAGCGCTGCGATAAGGATTGAGTTTTTCATGGTGATCACGCCTTGCCCATGAGGCCTTGCGGGCGGAACATCAGCACTCCGAGGAAGAGCACCAGCACCACCGCGGTCTTGTACTGGGGCCCGAGCAGCAGGCCCCCCATCACCTCGATCACGCCGACCAGGATCCCGGCCCAGAAGGCACCGGTGATGCTGCCGAAGCCGCCCAGGTTCACCACCACGAAGGCCAGCAGGATGAAGTTCGCGCCGACGTCCGGAAAGATGGGAAAGAAGGTGGACAGCAGCACCCCGGCAGCGCCGGCGCAGGCAGCAGCCACACCCCAGGCCAGCGCAAACATCTTGTGCGAATCGATGCCCATGAGGCGCGCGGCTTCCTTGTCGGACGCGGTGGCTTCCAGCGCCGCTCCCAGGCGCGTCTTGTTGAGGAAGAAGTAGATGAGGCCGGTGATGACGATGGCCCCGATGCCCGCCACCAGCTGGGGCTGCCCGACCTGCACGCCGAAGCCCTTGACGGTGCCGCTGACCAGCGAGTTCTCGATGGAGCGGAAGTCGGGCTTCCAGAAGAACTGGGCCACGCCGCGCAGCAGGATCATGATTCCGAAGGTCGTGAAGATCTGCGAGAGCATGGGCGCATTGATGATGCGCACGATCACGAACTGGTACAGCAGCACACCGAACGCGAACAGCATGAGGACCGTGAGCGGCAGGGTATAGAGGGGGTCGAGCGCGTACAGCGAGAACATCCAGAACGCCGAGTACATGCCCAGCATCAGGAACTCACCGTGCGCGAAGTTAACGATGTCCATGACCCCGAAAATCATGGTCAATCCGATCGCAACCAGCGCATATATCAACCCGATCATCACGCCCGAGGCCAGCGTCTGAAACAGAATTTCCGCAGTCATGGTTTTCTTTCAGGATTCAGCCCGTGGGGCCTTCACTTGCGCTGGTCCCACTTGGGCATGGGCCACACCACTTCGCGGGTTGCCATGTTGAAGGGCCAGACCGTGTGGTACTTGCCGTCGATGATCTGCACCAGGATGCCGCGGCCCAGCGTGTTCTGGCCCGAGGTGTCGAACTTCACACCCTTCCACGGCATGATGATGTCGTCGGCCCGGATGTTGGTCTGCGTGAGCGCGGTGCGCACGGCCTCGGGCTCGGTGGAGCCCGCACGGTTGATCGCGTCGGCCATCACCATCAGGCCGGTGAAGGTGCGCGAGCTGTTGCCGGTGAAGTTGATCTTGTAGCGCTTTTGAAAGAGGTCGTTGACCTCCTTGATCATCGGATTGCGCGTGGCCAGGTCCAGCGCCCAGGTCTCGCGGGTGATGATGAAGTCGGCGTCCTTGCCCAGTGTCCTTATGAAGTCGGTGTCGGTGAACCCGGCGTTGTTGGCCAGGATCATGTCGGGCGAGAAGCCCAGTTCCTTGTACGTCTTGATGGACATGATGGCGTCCGCCGTGTACGACGACTGCAGCACCAGGTTGGGGTTGGCCGCCTTCAGGGTCTGCACTTCGGACGTGAGCTGCGTGGTCTTGGCCGGGTAGGACACCTGCTTGACGATGTTCTGGCCGAACTCTGTCGCCAGCTTGGTCTGCAGCTTGGTCGTCTCGGCGCCCCACAGGCCGTTCTCGTTGAGCGATGCGATCACCTTGGGCTTGATGCCCCGCTTGGCCTCGAACTCCTTCAAAAACTCGAACGCGTTGTGCACGAACAGATCGTCATGCGGCGTGGTGCGGAAGAACCACTTGAAGTTGCGCTGCGTGAGCGAGGCCGAGGACGACTCGGGGTTCAGGAACGGAATGCCGGCCCGTTCGGCCACCTGGCTGGCCGTGGCCGTCACGTTGCTGTTGTACGAACCGATCAGGGCGACCACCTTTTCCTGGGTGATCAGGCGCTCGGCTTCCGTCGCGCCGATCTGCGGGTTGGACTGGTGGTCGGCGAACACGAGCTTGATCTTGGCGCCCTTGAGGTTGGGCAGGCCCTTGCCGGCCGCGAACGGCAGGTTGGGGACTGAGGGAGCACCGTTGTTGACGATGTCGGCGGCCAGCTCCAGCGCACTGCGCAGCTCGGCGCCCACGGCCGCGCCGGTGCCGGTCAGCGGGTAGATCACGCCGATCTTGACTTCCTGCTGCGCATGGGCGGCCAAGGTCATGCAGGCACCGCCGATAGCCGCGGCCACACGGGCCCAGAGGGTCTTTTTCATCTCAGATACTCCTTTGAAAGGTTGAAAGATTCGTCGCGGGGTGAAGAACTCAGAAAGACGCGAGGTGGTGGTTGAGCAACGAGGTCACCAACATGGCCCCGGGTGCGTGCGTGATGCAGAACGCAGGCTGCGCGGTCAGGATGGCCGACTGGGGGGTGACGCCACAGGCCCAGAAGACAGGGATGTCGCCGGGGGCCAGCTCCACCGCGTCGCCGTAGTCGGGCCGGGCCAGGTCCTTGATGCCGATGAGCGAGGGGTCGCCGATGTGCACCGGTGCCCCATGCACATTGGGGAAGCGCGAGGTGACCTGGACCGCCCGGATGACATCGGCCGCGGGCATGGGCCGCATGGACACGACCATGGCGCCGCTGAAGGGACCGGCAGGCTCGGTCGCGATGTTGGTGCGGTACATCGCCACGTTGCGGCTCTCGTCGATGTGGCGCAGGCGGATGCCGGCCTCCTGCAGCGCATGCTCGAACGAGAATGAGCAGCCCAGCACGAAAGTCACCAGGTCGGGGCGCCACAGGTCCGTGATGTCGGCGACTTCGTCCTTGAGCTCGCCGTGGCGCCAGACGCGGTACATCGGCACATCGCTGCGGATGTCGATGTCCTCGCCCAGGCTGGGCAGGCCCACCTGGCCGGGCTCGCCCACGGCCAGCACCGGGCAGGGCTTGGGGTTGCGCTGGCAAAAGCGCAGGAAGTCGCCGGCCAGCGCCTCGGGCAGGATGACGAGGTTGCCCTGCACATGGCCATGCGCCAGGCCACTGGTGTGCAGGGTCCACAGCCCTTTGCGAATGACGCCGCGCACATGGGCTGCGTCGCCGTGGCCCTCAGGGCCGAAGGCTGCCAGTGTGTTTTTTGCTTCCGGTTCCACCGTGTTTCCTCGCATCGAAAAATGTCAAATGCATGACGATGGGAGGATTGTGTTGGCGGGGTGCGAGCACTGGCAAATTCAAAAATTTTCTCTCACTTCATCGATTTTTTCGATGCACTACCCTGGAGCACACTTCACCCAACTTGGTGCTCAGTAAAAACCCTAGGACTCTGAAATCCACGCCGTCGCGCCCCTGGCCGATACCTCCGCAAGCCCCGTGCGGCGGGCTTTTGTGGCCGATGGTGATAACGCGCCATCCAGACGATGCCGGCCGCGCCCGGGCTTGTGCGTGCCGATGGCATGCACCAACAGCAGGCACTGGAACGCGATGGACACCGTTGGAGAGTGCGCGCGGCAGCCACGCAGCGCACCCCAAAGGCTTGCGCAGTGCGCAGGCCACCGCCGTGGCGACGCGGGAGACGCGCCGTCCGTCAGCTTGGCTTCAGGTTTTGGCGCGCACCTTGGTGCGTTCGGACTGCAGTTCGAGGAACGCCATGGCCGAGCGCACCACGCTGTCGACCGGGGTGGACGGGTCTTCGCGGTAGCTCAGGTGGATGGGCAAGGGCCGCAACTCCGTGTCGCAGGCCAGCGCCCGCAGGTCCGGAAACGCCAGCAGCCGCTGCACGGCGTGGCGCGGCAAGGTCGCGATGCCAAAGCCGCCCTGCACCAACTGCACCATGGCCGAGATGGACGAGATGGTGTGCACGCGGCGCGGCTCCACCTGGGCCTGGCGCAGCGCATCCAGCAACGTTACGTGCGGGTGCGATCCGCGCTGGAAGGTCAGGATGTCCATCTCGGCGAAATCCGCCAGCGCGTAGCGCCGCTTGCGGTGCAGCTTGCTGTTGCCGACGAACACCATCTCCATGGGCGCCAGGGCCTGGGTGCGGATGCCTTCGGCGGACGCCGGCAGCGCCGCGAACACCGTGTCCAGCGCGCCGCGGCGGATCTGGTCCAACAGCACGGGCGTGGTTTCCATGGTGAGTTCAAGCTCCAGCGCCGGGTTGTCCTTGCGCAACTGCTCGATCCACGGGATCAGCCAGGAGTGCAGCACCGACTCGATCGCGCCCAGTCGGATGGAGACTTCCATCGGCCCGCCCGACCCCATCTCTGCCTTCAGCTGGCGCTGCAGCTCCAGCATGCGCTTGGCATAGGTCAGAAACCGCGTGCCCGCCACCGTGAGCTTGAAGCGCTTGTCGCTGCGGTCCAGCAGCAGCACGCCCAGCTCTTCCTCCAGCGCCGCCACGCGGCTGGACATGGCCGACTGGGTGAGGAACAGTTTTTCGGCGGCGCGCGTCACGCTGCGCAGGGACGCGACCCAGTAGAAGGCTTCGACGAAACGCAGGTTCATGGTGTGTGGCGCGGTACTGGCGGTGTGGACGGTGTGAGCAGTGCGGGCGATGTATGCGGCGGCTGGATTCTGCACCTGTGCCAGCCCGCAGAGCAGCGAACGTGCCAGCGCCTTAGGCCTTAGTCCACGTAGAGCGGCATGTCGGCTTTTTTCAGCGTGCGCAGCACGAAGCTCGAGCGGCTGTGGCGTATGCCCTTGATCTTGTAGAGCTTCTCGCGCAGCAACCGCTCGTAGTCGCGCGTGTCCTTGACCACCACGCGCAGCAGATAGTCGTAGTCGCCCGAGACTAGGTGGGCTTCGATCACTTCCGGAATGCTGGCCAGCGTCTCGCCGAACTTCTCCAGCGTGTTGTCCGAATGGCTGTCGAGCGTAACCTGCACCAGCACCGTGTCGGGCAGCCCCAGCGCCTGCGGGTTGAGCCGTACGGTGTAGCCCTGGATGACACCGGCCTCTTCCATCTTCTTGATGCGGCCCCAACACGGCGAAGGGCTCAGGCCGACGGCCTGCCCGATCTCCTGCAGACTGGCGCGCGCGTCGCCCTGCAGCACAGCGAGAATTTTTCTGTCTAGACGGTCCATGCTGCGGATTATTCCTTGAACTCCGCAGATGCAAAAGGATTTTCTGCAACAGCCAACTTTTGAAGCAAAGAACAGCAAGAACTACCGGCGCTTGCCGCGCATACTTCATCCATCAAGGCGTTCTTACCGGAGCGCACGAACTGACAGGGCCCCGGACCGGTTACCGCCGGACCGGGGCACTTGGCAAGACGGCAGCGGCGGCACACGCTTTTGCACACATCCGCAGACCCTGGATTCAACGGGCATCTGCACGCAGCCTTTCCTACACGCCAGCGTCGCCTCACCAGGGCGATGCTGCGCTCCACAGCAGCACCTCCGTCACCTGTCCCGCTCGCGACCCGTAAACCGGTACCGCACGACCGGCAAGCCATCGCTTTAGTAAGCACGCTTACCAGCACAAACCCCGATGCCCTGCGGCATGTTGCAGCGCCATAATTTTTGAGTCCGTGGCACTGGCTGCGCGAAGCCTCCAGCGACAGGTACGCAGGCGACCACGGCAAGAACCACATATACAGGAGACACCATGCAACTGACTTCTCTCGCCGCGGGCCTGGGCCTTGCGTTCGGCTTGATCGCCACGGCCGGCGCGCAGACCACGACGCTCAAGATCGGCTACGCCACGGCGCCCGATTCGCACTATGGCGTGGGCTCCAAGGTGTTCTGCGATGAAGTCGAAAAAGGCACGCAGGGGCGCTACAAGTGCCAGTACTTTCCCAACTCGGCGCTGGGCGGCGAGCGCGAGCAGATCGAGGCCATCCAGCTCGGCACGCAGGACCTGGTGAACACCTCCACCGGCCCTGTGGGCAACTTCGTGCCCGAAGTGAAGATCGTGGACATTCCGTTCCTGTTCCGCGATTACGACCATGCACGCAAGGTGATGGACGGCCCCATCGGCCAGGACATCCTGACCAAGTTCCCGAGCAAGGGCATCATCGCGCTGGCCTGGACCGAAAACGGCTTTCGCCACATGACCAACAGCAAGCGCGACATCGTCAAGCCCGAGGACGCCAAGGGCCTGAAGATGCGCACCATGGAGAACAAGGTGCACATGGACGGCTACCGCACCTTCGGCATCCTGCCCACGCCCATGGCCTTCCCCGAGCTGTTCGGTGCCATGCAGCAGGGCACGGTGGACGGCCAGGAGAACCCTATCCCGGTGATCCTGTCGGCCAAGTTCTCGCAGGTGCAAAAGCACCTGTCGCTGACCGGCCACGTGTACTCGCCCGCGCTTCTGCTGCTCTCGCCCAAGGTGTGGAACAAGCTCAACGATGCCGACAAGAAGGTCTTCACCGACGCCGCCAAGAGCGCTTCGGTGGCGCAGCGCAAGAAGGTCAACGACGATGAGAACAATGGCATCGCGCTGCTTGAATCGCAAGGCATGAAGGTCACGAAGACGGTGGACGGCGCAGCCTTCCGCGAAGCGCTCAAGCCGGCGTATGTGGGCTATGCCAAGGAGTTCGGGGCCGACAACATCAAGAAGATCCAGGACGTTCGTTAACCCGAGCAGACAAACTCCAACCGTTCACGCTGAGCCTGTCGAAGCGCCGCGCAAGGCTTCGACAAGCTCAGCCCGAACGGTTTTTTTTCGCTTTCAGCCAGAACCGAGAACAACACCGTGAAAGCCTTCGAACGCTATTTCCTTGCCGCCAACCGCTGGGCGCTGATCCTGCTGCTGGCGGCCATGTCGATCATCATCTTCACCAACGTGGTGATGCGCTACGTGACCCACAACTCGCTGGAGTGGGCTGAAGAGGTCTCGCGCCACATGATGATCTGGCTGACCTTTCTGGGCGCCGGGCCGGTGCTGCGCTACGGCGGCCACATTGCGGTGGAGAACCTGCAGGACGCCCTGCCCCGCGCAGGCGGCATTGCCATCCGGGCGGTGGTGGCCGCGCTGCTGTTCGCCTTCTTCGGCTTCATGGTCTGGTACGGCTGGCTGTACATGCAGCGCACCATGTTCCAGATGACGGCCGTGACGCAGGTGCCCTTCGCCTACATCTACAGCGCCATGCTGATCGGCGGGGTGTTGCTCATCGTGCACTTTGCGTTCGTCGTGCGTGGCTATGTGCTCGACCGCACCTTCGCGGCCGATGAGCACTTCGATGCGAATGCGAGTGCCTCACTATGAGCGCGTCCATCATCCTCATCGTTTCGGCCTGCCTGTTCCTGGCCATCGGCGTGCCGGTGGCGTTTGCCCTGGGCCTGGCCACCGCGGCCACGCTGATCCTGGCCGAGAGCTACCCGCTGATGGTGCTGCTCAAGGAGACCTTCACCGGCATCGACAGCTTTCCGCTGATGGCCGTGCCGTTCTTCATTCTGGCGGCCGAGCTCATGAGCGGCGGCTCGCTGACCGAGGTGCTGCTGCGCTTCGCCGGCCAGTTTGTGGGCCACAAGCGCGGCGGGCTGGGCTACACCAACGTGGTGTCGCTGACGTTCTTCTCGGGCATCTCGGGCTCGGCACTGGCCGATGCGGCCGGCCCGGGCTCGATGCTGATCCGCATGATGGACAAGGCGGGCTACGACCGTTCGTATGCAGCGGCGCTCACCGCGTCCACTGCCATCGTGGGGCCCATCATTCCGCCGTCCATCATCATGATCATCTATGCGCTGCAGGATGAAACGGTGTCGGTGGGTGCGCTGTTCGTGGCCGGCCTGCTGCCGGGCCTGCTGATCGCGGTGGCCATGTGCATCGTGAACTTCCATGTGTCGAAGAAGCGCAACTACAAGGGCGACGGCAAGATGCCGCCCATGGCCGAAATCCTGACCACCACCTGGAAGGCGCTGCCCGCCATCTTGCTGCCCGTGGTGATCCTGGGCGGCATGCGTGCAGGCTGGTTCACACCCACCGAGGCCTCGGTGGTGGCCGTGTTCTACGCGCTGGTGTGCGGCAAGTTCGTCTACCGCACGCTGCAGTGGAAGGCCCTGCCCGACATCCTGGCGCGCTCGGCCCTGCTGTCGGCGTCGGTGCTGATCATCATCGGGCTGTCGGCCGCGTTCGCGTGGATTTTGACCATCGAGGGCATTCCGCAGCAGATGGCCGAGTGGCTCATCAGCATGAACCTGTCGCCCTGGATGTTCCTCATCATCGTGAACATCTTTCTGCTGCTGTTCGGCATCTTCATTGAGCCGCTGCCGGGGGTGATGGTGCTTGCGCCCATCCTCGCGCCCGTGGCCGTGAAGCTGGGCGTGGACCCGGTGCACTTCGCGATGATCGTGATCTACAACCTCACGCTCGGGATGATCACGCCGCCGGTGGGAGGGCTACTCTTCGTCACCTGCAATGTCTCCCGCGTGCCGATGTCGCAACTGGTGCGCGAGCTGGTGCCCTTCCTGTGGGCGCATGGCGTGGTGCTGGTGATGCTGACCTTCATCCCGCAACTGTCCACCTGGCTGCCGAAGGTGTGGGGTTTCATCAAGTAGCGGGGCTTTCCAGCGGGGGTGCCAGGCGCCAGCGGATATACTGGCGCCCGTCAGGAGAGAGCCCCCTTCGCGGGGGCCGCCGAAGGCGCAGGGACAACCCGAACGCTCAGGCAAAAGGACTGGCAACCGCCCGCAGTGATGCGGGCGTTTCCTTGCTGGAGAGAGATGGACCGCCGGTCACACCGCGCGCGGCACCCATCCACCGAAGGAGCAAGCCGCACGGCCAGCCAGGGCGCTGCGGTGAATCTCTCAGGTAAAGCGGACAGCAGGGCAAATACCGTGGCCTGGTACAGGCTGCGGCTTTCATTTGCCTTGTCCTGAGAAGCCCGCCATGTCCGCCACCGCTCCCCTGCTCACCACGCCCCTGAACGCACTGCACATCGAGCTGGGCGCCCGCATGGTGCCGTTCGCCGGCTATTCCATGCCCGTGCAGTACCCGGCCGGCCTCATGGCCGAGCACCTGCACACCCGCACCGCAGCGGGGCTGTTCGATGTCTCCCACATGGGCCAGCTCAAGCTCGTCGGCCCGGACGCTGCGGCCGCCTTCGAAACCCTGATGCCGGTCGATGTGATCGACCTGCCCGTGGGCAAGCAGCGCTACGGCCTGCTGCTGACCGATGAGGGCACGGTCATCGACGACCTGATGTTCTTCAACCAGGGCACGGTCGAAGGCGAGCCCACCCTGTTCGTCATCGTCAACGGCGCCTGCAAGGTGGGCGACATCGCCCACATAGAGGCCCGCATCGGCCAGCGCTGCCAGGTGGTGCCCATGCCCGACCATGCGCTGCTGGCGCTGCAAGGCCCGCAGGCGGTCACCGCCCTTGCCCGCCTGGCGCCGGGTGTGGACCAGCTGGTGTTCATGACCGGCGGCGCGTTCGACATTGCGGGCTGCGACTGCTTCGTCACCCGCAGCGGCTACACCGGCGAAGACGGCTTTGAAATCTCGGTGCCCGCAGTCCAGGCCGACACCCTGGCGCGGGCGCTGCTGGCCCAGCCCGAAGTCAAACCCATCGGCCTGGGCGCGCGCAACTCGCTGCGCCTGGAAGCGGGCCTGTGCCTGTACGGCAACGACATCGACACCACCACCACACCGCCCGAAGCGGCCCTGAACTGGGCCATCCAGAAGGTGCGCCGCACCGGCGGCGCACGGGCGGGCGGCTTTCCAGGCGCGGACAAGGTCCTCGCGCAGATCGACAACCCCGCCACCCTGCAACGCAAGCGCGTCGGCCTCGTGGCGCTGGAGCGCGTGCCCGTGCGCGAGCACACCGAACTGCAGAGTACCGACGGCCAGAAGATCGGCGAAGTCACGAGCGGCCTGCTCGGCCCCACGGTGAACGAGCCAGTGGCCATGGGCTACGTCGTCCCTGAATTCGCCGCCATCGGCACGCGCGTGAACGCCATCGTGCGCGGCAAGGCCGTGCCGATGGAGGTGCGTGCCATGCCGTTCACCCCCGCGCGCTACTACCGCGGCTGAACCCCCGCATTCGTTTGCCGCGCATTGCATCGCCTGCGCCCCAGCCCGGCTACAGTGGCAGCTGGCATCGGCACTTTTTTAGACAACCCTTTTTTCTGGAGCCCCCATGACTGTCAAGTATTCCAAGGACCACGAGTGGATCGACATCTCCGACCACGAAGCCGCCACCGTCGGCATCACGCTGCATGCGCAGGACGCGCTGGGCGACGTGGTGTTCGTGGACCTGCCCGCCGTCGGCACCACCTTCACCCAGGGTGAAGTGGCCGGCGTGGTCGAGTCCGTCAAGGCCGCAGCCGACGTGTACATGCCCGTTACCGGCGAGATCGTCGAAGTGAACGAGGCGCTGCGCGCCGACCCGTCCCTGGCCAACAGCGACCCGATGGGCGCCGGCTGGTTCTTCAAGGTCCACGTGACCGACATGACGCAGTTCGACGCGCTCATGGACGAGCCGGCCTACGCCGAGTTCGCCAAGAACGCCTGATCGGACCGCCCCTCCCTTCGCGGCCTGGCAGCCACCTGCCGGGCCATGTGTCCCCGCCCTTGCCGCCGCCGCCGATGACCTCCCAAGCCCCCCTGCCCTCCCTCGCCGCGCTCGAGAACGCCACCGAATTCCTGCCCCGCCACATCGGCATCGACGCTGCGGATGAAACCCACATGCTGTCGGTGATCGGCGAGGCCTCGCGCAGCGCCCTCATCGAAAGCATCGTGCCGCGCTCCATTGCGCGCACCACGCCCATGGACCTGCCCCTGCCCGTCACCGAAGCGGCAGCGCTGGCCGAGCTCAAGGCGATTGCGGGCAAGAACAAGGTCCTGCGCAGCTTCATCGGCCAGGGCTACTACGGCACGCACACGCCGGGCGTCATCCTGCGCAACATCCTGGAAAACCCCGCCTGGTACACCGCCTACACGCCCTACCAGGCCGAGATCTCGCAAGGCCGTATGGAGGCCTTGGTCAACTTCCAGACCATGGTGTGCGACCTGACCGGCATGCCGATTGCCAACGCATCCATGCTGGACGAAGCCACCGCCGCCGCCGAGGCCATGACCCTGGCCAGGCGCTCGGTCAAATCCAAGAGCAATGTCTTCGTGGTGGCGGGCGACGCGCACCCGCAGACCATCGAAGTCATCCAGACCCGCGCCAAGCCCCTGGGCCTGGAAGTGCGCCTGGCCAACTCGGCCGAGGAATGGAACGACCTGCTGGCCGGCGACTACTTCGCCGTGCTGGCCCAGTACCCCGCCACCAGCGGCCGCATCGAAGACCTGCGCGCCGATGTGGAAAAAGCCCACGCCAAGCAGGCCGCCTTCATCGTGGCCGCCGACCTGCTGGCGCTGACGCTCATCACGCCGCCCGGCGAATACGGCGCCGACATCGTGGTGGGCACCACGCAGCGCTTTGGCATGCCCATGGGCGCGGGCGGCCCGCACGCTGCCTACATGGCCTGCCGCGACGAGTTCAAGCGCAGCCTGCCCGGCCGCCTGGTGGGAGTGAGTGTGGACGTGCACGGCAAACCGGCCTACCGCCTGGCCCTGCAAACGCGCGAGCAGCACATCCGCCGCGAGAAAGCCACGTCCAACATCTGCACGGCGCAGGTGCTGCCGGCCGTCATCGCCAGCATGTACGCCGTGTACCACGGCCCCGAGGGCCTGCAACGCATCGCCCAGCGCGTGGCCAGCTACACCGCCATCCTGGCCCAGGGCCTGGTGCAGCTGGGCGCGCCGGTGCGCCCGCAAGCCACCTTCGACACGCTGAGCCTGCATACCGGCGACGCTACCAAATCGATAGCTGCTCGCGCAATCCAGATGGGCGCCAACCTGCGAATCTACTTCGAAGAGTACCTGTGCATCTCGCTGGACGAGACCACCACGCGCGCCGACGTCGAGCTGCTGTGGAAGGTCTTCGCCCAGGACGGCCAGGCCCTGCCCACCTTCGACGCGTTCGAGAACGGCGTGGAGCCGCTGATCCCCGCCGCGCTGCGCCGCACCAGCCGCTACCTCACGCACCCGGTGTTCAACACCCACCATTCCGAAACCGGCATGCTGCGCTACATCCGCCAGCTGTCCGACAAGGACCTGGCGCTGGACCGCAGCATGATCCCGCTGGGCAGCTGCACCATGAAGCTCAACGCCACCAGCGAGATGATCCCCATCACCTGGCCCGAGTTCGCGCACATGCACCCCTACGCGCCCGCCGACCAGCAGGCCGGCTACCGCGAGCTGGACGAGCAGCTGCGCGCCTGGCTGTGCCAGGCCACGGGCTACGCCGGCATCAGCCTGCAGCCCAACGCCGGCAGCCAGGGCGAATACGCGGGCCTGCTGGCCATCCAGGCCTACCACCGGGCGCAGGGCGAAGGCCACCGCAACATCTGCCTCATCCCCAGCAGCGCACATGGCACCAACCCCGCCAGCGCGCAGATGGTGGGCATGCAGGTAGTGGTCACGGCGTGCGACGCCGCCGGCAACGTGGACCTGGCCGACCTCAAGGCCAAGTGCGAGCAGCACAGCGGAAGCATTGCCTGCGTGATGATCACCTACCCCAGCACGCACGGCGTGTTCGAGACCCAGGTCAAAGAGCTGTGCGCGCTGGTGCACAGCCACGGCGGCCGCGTGTACGTGGACGGCGCCAACATGAACGCCCTGGTGGGCGTGGCCGCCCCCGGCGAGTTCGGCGGCGACGTGAGCCACCTGAACCTGCACAAGACCTTCTGCATCCCCCACGGCGGTGGCGGCCCGGGCGTCGGCCCGGTGTGCGTGGTCGAAGACCTCGTGCCCTACCTGCCCGGCCTGCCGGGCCAGGGCGACCAGCCGCTGGCCCCCGCCGACGGCAAGGTGGGCCCGGTCAGCGCTGCCCCCCTGGGCAACGCCGCCGTGCTGCCCATCAGCTGGATGTACATCCGCATGATGGGCGCCGAAGGCCTGCAGGCCGCGACCGAGACAGCCATCCTGTCGGCCAACTACATCAGCGCGCGCCTGAAGGACCACTACCCCACGCTGTACGCCAGCGCCAACGGCCACGTGGCGCACGAGTGCATCCTGGACCTGCGCGGCCTGAAGGAGACCAGCGGCGTGATGGCCGAGGACGTCGCCAAGCGCCTGATCGACTACGGCTTTCATGCGCCCACGCTGAGCTTTCCCGTGCCCAACACGCTGATGGTGGAGCCCACGGAGAGCGAGACGCTGTTCGAGATCGACCGCTTCATCGACGCGATGATCGCCATCCGCGAAGAGATCCGCCAGATCGAGGCGGGCAAACTGCCGCAGGACAACAACCCGCTGAAGAACGCGCCGCACACGGCGGAGAATCTTCTGACCGGCGAGTGGGCCCGCCCGTACACGCGTGAGGCCGCGGCTTACCCGGTGGCGGCCCTGCGCCAAGGTAAGTACTGGTCGCCTGTGGGACGCGTGGACAATGTGTATGGGGATCGGAATCTGTTCTGCAGTTGTGTGCCGGTAGGTGACCTGGCGTAAGCCAAATATCGCGCACCGCACCCAAGCCTGGGCTATCACAAGGACTCTCATTCTGCAGACCATCTTCACACAATGAGTAAGTCACAACCGTCTGTTTTGCCTATCCGAACGGTCTGTCGGGACGGCCAAAAGCTCCGTTGCGCGTTCACCGCATTGACTGTGCTTCTTGCCCTCTCGATCACTTCAATTGCAGATGCGGCTGACAGCTATCACGCGTTGGTAGCGCCCTGCAAGAGCGTCCTTCACGACTCCGATTTCGAATTGAATATTCCGATCGCCGAAGGTCAACGTCGGGTCCGCGCCACTTGCGAGACACGGCAGGTTTCGTCGGGTCCGAAAAAACGCCATCGCACTCAAATGGAGGTACGGTTCAACTGTCGCACGGCTCCCGCAAATCCAGGAGATGAATCCACTGAGTTCTACGCAAGAAAGATCCTCTACTTCACATTGCGCAAGTCGGAGTGGCGCATTGAGTCCGCTGAGCTCAATCTGACTGGAATTCCGCCAACCCCATCAGCGATTCAGACGGAAAAAATACCAACAGCATCACTGGGTCCTCTGCTACCTCAAGCAACCGCATGTCTTGGGTCGCCATGACGCCGTGAGACTCACCAACGGGTCAAACACACTGCGGCAATATGCAATGCGCTAAAAGCGAAAGGCCCTAACATCAGGCCTTTGTTTTTTCCTGGAGTTTTCTTCATGCGTGTTCTTCTCGCACTGCTCGCCTCTCTTGCCTTTGCCCCAGTTGCTCAGGCACAAACCGCCCAGCCCGTCACCACCGCCAGCGGCCTGGTGTTTGAATCCTTGAAGGAAGGCTCAGGCGATTCGCCCAAGTCCACCGACACCGTGAAGGTGCACTACAAGGGCACATTCCTCGACGGCAAGGAGTTCGACAGTTCCTACAAGCGCGGCGAGCCCACCGAGTTTCCGCTCAACCGCGTGATCCCCTGCTGGACCGAAGGTGTGCAGCGCATGAAGCCCGGCGGCAAGGCCAAGCTGACCTGCCCACCTGCCATTGCGTACGGCGCTGCGGGCGCAGGTGGCGTGATTCCGCCCAACAGCACGCTCAACTTCGAGATCGAACTGATCTCGGTGCGCAAGTAAGAAGAAGACCCATGCTGCTGAAGGTCGGTGATCTCGCGCGGCGCACCGGCCTCACGGTGCGCACGCTGCACCATTACGACGAGATCGGGCTGCTCAAGCCTTCGGGCCGGTCGGACGCGGGCTATCGGCTGTACAGCCAGGCCGACGTGCAGCGGCTGCACGGCATCCAGACGATGCGGCAGATGGGCTTGGCGCTCAGCGACATCGGCGACCTGCTGGTGGGCGACACGATGGCGCCCGAACGCATCATCGGCCAGCAGATCCGCGCGCTGGACCAGCAGATATCGCAGGCCACCGAACTGCGGGGGCGCTTGACCATGCTGCGCGACGGGCTCATGGCGGGGGCCGAGCCCGACATGGGCAACTGGCTCGAAGCGCTGGCGCTGATGACCACCTACGGCAAGTACTTCAGCTCGGCCGAGCTCAAGCAGATCTTCACTAAATGGAGCCTGATCGAGTCCGATTGGCTGGTGGTGAAGGAGCTGGTGCAGAGTGCCATGGACCGCCAGTTGCCACCCGAAGACCCCGAGGTGCAGGCGCTGGCATACCGCTGGATGGCGCTGATGCTGCACTGGATGGGCGGCGACATGGACCTGCTGGAGCGCTGGGGCCACATGTTCCGCACCGAGCCCACGACCCATGGCCGCAACCATGCGCCGCCGGGCGAGATGATCGAGTACGTCGAAGTGGCCATCAAGCTGCGCATGAACCTGCTGGACAAGTACCTGACCCGCGACGACCTGCGCGCGCTGGGTCATGTATCCCACACGCAGTGGGCGGCGCTGGAAGACTGGGTGCAGCAACTGCTGGCGCGCGGCGTGGCCCCGCAGCACGCTGACGCCGCGGCCGCTGCGCAGCGCTGGGATGCGCTGTTCGGCCAACTCACACGCAACGACGCGGCACTGCGCCAGAAGCTGCTCACCGCGTCGATGCAGGAGCCGTTGCTCCAGGCGGGCTCGCCGCTGAGCGCGCCCGTGCGCGCCTACCTGCACGCCGCCCTGGCGCACGCACGGGCTTCGCACGCAGTGGCAACCTCGCCACCCCAACGCAAAAAAGCAGCAAAAATCGCTTGACCCTCACGCAACGTGAGGCTTGACAGTCGGTCTCTTGATGGACCGACACATGACTGCTGACCCCTCCCCCTATCCCGCCGCGGCCTCCGGGCGCCTGCACGCGCTGGACCACCTGCGCGCCACCATGATGTGGCTGGGCATCGTGCTGCACGCCTCCATTGCGTACATGGCAGCACCGTCGCCCCTGCCGTGGCACGACGACCTGTCCACGCCGGTGGCCGACCTGCTGGTGGCGGTGATCCATGCGTTTCGCATGCCGCTGTTCTTCATCCTGGCGGGCTTCTTCGTGGCGCTGCTGGTGCAGCAGCGGGGCCTGGCCGGCATGGCCCGCCACCGCGTGCGCCGCCTGGGCCTGCCGTTCGTGGTGTTCTGGCCGCCGCTGTTCATGGCGACGGCGCTGCTCGGGCTGATGTTCCTGCACCGCATGGCGCACGGCACCTGGGGCATGGACCGCAGCCTGCTGCCGCGCGGCCCCAACGTGCCGCACGGCCCGCCCACCATGCATCTGTGGTTTCTGTGGATGCTGCTGTGGCTGAGCATGCTCACCCCGCCGGTGTGGGCAGCAGCCCGGGCGCTGCCATCGTCGGTGCAGCGCAAGTTGCAGGCTGCGTCGGCATGGCTGTGCGCCACGCCGCTGGGTGGCGTGCTGCTTACGCTGCCGCTGGGGTGGATCGGCGCGCAGTACGACCACGGCATCGTCACGCCGAGCGGGTCGTTTTTGCCGCCGCTGGCGGAATGGGTGCACAACGGCTTGTTCTACGCGTTCGGCCTGTGCCTGTACAGCCAGCGGCGCCTGCTGATGGCGCGCTACGAAAGGCATTGGCCGGTGTTCGCCGCTGCAGGGCTGGCGTGCTTTGTGGTGACCGGGTTCCTGTCAGAGATATTGGCCCAGCCCGAAGCATCGGCCTTTGCGCTGGTGCTGCTGACCGGTGGCTTCACCGACGTGCTGGCCGCGCCGGTGTCGGCCATCCGGCATCTGCAGTTCTGGATGGCGCTGGCCTACAACGCGGCGTCGTGGCTGTGGAGCTTTGCGCTCATCGGCCTGTTTCTGCGGCATGTGGCGCGGCCCCGGGCCTGGCTGGCCTACCTGGCAGACAGCGCGTACTGGGTGTACCTGGTGCACCTGCCGCTGACGGTGGGCTTTGGCGCGCTGCTGTATGGCGTGCCCATCCCTGCGATTGCCAAGATTTTTCTCAACGTGTTGGCGACCACGGCTCTGTGCCTGGCCAGCTACCACCTGTTCGTTCGTTTTACCGCGGTGGGCCAGTTGCTCAACGGCCACCGCCATTCCCGCCCCTACCCCGGAGAACCTGCCCATGCCCACTGATACCCCCACCCGCGACAACCCGCCGCCGCGTGCCGAGCACGCCCAGCCCGCACCCGCAAGCCCTGCAGGCCCCGACCAGCGCGCCGCGCTGCTCAAGGACCGCAACTTCCGCTGGCTGACCGGCGGCGCTTTCCTGTCGATGCTGGGCGACCAGTTCACGCTCATCGCCCTGCCCTGGTTGGTGCTGCAGATGACCGGCGACACGCTGGTGCTGGGCACCGTGCTGGCTCTCATCAGCGTGCCGCGCGCGCTGTTCATTTTGATCGGCGGCGCGCTGGTGGACCGCCATTCGCCCAAGCAGGTGCTGATGATCACCAAGTACATCAACCTGGTGCTGCTGGCCGTGCTGGCCGCCCTGGTGCTCGCTGGCAGCCTCACGCTGTGGATGGTGTATGCGCTGTCGCTGGGCATTGGCCTGGCCACGGCGTTCAGCATTCCCGCGGGCGTCGCGATGATGCCGCACGTGGTGGCCCGCCACCAGCTGCAGGCCGCCAATGGCGTGAACCTGGGCCTGCGCCAGCTCACGATGTTTCTCGGGCCGCTGCTGGCGGGCGTGCTGATCGCGCTGTTCGGCGATGCCACGGCGGTGCATGCCAGCGGCAGCGGAGAAGCGCGCGCCAATGCCACCGGCATCGGCCTGGCGTTTGCGCTCGATGCGCTGAGCTTTGCGGTGTCGGCCTGGACGCTGGCCCAGGTGCGCACGCTCGGCGGCGGCGGTGCACCGTCGGCTGCAGCACCCGCAGCCCCGCCGCAGGCGGTGCTGGCATCGGTGGCGCAGGGCCTGGTGCACTTTTGGCGCGACACCGAGCTGCGCACCTGCTTTCTTTACTGGAGCGCCATCGCCCTGTTCATCATGGGGCCCATCCACATTGCCATTCCGGTGCTGGCCAGCAGCGCGCCCGGGCTGGGCGCGGCCGCGTTCGGCATCATCGTGGGCGCGCACGGCGCGGGTACGCTGCTCGGCATGGTGGTGTCGGGCATGGTGCCGCGGCTGCGCATCGGCAGCCTGGGCATGACCATCCTGGCGTTCGACGCGGTCATCGGCGCGCTGTTCATGCCCATGGGCCTGATCACCGCTGTGTGGCAAGGGGCGGCGCTGATGCTGGCCATCGGCCTGTTGGGCGGCTTCATGCAGGTGAGCGTGTTCACCTGGATCCAGCAGCGCGTACCGCCCATGCTGCTGGGCCGCGCGATGAGTCTGTTCATGTTCATCTTCATGGGCCTGGCGCCTATCTCGGCCGCCGTCACCGGCTGGTTGATGAAGAGTGTCACGCTGACCCAGCTGTTCGTTGCCAGCGGCGGCACGCTGGTGGTGCTGGCTGCGCTGGCCCTGGTGCTGACGCCCATGCGCCGCGTGACGGATGCGGCACCCGTGGCCCGCTGAGCGCCGCTTCATGAAAAATGCCGGGCGTGTGCCCGGCATTCTTTTATGCGTCGCCTGAAGCCTCAGGTTCAGACTTCGGTCACGAACTGCTCGCGGGGGCGGCGCACCTTCTTCAGGTTCACCAGCCAGTCGCCTTCGTCGGCACGGTAGCCCAGCGGCAGGATCGACACGCTGCGCAGGCCGCGTGCCCGCAGGCCCAGGATCTCGTCCAGGGCGTTGGGGTCGAACCCTTCCATGGGGGTGGAGTCCACTTGCTCGAAAGCGGCGGCGATCAGGGCGGCGCTCAGGCCGATGTAGGCCTGGCGGGCCGCGTGCTGAAAGTTCACCTCGGCATCGCGCTGGGGGTAGCTGCTCAGCAGCATCTGGCGGTAGTTCTCCCAGCCTTCGTTCTTGAAGCCGCGCTGGTCGTTGGTCAGGTCGAACATCATGTTGATGCGATCGGCCGTGTAGTTGTCCCACGCCGCGAACACCAGCAGGTGCGAGCCGTCGGTGATCTGGGCCTGGTTCCAGGCGATGGGCTGGATCTTGGCGCGCACCGCGGGGTCGGTCACGACGATGATCTCGAACGGCTGCAGGCCGCTGGAGGTGGGGGCCAGGCGTGCGGCCTCCAGGATGCGCTCGACCTTGTCTTGCGGAACCTTCTTTTCGGGGTTCAGCTTCTTGGCGGCATAGCGCCATTGCAGTTGGTCGAGCAGCGGCTGGGCAGCGGCAGCGGTGGTGGTGGTGGTGTTGGCAGTGGTCATGTTGGAATAGTCCTGTGATCTGGGCCGTGATGGGTGCGCACGCCGTGCGGTACGGCGGCGGCATATCAAATGTATGCAGGCCTGCGCGCGCCGGTAAGCCGTCAAAGGGAAAAGGATTGTTCACGTTTGGCCAACAATCGCCGCTTTTGCAGCAGGCCGGTGCGGGGCCAGCGAACACCCCGCGACCCGCGCCTACCCGCCTACCCGCCTACCCGCCAACATCCGCCTCCCACCCACAGCGACCCACGCCAACCCACCTGGCGGGCTGTGGTCTTGCGCGCTGCGCCTGCCGCGGCGCAATCTGCGGGCGTACACTTCGGCGCATGCCTTGCGGCGCCCCCGCAAGCCCTGCACGGCGGCAGCGCACGGCCCTTGCGCTGCACAGCACCTGCGTGGAGTCCGCGCGGCCTTTTTCCCATGAGCGAACCCGACCTGTCTTTTCTGGACCCCTCCCGCCGCATGCCCGCCGAGGCAGCCGGTGCGCCGGGCCCACCGGTGGTGCGCACCGGCCCGCCCGCGCTGCAGCCCGGCGCGCCTGCCGACGGCCTGGTGGCGGAGCTGCGCGCCTACCAGGCCGAGCTGGAAAGCCAGAACAAGGTGCTGCGCTACAGCCAGACCGTGGCCGAGAGCGCCTACGAGCGGTTCGAGACGCTGTTCGCCAGCCTGCCCCTGGCCCTGATGGTGGTGGACGAACACGACCTGGTGGTGCAGGCCAACTCCATGGCGCACCGATCTTTCCAGCCCACCGAGCGGGCCCGGCCGCTGACGGCACTGCTGCCCTTCGTGCGCGAGCAGGACGCTCGGCGGGTGCGCGAGGCCTTCGCGCTGGCCAAGGACCTGGGCCACAGCGACGTCAAGGAGGTGGTGTTCGCGATCAATGACGACACCCGCATCAACGGCGACCTGCACATCGCCCATATCGAGGCACCGCAGGCCAGCGGGCCGCCGCTGCCGCAGTTCCTGTGCGCGGTGATCGACCAGGGCCCGCTGCTGGCCGAGCGCCAGGCGCTGCAGCACAGCGCGCTCACGCTGCAGCAGCGCAACCAGCAGCTCTACGCCAGCGAAAAGCGGCTGGAGGCCATCATCAATTCGGCGCTCGATGCCATCCTGTGCGTGGACCAGCACCAGCGCATCACCGTGTTCAACCCCACGGCCGCGGCGCTGTTCCAGTGCAGCGCGGGCGACGCGCTGGGCAGCACGCTCGACCGCTTTCTGCCCGACGCGGCGCAGGCCCTGGCGTTTGCGCAGCTCACCACGCAGGCCATGCTGGGCGAGATGACCGCGCTCACGGCCAGCGGCAAGGAGCTGGCGGTGGAAGTCAGCGTCTCGTTCGAGCGCCACGCGGAAGGCGAGACCACCACGGTGTTCGCGCGCGACCTCACCGGCCGCAAGAAGGCCGAGGCGCACCGCAACGAGCTGGAGGCGCAACTGCGCGAGTCGCAAAAAATGCAGGCCGTGGGCACCATGGCCGGCGGCATCGCGCACGACTTCAACAACATCCTGGGCGCCATCCTGGGCAATGTGGAACTGGCCAAGGCCGACTGCGCGCCCCACTCGCCGGTGCTGGAGAGCCTGCTGGAGATCGACAAGGCCGGACGCCGCGCGCGCGACCTGGTGCGCCAGATCCTCACCTTCAGCCGCAACGAGCCGCCGCGGCGCACCGCCGTCTCGCTGGCCGAAGTGGTGCACGACACCGAGCGCCTGCTGCGCGTGACGCTGCCCCCCGCGGTGGAGCTGCACATGCACCTGCAGCAGGGCCTGCCGCCCGTGCTGGGCGACGCCACGCAGGTGGAGCAGGCGCTGCTGAACCTGTGCACCAACGCCGTCCACGCCATCGGCACCGAGCGCGGCAGCATCCATGTCGAAGCGGCCGCCGTGCAGCCCGACCACCGGCTCAGCGAGCGGCTGGGCCTGGCCCCGATGGACTACGTGGCGCTGGCCGTGCGCGACACCGGCCCGGGCATGGACGCGGCCACGCTGGAGCGCATCTTCGAGCCCTTCTTCACCACCAAGCCTGTGGGCCAGGGCACGGGCCTGGGCCTGGCGGTGGTGCATGGCGTGATGCGCACGCACGAAGGCGGCGTGGACGTGCAAAGCGCGCCCGGCCAGGGCAGCCGGTTCACGCTGTACTTTCCGGTGGCGCCGGCCAGCACCCTGCCCACCCCGCCCCCCGTGCCGCACACCCCGCCAGCCGCACCGCCCCCTGAGCCCGAGGTGGCCGACTGCGCACCGCCACCGCGCAAGCCGCATGTGATGTACGTGGACGACGACCAGGCCCTGGTGTTCCTGGTGCAGCGGCTGCTGCGCCGCCGGGGCTACGAAGTCAGCGGCTTCACCGACCCGCACGAGGCCACGGCCGCGCTGCGCGCCGCGCCCCAGTGCTACGACCTGCTGGTGACCGACTACAACATGCCCGGCTTCTGCGGCGTGGACCTGGTGCGCGAGGCCCGGCTCATCCGACCCGACCTGCCGGTGGCGCTGGCGTCGGGCTACGTGACGGCCGAGATCGAACAGGAAGCCCTGGCCGAAGGCGCGCGTGCCCTGATCCACAAGCCCAACGACGTGGAAGAACTCTGCGCCACCGTGCAGCGGCTCATTGCCGGCAGCGCAGCAGGCGATGACGCCGCCTGAGCCGGCTGAGCCCGCGGTGGGCGCCGGGCACGCGGTGGACGCTCTTCACGCCCCGCCCGCTGCGCAAGCCGCGCTCGCCGTGCAGGCGATGTACGAGGACGCCGATCTGCTGGTGCTGCAAAAGCCCTCCGGCCTGCTGTGCGTGCCCGGACGCGGGCCGGACAAGCAGGACTGCCTGAGCGCCCGCGCGCAAGAGCGCTGGCCCGGCGCGCTCATCGTGCACCGGCTGGACCAGGCGACGTCCGGCCTCGTGATCATGGCGCGCCACATCGACGCCCAGCGGCGCCTGAGCCACGCCTTTGCCGAGCGCCAGGTGCACAAGCGCTACCAGGCCGTGGTGCAGGGCCGCATGCAGCCCGACGGCCAGGCGACCGATGCCTGGCAGGACATCGACCTGCTGATCGCGGCCGACTGGGAGCGCCGCCCCCTGCGCGTGATCGACCCCGTGCTGGGCAAGCCCAGCCTGACGCGCTGGCGCGTGCGCCGCCACGACGCGGCCCAGGGCACTACCCATGTCGAGCTGGAGCCGGTGACCGGGCGCACCCACCAGCTGCGCGTGCACCTGGCGGCGTTGGGCCACCCCATTCTGGGCGACGCGCTGTATGCCGATGCCGCCACGCAAGCACAGGCCCCGCGGCTGCTGCTGCATGCGAGCCATCTGCGCCTCTTGCACCCGGCCACACGGGCCGAGGTGGCGCTGGAATGGCCGGCCGAATTTGAATAAAAACAGGGCCTACCGCTCTCTAGACAAGCGCTGGCAGCCATTATTTCAATAGCAACTGCCGGTGACCGCTCCGTGCAGCAGTGCCGTCAAACGCGCCCCAGGCTACACCGTCGCAGGCCGCGACATCGCCCACTGCACCGCCAGGATGCTGCCCAGCACCACCAGCATGCCCACCAGCGAGATGCCCCGCATCGACTGCCCCAGCAGCGCCCAGCCCAGCAGCACCGCCGTCACCGGGCTCAGTAGCCCCAGCGACGACACCGCCACCGAAGGCAGCCGCGCAATGCCGCGGAACCACAGCGCATAGGCCAGCAAGGCGCCCGCCACGCTCAGGTACACATAGCCGGCCACGTTGACGGCGGTCAGCACGGGCAGCGGCGGGTCCACCAGCCAGGCCACGGGCGCCAGCATGAGGCCGCCCGCCAGCAGTTGCCAGCCGGTGAAGGCCAGCACCGGCAGGTCGGACCGCCAGCGGCGCGACCAGAAGGTACCCGCCGCCATGCACAGCGTGCCCACCAGCGCAGCGGCCACGCCCACCATGTCCCAGCGTGCGCCGGGCGACAGCAGCAGCGCCGCCATGCCCAGCACGCCCAGGGCACCGGCCGCCAGGGCCACGGCGGGTGGGCGCCGGTGGTCCATCGCCCAGGTCAGTCCCATCACCACCAGCGGGCCGATGGCGCCCACCACGGCGGCCACGCCACCCGGCAGCCGGTACGCCGCCACAAACAGCAGCGCCTGGAACACGCCGATGTTCAGCGCCGCCAGCACCACCAGGCGCCGCCAGCCGGTCCAGTCGCCCCATGCCGGCCAGCGGCGGCACCACAGCACCAGCAGCAGGCCGGCGGGCAACGTGCGCAGCAGCGCGGCGGTGAAGGGCCGGTCTGGCGGCAGCAGCTCGGTGGTGACGATGTAGGTGGAGCCCCAGATCACAGGGCCCACCGCGGTGGTCAGCGCATCGAGCCAGGGGGTGGAGCGGGTGCCTTGCATGGTTATTTATCTTCAATTCAAGATAAATAACTCTACCATACAATCTTGAAATCAAGATATTTTGAAGCCCGACACGATGGCCACACAACGCCAACCCGACGCCGTGGACGCCATCCTGGCTCAGTGGCACCGCGAGCGCCCCGACCTCGACGTCAGCCCCATGGGGCCGATCGGCCGCATCAAGCGCTGCACCGCCCTGCTGGAGCGCCGGCTGGACGAGACCTTTGCCGAGTTCGGCCTGAGCGTGTGGGAGTTCGACATGCTGGCCACGCTGCGCCGCTCTGGCGCGCCGTATTGCCTGGCGCCCACCACGCTGTTCTCCACCCTCATGGTCACGTCGGGCACGATGACGCACCGCATGGGCAAGCTCAAAGCCAGCGGCTGGATCACCCGGCTGCCCAACCCCGACGACGCGCGCAGCTCGCTGGTGCAGTTGACCCCCGCCGGGCTCGCGCTGATCGACCGGGCCGTGGAGGCCCATGTGGCCAACGAACACCGCATCCTGGCGCCGCTCAAGGCCGCCGACCTGGCCGCGCTGGACGCCCGGCTGTCGCTGCTGCTGGCGGCGCTGGAGTCCCCCACGGGGCAGTAGTTAGCCACCGACACGCGCTGCGGTGCGTACTGCGCAGTAACATGGCGGGATGCCTCAAAACCACCTCTACATCCTGACCGGCGCGTCGCGCGGCATGGGCCTGGCCATGGCCCAGCAGCTTTTGCGCAGCGGCAACACGCTGATCTGCATCGCCCGCAGCGCCAACACCGACCTGGCCACCGAAGCCAAGGCTTCAGGCGTCACCATCGAACAATGGCAGCTCGACCTGTCGCAGGGCGAGCAGGCCGCGCACAAGCTGCAGGCCTGGCTGGCAGCCCAGGGCCCGCAGGCGTTTGCCAGCGCCACGCTGATCAACAATGCCGGCATGATCCCGCGCATCGCCCCGCTGTCCGGCAGCGATGCCGCCGACCTGGCCACTGCCCTGCGCGTGGGGCTGGAGGCGCCCATGCAGCTGACCGCCGCCTTCCTGGGCGCCACCGATGCATGGACGAGCGTGCCGCGCAAGGTGCTCAACATCTCCTCGGGCCTGGGCCGCCGCGCCATGGCCTCGCAAGCCGCGTACTGCGCGGCCAAGGCGGGCATGGACCATTTCACGCGCTGCGTGGCGCTGGACGAAGCCATCAAGCCCCACGGCGCCAAGGTGTGCTCGCTGGCGCCGGGCGTGATCGACACCGACATGCAGGTGCAGCTGCGCGGCGCTGCGCCCGATGCCTTCCCGGACCAGCAGAACTTTGCCAACCTCAAGACCGGCGGGCAGCTCACATCGCCGACGGACGCCGCCGCCCGCGTTCTGGCCTGGCTCGACCGCGCCGATTTCGGTGCGAACCCGGTGGCGGACGTGCGGGACGCGTAAACCGAAAGCTCCCATTTTGATAGCTGCTGGCGCTTGATGGACAAGCGGTAGCGGCCCATTTGATTCAAAACCTCTCTGAAAGGACCTCCCCATGACCCGTGAAGTCGTCGTCGTCAGCGCAGTGCGCACCGCCATCGGCACCTTTGGCGGCAGCCTCAAGGACATTCCGCCCACCGAGCTGGGCGCCCTGGTCGTCAAGGAATCGCTGGCGCGCGCCAACGTGGACGGCAAGGACGTCGGCCATGTGGTGTTCGGCCATGTGGTCAACACCGAACCCAAAGACATGTACCTGTCGCGCGTGGCGGCCATTAACGGCGGCTGCGGCGAGGGCACTCCTGCCTACAACGTCAACCGCCTGTGCGGCTCGGGCCTGCAGGCCATCGTGAACGCCAGCCAGTCCATCCTGCTGGGCGACACCGACGTCGCCATCGGCGCCGGTGCCGAGGTCATGAGCCGCGCACCGTTCGCGAGCCTGAACATGCGCTGGGGCGCCCGCATGGGCGACACCAAGATGGTGGACATGATGATCGGCGCGCTGCACGACCCCTTCCACAACATCCACATGGGCGTGACGGCCGAGAACATCGCCGCCAAGTGGGGCATCGGCCGCGAGCAGCAGGACCAGCTGGCGGTGGAGAGCCACAACCGCGCCGAGCGCGCCACGGCCGCCGGCTACTTCAAGGACCAGATCGTGCCCGTGACCTTGAAGAGCAAGAAGGGTGACGTGTCGTACGCGACCGATGAGCACTTTCGCCCCGGCGCCACGCTGGCCGACATGGCCAAGCTCAAGCCCGTGTTCGCCAAGGAAAACGGCACGGTGACGGCCGGAAACGCCTCGGGCATCAACGACGCCGCCGCCGCGCTGGTGCTGATGGAAGCCGGTGCCGCCAAGGCGCGCGGCGCCAAGCCTCTGGCCCGCCTGGTGGCCTATGCCCACGCGGGTGTGGACCCCAAGTACATGGGCATCGGCCCGGTGCCGGCCACGCAGGCGGCGCTGAAGAAGGCCGGCCTCACCGTGGCGGACCTCGATGTGATCGAGGCCAACGAAGCGTTTGCCGCGCAGGCCTGTGCCGTCACCCAAGACCTGGGCCTGGACCCGGCCAAGGTCAACCCGAACGGCTCGGGCATTTCGCTCGGCCACCCCATCGGCGCCACCGGCGCGCTGATCACCGTGAAGGCGCTGCACGAACTGCAGCGCGTGCAGGGCCGCTACGCGCTGGTGACCATGTGCATCGGCGGCGGCCAGGGCATCGCCGCGATTTTCGAGCGCATGTAGTCCATGCGTTCGCCGCCCGGTGCGGCAGCCATCGCCAGCGGCGATGCTGCCACCCTGGATTGGCAAGGCAGGGCCCCCGGCGGATCAGCGATCATCCCCGGGTGCTGGCACCAAGACCGGCAGAGCGGCGCGCGGCCCATGCACATGGGCAACGCCGCCCGCCCATTTCATTGAACCGACGGAGACATATCTGACCATGATTCGCACCCTGCTTTCTTCCTTCACCGCGCTCGCCCTGGCGATGGGTGCCACCGCCCAGGCCCAGACGGCCGCCACCCCGGCCGCGTCCGGCGCTTACCCCAACAAGCCCATCCGCCTGATCGTGCCCTTCCCGCCCGGCGGCGGCACCGACATCCTGTCGCGCCTGGTGGCCACCAAGCTCACCGAGAGCGCCAAGTGGACCGTGGTGGCCGACAACAAGGCCGGCGCCGGCGGCACCATCGGCATCGGCGAGGCTGTCAAGGCCGCCCCGACCGGCTACGACCTGGTGATGGGCCAGAAGGACAACCTGGTCATCGGCCCCTGGCTGTACAAGAACCTGCCCTGGGACCCCACCAAGGACCTGACGCCCGTGGCCCACGTGGCCTACACGCCCGTGGTCATCGCCACCAGCGTGAACTCCAAGTACAAGAGCCTGGCCGACGTGGTGGCCGCCGCCAAGGCCGCGCCCGGCACCGTGACCTACGGCTCGCCCGGCAACGGCACGTCCATCCACCTGGCGGGCGATCTGTTCGAGAAGGCCGCGGGCGTGAAGCTCAGCCACATCCCGTACAAGGGTTCCAACCCCGCGCTGATGGATGCGCTGGCGGGCAACGTGGACCTGCTGGTGTCGTCGCTGCCCTCGGCCATGGGCCAGATCAAGTCCGGCAAGCTGCGCCCACTGGCGGTCACGTCGGCCAAGCGCAGCTCGTCGCTGCCTGATGTGCCCACCGTGGCCGAGTCGGGCTTCAAGGGCTTTGACGTGAGCACCTGGTACGGCGTGTTCGCACCCGCAGGCACGCCTGCCAACGTGGTGGCCGCGGTGAATGCCGAAGTCAACAAGCTGCTGGCCACCGCCGACATGAAGGCCGCCATCCACGCGCAAGGCGCGGAGCCCGAAGCCATGTCGCCAGCGCAGCTGGGCACGCTGCTCAAGACCGAGTATGTGCAATGGAAGGGGATCGTTGAAGCTTCTGGCGCGAAAATAGAGTAACCCCCTGAGTCGCTTCGCGCCTTCCCCCAAGGGGGACGCACCCGGTGGCCTGGAGAACAGGAAGTCCCCCTGAGTCGCTTCGCGCCTTCCCCCCAAGGGGGACGCACCCAGTGGCCTGGCAAAGCCAGTTCCACGGGTGCACTGGCCTGGGGGCGTGCCAGTTTCCATGGCTGTGGCGATGGGCGGCGTTGTCAAGAATTCCAACGAAAAACGGCTCCCTTGGGAGCCGTTTGTCATGGGGCGGTGCTGTTTGCGGTGATCAGGTGCGAACGACCAGCACGGGGATGTGCACCACACCCAGCACCCGCTGGGTGACGCTGCCCAGGACCAGCTTTTCCAGGCCGCGACGGCCGTGGGAGCCCATCACGATGAGGTCGGCGCCGGTGCTCTCCAGCGCACGCAGGATGCCGTCGTGAACGGCATGGCCTTCGCCGACCACGGTGGTCACCTGCACGCCCGCTTCGGCCATGGCCTTGCGGGCGGCTTCGAGCGCCGTGTTGGCCTCTGCGGTGGCGGCGTTGATGTACTGCGCCTGGCCGTAGGCGAAATCAGCGCCCACGCCGGTGAAGGGATAGGGGTCGACCACATACACCGCCGTCACTGCGCTGCCGAAGGTCTTGGCCAGGGCGGCGGCCTTGGACACCGCCAGTGCGGAGGTCTCCGAGCCGTCTACAGGAACCAGAATGTGCTTGAACATGGTGCTTCTCCTTGGAGTGGATGGAAAGGGGGATGGGCCGGCTTGTGGCGGGCCCGTCTGACGCCAGTGTGAACGTCCACCATACCTTGCATCTTGATTCGCATCAAATGCGGCGCAGTCATTCCCGCGAGCCCGCAGGGTTTGACGCTGCGCCGGCCAGCATCCCGCAGGCCTGGCCGGGTCAGCCGCCCGCCGGCACCGTCCCCACCACGTCCGCACCCTGGAAGTTGCCGCGCCGGCAGGTGACCACGAGCGTGTCGCGGTGGCCCGCAGCGTCCACCGGCTGGATGGGGGTGGACTCATGGATCATGCGCGCGTCGTCCAGCAGCAGCAGCGACCATGGCTCGGTCAGGGTGAAGCGCTGGCCGCTCGGGCCATGGGCTTCAAACACCCGCGTCTCGCCGCCCTTGATGCCCGCGCGCCCCACCAGGAACACGGCCACCAGGTCCACGCCGTCGCGGTGCGCGCCTTCGGGCGTGGGGCGGCCGATGCCGTCGGTGGTGTCGATGCGGAACTGGTGCGCCTCCACGAACCAGGGCTGCGGCGCATTGGCGTTGGTTGCAAACACGGCGTCGGAGACGTTGGCCAGAGCCGCCAGCAACTGATGCCATGCGGGCTGGGCCACGGTGGCGGGCTCCATGGGCGCGAACCAGCGCTCCATGCCGCCGTGCAGCGCGTTGTATTCCACCGGCTGCCAGTGGGCGCGGTGCGGCACCTGCTGCACCTGCCCGCCCTGCACCACGAAGCACGCGTGGCGACGGCGGCGGTAGCGTCCGCCGTCTTTCAGAAATTCATCGGGCGGCAGGCTGTCCCAGTCGCGATTGAGCGCCATCAACGCCGGCAAGTCGCCGCCGATGAAGTGGGCCACATCGGCCGGGGACAGCACGGCATAGCCGCGCTGGCTCAGATGATTGGCAACGTCCGAAGGGGTGGTGAACGGGGGTGAGAAAGTGACTTGGGCCATAGAGGCCCGAGCTTAACCGCTGCCACCTTCGCAGCGTCTGCGCTGGCGCAAATGGCAGCGCCTTCCAGGCCTATAGGCTCAGGAAGGCGCGGGAGGCTGGAAAGGGCGCTGGGCGCTTCAGGCCGCCAGCTCACCCCTCAATCGCGGTGGCCGTGCCCGTGCCCCTTGCCGTGGCCGCGTCCCCGGTCGTCGTCGCCGTGGCGATCACGTCCACGGTCCCGGTCGTGCTTGCCGCCATGGCGGTGGTCGTCGTCCCAGCGGCGGTCATCGCGCCCGTGCGGGCCGCGATGGTGGGGAGGACCCCGGCGCGGTGGGGGCTCCTGCACAAAGTAGACCGGCTGGTTGCAGGCGTTGTAGCGGCCGCAGTGCTTGCCCCAGTTCTTGGCATGGCCGGGCGGCACGTACATGTAGATGGGCGCGCGGGGCACCACGACCGCAGGGCGGTGGATGATCACGGGCTCGGCGTACAGCACGGGTGGCGGTGCCGCGTTGCCGATGTTGATGCGGCCATACACACCCGGTGCCAGTTCGCCGCCGACGGTGGCGTTGACGTAGCCCTGTGCCTGCGCACCGCCCGCCACAGCCATCAGCAGCGCAGCGGCGGCGCCAGAAAAGAAAAGGCGAAGACCGGAGGTCATCGTGGGGGTTGTGGTGTTTGTCATCGGGTGCTCCTTGTTGTTCAACGCGCCACGCACGCCAACCGTGCACCAGGGCCACCCATGGGCTGGACCATCAAGCGCCCTTGACCCTACTGCATCGCGCCGCGCAGCGATGTCATCCAATGGCGACAGACGGGCCGACCAGCCGCAAGATGCCCAGGCCTGCAGACCCCGCATCCCGCGCCATGCCGGCCGTGCCCGAGGCCACCACCGCTAAGACAGCGAAGACAGCGAAGAAGGCGACGACGATGTTCTCAGGCCAACACGATCTCGGGCACGGCGAGCAGCGCGCTGGCCGGGCCCGGCCGTCCGAACAGGTAGCCCTGCCACACGTGGCAGCCCAGGCTGGCCAGCATGTCGCGCTGCTCGGCGGTCTCCACGCCCTCGGCGATCACGCCCAGTTCCATGGTCTGCGCCAGGGTGACGATGGCGCGCGCAATGCTGGCGTCGTTGGCGTCGGTGAGCAGATCGCGCACGAAGCCCTGGTCGATCTTGAGCTGGTCCAGCGGCAGCCGCTTGAGGTACGCCAGGCTGGAATAGCCCGTGCCGAAGTCATCGAGCGAGAAGCGGATGCCCAAAGCCCGCAGCGTGGTCATGCGCAGGATGGTGTCTTCCACGTCGTCCAGCAGCAGGGTCTCGGTCAGCTCCAGCTTCAGGCGCTGCGGGTCGGCGCCGGTCTCTTCGAGCATGGTCAGCACATCGTCGACGAAGTCGGGGTGGCGGAACTGGCGCGCGCTCACGTTCACGGCCAGGCTCCAGTGGGCAGTCACCGGGCTTTGCGCCCACTGCACCAGCTGCACGCACGCGGTGCGCAAGATCCACGCGCCCAGCGGCACGATCATGCCCGACGCCTCCGCCACCGGGACGAACTCCCCCGGCGACACCAGGCCCCGCTCGGGGTGCTGCCAGCGCACCAGCGCCTCGGCCCCCACCATGCCGTCAAACTGGCTGATCTGCGCCTGGTAATGCAGCAGGAACTGTCCGTCGCGCAGGGCCTCGCGCAGGTCGGCCTCCAGTGCGGTGCGGGCCGACACGGCTGCCTGCGTGCGGGGGTCGAAGAACTGCAGCGTGTTGCGCCCTGCCGCCTTGGCCTGGTACATGGCCAGGTCCCCGCGCTTGAGCAGCTCGTCCACCGAGCCCTGCGCATCGGCATACAAGGCCACGCCGATGCTGCAGGAGCCGTGGTACATGCGCCCGCCCAGCGGGTAGCCCTGCCCCAGCGCCAGCAACACGGTGCGCGCCACCGCCTCGGCCTGCGCCGCGGCTTCCGCGGGCTGAGGGCTCAGCCCCTCGATCAGCAGGACGAACTCATCACCGCCCAGGCGCGCCACGGTCACGCCCTGGCGCACGCCGCCCAGCCTGGCCGCCACCTGGCACAGCAGCTGGTCGCCGATCTCGTGGCCCTGCGTGTCGTTCAGGTCCTTGAAGTTGTCCAGGTCCACGAACAGCAGCGCACCGCCGGTGCCCATGCGCGCCGCACTCGCGAGTCCATGCTGCAGGCGGTCGGCCATCAGGCGCCGGTTGGGCAGACCCGTCAGCGGGTCGTAGTACGCCAGCAGGCGGATCTCTTCCTCCGCCGCCTTGCGGGCCGAGATGTCGGTCTGCGTGCCCACGTAGTGCGTGATCTCGCCCTGCGGCGAACGCACCGCGGTGACGGTGATCCACGCGGGGTACACCTCGCCGTTCTTGCGGCGGTTCCAGACCTCGCCCTGCCAGCCACCGGTGGCGCTGAGCGCGTCCTTGAGCGCGGTATAGAAATGCGTGTCGTGGCGGCCCGATTGCAGCAGCCGCGGCGTCTCGCCCACGAGCTCCTGCACCGAGTAGCCCGTCAGCCGCGCATACGACTGGTTGGCCGTCAGGATGCGCTGGTCCGGCCCGGTCACCACCATGCCTTCGAACGACTCGAACACCGTGGCGGCGATGCGCAGCGACTCTTCGGCCTTGCGCCGCTCGGTGATGTCGGTGGAGATGCCGCACAGCGCATGGATGCTGCCATCGGGCAGGCGCAGCGGGATCTTGACGGACAGGTACGCGCGGGTCTCGCCCGTGGCCAGGTGCGTGTTGACCTCCTCCACCTCCAGCAGCTCGCCCTGCTGCAGCACGCGCCGGTCGTTGGCCTGCAGCTGCGCGGTGGTGGCCTGGTCGAAGAAGGCGGAATCATCGAGCCCCACCACGTCCTGCGCCTGCCGGCCGAACAGGCCAAGGATGTGGTGGTTGGCGTATTCGTAGCGGAAGTCCTGTCCCTTGATGTAGATGAAGGCGCCCACGCTGTCCAGGATGGTGGCCAGCTTCTGCTCGCTGGCCTGCAGCTTGCGCGTGCGCTCGTCCACCTTGCGCCGCAGCGCCACCGCCGACACCGCCGCCAGCAGCGCGAACACCGCCAGCGCCACCATGGCCCAGCCCATGGCCGCCGACATCTGCGCCCCTGCTTCAGGCCCGGCCCAACGGCCCATCACCTGCGTGTAGCGCGGCTCCGCGCCGGAGCGCCAGCGCTGCACCGACTGGTCGATGGCCGCCAGCACATCGGCATTGCGGCCCGGGCCGGTGGCGAAATACAGCGACGAGGGCTGGAACACGATGCCCGCATCGACCAGGCCGAACTGCCCCGCCTGCAGGTTGCCGAACAGGTGGTTGGAGATCACCGCGTCCGCATCGCCGCGCTGCACGAACTCGAAGGCTTCGACCAGCGTCGACGCGTCGATCAACAGCACGGCGATGCCGAAGCTGTCCATCATGCTCAGAAAGGTGGCGCGCTGCACCGAGCCCTTGAGCACCGCCACACGCTTGCCCGCCAGGTCGAACATCGACTGGATGGTGCTGCCGCGTGCGCGGTAGACCTGCGACCAGCTGTGCAGCACCGGCAGGGAATGGAAGTCGTACAGCCGCTCGCGCTCGCGGGTGCGGGCCACATCGGGCATCAGGTCGAGCTGACCCGCGGCCAGGGCATCCAGGCAGTCCTGCCATTCGCACGGCACATAGCGCAGCGTCCAGTGCTCGCGCTCGGCCACCAGCTGCAGCAGGTCGACAAAAATGCCCGACGCCCTGCCCTGCGCGTCGACAAACAGCTTGGGCTCGTTGGAGTACACCCCCACGCGCAACTCGCGGGGCGCAGCATGCGCACTGGTGCCGATGCATGCATACAGCAATGGCGCCAGCACCATCCAGCGCAGCCACACAGCGTACCGGGCTCTGAACAGGGATGCGCGTGAATTCAACAGCTGATCCCCTAAGAGAAAGCCACATGTTACCGAAAGGTTGCAAAAACATCCAAACGTAATAAGCGACCGGCGCGCTTGGAGTAGCATGTACCCACCACCCCGCTTCGCCCAGGAGACAGCGATGCCCCATGAACGGCGCCACTTCGTCCGCGTTGGTTTCGACGCACCGGCCCTGCTGACCACCGCCACGGATGCCTTCAGCGTGCACGTGCTGGATTTGTCCCTCAAGGGCGCGCTGCTGGTGGCCCCCGCCCAGGCGGAGCTGGAAGCCGGCATGCTGTGCCAGCTCACCATCCCGCTGGCCGAGACGGGCAACCACATCGCCATGTCCACCGAAATTGCCCACGTCGAGGGCCAGCACGCCGGCCTGCTGTGCCGCGGCATCGACCTGGACAGCGTGACCCACCTGCGCCGCCTGATCGAACTGCAGCTGGGCGACCCGGCCCTGCTGGAGCGGGACCTGGGCGAGCTGACGCTGGCGGGGCCGCAGCACTGAGGGTGCTGATGCGGCCTTGCATGCGGCCCCCTCTCCCCAGCCCTCTCCCGCGAGGGGAGAGGGAGTGAAGGCAGCGGAGCCTGCGCGCGCCGAGTGGCCGCCGTCCTACTGCTGCGCTTCCTGCTCCTGCAGCGCCCGCCACATCACTTTGCCGCTGCCGCTCTTGGGCAATGCGCTCACAAACTGCACGATGCGCGGCACCTTGTAGACCGCCATGTTCTCGCGGCACCAGTCGATGATCTGCTGCTCGGTGGTGGTGTCCTTGTGCGATGCGCGCAGCACCACCACGGCCTTGACCGTCTCGCCGCGGTAGCTGTCCTTGGCGGCGATGATGCAGGCCTCCTGGATGGCGGGGTAGCGGAACATCAGCGCCTCGACCTCGGCCGGCCAGACCTTGAAGCCGCTGGCGTTGATCATGCGTTTCAAGCGGTCGGTCAGGAAGAAATAGCCGTCCTCGTCCATGCGGCCCAGGTCGCCCGAGCGGAAGAACCGCTTGCCCTCGAATTCGATGAAGGCCGAAGCCGTGGCGTCCGGGCGTTTCCAGTAGCCCTCGAACACCTCGGGGCCGTGGATGATGATTTCGCCCTGCTCACCCACGGGCATTTCCTGCAGGGTGTCGGGGTCGACCACGCGCGCATCGGTGCTCATGAACGGGATGCCCAGGCACTGCTGCTTGGGGTGGTCCGGCGGGTTGGAGTGCGACGGCGCGGCGGTCTCGGTCAGGCCGTAGCCTTCGGAATACCGCAGCCCGTACTGCTCCAGCAGGCGCTGCGCCACGGCCTGCGGCATGGCCGCGCCACCGCCGCCGATGTAGACCAGGCTGGAGAGGTCGTAGCTGGCAAAGTTGGGGCTGCCCAGCAGGTCGATGACCATGGTGGGGATGTTGGTCCAGTTGGTGACCTGGTAGCGCGAGATGAGGCGCCCGGCGAGGTCGCGGTCCCACCGGGGCATGATGACCAGCGTGGCGGCCGAGTAGATGGCCGTGTGCATCACGCTCACCATGCCGGTGATGTGGAACATGGGCACCACGGCCAGCGTGACGCTGTCGACCGACCCTGTGCCCCACAGCGCACTGGCGGCAGCGTTGTGCAGGATGCTCCGGTGCAGGTGCATGCAGCCCTTGGGCAGGCCGGTGGTGCCGCTGGTGTAGGGCAGCAGTGCCAGGTCGTCCGGGCCCACCTGCAGTTCGGGCGGCGCCTGCGCAATGTCGAGCGCGTCGGTCCACGCATGGGCCTGGCCTCCGTCGAGCACGGGCAGCGGGTGGCGTGTGCCCAGCCACTCCATCCAGGCCTCCGGGGGAGCATCCGCCCCGGTCACGTTCACATCGAAGGCATCGGTGAACTGCGTCACCACCAGGTGCGCCAGGCGTTCAGCAGCGGGCAGCGCGTTGCTGGCCTTGGCCATCTCGGCGGCCAGGTCGCCGGTGGTCAGCGCGACCTTGGTATCGGGGTCGGTGATGTAGTGCTTGAGCTCTTCGGCCCGGTTCATCGGGTTGACCGGCACCACCACCGCATTGGCGCGCAGGATGGCGAAGTGCGCCATCACCAGCTGCGGGCAGTTCTGCATGCACAGCACCACGCGGTCGCCGCGCTGCACGCCCAGGGCTGCGAGCCGTGCGGCCAGGCGCTCGGCGCCTTCCACCAGTTGCCGGTAGGTCAGCGTGCGGCCAAAAAAGACCAGCGCCGCCTTGTCCGGGTAGCGGCGCGCACTGATGGCCAGGTTGTCCCACAGCGAGGTGGACGGCAGCGTGATGGCCTTGGGCAGGCGGTGGGGCCAGAACTTGTAGTGAGGGCGCATGGAGCAAGGATTCCTTTGAAGAACGCAGCCTAGTTCGCATGGTGCCCGACGGCATTGGGGATGGCACTGATGCAGCGTCGCGCAGGTGACGCTCCGAGGTCGCGGCGGACCGGGCCCCGGCGGCGCTGTGCTGCGGCTTCGGCAGCACCAGGGCCCCGCAGGGCGTCGGCTACCATCGTCACCACGCCGCCTGTTCTTTTTTGCCCTGCTTCATTCAAGACCCGACGACATGCTGACCCTCGCCTACTACGCACTGATGCTCCTGGTCGGATACTTCTTCTACCGGTACGGGCAGAAGCTGCTCCACCAGGGCCGGCGTGACGACAACGATGAGCTCACCAAGCCGCCTGTCGGGCCCATCAGCTTTCTGTTCGTGGCCGGCTTGGCGTGCTATCTCCTGTTCGAGGCCCTGCGCGCCATCGTGCTGCAGCAGATTCCATGCATCGGCAAAGGCTGCAAGGGGCAGCTTTACACCTTGGCGGAGCATTCCGGCCCGTACTGGGCGAACCTGTTCTTTGTGGTGTGGATGGTGCTGGCCCTGGGCTACACGATGTACGTGACGGTCAGGATCTGGACCAGGGACTGAAGACCGGGCTGTATGCGCCGCACCGCATGGCCTGGCCCGCGCGAGACCTCATCCCCGTGGCCACACGACGCCACCTCTGCCTGATCGTCGGGGATGGGCACCCCGTACTTCCCCAGCCCTACAGCCTCCGGACAATTCGGGCGCGGCAGGGCTGCGGCAAGCAGCCAGAGCGTCACGAAGATGAGCCCGCCAATACCGCGCAGCCCCGCATGCCGCCGGGGCATGCGCAACAGGCCCGCCACGAGAGCAGCGGACACCAGAAAGCAGGCAGACAACGCGTCGCGGTAGTTGCCGTAGTACACCCACTCGGCGTAGTGGCCGCCCCACCGGTTCACCAGCCAGAACGACCACATCGGCAAAGTCGCCGCCAGCACCAGGGCCAACCACCAGGCCATCGCCCGGCGCCAGCCAGACCGCTGCGGCGTCAGCTCTGGATCTGCGCCCACAGCTTGTCCAGGCGCTTGACGCTCACCGGCTGCGGCGTGCGCAGCTCCTGCGCGAAAAAGCTCACGCGCAATTCCTCCAGCAGCCAGCGCAGTTCCTGCATGCGCGCATCCACCGCGCCCTTGCGCTCGGCCACCAGGCGCCAGTAGCGCTGCTCTTGCGGGCGCAGCTCGGCCAGCTTGGTGGCGTCGCGGGCGGGGTCGGCGCGGTACTTGTCCAGCCGCAGGGTGATGGCCTTGAGGTAGCGCGGAAAGTGCGCCAACTGGGCCCAGGGCGCCTGCGCGATGAACTGCTTGGGCACCAGGCGCTGCAGTTGCTGCTGCGCGTCCTGCGTGGCGTCGGGGGCGTTCTTGGTGTCCTTGATCTTGCGGGCGGCAGCGGCGTACTCGACCAGGATGCCGGAGGCCAGCCGCGCCACTTCGTTGGCGATCAAGGTCAGCCGGCCCCGGCCCTCTTCCACGCGGCGCTTGAAGGCGTACTCGTCGGTGGGCAGCGGGTCGAGCAGGAACGCGCGGTCCAGCGCCACGTCGATGATCTGGGCGCGCAGTTCTTCCTGCGTGCCGCCGCCGGTGCCGTCCGGCGACCGGCCGACCTGCATGTAGGCCACCGCCATTTTCTGCAGGTCGGGGATGTTCTTTTCCAGGTACTTGAGCGCGTCCTTGATCTGCAGCGCAAACAGGCGGCGCAGCCCGGCGCGGTGCTTGGCGGCGGCCACTTCGGGCTCGTCGAAGACTTCGATGGTCACCGCATCGCCGCCATCGATCAGCGCCGGAAAGCCCACCAGGGTCTGGCCGCTCTTCTTGATTTCCATCAGCTCCGGCAGCTCGCCAAAGGTCCAGGCGGTGTAGCGCTGGCCGGCTGGCGCAGCCGGGGCAGAAGGAGGCGCTGCAGCCGGTGCGGCCTTGCCACCCGCCCCGCCCTTTGCTCCTGATTCGATAGCTGCTTGCGCTCGCCCAGCAATCGGTGGGGGCTGTTTTTGCTCAATATTTGCACTGTCTGCAGCGCCACCACCGCTGCCACCACCGAGCTTGAGCCCCGCCAGCGCCTGGAACGCGCCCCGCGCCTTGGCGCCCCATTCGGCCTTCAGGGCGCCCAGGTTGCGGCCATGGCCCAGTTGGCGGCCGTGCTCGTCCACCACGCGGAAGTTCATGAACAGGTGCGGGCTGAGCATATCGAGCTTGAAGTCGGCGCGCTTCACATCGAGCGATGTCTCGTCGCGCACCTGCTTGAGCAGTGCGTCCGTGAGGCTGCCGGTACCAAACCGCTCGGGCGTGTTGAACAGCGCGGCCAGGCGCGTGGCCGACTCGGGCAGCGGCACGAATCGGCTGCGCGGGCGCTGGTGCAGGCTCTTGAGCAGGGCCTGGATCTTGTCCTTGAGCATGCCGGGCACCAGCCACTCGCAGCGCTCGTCGTTCACCTGGTTGAGCACGAACAGCGGGATGGTCACGGTGATGCCGTCACGCGGGTCGCCAGGCTCGTGCAGGTAGGTGGCTGCGCAGTCCACCCCACCCAGGCGCACGGTCTTGGGAAACGCGTTGCTGGTGATGCCCGCGGCCTCGTGGCGCATGAGCTCTTCGCGCGTGAGCTTGAGCAGGTCGGGCTTGGCCTTCGACTCTTCGCGGTACCAGGCCTCGAAGCCATGGCCGTTGCAGATGTCCGCTGGCAGCTGCTGGTCGTAGAAGGCATAGATAAGCTCGTCGTCCACCAGCACGTCCTGCCGGCGCGACTTGTGTTCCAGCTCTTCGACCTTTGCGATGAGCTTCTGGTTGGCGGCCAAGAACGGCAGCCGGGTCTCCCAGTTGCCGCCCACCAGCGCTTCGCGGATGAAGATCTCGCGTGCAGCATAGGGATCGATCTTGCCGAAGTTGATGCGCCGGCCGCTGTAGATCACGATGCCGTAGAGCGTGGCGCGCTCCAGCGCCGTCACCTCGGCCGACTTCTTCTCCCAGTGCGGGTCGAGCAGCTGCTTTTTCAGCAGATGGCCGCCCACCTGCTCGATCCACTGCGGCTCGATGGCGGCGATCCCCCGGCCGAACAGGCGCGTGGTCTCCACCAGTTCGGCCGCCACGATCCAGCGGCCGGGCTTCTTCGACAGGTGCGCGCCCGGGTGCTTGTAGAACTTGATGCCGCGCGCGCCCAGGTACCAGTCTTCCTCTTCGCTGCGCGCACCGATGTTGCCCAGCAGCCCGGCCAGCATGGACAGGTGCAGCTGCTCGTAGCTGGCAGGCTGCGTGTTGATGGGCCACTTGTGCTCGGTGACCACGGTGAGCAGCTGGGTGTGGATGTCGCGCCACTCTCGCAGGCGGCGGATGCTGATGAAGTTCTGGCGCAGCAACTGCTCGTACTGGCGGTTGCTCAGCTTGTGGGTGGGCGCCGGTGCGGTGGCGCTGGCCACGGCGGGCGCGGGTGCCGCAGCGGCCACCAGCCGCTGGGCCACGGGCAGGTGGGCCTGCGACGGGGCGCGCTGGTGGGCCATGGCCTTTTGCGCGCGGGCCGAGGGCAGCGTGGGCGCGCCGCCGCGGGCCTCGTTGATCCACTTCCAGAGCTTGAGGTAGCCGCTGAATTCGCTCTTTTCGTCGTCGAACTTGGCATGCGCCTGGTCGGCCTGCTGCTGGGCTTCCATGGGCCGGTCGCGCACGTCCTGCACGCTCAGGGCGCTGGCGATGACCAGCACTTCGTCCAGCGCCTTGCGATCGCGCGCCTCCAGAATCATGCGGCCCACGCGCGGGTCCAGCGGCAGGCGCGACAGCTCCACGCCCATCGGCGTGAGTTCGTTGGACTCGTCCACCGCGCCCAGCTCGGCCAGCAGTTGGTAGCCGTCGGCAATGGCGCGGCCCGACGGGGCCTCGATGAACGGGAACTGCACCACGTCGCCCAGGTGCAGCGACTTCATGCGCAGGATGACGCCGGCCAGCGATGACCGCAGGATTTCGGGGTCGGTGAAGCGCGGGCGGGCGTTGAAGTCCGCCTCGTCGTACAGGCGGATGCAGATGCCGTTGGCCACGCGCCCGCAGCGGCCCGCGCGCTGGTTGGCTGCCGCCTGGCTGATGGGCTCGACCAGCAGTTGCTCCACCTTGCTACGGAAAGAATAGCGCTTCACGCGCGCCGTGCCTGCGTCGATGACGTACCGGATGCCCGGCACGGTGAGCGAGGTCTCGGCCACGTTGGTCGCCAGCACCAGGCGGCGGCCGGTGTGGCCGTCGAAGATGCGGTCCTGCTCGGCCTGCGACAGGCGGGCGAACAGCGGCAGCACCTCGGCGTTGCGCATCACCGGCTGGTGGGCCAGGTGCTTGCGCAGGTGGTCGGCGGCCTCGCGGATCTCGCGCTCGCCGGGCAGGAAGATGAGGATGTCGCCACCGGCATTGCCCTGCCAGAGCTCGTCCACCCCATCGGCGATGGCTTCATTGAGGCCGTAGTCGCGCGTGTCCTCGAACGGGCGCCAGCGCTGCTCCACGGGAAAGGTGCGGCCCGACACGTAAATGATCGGCGCAGGGCCTTTGGCGGATTCGAAATGCTTGGCAAACCGGTCCGCATCGATGGTGGCAGACGTGACGATGACCTTGAGGTCCGGCCGGCGCGGAAGGATCTGGCGGATATAGCCCAGCAGGAAGTCGATGTTCAGGCTGCGCTCGTGCGCCTCGTCGATGATGATGGTGTCGTAGGCCTTTAGCAGCGGGTCGGTCTGCGTCTCGGCCAGCAAGATGCCGTCGGTCATCAGCTTGACCGACGCATCGCGCGACAGCCGGTCCTGAAAGCGCACCTTGAAGCCCACCACGTCACCGAGCGGCGTGTTCAGTTCTTCGGCGATGCGCTTGGCCACGCTGCTGGCGGCGATGCGGCGCGGCTGGGTGTGGCCGATGAGCTGGCCCTTCTGCCCGGGCTTGGCATTGCACTTGCCACGGCCCAGCGCCAGCGCGATCTTGGGCAGCTGCGTGGTCTTGCCCGAGCCCGTCTCGCCGCACACGATCACGACCTGGTGCTTCTCGATGGCCGCCATGATCTCCTCGCGCCTGCCCGACACCGGCAGCGACTCCGGGAAGGTGATCCGCAGCGGCGCGGTTTTGGGGGCAGTGGGCGGGGCTGCTGCTGGCGGGGAGGTAGGAGGCGCGGATTCGGTCATGAAGGCACGCATTATCGGAGGCAGGCGTTGGCCCTGTGCAACACAGGCCATGCGCACCACCGCGCCGCACCTCGCACGGCACCCGCGCAGGCCCCGCTCGGTGCCGTCTTTTTGCCGAGTGCTACTTTTTGATGGGGTGGATTTCAGGATGTAATGCGCACACCCCATTGCGCCCCGACGATGTCTGCGTGGCGGGTGCCCCTCAGGATTTTGACCGCATGCTCCCGCAGACATCAGCCACCCCATTTTCACCGGACGACAGCGCCACGCCCGCGCAGCCCCCGCACCCCTCGCGCCGCGACTGGCTGGCGTGGGCCGGCGCCGCCGCCCTGGCGCCCCTGCTGCCGGCCTGCGGAGGCACCGGCAACCCCGGCCCCACGCTCGCGGCCACCATGGCCTGGGGCCGCAGCGAAATCCGCCAGGCCATGCAGCGCAGCGAGGCGCGGGCGGCCTCCGTCGCCCTGCTGCAGGGCGACCGGCTGGTGTGGCAGGAGGCCTTCGGCGTGCTGGACGACACCACCCGCGCGCTGGCGACGCCGGACACGCGCTTCAATGTGGGCTCCGTGAGCAAGGTGGTGGCGGCGCTGGCCGTGATGGTGCTGGTGGACCGGCAGATGGTGCAGCTCGATGCGCCGGTGGTGCGCTACCTGCCTCAGTTCACCATGCTGTCGCCGGGCTACCGCGACATCACCGTGCGCCACCTGCTCAGCCATGCATCGGGGCTGCCGGGCACGCACACGCACAACCTGTTCGCCACCGCGCCGCTGCCAGGCTATGCCGCCGAGCTGGAAGAAGCGCTGGCCGACGCCCACCTCAAGCACGCGCCCGGCGCGCTGGCGGTGTACTGCAACGACGGCTTCACGCTGATCGAGCGCATCGTGCTCGCAGTGACCGGGCAGACCTACCCGGCGTTCGTGCAGTCGGCCCTGCTCAACCCGCTGGGCATGGCCCGCTCGGGCTACACCCTGCTGCCGCTGCCCGAAGGCAGCTTCGCCCACGGCTACATCCGCAAGCAGCGCCAGGCCCAGGAGTTCGTGATGGGCTACGCCACCGGCGGGCTGTGCACCACGCCCGGCGACATGATGAAGCTGGCCACCATGCTGCTGCAAGGCGGCGAATACGACGGCCGGCGCGTCGTCTCCAAGGCTGGCGTGCTGGAGATGGGCCGCGGCCAGAACCCGGGCCTGCGCGCCGACCTGACGCCCGACTGGCAGTGGGGCCTGGGGTGGGACAGCGCGCAGCAGCAGGGCCTGTCTGCCGCGGGCGTGCTGGCCTGGCAAAAGAGCGGCGGCACCATGTTCTATTCGAGCGATTTCTACGTGCTGCCGCAGGCGGGCATGGCGCTGCTGATCACCGGCAGCGCATCGGCCTTCAAGCCCGGGCCGGTGGCCGAAGGCATCCTGCTGCGGGCGCTGCAGGAGACCGGGCAGCTCGCAGCACTGCCGCCCAAGGTGTCGACGGCGGCCCCGTCACTGGCCACCTCGTCGGCCAGCGCGGTCGATGCGGTGCTGGGCATCTACGGCCGGTCCGCCAAGCCCCTGAAAGCCACCTCGCCTGACAGCCAGCAGATCGACCTGTGGGTATGGTCGGCCGAGGCCAGGGGCTGGACGATGCTGAGCGCCGGGCTGCGCCTGCGCAGCGACGGCTGGTGGTGGTCCGACGCGCAGCCGCGCACCCAGTACCGCTGGGAGCAGGCCGACGGCCGCCGCTACCTGCTGTCGCGCGAGCCCGCCACCGCTGGGCACTACTGGGTGACCATGCCCATGGCGCAGCAGATGCCCCGCGCCGCAGCGCCCCTGCCCGCGCAGTGGGTGGCGCGCCTGGACAGCCATTGGGTGCTGGCGAACGAGGCGCCCGAATCGATTCCGCTCGCGTTCGGCGTGCCGGCAGCGACGCTCCGGGAACTGCCCGAACTGCCCGGCTATTTGTTCTGGGACGACAGCCAGTTCTTGCTGCCGCTGTCGCCCGACCGCGCGGGCATGACCGTGCAGGTGCCCCTCAACGACGGCCGCGATCTCGTCGAGCTGGTGGTGCAGGCGCGCGACGAGCAGGAATGGCTGCACGCGGCCGGGTGGAGCTACCGCCGCCAGGCCTAGCCCGGCACGCGCCCGCCCTGTCCCACAGCCACCAGCGCACACGCGCCGGCCGCGGCGCACTGTGCGTTTCATGCGACAGATGCAGGTTGCCAAAGCCCTGAGCGCTTGCCAAGCCGCAGAGCCCTCGCCACAATTCGCGCTTCTTTCTTTCAGCCACGGGCACACCGCCACGCAGCCGCTGAAACCACTGGAGGTCACCGCTATGTTTGTTCCTTTGTCCGCAATCACCTGACCACAGTCCACCGCCCCGGCTGGACTGTGCATTCACAAGTCCAGCCAAGGCCGACAAGCGCGCTATTGCACCCCGTGCAGCGCTCCACAAGCCCTGGCTACCTTGCCGGGGTTTTTTGTTTGTGGAGTGCACATGAGTGCTCAAAAAATCTCTCGGGCCTTTGCCCAGGGTCAAGTCAAGAAGCTGCGCCGCATGAAGCAGCCCCTGGTTCTGAAGCTCGAGGCCTCGGGCCCGCCCCGAAACCCTGTGGCCACTGCGCTGGCCCAGCGCAGCCTGTCGAGCGCGGCAGGCAAGCACATCCGAAGCGCCGGCGCCCAGCGCCGCGCGGACAAGGTCGCCCTGCGCAAGGCGACACGAACAGACTTTTCTTTCCATGACTGACAACAACCATCCCACCGCCGCACTGGCGGACACGCGGGCGCCGTGGGGCCCCGCCCAACCTGGATACCCAGGACAACCCGGGCACCCAGGACAACCTGCATCCAGGGCAACGCCCGACCCGGCGGAACCCCGCACGCTGAACGTGGACGCCACCGTGGCCCCGCACGGGCTGCCGCCCGCGCACAGTGCAGCGGCTGTGCCAACACACCGGCTGCCCACCGCCGCCGAACTGGCCCAGCGTCAGCAGCACCTGGCCGACACCGCGGCGCAACTCAAGACCGAGCTCGTTGGCATCGACGAGGTCATCGACCGCGTGATCGATGCGGTGCGCGCCTGGTACGTGCTGCCGCAGCTCATCCGCCGCCCGGTCATCGTGTGCCTGTGGGGCCTGACCGGCACGGGCAAGACGCAGCTCACGCGGCGCCTGGCCCAGCTGCTGGGCTTCTACGACCGCTTTGTCGAAGTGCAGATGGACGGCTTCAGCCACGGCGCGGGCTACCGCAGCTCCACCATCTCCGGCATGCTGGCGGACTCCGGCATCTCCGAAGGTGCGCCGGGCATGCTGGTGCTGGACGAGTTCCAGCGCTTTCGCACGGTGGACCGCAAGGGCGAAGAGGCCAAGGTGGAGCGCTACCAGGACGTGTGGTCCCTGCTGTCGGACGGGCGCCTGCCGCCCGCGCTGACGGCCCTGTCCAACATCGAACGCAAGCTGGCCGACAGCCACTACGAGGCCGAGCGCGCCGAGGACGACGAGAACGAACGCGCGGGCAAGAAGCCCTACCGCTTTCAGCTCGACGCATGGGACGCGCAAGAGCTCAAGCGCATGCTCAAGCTCTCCGAACCCCTGGCCGAGATCATGCAATGGCCCTCGGCCAAGGTGCTGGCGATGTACATGGAGTTCCAGCGCTCCAACCAGTCGTGGGAGACCGACTACAGCCGGCTGCTGGTCTTCGTGTGCGGCAACCTCGACGAGATGTACCACGAGACCGCGCAGCGCGTGGAAGACTGCGATACCGACGCCGACATCTTTCACCGCCTCACGCGCAAGCTGTCCATCATCGACGTGAAGAAGGCGCTGTCCGAGCGCTTCAAGCCCGAGCAGATCGCGCGGCTGGGCAACGAGCATGTGATCTACCCGTCTTTCAGCCGCGCCACGTACGAGCTGCTGATCCGCCAGCTGTGCGACCGTTACGTGCAGGACGTGGCCGCCCAGTGCGGCGTGCGCTTTGCGATCGGAGAGGACGTGCAGCGTGAGATCTACGCCAACGCGGTCTTCCCCGCGCAGGGCACACGGCCCCTGTTCTCGTCGGTGCACGCCATCCTGAGCGCCAACTTGGTCAAGGCCACGCTGTGGGTGATGGAGCAATCGCTGCCGCTGTCGCAGGTGTTCGCCATCCACCTCGCGGCAGACCGCCGGCACCTGGCCGTGCAAGGCGCCGACGCCCACGGCGGCACGCACGAGCGCCAGTTCGCGGTGGCGCTGGAGCTCAACCGCCTCAAGCAGCGCGCCAACGCCGACTTTCGCGCGCTGCTGGCGGTGCACGAGGCCGGGCATGCGCTGGTCTACTGCCTGCTGTTCGGCCAGGCCCCGCAGGAGGTGAAGATCAACATCGCCTCGTTCGAGGGCGGCTACAACAGCTTTGCGGGCCTGAAGGTCACCACGCGCCAGAACGCGCTGGACATGATGTGCGTGGGCCTGGCCGGTCGCGTGGCCGAAGAGCTGGTGTTCGGCGAGATGGCCTGCACCACGGGCGCCGAGCAGGACTACAAGCAGGCGACGGCCGAGGCCGCCCGCTACGTGCGCCACCACTGCTTTGGCGCGCGCATCAGCCGCACCGACGCCACGGTGGAGATGGACAACCACATCAACACCGACGTCGGTCCCAGCAATGCCGCCATCGAGGCCTTGCTGCAGTCCCAGTACCAGCGCACCCAGGCGCTGCTGCACGGCCACCAGCCCGCGCTCAACGCCCTGGTGGGTGCGCTGATGGACCACGGCATGATCGCGCAGGACGAGATGCAGGCGCTGATGGCGGCCCAGGGCCTGCCGCTCGCCGTGCGGCCCGGGTCGTGCGGCGGTGCGGAAGATTCGCTGGTTCTGGAGCCCTTTGCCGAGCGGCTGGCGCTGTTTCAGCGCCACGGCACCACGCAATGAGGCGCCCTGTCACCACAAGGATGCCCTGCATGCTTATGATGCGCGCCTACAGCGGATTTACACCGCAGGCTTTCACACACCACCCGCCATGTCCGCCGTTTTCAATTTCACCTTCGTGCCCTGGTTCCGCTCGGTCGCGCCGTACATCCACAAGTTTCGCAACCAGACGTTCGTGATCGGCCTCACGGGCGAGGCGATTGCGGCGGGCAAGCTGCACAGCCTGGCGCAGGACCTGGCGCTGATCCAGGCCATGGGCGTGAAGATCGTGCTGGTGCACGGCTTTCGCCCGCAGGTGAACGAGCAACTGGCAGCCAAGGGGCACGCCGCCAAGTATTCGCACGGCATCCGCATCACCGACTCGGTGGCGCTCGACTGCGCGCAGGAGGCTGCGGGCCAGCTGCGCTACGAGATCGAGGCCGCGTTCAGCCAGGGCCTGCCCAACACGCCCATGGCGGGTGCGACGGTGCGGGTGATCTCGGGCAACTTCCTCACGGCGCGGCCCGTGGGCATCGTGGACGGGGTGGACTTTCAGCACTCGGGCCTGGTGCGCAAGGTGGACGTGGCGGGCATCCAGCGCACGCTGGACATGGGAGCGCTGGTGCTGCTGTCGCCGTTCGGCTTCTCGCCCACGGGCGAGGCCTTCAACCTGAGCATGGAAGAAGTGGCCACCAGCGTGGCCATCGAGCTGCGCGCGGACAAGCTGATCTTCTTGACCGAGGTGCCCGGCATCCGCATGCAGCCGAACGAGCCCGAGAGCGAAGACAACCCTATCGACACCGAGCTGCCGCTGGCCGCCGCGCAGGCCCTGCTGGCCACGCTGCCCGAGGCGCAAACGCCCACCGACACCGGTTTTTACCTGCAGCACTGCGTGAAGGCCTGCAAGGCCGGCGTGGAGCGCAGCCACATCCTGCCGTTTGCGGTGGACGGGTCGCTGCTGCTGGAGGTGTACGTGCACGATGGTATCGGCACCATGGTCATCGACGAAAAGCTCGAAGAGCTGCGCGAGGCCACCATCGACGACGTGGGCGGCATCCTGCAACTGATCGAGCCGTTCGAAAAAGACGGCACGCTGGTCAAGCGCGACCGCACCGAGATCGAGCGCGACATCGCCACCTACACCATCATCGAACACGACGGCGTGATCTTTGGCTGCGCAGCGCTCTACCCCTACCCCGAAGCCCGGACGGCCGAAATGGCCGCGGTGACCGTGTCGCCCCAAAGCCAGGGCACGGGCGACGGCGAAAAGCTGCTCAAGCGCATCGAGCAGCGCGCCCGCATCCTGGGGCTGGACAGCATCTTCGTGCTGACCACCCGCACCATGCACTGGTTCATCAAGCGCGGGTTCCAGCCGGTGGACCCGGACTGGCTGCCGGATGCCCGCAAGCGCAAGTACAACTGGGACCGCAGGAGCCAGGTGCTGGTGAAGAAGCTCTGAGTTTTTGGTTTGCGGTTTGCGGTTTGCGGTATTCAGTTGGGGTGACCATAGAGCACGGCAACCTCACATCCGTTCACGCTGAGCTCCGTCGAAGCGCCGCGCAAGGCTTCGACAGGCTCAGGCCGAACGGTGGGGAGGTGATCAGGCTCAGCCCGAACGGTCGGTGGCGGCTGAGCCCTAGCGCGAACGGTCGGTGGCGGCCTAGACCCAGCCCGAGCGGTGGAGCTGTGGCTGAGGCTCGACCAAGACTGACAGCTACCCCTGCCTGGCCGCCACCACCGCACGCGCCACCTGCGCGATCGCCGCATCGCGCTGTTCAGACGACGCAGTCGACGCGGTGACGTAGCAGGTCACCACCACCGGCGCACCTCCGCCCGGCGGCCACATCACAGCGATGTCGTTGGAGGTGCCGCTGTCGGTGGTGCCCGTCTTGTCCCCCACCTTCCAGCCCGGCACGCCGGCGCGCAGGCGCTTGCCGCCGGTGCTGGTCTCCAACAGCCAGCGCTGCAGCCAGGCGCGTGACGCGGGGGTGAGCACGTCGCCCAGCACCAGTTTCTGCAAGGTCTGCAGCATGGCCAGCGGCGTGGTGGTGTCGCGCGGGTCGCCCACCTTGGCTTCGTTCAGCGTGGGCTCGGTGCGGTCCAGCCGGGTGGTGCCGTCGCCCAGCGACCGCACGAAGGCGGTCAACCCGGCCGGCCCGCCGTGGCGCGCCAGCAGCACGTTGGCGGCGGTGTTGTCGCTCAGGCTCACGGTGGCGGCGCACAGCTCGCCCACCGTCAGGCCGCCACCGTCGCCTGCGCGGGGGCCGCTGACGGGTGAATACGCCACCACATCGGCCGCGGCGTAGTGCACGCGCGCATCCAGGCGCTCCTTGCCCTGGTCCACCAGCGCCAGCATCCAGCCCGCCAGCACCGCCTTGAAGGTGCTGGCCATGGCAAAACGCTCGTCCTGGCGCCAGCCCAGCGCCAGGCCCGTGCCGGTGTCGAGCATGGCCACACCGAGGCGGCCCTGGGCGGTGCGTTCGATGCCGGCCAGGGTGTCGTTCCAGGCCCGCGCACTGTGGCCGCCGGCAGCGCGACCCGGCCCGCCGGCGGCATTGCCGGCGCCGGCACAACCCCACAGAGGTACCGCTGCAGCGGCCATCAAGCCCAAGGAAAACTGTCGTCTTTGCATAAAAATGGGGAGTGAAGTGGAAACAAGGCCTGAACGATAAGGACTCCGGGCCCGCAGCACCATCGACAATAATTGCCGCCAGCCCCAACAAAAACTTGGATCGGCACACACAACTCTTTCGGCGTCACTGCGGCGCCCGGGTCCCGGTACTACCGCACTGCCCGCATCGCAGCGACTGGCCCGACCCGTTGCGCCGAGTTGTGTGATCCGCCCTCAGCCTTCGCAATGCACCTGCCACTGAACGCCCTGCGCGCCTTCGAAGCCTCGGCGCGCCACCTGAACCTCACCCGTGCGGCCGAGGAGCTGCACGTCACCCAGACCGCGGTGAGCCAGCACATCCGCAAGCTCGAAGACCGCCTGGGCAAGCCGCTGTTTCGCCGCCTGCCGCGCGGCCTGGCGCTGACGGACGAGGGCCAGGCGCTGCTGCCCGTGGTGGTGGAGTCGTTCGCCAACCTGGCGCGGGCGCTGGAGAAGCTGGGCGACACCCGCCCGCGCGAGGTGCTGACCGTGGGCGCCGTGGGCACGTTCGCCGTCGGCTGGCTGCTGCCCCGGCTGCGCGACTTTCAGGCGGCGTGCCCGTTCGTGGACCTGCGCCTGCTCACCCACAACAACCGGGTGGACATGGCCGGCGAAGGGCTGGACCTAGCGATCCGGTTTGGCGACGGCGCTTGGCATGGCACGCACGCCGAACGCATCATGGACGCGCCGATGTCGGTGATGTGCACCCCCGCCCTGGCCCACGGCCTGCGCACCGCTGCCGACCTGGCGCGCCAGCCACTGCTGCGCAGCTATCGCGCCGACGAATGGGCGGCATGGTTCGACGCGGCGGGCGCGCCCTGCCCGGTGGTGCGCGGCGCCGTGTTCGACTCGTCGCTCACGCTGGCCGAGGCCGCTGCGCAGGGCGCCGGCATGGCCCTGCTGCCGGTGCGCATGTTCACGCGCGAGCTGCGCCAGGGGCGGCTGGTGCGGCCGTTCCCGCAGGAGCTGCAGCGCGGCTCTTACTGGATCACGCGGCTGCAGTCACGCCCGGCCACCGGCGCCATGGCGGCCTTCTGCGACTGGTTGATGGCCCAGGCGGGCAGCGAGACCGATGAATTGGAATAAAAAAGGCAGCTATCGCTCTCTGGACGGGCGCCAATAGCTATTAAAAATATAGCAAATGATTCCCTTGCCAGAGGTGGAGACAAGCCCGAGGCGCGGGGGCGTTCAGACGTGCAGCGGCATTGGCATTGGCATTGGCAGGGTGGCGCAGGCGTTCGTTCCACGGTCCACGGACGGGGTCAGGCGGCCAAGCCGGCGCTACGCAAACCCCAGCGCCGCGATGTCCACCCCATCCACCTGGCCGGCGTCGAGAAATTCCTGGCCGTAGCGCAGGTATACCCCTTCGCGCACGAACACCTCGAACAGGTCTGGGTCGATGTGCCCGTTGTCCCGCATGCGGCACATGATCGCCAGCGCCTGCGACAGCGTCATGCCGCTTTTGTACGGCCGGTCGGCCGCGGTCAGTGCCTCGAAGATATCGGCGATGCCCATCATGCGGGCCTGCAGCGACATCTGATCGCGCGTGAGGCCGCGGGGGTAGCCCTTGCCGTCCATGCGCTCGTGGTGGCCGCCCGCGTACTCGGGCACGTTCTTCAGGTGCCGGGGCCAGGGCAGCGTCTCCAGCATCTTGATGGTGGCGACGATGTGGTAGTTGATGGTGTCGCGCTCGGCCTGGTTCAGGGTGCCGGAGCGGATGGTGAGGTTCTCCACCTCTTCGGCGGTCAGAAAGCTGGTCTGCACGCCCTGCGGGTTGCGCCAGTGCCGCAGGGCGGCGATGTCGCGCACGCGCTGCTGGTCTTCGGCCCGCATGGCTTCGCTGCCGGTATTGCAGCGGCGCAGGAAGTCGCGGTCTTCTTCCAGCGCCTGGATCTCGTGCTGCAGGCCCAGCAGCTCCTGGCCCTCGGCGCGCGCGTCCACCACCGGGCGCAGCGCCAGCTGGCGGCGCAGCGCGGCCAGCTCGGCATCGCGCTTGAGCACCTCGAAGCGGGTGTCCACCACGCCGATGCGGTCGTACAGGGTCTGCAGCTTGGTGGCCTTGTCCACCACGTGCACGGGGGTGGTGATCTTGCCGCAGTCGTGCAGCAGGCCGGCCATCTTGAGCTCGTACCGGTCGCGGTCGCTCATGCTGAAGCCGGCCAGCGGGCCGCTCTGCGTGGCGTTCACGGCTTCGGCCAGCATCATGGTGAGCGCCGGCACCCGCTGGCAGTGGCCGCCGGTGTAGGGGGACTTTTCGTCGATGGCCAGGTTGATGAGGTTCACGAACGATTCGAACAGCCGCTCCAGCTGCGTGATGAGCAGCCGGTTGGTGAGCGCAATGGCGGCCTGCGATGCCAGCGACTCCGCCAGGCTCTGGTCTGCCTCCGAGAACGTGGTGACGTCGCCGGTGTCCGGGTCGTGCGGGTTGATGAGCTGCAGCACGCCGATGAGCTCATGGTCGTGGTTCTTCATCGGCACGGTCAGGAACGAGCGCGAGCGGTAGCCGGTGCGCGCATCGAACGCCCGCGTGCCCGAGAAGTCGAACCCCGCCGCGGCATACGCATCGGCAATGTTCACCGTGCGGTCGTGGATGGCGGCGTGCGCGGCCACCAGCGAATCATTGGGCGAGCCGTCGGCGTGGCGCAGCGGCAGGTGCGGAAAGTCGATGGGCTTGCCCGTGGTGCCGCCCAGGCGGATGCCGAGCGAATCCGTGCGCAGGATCTCGAACTTGAGCGCCGTGCCGTCGTCCGTCACGCTGTAGAGCGTGCCGCCATCGGCGCCGGTGATGGCCTTGGCGGCCTCCAGGATGTTCTCCAGCAGCCGGTCGATGTCCCGCTCGCGCGACAGCGCGGCGCCGATGCCGTTGAGCTGCTCCAGCCGGCGAAAGAGGTTGACTGTGGATTCCTTGCCCATAAAAGCCCTGCGTCCCGCGGTGGTGAGAGCGTGCCGTGCGCGCCCCAACGCACATCGTAACGAAAAGTGACCGCTATCATCAGCCCCCTGCCCCTTCCTTTTCCCATCCCTCCCGCTATTTTTGTGGACTCGGTCACACCCCGCTTTCTCACTGCCGCCCTCTACCAGTTCGTCGACCTGCCGGACTTTGCAGACCTGCGCGAGCCCTTGCAGTCCCTGTGCGACACACACGGCGTGCGCGGCATGCTGCTGCTGGCGCCCGAGGGCATCAATGGCACCATCGCGGGCGAACCGCAGGGCGTGTACGCCGTGCTGGCCTGGCTGCGCAGCGACCCGCGGTTCGCCGCCCTGCAGCACAAGGAGGCGCATGCGGAGCGCCTGCCGTTCTACCGCATGCGCGTGCGCTTGAAGCGCGAGATCGTCACCCTGGGCGTGCCGGGCCTGAACCCGGCGCGCAACGCGGGTACCTATGTGAAGCCCGAGGACTGGAACGCGCTCATCGACGACCCCGGCGTGGTGGTGGTCGACACGCGCAACGACTACGAAGTGGGCATCGGCACCTTCCAGGGTGCCGTCAACCCGCACACCAGCAGCTTTGCGGAGTTTCCGGCCTGGGTGGCCGCGCAGTCGCAACCGGGCGGCGTACTGGCCGGCAAGCCGCGCGTGGCCATGTTCTGCACCGGCGGCATCCGCTGCGAGAAGTCCACCGCGCTGCTCAAGTCGCAGGGGTTCGAGGAGGTCTTCCACCTCGAAGGCGGCATCCTCAAATACCTGGAAACCGTGCCCGAGGACGCCAGCCGCTGGCAGGGCGACTGCTTCGTGTTCGACGAGCGCGTGTCGGTGGGCCACGGCCTGGTGCGCGGCCACCACCAGCTGTGCCGGTCCTGCCGCATGCCGCTGGGCGAGGCCGAATTGCAGTCCCCACACTACGCGCGCGGCGTGAGTTGCCCCTATTGCCACGGCACCCGCACGCCAGAGCAGGAACGCGCCTTGGCCGAGCGCCAGCGCCAGATGGACCTGGCGGACCAACGCGGCGAAGCCCATCTGGGCGCACGCCAGCCGGGCAACCCGGCGCGGCGCCTCGTCGCGGACGAGCCGACTGGCGAAGTGACAGGTGGGGTGGCTGGCGAGGACAGCCCCCCGTGAGCGCCCTGCCCGTTCTCTACTCCTTTCGCCGCTGCCCGTATGCCATGCGCGCGCGGCTGGCGCTGGCCGTCAGCGGCCAGGTCTGCGAATTGCGCGAGGTGGTATTGCGCAGCAAGCCCCAGGGCCTGCTGCAGGCCTCGCCCAAAGCGACCGTGCCCGTGCTGGTGCTGGCGGACGGACAGGTGCTGGACCAGAGCCTGGACATCATGCTGTGGGCCCTGCAGCGGCGCGACCCCGGCGCCTGGCTGGCACCGAGCGATGGCAATCTGCAAGACATGCTGGCGCTGATTGCAGAATGCGATGGCCCGTTCAAACACGCGCTCGACCGGTGCAAGTACCCCAGCCGCTACCCGGACACCGAGATCGACGCCGAGCGTGCCAAAGCCACGGCTTGGCTGGGCCTGCTGGACGCACGCCTGTCCACCCGGCCCCACCTGTTCGGCACCCATGCGGCGCTGGCCGACATGGCCATCGGCCCGTTCGTGCGCCAGTTCGCGGCGATCGATGCACCGTGGTGGGACGCCCAGCCCTGGCCCCATCTGCAGGCCTGGCTGGCGCACTGGCAGGCGGCGCTGCTGCTGGCCCGCGTGATGGACAAGCTGCCGGCGTGGGTGGACGGGACGCTGGGGGTGGTGTTTCCGGCAGAGCCAGCGCCCTAGCGCCGGACGACGGCACAGCGAGCGCGCGCAAGTCGATCACAACGCAGGGTGCTCCAGGATCTCCTGGCCCTCCGGTCAATCGCAGTACTGTTGCCCGAACCGCCTCTCAACCGCGCTATCGCGGCACTGCACGCCAACGTCCGGTTGTCCTACCCCTGGCGTTGTGTTGCGGCACAAGGATGGTGCTTCACCACAGAAAGCACCTTGATGACCGACCCTCGCAACATTGCCCACGACAAGAAAGTCCAGCAAGCCAAGAAGCACAACAACGAGGAGATCGCTCCCGGCGCCGACAAGACGCCGCAGCCCGGCAAGAAGACGCCCATGGAACATCACGCGTCCGACACTCCCAAAGTACCGGATGAGGCGGCCCCTGTGCCCACCGAAGAAAAGCCTTTGAACTAGGCGCAAAGGCCAGGCCCATGCAAAAGGCGCTCCGAGGAGCGCCCTTTTTTACGAAACCTAGTGCAACCGCAACGGCATCACACCGTCGAGTAGGCGGACCCGCCGCGGCGACCGCCCTGAAGGCCGCGCGCCAGCAACGCCAGCAGCACCACGGCAAAACCCACGAAGCAGACGAACGACCAGTTGGCAATCGAGCCGCCCAGGAAGGTCCAGTCGATCGCGGCGCAGTCGCCCGAGCCGCGGAAGATCATGGGGATGGCGCGGCTGATGGGGTAGTTTTCGATCATGCCGTAGAAGTCGCGGCCGCAGGTGGCGACTTCGGGCGGGTACCACTGCAGCCAGCTCTGGCGGGCTGCCACAAAGGCACCGAAGCCGGAGGCGATGACGGCGATGCCCGCCATCGACATCCACCAGCCGCGCGAGTCGCGCGCGGCGGCCAGGCCTGTGAAGATGGCAACGCCGATCAGTGCGTAGCGCTGAACGATGCACATGGGGCAAGGCTCCAGGCCCACCACATGCTGCAGGTACATGCCAAAAGCCAGCATGGCCACGCAGGCAGCGCTGATCAGTGCCAGCACACGGCGCGGGTTCGCGGTCAACCAATTCATTTTTTATCCCTCATCCAATAAGCCGTTGCAAACGGTGCCGCCGGTGAAACGGGCACGGTCCGCGCCAGTGCACCCGTGGATCTGGCTCCGCCAGTCCACCGGGTGCGTCCCCCACAGGGGGATGGCGCCGAAGGCGACTCAGGGGGGAATCAAATCCCCGCGGCGTGGTCCAGAAAAACCCGGGCGCGGCGCGGTGTCACCACCAGCGTTTCACCCTCTTTGAAACCCATCTCCTTGAACTGCTGCGCAGGGATCTGCGCTTCGATCAAGTGGTCCGGGGACGCATTGTCCGCTGGTTTGTGATCGTCGGATGGAATAAGTTCCAGCCGCGCGATGGGGCCCACGACGATGGCGCGGCTCAGTTGCGCCACGATGCCGCGCGGGCGGCCTTCGGCATCAAGCCCTGCGCCGGGCGAGTAGCGCTGCACATCCAGGTCGTGCGGGCGCACGTAGGCAAAGGCCTTGGCGTTCTGCGCGGTCTGGTGTTCGGGCGAGTCGATCTGCATGCCGTCCAGGTGCACCAGGCCTTCGTGGGCACGGCCATGGAACAGGTTCACATCGCCCAGGAAGCCGTAGACGAAGGGGCTCGCGGGCTGGTCCCACACCTGCTGGGGCGAGCCGCTTTGCTCGATGCGGCCCTGGTTGATCACGACCACGCGGTCGGCCACCTCCAGGGCCTCTTCCTGGTCGTGGGTGACGAAGATGCTGGTCACGTGCAGCTCGTCGTGCAAGCGGCGCAGCCAGCGGCGCAGCTCCTTGCGCACCTTGGCGTCCAAAGCGCCGAAGGGCTCGTCGAGCAGCAGCACCTTGGGCTCCACCGCCAGCGCGCGGGCCAGCGCGATGCGCTGGCGCTGGCCGCCGGACAGCTGCGAAGGGTAGCGGTCGGCCAGCCAGTCGAGCTGCACGAGCTTGAGCAGGTCGGTCACCTTCTGCTTGATCTGCGCCTCGCTCGGGCGCTCGCCGCGGGGCTTCACGCGCAGGCCGAAGGCCACGTTCTCGAACACGGTCATGTGGCGAAACAGCGCGTAGTGCTGGAACACGAAGCCCACGTTGCGCTCGCGCACGTGCACATCGGTGGTGTCTTCGCCGCTGAAGTGGATGGTCCCGACATCGGCCGTCTCCAGGCCCGCGATGATGCGCAACAGCGTGGTCTTGCCGCAGCCCGAGGGGCCGAGCAGCGCGATGAGTTCGCCGGAGGCGATGTCCAGGCTCACGTCGCGCAGCGCGTGGAAGTCGCCGAACTGCTTGCTGACGTTACGGATTTCAATGCTCATGGTCTTGTTCCTTCAGCGGGCGGCGGGCGCAGGTGTGGGCCGCTCGGGGGGCAATTCGGCAGCCGCCTTCTGCGCCTGCTCGTTGCGGTGTTCGGCAATGGTCTTGATGACCAGCGTGACCAGGGCCAGCAAGGCCAGCAGCGATGCAGCGGCGAACGCGGCCACGGACTGGTACTCGTTGTAGAGAATTTCGACGTGCAGCGGAATGGTGTTGGTCTGCCCACGGATGTGGCCCGACACGACGGACACCGCACCGAACTCGCCCATGGCCCGCGCATTGCACAAAATCACGCCGTACAGCAGGCCCCACTTGATGTTGGGCAGCGTCACGTACCAGAAGGTCTGCCAGCCGGTGGCGCCCAGCACGATGGCGGCCTGCTCCTCGTCGTTGCCCTGGGCCTGCATCAGCGGGATCAGTTCGCGCGCGATGAACGGGAAGGTCACGAACACCGTGGCCAGCACGATGCCCGGCACGGCGAAGATGATCTTGATGTCATGCGCCTGCAGCCAGGGGCCGAACCAGCCCTGCGCGCCGAACATCAGCACGTAGATCAGGCCGGCCACCACGGGAGAGACGGAAAACGGCAGGTCCACCAGCGTGGTCAGGAACGCCTTGCCCCTGAACTCGTACTTGGCAATGCACCAGGCGGCCGCGACGCCGAACACGAGGTTCAGCGGCACCGCGATGGCGGCGGTGATCAGCGTGAGCTTGATGGCCGCCCAGGCGTCGGGCTCGCGCAGGCCTTCGAGGTAGGCCCCGAAGCCCTTGCGCAAGGCCTCGGCGAACACGGCGGCCAGCGGCAGCACCAGGAACAGCAGCATGAAGGCCAGCGCGATGGTGATCAGCGTGTAGCGGACCCAGGGCGCTTCGGTCGTACCGGCCTGTGCGCGGCGGATGGTCCGGGAGTTGTTGCCGCTCATGCTGGAGCCCCTGCGTGGCGTCGCTGCCAGGCCTGCAGCGCATTGATGATGAGCAGCAGGATGAACGAGATGACCAGCATGACCACCGCCACGGCGGTGGCGCCGGCGTAGTCGTACTGCTCGAGCTTGCCGATGATGATGAGCGGCGTGATCTCAGACACCATGGGCATGTTGCCGGCGATGAAGATCACCGAGCCGTACTCCCCCACCGCCCGCGCGAACGCCATGGCAAAGCCGGTGAGAAGCGCGGGGGTGATGGAGGGCAGGATGACCTTGGTGAAGGTTTGCAGGCGCGTGGCCCCGAGGCAGGTGGCGGCTTCTTCCAGCTCTTTTTCAGCGTCTTCCAGCACCGGCTGCACGGTGCGTACCACGAAAGGCAGGCCGATGAAGATCAGCGCGATCACGATGCCCGCGGGCTTGAACGCCAGCTGGATGCCCATGGGCTCCAGGATGCTGCCGACCCAGCCATTGCCGGCCAGCAAGGCGGTCAGCGAGATGCCGGCCACGGCGGTGGGCAGCGCAAACGGCAGGTCCACCAGCGCGTCCACAATCTTCTTGCCGGGAAACTTGTAGCGCACCAGCACCCAGGCGATCAGCAGGCCGAACACCAGGTTGACCAGCGCCGCCAGGAACGAGGCGCCGAAGGTGAGGCGGTATGACGCCATCACGCGCGGCGCGCTGATGGCAGCCCAGAATTGCTCCCAGGTCAGGGTGAAGGTCTTGAAGATCAGTGCCGACAGCGGGATCAGCACGATGATGCTCAGATAGAAAAGCGTGTAGCCCAGGGTCAGCCCAAAGCCGGGCAGCACGCGTTTGGGCGCGCGCCGTCCGGCCGGGGCTGCGGCCACTGCAGTTGCGGTGGTCATAAGTGCGGAGGTAGAGACGAAACGCGCTGGCTTACTTGGCGCCGGGCGTGTAGATCTTGTCGAACTGGCCGCCGTCGTTGAAGTGCACCTTCTGCGCTTCGGTCAGCGAGCCGAAGTACTTGGCCACTGTGAACTGCTTGAGCGGCTTGAAGGTGTCGGCGTACTTCTTGAGCACGGCTTCCGAACGCGGGCGGATGGCGTGCTTGGCGGCGATTTCCTGGGCTTCGTCAGAGTACAGGTAGTCCAGGTACGCCTTGGCCAGCTGGGCCGTTCCCTTCTTGGCCACGGTGCGTTCGACCACGGCCACGGGGTTTTCGGCCACCACGCTCACCGACGGGTAGATCGCATCGACCTTGCCGGCGCCGAACTCGCGGTCGATGGAGACCACTTCGGACTCGAACGTGATCAGCACGTCGCCCTGGTTGCGCTGCAGGAAGGTGGCGGTGGCATCGCGCCCGCCCTTGGCCAGCACGGGCACGTTCTTGTAGAGCTTGCCGACGAACTCGGCCGCCTGCGCTTCGGTGCCGCCCTTTTCGCGGATGGCGCCCCAGGCAGCCAGGTAGGCGTAGCGGCCGTTGCCGCCGGTCTTGGGGTTCACCACGATCACCTGCACGCCGGGCTTGATGAGGTCTTCCCAATCCTTGATGCCCTTGGGGTTGCCATTGCGCACCAGGAACAGCATGGTCGAGGTGGTGGGCGATGCGTCGTGCGGGAATTTCTTGGTCCAGTCCTTGGCCACCACGCCGTTGTCGGCCAGGAACTGCACGTCGGTGGTCGTGTTCATGGTGACCACGTCAGCCGCCAAGCCGTCGTTCACGGCGCGCGCCTGGGCGCTGGAGCCAGCGTGCGACTGGTCGATCTTGATGTCCTGGCCGGTCGTCTTCTTGTAGTGGGCGGTGAAGGCGGCGTTGTAGTCCTTGTAGAACTCGCGCGCCACGTCGTACGAGACATTGAGCAGCGAGTTCTGCGCGGCGGCCATGCCGCTGGCAGCCAGGGCCAGGGAGGCCAGGAGAGTCTTGAGTTTTAAAGAGGTCATGGTCGCTTCGCCCGAAGGTGCTGGTACTGGAGATGCTCCATTGTGCGGAGCAAGCACTTAAAACTCAAAAGAATATATTCTTGTTAAATAATCAGCTATTGGCATATAGATTTTCTATGGCCGGTGGGCGGACGAAAGCCGCTGCTGATGCATGGCGGGTGCCAGGACTGCGCTCGCAGCCCAAAGCCCCTCTAGCGCTTGCGGGACAAGCGCCAGCAGCTACAAAATTGATAGCTATCAGTCTACTGCGCGGCCGAAGACGCTTGCGCGTGCTGCGGGGCCGGCTGGGCGGCCTGGGCCCGGAGGGCGGGTTCACCCTCCAGCGACTGGAGCAGCGCCCAGCCCAAAGGCCATTCGCCATGGCCGGATTCGATGTTGATGTGCCCCGCGTTCTGCATGCGCACGAATTCGCTGCCCCAGGCACGCGCATAGGCGCCCGCCAGGCGGATGGGGCAGTACGGATCGTTGCTGCTCGCCACCACGATGCTGCGGTACGGCAGTGCCGCATACGGCACCGGCGCAAAGTCGCTCAGCACTGCGCGGCGCTCCGGGTCGGCCGGGGCCACGAGCAGTGCGCCGCACACGCGGGCAGCCGCCTCGGGGCCGATGTGGCTGGTGGCAATGCAGCCCAGGCTGTGCGCCACGATCACCACCGGGTGGGGCGCGGCGAGCACGGTTTTTTCCAGCTGGCCCACCCAGGCCGCGCGCGTCGGCGTGATCCAGTCGTCCTGCACCACGCGGCTGGCATGCGGCAGGCGCTCGGCCCACAGGCTCTGCCAGTGGCCGGGGCCCGAGTCGCGCCAGCCAGGAACGATGATGATGGAGGTCGTGGTCACGAAGATCAGAGGGCCTGCCGCAGCGTTGCGCCGCGGCCCTGCCCTGTGGTTGTGGTTTGTGTCTTCTGCCGCTTACTTGTTGGGCTGCGGCGTGATGCGCAGGTAGGGGCGCACGGCCTTGAAGCCCTTAGGGAAGCGCTGCGCGATCTCGGCCGGGTCCTGCAGGCTGGGCACGATGATCACGTCGTCGCCGTCCTTCCAGTTGGCGGGCGTGGCCACCTTGTGGCTGTCGGTCAGCTGCAGCGAGTCGATGACGCGCAGGATCTCGTCGAAGTTGCGGCCCGTGCTGGCGGGGTAGGTGAAGGTGGTGCGGATGACCTTCTTGGGGTCGATGATGAACACGCTGCGCACCGTGACCGTGGTCGATGCGTTGGGGTGGATCATGTCGTAGAGGTCTGCCACCTTCTTGTCCGCATCGGCCAGGATGGGGAAGTTGACGGTGGTGTTCTGCGTCTCGTTGATGTCGCCCACCCAGCGGTTGTGCGAATCGACCGGATCCACGCTCACGGCGATGGGCAAAACGCGGCGCTTGGCAAACTCGCCGCCCAGAGCGGCCGTCTTGCCCAGTTCGGTGGTGCAGACGGGCGTGAAGTCGGCGGGGTGCGAGAACAGCACCACCCACGAATCACCCGCCCATTCGTGAAAGCGGATGGTGCCGGCAGTGGATTCCTGGGTGAAGTCGGGGGCGGTATCGCCGAGTCGCAGGGTGGCCATGGAATGTGCTCCTTCAATGTCTGATGGAGCATTCTGCGAGCCGATCTTTAAAACCCAAACGAATATATAGCTCTTACTTAATCGCCAAAAGGTCTATAAAGCGGGCTCGCCAAAAGCCTGTCACCCTGCGAGCAGGCGCTGGAGCCGATCCCGATAGTTGTTCAGGAAGTCGTGCGTCACCACGTAGTGCTCGGTGTCCTCGAATGCGACTTCGGACAAGCCGCCGCCGTCGAACTGGATGATCTTGGCGTTCGGGTAAGACAGCAGGATGGGCGAGTGCGTGGCGATGATGAACTGCGACTTGTCCTCGACCAACCGGTGGATGGCCGCCAGCGCAGCCAGCTGCCGATTGGGCGACAGCGCGGACTCGGGTTCGTCCAGCAGGTACAGGCCCTTGCCCTGGAATTTGTGGGTGAGCAGTGCCATGAAGGCTTCGCCGTGCGAGCGGGCATGCAGCGACTTGCCGCCATAGGAGTCCAGGTAACCCACCTCGTCCATGTAGGTGGCGACATTGAAGAAGCTCTCGGCCCGCAGAAAGTAGCCATCCTTCGGCGCGCGGTAGCTGCGCGCGAGCCGCAGCACCTTATGCAGCGACGACTCGGACCCCGCGGTGGCCAGCTGAAAGTTGCGGGTGCCGCCCTCGGGGCTGTAACCGAGGGCCAGGGCAATGCCCTCCAGCAGCGTCGACTTTCCCGAGCCGTTTTCACCCACGAAGAACGTCACGTCCGGGTGAAACTCCAGCCGGCCCAACTCGCGGATGGCGGGGATGTTGTAGGGGTAGGTGTCATAGTCGATGGCTGCATCCGGGCGGATGCAGGCGCTCTGGAGGTAGGGTTTGGCAGACAGCATGCACCCCATGCTAACGGGCGCAATGGCCGGCTGCGGCGGCGCCATGGCCTCGCCGCCCAGGCACACGCACAGGCACAAGCAGGCCCTGCATCCTGAACTTTGGAAAAAATTTTGAAATTTTTCAGCGCCGCTTAACCCCATTCGCCCGCCCCGTTCGTTTCACCTAGCACCAACAACCCCTTTGATGGAGCTGCCATGACAACCGGTGCATTCCCCCTCCCCGTAATCACCCACGCCGCACTTGCGGCCCTGACTGCCGTGCTGACGCTGGCCAGCGCGCCGGCACATGCCGTCGGCCGCCTGGCCGACATCACCATCGTGGACCGCGACACCGGGGCCACGCTGCCGGTGCATTACGCCAAGGGCGAGTACTGGGTGGCGGGCCGCCCGGGGGCGCGCTATGCCGTCACGGTGCACAACCGCAGCGGGGAGCGCTTGCTGGCCGTGCCGTCGGTGGACGGTGTCAACGTGCTCAGCGGCGAGACCGCGGCCTGGGACCAGCGCGGGTACGTGTTCTCGCCGTACGAGCGCTACCAGATCACCGGCTGGCGCAAGAGCAGCAGCGAGGTGGCAGCGTTCGAATTTTCGAGCATCGCCAATTCCTATGCCGGCCGCACGGGCCGTCCAGCCAACGTGGGCGTGATCGGGGTGGCGCTGTTCCGTGAACAGCAGCCGGTGGCGGTGCCGTCCATCACGCCCGAGCCCTACCGCCAGCGGCGCGAGGCACGCGACAGCGCCGAGCTGCAGCGCAGCATGCCCTCTGCCGGTGCCCTGCCCCCGCCGCCTGCAGCGGCGGCGCCTGCCCCGACCGCAGAAGCCGACTCCTCCGCTGCGGGGCCATCCGCACTGTCGGAGCAGCGGTCCGCCAACAGCAGCGTGGCCAAGTCGATGCCGGCACCCTCGCTCCGGCTCGGCACCGCCCATGGCCAGCGCGAGACCTCGGTCGTGTCGCACACCACCTTCACGCGCCTGCAGGACCAGCCCAACGAGGTGATCAGCATCCGCTACGACAGCCGCGCCAACCTGGTGGCCAGCGGCGTGATCCGCGAGCAGCCAGCGCGCGCACCGTCGCCCCGCGCATTCCCGCAGTCGGACAACGTGTCGTATGTGCCCGACCCGCATTGAACGGCCCGCGGGCCGCAGCCGGTGCATGCCGGCCTGCCACGCGACGCGCCGACGGTGAATGGGCGCCTCGCATAATGCGCGGGTGCCGACCGCCCCCTCCTCCGACGATGCCGACAACGCCGACGAAACGCTGATGCAGCGTTTTGCCGCCGGAGATATGGGCGCCTTCGACACGCTGTACGGCCGGCACGAGCTGGCGGTGTGGCGGTTTGTCTATCGCAGCGTGAAGGTCCAGGCGGTGGCCGACGACCTGCTGCAGGATGTCTGGTTTGCCGTGGCGCGCAGTGCGGGCGGCTACCAGGCCACCGCCCGGTTCCGCACCTGGCTGTTCACCCTGGCGCACAACCGTCTGGTGGACCATCTCCGAACCGCCCGGCAGCACCTGAGCCTCGATGCCAACGACGACACGGAGCGCAGCCTGGCGGACACGCTGGCCGCCGACTCCGGCTTCGGACCCGTGCGCCAGCTGCAGTCCCGCGAGCAGGCCGCCGCCCTGATCGCTGCGGTGGAGCAGTTGCCCTTCGAGCAGCGCGAGGCCTTTTTGCTGCAGGCCGAAGGCGACCTGAGCGTGCAGGAGATTGCACAAGCCACCGGTGTCCATTTTGAAACGGCCAAGAGCCGCCTGCGCTATGCGCGGGCCAGCCTTCGCCAGCATCTGCAGGAGTTTGCATGAGCGCGCCGGACCACGACGAGCTGACCGAGCGGTACCGCCAAGCCAGCGCCCAGGACGATGCCCGCCCCGGCGCGCAGGTCCGCGATGCCGTGCGTGCGCATGCCCAGATGCTGGCGGCTGCTGCTGCGGCCTCAGGCTCGGCGTCTGCCGCTGCAGCGCCGTCGCCGACCACAGCCGCACCGGGGCGCGCCGCCGCGAACCAGTCGTACTGGAAGCTGTCGGCCCTGGCCACTGTGGCGGTGATGGGCCTGACCGGTTTGCTGCTGCTGCAGTTTCAGCGCGGAACGCCCGAAGAACGCGAAGTGGCATTCGGCGAGCGCCAGGTGGCCGCAACGCCCCCCGCGGAGTTACCCGCGCCTGAACCTGCAGCACCAACCACCTCGCCACCCACCTCGCCACCCACCGCGCCTTCTGCGGCGGCGGATGCCAACGTTGTCCCGGCGCCTCCACCGCCCACGGCAGCGCCCTCCCAGGCAACGCAGGACCGCGCTGTGGACCAGCAAAGACGTGCTGCCCAACGCGCAGCCCAAGAACGGGTGGACCCGGCAGAGACACCCCCTAGGCCGCAGGCCAAGTCGGCCCCTGCCCCTGCGGCCACCGAGGCCGAGTCCGCCCGGCGAGAGCCAGGCAGCAACGCAGCAGCACCCCGGCTGCACGCGCCCGCGCCGCTGGTGACCGATGGCGCTGTGGCACCGCAGACCGCGCCTGCGCCAGCACCCGTGCAGTCGCCGCAGCCGTCACCGTCGCCGCCTGCAGGTCCGCCCCACCCCTCCGCCGCGCCTGAAACATTGCGCGAGCGGGCCACCGCGCAACGCATGCCTGCCGCCCGGGATGCTGCGCGATCTGCCGAGGCACCTGCGCCGGCAAACGCGTCCGTGTCCGCACCGGCGCCTGCCGCCCAGGCAGCCCCCGAAGCGCCTCCTGCCCGTAGCCAGCAAAGCAACAATGCGGCTACCGCGGGCGTTGCGGCCGGTGCCGCAGCAGCCAAGCCCAGCGCCGCCGGCGAGCACCGCGACGCGTTGGCACAGGCGTTGCGCCAGGCGGCGCGTGAGGGCCGTGCCCAGCGCGTAGAGCAACTGGTGCAGCAAGGCGCGCCCATCGACGCCCGCGACGGCACGGGCAAAACGGCGCTGATGCTGGCCGCCGCCAACGGCCAGGCGGAGACAGTTCAGCGGATCATGGCCCTGGGTGCCAATCGCGCACTGGCAGACCAGGCAGGCCTGACTGCCGCGCAGCAAGCACGGCGCCTGGGCCACATGCGCATCGCAGACCGGATCGACGCGGGGCCCTGACTGGCTCCTAGAACCGCACGGCCTCAAACGCTGGGTGCAGCTCGTCGATCCAGTGGTCCAGCTCTTCCGGCGGGACCGCCAGGTGGTCCATGCAGGCCTGGCCGTGATCCTGCCATTCCCGCGTGGGCGGCAGGTTGTCGTGGTGGTTGACCAGGTACTCGGCCAGCATCCCCAGCGCCACCAGATGGCGCACCGTGGGGTTGAAGCGCTCGTCGCCCAGGCACGCAAAGTCGTGGTGCAGCCAGATGGCCTGCGCCACGTCGCCGGGCAGATGCCAGGTGCGGGCCACGATCGCGCCCATCACCGCGTGGTCGGTGCGGTGGTTGGCGTTTTCGGTCTGGGTGAAGGTGCGGTCCCTGCGGGCCAGTGCTTCGGTCACGGTGGACCCGTAGCCGCGCACCGCCTTCACCAGCACCGGCATGCCCACATGGCAGAACAGCCCGAAGCTGTAGCCCAGGCCGGGGTCGAAGCTGTAGAGCTGGCGGCCGATGTGCTCGCAGGCGATGGCGCGGCGCTGCGAGCTCTCCCAGAAATGGTCGAGCAGCGGCGAGCGCACCAGCAGCGCGTTGCGGGTGATGAAGGCCGACAGCAGCTCCACCGACGGGTGCAAGCCCAGCACCGTGAGCGCCATGCCCACGGTTTGCACCGGCTGCGCCAGCGCGTGCAGCGGGCTGTTGGCCAGGCGGATCAACGCCGCCGCCATGGCCACGTCGGAAGAGGCCAGCTGATCGAGCGCATCGGCGTCGATCTCCGGCTCGGCCATGATGGCCTGCAGCCGCAGGAGCGACTCCGGGCACGGAGGAATCACGATGGCCCGCACGGACGGGTGCATGCGCACCTGCCGGATGTGCTGGTCGATGGGGTGGGCTGAAGTCAAGGCGCGTACCGGGCAGCGCGCACGGTTGTGCGCGGCGTCCCACTCAGTTTCAATTGGTTGCATTGTGGCGCCAAAACTGGGCGCTGGCACGAACCTCGGTGTCAGGCAGGCGCTGGACCGGGGGCGTGGCCCTATCGTGGCGCGGCTGCAGAAAGGTCCGCCGCACGCTGGTACAGCGCCGCGACATGGCCGCTGGCAAAAACCTGCTCGCCCACCCGCACGAAACCACACCGCTCGTAGTAGCGGCACAGGCCAGGGTTGCCTGCGGAGCAATCGAGCCGCAGCCAGCCCCTGCCTTGCGCCGACACATGGCGCAGCGCCCACTCGATGATCCCGTGGCCGATGCCTGCGCCGCGACAGGCGCTGTGGATGGCCAGGCCGTGCAGGTAACCCGCCACGGGCGGCTGGGGGCCCCAGTAGGTTGCATCGTCCCACTGGATGCACGCCGTGCCGATGTCCTGCCCCGCGTGGCTCACCACATGCATCTCACCACGCTCGATGGCGCCGGCCACGCGGCGGGCGGAGTCGCCGCGCGGCCCCCAGGCCAGGTCTCCACGCTCGACCTTGTAGAGCGTGGCGTCGTCCATGATGGCGATGAGCGATGCGGCGTCGCTACCGCACGCCTGGCGGACCGAGATGCCCGCCCAGTCCACCGCGCCGAGCCTTGCCTTTTCCAGGTCCACGTGCGCACCCATCAGATGTTGGAGCCGTCCACGCCGTCCATTGCCTGCCGTGTGACCTGACTGCTGCGGCCCGGCATGGCCTCGCCCAGGTAGTCCAGAAACCGGCGCACCGCGGGCGACAGGCCGCGGCGCGACGGAAAGACGGCATGCACGATGGCGGGCAGCGGTGCCCAGTCGGGCAGCACGCGCACCAGGCGGCGGGCACGGATCTCGTCGTAGCACATGTAGTCCGGCATCCAGCAGATGCCGGTGCCGGCCATGGCCGCGATCTTGAGCGTGAGCAGGTCGTCGGCGACGTAGCGCGGCGCGTGGTGCACCACCTGGTGCACGCCGCCGGGGCCGATCAGGTTCCAGGTGGAGCGCCCGTCGGGCGCCGACATGGCGATGCTGTCCAGGCGCGACAGGTCTTCCAGCGTTTCAGGGGTGCCCTGGCGGATGAGCTGCTCGGGGCTGGCCACGAGGATCTGCGTGGCGTGGTCCAGCCGCTTGACCACCATGCTGCCGCTGTCCTCCACCGACGGACGCACCCGCAGCGCCACGTCGACGCCCTCCTCCACCAGATTGACGGCGCGGTTGCTCACCATGATCTCCACGCGCACCTCCGGGTAGGTGGCCAGGAACTTGGGCATCAGTTCGGCCAGCACGGTCTGCGCCAGGGTCACCGGACAGCTCACGCGGATGGTGCCGCGCGGCGCTGTCTGCACCTGGGCCACGGTGTCCGCCGCCGCCTGCGCCGACTCGCGCATGGCCTGGCAATGGCGCAGGTAGGCCTCGCCGACTTCCGTCAAAGACAGCTTTCGGGTGGTGCGCTGCAGCAGGCGCACGCCCAGGTGGGTTTCCAGGTCCGACACGCGCCGCGACAGCCGGGACTTGGGAATGCCGAGGGCCCGGCCGGCGGCTGCAAAGCCCCCGCGCTCCACCACTTCAGCGAAATACAGCATGTCGTTGAGGTCTTGCATAAAGTTCATCGTTCCACTGATAGAACAATCTATCGCAAGTTCAGTACCTTATCAACATTTTGATGAATCTCCACAATTCATTCCATGGCCACACAGCGTGGCACCCACCCAACGGCGATCCAACACACTCCCAGGAGTTCTCTCATGCAACTGCTTCACATCGACTCGGCCATCACCGGCGAACAATCCGTCTCCCGCGAGCTGACCGCCCGCACCGTGGCCGCCTGGAAGGCTGCCCACCCCGGCACCACTGTGCAATATCTGGACCTGGCAGTACAGGCGCCTTCGCACCTGTCGGCCCAGTCGATGGGTTTTCGCACCGGCCAGGCCGCCGCCACCGACGTGGAGCGCCAGGAAAACGCGCTGTCCGAAGCGCTGGTGAGCCAGTTCCTGGCGGCTGACGTGGTCGTGATCGGTGCGCCGCTGTACAACTTTTCGATCCCCAGCCAGCTCAAGGCCTGGATCGACCGCCTCGCCCAGGCCGGCCGCACCTTCAAGTACACCGACAAGGGCCCTGTGGGCCTGGCCGGCGGCAAGACCGTGATCGTGGCATCGAGCCGCGGCGGCGTGTACTCCACCAGCGAAGGTGGCCAGGCCATGGAACACCAGGAGAGCTATCTGAAGGTGGTGTTCGGCTTCTTCGGCATCACCGACGTGCGCTTTGTGCGTGCCGAAGGCGTGGCCATGGGGCCTGACGCCAAGGCTGCAGCCCTGGTCAACGCCGACCGCGATGTGCAGGCGCACACGGCCGCAGCGGCGAATCAGCCCCACGCCACACAAGCCGCCTGACGCACACTGCGCGCCGGGCGAGCGTTGCCCGGTCGCGCCGATGGTTACTAGACGCAAGCAGGCACTGGCCACACCTGCGGCTTACCGGCTTGCTTGCGACACAGACAGCCCCAAACGCATTGACCACAGACGCTCAAGGCCGTTGGCCAGAGCGTTCTGTCGGACGCCCTCGATCAAACAGTCGGTTGTGACGTCACGCAGATCCGCGTGTCACTGCATGAACCAGCCGTGGCTGACCACCAGCGACTGCCCGGTCAGCGCGTTCGTCGGGAAGCCCGCGAACATCAGCGCGACCTGCGCGACGTCATCGGTGGTGGTGAACTCGCCGTCCACGGTCTCCTTGAGCATCACGTTCTTCACGACTTCCTCTTCGGTGATGCCCAGGGTCTTGGCCTGCTCGGGGATCTGCTTTTCCACCAATGGCGTGCGAACGAAGCCGGGGCAGATCACGTTGGCGCGCACGCCGTGTTTCGCGCCTTCCTTGGCCACCGTCTTGCACAGGCCGATCAGGCCATGCTTGGCCGTGACGTAGGGCGCCTTGAGCATCGACGCCTCCTTCGAATGCACGGAGCCCATGTAGATCACGCTGCCGCCGCGGCCCTGCGCATACATGTGCTGGAGGCAAGCCTTGGTGGTGAGGAAGGCACCGTCCAGGTGGATCGCCAGCATTTTCTTCCAGTCAGCGAAGGTGAATTCCTCGACGGGATGCACGATCTGGATGCCGGCGTTGCTGATCAGGATATCGATGCCGCCGAACGCAGTCGCCGCTTCTTCGACGGCTGCATTCACCTGCTCTTCGCTCGTCACGTCCACGCCGACGCCGATGGCCTGTGCGCCCGTGGCCTTGAGTTCTGCCGCTGTCGCATCCGCAGCTTCCTTGTTCAAGTCGGCAATGACGATCTTGGCGCCCTCCTTCGCGAAGACGATGGCGATCTCCTTGCCGATACCGCTGGCCGAGCCGGTGATGAAAGCGACTTTGTCTTTGAGCTGCATGAGGTTTCCTTGTGTGGAGGTTGGGGAGAGGGGAAAAAAGGGAAAAGGGAAAATCGGGTGGATGAAGAAGCTACTGCTTCGCCGCCAGATAGTCGTATTCGACGGTACCCAGCGCCAATGTCATGTCTGCAATGAAATGCACGGCGGACTCGATGTTCAGCACCGGCAGGTCGGCCACGGGCGCCAGCGCATGCGGATGCAACGCCAGCGAGGCTGGTGCGGTCCAGGCGCCGTGCAGCGTGACGTCGACCATGTGGTAGCGCACCAGTTCGCAGATGCGGGCCGTGCCGTCCACGTGCGGAATGATCTTGAGCAGGAAGTTGGGCTGGGCAATGCCCGCGAGAACCGGGCCCGGCTCCAGCGCCTTGTGCTTGAACCCCATCGTCGCGCTGGCCACGCGCACCTTGCCGTAGTCCAGCGTGCCGACCACCACGTCGGTCTCGTAGGCGAATGCGGGCGACGCCAGCTTTTTCGGAAAGCCCCACAGCTCGCGCCCGCCAGCGATGGGCGGGTGGTCGTTGAGGTACATCGAATGCACGTAGGCACCCTGCTCCACGCCCGCGGCGGTGCGCAGTTGCACGGGGATGACCTGGCCGGATTCTGTGTAGTCGCCGAACCCGGTGGAGTCCGGCATGCGGATGAACTCGTACTTGACCAGCGGCTCGACCACCTCGAGCGGCTCGGGCACCACCGCACGCAGGGCATCGAGGTCGGTGCGGTAGGTGATGACCATGAACTCCCGTCGCATGAAGCGGTAGGGGCCCGGCGGAAATGCCGGGCTGGTCAGCGGCATGGCAAAAGCGCGTTGCCTGACGTCGTCGATCTTCATGGAGCGGATTCCTTGCTGTCGGTTGAAGGTCAATTCAATGGGCACTGAGCGAGTCCCACGTGCGCCATCGCCATCGCCATCCGCGTTGCCGAGGACTCGTTCGTTCTGCGCCGTCTGGAGGCACTGCCAGTCTTTGCGCCAAGACTTAGGCCCCGCTTAAAGCGACCCGGCAAGCCCGCCCCCTCACAGCGGCCGCCTGGGTTTGCGTGGCGCACTGCCCTGCAGGTCCAGCGCGGGGCGGCGCACGCGCTGCACGCCGGGCTCGCCCAGGTCGAAGGTGGTCACGCCGTACTGGGTCTCGCTTTGCAGCCATTCGGGGTGCGACAGCGTGTTGCGCATGTCGCGCATGCCGGCCTCCCAATGCTCCGCCACCGATGTGCGCGAGAACTCATAGTCTTTCGAGTCGAGCTCGTAGGGCTTGTTGCGGTAGATGAGGTGCACGATGTCGATGGGTTTGTGCGTCATCTGCGCGCACAGCGCCGTCACGCTGGGGTCGTCGTGCAGGTGCGGCGGCAGCTTTTCCATCAGGTCGGCCAGCGCCTGCTGCAGGTTCACGTTGGCCGACAGCGCATCGGTGTTCATCCGTGTGCGGCTGGAATACGTGATGTCCTTTTGCCGCTGTGACACCTCCGACAGTGTCTTGGGCATGGCGCCGCGCGCACTGAACAGGTCGACCTGCAGCACCACCAGCGGCCGGGTGCGCGGATGGACATCCAGCACATACTGCAGCGGCGTGTTCGACACGATGCCGCCATCCCAGTAGTCCTCGCCGTCGATGTGCACCGCCGGAAAGCCCGGCGGCAGCGCGCCGCTGGCCATGATGTGCTCGGCACCGATCTTGTGCGTCGTGTTGTCGAAGTAGACCGAATTGCCGGTGCGCACGTTCACAGCGCCCACGCTCAGCCGCATGCTGCGGTGATTGTTGATCCGGTCGAAGTCGATCAGCCGCTCCAGCGTCAGCTTGAGCGGCCCGGTGTCGTAGTAGCTGACAACCGGCGCCGCGCCTCCGAGCCACAGGGTCGGGTCCAGGCGCGGCTTGAAGAAACCCGGAATGCCGAACAGCACCGCCGTGGCCGCGCTCAATTGGTTGAGCGCCGTGCGGTCGCCCGCAATGCCGGGCACCTGCTGGCCAAAGCCCGAAGACACCTGCTGCCAGAACTCGCGCAGCCGCGCCACGCGGTGCTCCGGCGCATTGCCGGCGATCAAGGCGGCGTTGATGGCCCCGATCGACACGCCGGCCACCCAGTCCAGGTGTGGGAATTTATCGAACAGCACGTCATAGACGCCCGCCTGGTAAGAGCCCAGCGCCCCACCGCCCTGCAGTACCAGCGCCCGATCGGCGGAGGCCATGTCGATACCTGAAGCAAGCCGTGGGGTGGATGCCAACGCTGATGGGGACCGAGGTGAAGTCGTCGCCATGGTTATCCGTCTGAAAGGCTGCCAGTGTGCGGCCATTTCTGATGGCGGCCTTGTCAGCGGGCTTCGTTTTTCCACGGCGATTCCGTCGCAAACCGCTGTTTGCGCACCGACCACGGCTGGGCTGCAGACACCCGGCAGGCTGGCCCGAGCCGAATGCGACGCCCAACGAAAAGGGCGGCAACTGCCGCCCTTCTTCGGTGTGTTGACCCGCCCGCTGCCCGCTTAGAAGCCCGGCAGCACCGAACCCTTGAACTCGGTCTGGATGAACTTCCTCACTTCTTCCGACTGGTAGGCCTTCACCAGCTTGGCCACCCAGGGCTTGTCCTTGTCGGCTTCGCGCACGGCGATCAGGTTGACGTAGGGGCTCTTGGCGTTCTCTTGTGCGATGGCGTCCTTGCCGGGGTTCAGGCCTGCGGACAGCGCGAAGTTGGTGTTGATGGCCGAAGCGTCCAGGTCATCGAGCGAGCGGGGAAGCTGGGCCGCGTCGAGTTCGACGAACTTGAGCTTCTTGGGGTTGCTCACCACGTCCAGCGGCGTGGCCTTGAGGTCCGCACCGTCACGCAGCTTGATCAGGCCCTTGTCCTGCAGCACCAGCAGCACGCGGCCGCCGTTGGTGGGGTCGTTGGGGATGCCGAACTTGGCGCCTTCCTTCAGGTCTTCGAGCTTCTTGACCTTCTTGGAATACAGGCCGATGGGGAAATTGACCGTGTAGCCCACGGGCACCAGCTTGTAGCCGCGGTCCTTGACCTGGGCATCCAGGTAGGGCTTGTGCTGGTAGCTGTTGGCATCCAGGTCGCCAGCGGCCAGCGCGGCGTTGGGCTGCACGTAGTCGCTGAACTCGACGATCTGAATCTTCAGGCCGTCCTTCTCGGCGATCTTCTTGACCTGCTCGAAGATCTGGGCGTGGGGGCCGCCCGTCACGCCGATCTTCAGGGGCTTGTCTTGCGCCATCACGCCGGTGGAGAAACCTGCGGCCAGGGCCAGGGCGAGAGTGGTTTGCAGCAGCGAGCGCTTGTTCACGGGAATACCTTTTCGTTAAGAGATGTTTCGCATATTAGGGTTTACCCAATAAAACCGGAACGAATAGGTTCTTATTTTCTTAGAACCTGTGAGCATAAAGAAGCCGCACATGCACCGACCCGCACGCGCACTGCGCACTGGTTCGACCCAAGGATGTCGGTGTCGCCCCGGGCTGGGGCGAGCGCAACGGCTGCCTAAGCTCTGAGCGCGACGTTGTTCAGCTTGTCCAGGCGCTCGGGCCAGGTGCCGCCTACCGTGGCGCCCTGCAGCAGGATGCGCGTCCAGGCCACCCAGGCGTCCCACTGCACGCGCTTGTCCCACGAATTGCCCCAGGCGCTGAAGAGCTGCAGCGCGCTCGCGGCGGCCACTCGCGCGTCGTCCTGGCGCCCGGCCGACAGGTACAACTGCGCCAGCACCATTTGCGGCTCCCCCACCCAGGGGTTGTGGTGCACGGCGCTTTCCAGCACGCCGGTGGCCACGTCCAGGTCCACCAGCGGCTGGTCCTGCTGGATCACCGACCAGTACAGCGACGCGGCCGCCGCCTCGTCCGCGGGCGCCAGGGGCTGGGTGCAGCGGGCGAACACGGGCGGCATCGGCAGCAGGCCCTGCAGACCCGGGTGCTGCAGTGCGAGCGCGAGGCCAGTGATCTGCGAGACCATGCGCCCAGTGGGCCGCATCGGGCCGGGCCACAGCGACGCCGCCCAGTGCACCGCTTGCGGGCGGTGCTGCACCGCCGGAAAGCGCGAGAAGATGTCGTCCTGCCAGCTGAACCACTGCTCGATGGTGTCGGCCATGCTCACGATGATGAACACCGCCACCTCATAGGGCGTGAGCACGCGGTGCCCGCCGCCTTGGCCCGCGTCCTGCTCCAGCACCAGGCTACCGTCGCCCTCCAGCGCACCGGCCAGCACCTTCTGCACGAACTGCGTGCGCGACTGCGTGCAGAACAGGTACACCAGGTGCTCGGCCGACTCACCCGCGATCTCGCGCACGCGGGCCCGTTCCTTGGCGGGGTCGAACTTCACCAGGTCCACGAAGGCATTGCCGTACACGCTGTGCAGCAGGCCCAGCAGCCGCACATCGCGCGGCTGCTGCCACACCGTGAGCGACCGCGCCACGCCGACCAGGTGGTGCCGGAAGGTGCCCGCCTTGTGCCAGTCCTGGCCCACATTGCGCGCGAGCACGGTGGGCAGCACCGGAGCGAGATCGGGGTCGCGCCCCAGCCACTCGTCGTCCAGCAGAGGTTGCACGCGGCTGAACAGGTCGGCGTCCAACGGTTGGAAAGGCAGGTTCATGGCTTGGGTCTCCTGAAATTTTTATGGGGAATACAACGTGCACACAGTATCAGGCGTGGCGGCTTTGGAGCGGCCGCGGCCCGTGCATGCACGCGGGCAAAGCCCCTGGAGCTGCCCATTTTTGTAAAAAAAATGCCTGTACCGCTTTACTGGCAAGCGCCATTAGCTATGAAAAAAGGAGCAATCTTGTCCAACACCTGACGCCGTGTGGATGGCGGGAAGCGACATGCCACACGACCATTAAGGGCAGCGACACAGGCCGTGACGCAGTGATCATCCATTTTAATGGATTAATTTTCCATTAAACTGCCACCATGGACATCAACACCCGCATCGCCCAGCGCCTGCGCGATCTGCGCACCGCACGCGGCTATTCGCTGGAGACCCTGGCGGAACGCAGTGGCGTGAGCCGCTCGAACATCTCGCTGATCGAGCGCGGCCAGAGCAGCCCCACGGCTGCCGTGCTCGACAAGCTGGCCATCGGCCTGAGCGTGGCGCTGGCGTCGTTCTTTGAAGACAGCAGCGACAACGCCGCAGCCCCCTCGCCCCTGATCCGAGCTGCCGACCAGCCGCGGTGGCAGGACCCGGCATCGGGCTACGTGCGCCGCCGGCTCTCGCCGCCCGCGCCTTCGCCGCTGCAACTGGTGGAGGTGGTGTTCCCGCCCGGCCAGCGCGTGTCGCTCGATTCCGCGGTGCATGACGCCGACATCCACCAGCAGGTCTGGCTGATCGAAGGCCGCATGGACCTGACCGTGGGCGAGACCACCTGGGCGCTGGCCGCGGGCGACTGCCTGGCCATGCAGCTCAACCGGCCCGTCGTCTTCCACAACCCCGGCGCGCAGGCCGCGCGCTACGTGGTCGCCTTGACCACCCTCCCCGCTTCTGCCCCCACGGCCCGGAGAAAGCCATGACCGACACCACCCTGCCGCCCTCCCCCGACACCGCCACCGCCAACGAGGCGCCCGGCATCACCATCCGCCGCCTGGGTGCCGACGAGGCCGCCGCCTGCGCTGAGGCCCTGGCCAAGGTGCTGATCGACTGCGTGCAAGGCGGTGCGTCGGTCAGCTTCATGTGGCCCCTGCCGCACGACAAGGCCCTGGCCTTCTGGCGCGGCGTGGCCGATGGCGTGGCGCGCAACGAGCGCGTGCTGCTGGTGGCCGAGGATGCACAGGGGTGCGTCGTGGGCACGGTGCAGCTCATCACCGCCATGCCCGACAACCAGCCCCACCGCGCCGACGTGGCCAAGATGCTGGTCCACCGCCAGGCCCGCCGCCAGGGCGTGGCCCAGCGCCTGATGGCCGCCGTGGACGAGGCCGCGCGCGATGCGGGCAAGGCGGTGCTGGTGCTCGACACGGTGACGGGCGGCGACGCCGAGCGCCTGTACGAGTGCGCCGGCTGGCAGCGGGTGGGCGTGGTGCCCGACTACGCCCTCATGCCCGATGGCGCGTTCTGCGGCACTACCTTCTTTTGCAAGCGGGTCTGAGGGCCTCCGCCCCCGTGTCTACACGGCCAACCTGGCGCAGCGCAGGCCGAAAGAATTCGCCGGTCCCCATGCCACGGCCCACCGGCCACGGGCTTGCAGGCAGTGCCCGCCGGCTGACCTTTGGCCTCCGCCACCCGTGGCTGCTCAGCCGCTGGTACGGCCCTCAAGTGATGTAACCCTCGCGCTGCATGATCTTCTTCACGGCCTGGGCGGCATCGTTCAATGCAGCTTCGGCGGGTTGGCGCCCTGCGATCACGTCGTGGATGCTCTTGCCCAGCACATCGGTGTTGATCTCGTCCCACTGCGCAATGATGGGCCGCCAGTTGGGATTGGCGTCCCCGATGCTGCGCGACAGCATCTGGAACTCCGGGTACTTCCTGCCCAGGCTCTCGTCTGCCAGGGTGGACATGCGGTGCGGCATGCCGCCCAGGTGGCACACCGCCTTGTCCTGGTTTTTTGCGGTGAGCCACTGCATCAGCAAGAACGCACTGTCGGCGTTCCTGGCGTTGGTGGGGATGGCGAGGCCCAGACCCCCGGTCTGTGAGGCATACCTGCTGCCGCGCGGATGCCTGGCAAACGCCACCTTGCCGTTGACCTTGGACAGCTTGGGGTCGCGCACCGCGCCGAAGATAAGGGTGGAGTCGAGGTACATGGCGGACTCGCCCTGCAGGAAGGCGTTGATCATCTCGCTCTGGCCGAAATTGAGCGCCCCTGCCGGGCCGGTGTCGATGATCTTCTTGAGCAGCTGCGCCGCGCGCACGCCCGCCGCATCATTGAAGCGGGGCAGCCAGCTGTTCTCGAAGATGCCACCGTTGAGCGGGTTCAGGTGCAGCAGCCAGGCGTGCACGCACTGGTGCCCCTCTTTGCCCCGCGACGCGAGCGCTCCCATGCCCGCCTTGTCGTGGAGCACCGGCAGCATCTGTTCGAGCTCGAAGTACGACGTGGGCGCCTTGAGGTTGAGCTTGTCGAAGATGTCGCTGCGGTACGCCAGCACGGAGGTCTCGGCGCCATAGGGCAGTCCGTACAGCTTGGCGGCACCGCCCGCCAGGTAGCCCTTCCAGCCACCCACCAGCCCGATGTTTTCCAGAAAGCTGGGAATGACGTCCGGCAGGTCGAAATCACCGAGTGCCAGCTGCGGGTTCTTGAGAAAGGGCTCGATCTCGCGGATGAAGTTCTTCTTGACGTACTCGCCCTTCCACATCACGACGTACGAAATCAGGTCGTAGCCGCCCTGGCCCTTGGCCATCTCCACCAACTGCTTCTTCTTCATCTCCGCAATCGGCAGCTGCTCGAACTCCACCAGGATGCCGGTCTCCTGGGTGAACTGCGGAAACAGCTTGATCGCAGCGTCGTAATGGTGGTGTTTGGGCAAGCTCAGCACGACCTTCTGCCCACGGTAGCGCGCATAGATATCGGCGGCCCGCAAAGACGGCACAAAGGCTGCCGGGACGGCGGCGGCGCACGCCGACCGGATCAACAAGGCTCTTCGCTTCATACGGCATTCCCCCCATTTACCTGCTTGTCCATGAATCTGCTCACTCGATGTCCAGCACATAGACGCCGGACGAGACGAACGTGTCGCCCACCCGCTGCACATAGGCCTTCTTGACCATGACGCGCTGCGTGACGGGATTGAGGATGTGGTACGGCGCAGACCACCCGCTGTTGCGGTCCCGGGCCAGATCGCGGGAGTTCTTGACGATGGGCACGCCGTTGAAGTCCTTCATGTCGATCAGCGTCTTGCCCACGTTGGCGGGGTTGGCGCCGTGGGCCAGGTTGCGGCCGCCGAAGTCGTACACCGTGATGTACAAATCCCGGTCCTTGAAATTGGTGCCGCGGGTGAACTCGGCGTAGGCCTTTTCCGGGCCCACCTGGTGGATGAGGGCCACGGCGCGCCGCACCTGCTCCTCGGCCTCGCGCGCCGACCCGTTCAGCGTGAAGACGTTGACGGACTCGACTAGGCGGGCCGCCTGCAGGCGCAGCTGCTGCGAGGCGGCGGCCGTCTGCTCCACCAGCGCGGCGTTCTGCTGCGTGGCCTGGTCGATCATCTCGATGGACTGGATCACCTCGCCGACGTTCTGGCGCTGGGTGCGGCTCGACTGCGCGATCTCCGTCATGATGCTGGTGGCGCTGTGGATGGCCTGCGTCATGCCGCTCAGCTGCCTGGCCGCGGTGTGCACAAGGTTCGCACCGGTGGCGATGCGGTCGCTGCTGCCGGTCAGCAGCTCCTTGATCTCCTTGGCCGCATCAGCGCTGCGCTGGGCCAGCGACCGCACCTCGCTGGCCACCACGGCAAAGCCCCGGCCCTGCTCCCCCGCGCGGGCCGCCTCGACCGCCGCGTTGAGCGCCAGGATGTTGGTCTGGAACGCAATGCCGTCGATCAGCGAGATGATATCCGCGGCACGCGCCGAGTCCGACGCGATCTGCTGCATCGTCTGCTGCACCGAGGCAAAGGCCCGGTTGCCGTGTTCGCCCGCCTGGGCCGTCTGCTGCGCAATCGTGTTGCCGGAGTCGGACTTGGCCCCCACGAGCGAGGCGCTGCTGGCCAGCGCGTCGATGGCGTCGGAGGTCTGCCGCAGCGACATCGCCTGGCGCTCGGTGCGCTCCGACAGGTCGGTGTTGGCCTGCGATATTTCGTCGCTAGCGATGGAGACCTCTTGAGCGCCCGCCCGCACCTTGGTGACCACCTTGGTCAGCGACTCCTGCATCTCGCGCATCGCCGTCATGAGCGGCGAGAACTCGTCGGCCACCGGATCGTGGATCAGCGTGGTGAGGTTGCCCACCCGCACGTCGTCGGTGAACTTGCGCGCCAGCGCCACGCGCCGGCGCAGCACGCTCCCCACCCACCACGCCAAGGCCAGCAGACCGGCCACCACCAGCGCGACCGTGATGCCCAGCATCTGCTGCGCGGCCCCCACGCTGTCGGCGATGGCACCGGCTTCGGCCGACGCCGCAGCCTTGCCGGCCACCGTACCGAGCCGGTCGGACACCTGCCATGCACCCAGCAGCACCAGCGCGGCGAGCGTGGTCGACAAGGCAAAAAGTTTCTGCGCAATGCTCAGCTTCTGCGTGATTCTCATAAGGTCTGTGCGGTGACTGGGGGAAAGGTTCGGCGTCAGGCAAGCGGAGCACGGCGATCCGGCGGGGCGTCAGCCCTTGACGGCGCCGGCCGTCAGCCCGGTGATGATCTGGCGGGCCGCGACGAAGGTGAAGATCAGCGGCGGAATGGCAATGAGGCTGCCCATGGCCATCACCCGCCCCCAGTCCACTCCCATGTCGGTGATGAACAGCGATGCAGCCACGGGCAAGGTGCGGGTGTGGCGGTCGGTGAGCACCAGGGCGAGGATGAACTCGTTCCAGGCGATGCGGAAGGTGAAGATCGACGCCGCGGCCAGCCCCGGCGCCATCAGCGGCAGGAGCACCTTGGTGAACACCCTGATGGGGCCGCAGCCGTCGATGGCGGCGGCTTCTTCCAGCTCGACCGGCACCTGCAGCACGAAGCCGTACAGCAGCCAGATCGTGAACGGCAGGTTGACCGCCACGTACAGGAGGACCAGGCCCCACAGGCTGTTGACCAGATGCCATTCGTTCCAGATGAGGAACACCGGAATCGCCATCACGGCCAGCGGCACCGTTCGGAGCAGCAGCGTGGTGTAGGCCAGCGCATGCCGCCCGGGAAAGCGAAAGCGCGCCAGGCCATACGCCGCCATGCAGCCCAGGACCAGCGTCACGGCAGTGGAGATCACGCCGACGAACAGGCTGTTGTAGAGGTAGCGGTCCAACTTGTCTTCCTGCAGCACGGCGCGGTAGTTCTCCAGCGTGGGCGTGAAGAGAAAATTCAGCGGCTCGGAGAAGATGTTGACCTGCTGGCGCAGGCTGGTGGCGAAGATGACCGCGATGGGCGCGATGCACAGCAGGGCCAGGCCCACCAGCATGGCGTAGTGCGCGGTGACGAGGACGGGAGAGCGTTTCATGGACATGTCCGGCCTCGCTTACTTTTTGCTGTCCAGCGGGTTGGAAATGCGCAGCGCCGCAAACGACAGCCCGGCCACCACCACCAGCAGCAGCACGGAGATCGCCGCCGCCACACCGAGCTGTTGGCCCACGAAGGCGGTCTTGTAGATGTGAAGCGCCAGGATCTCGGTTGAATCGCCGGGCCCGCCGAAGGTCAGCACATAGATGACTTCCAGCACGCGGAAGGCATCGACCAGCCGCATCATCAAGGTGATGGCGATGACGTGCGCGATCATGGGCAGCTTCACCAGGGTGGTCATCTGCCACCAGTTGGCGCCGTCGATGCGCGACGCTTCGATCACGGCGCCATCCACGTTGGCCAGCGCCGCGACCATCATGATGAAAACGAACGGCGTCCACTGCCAGATGTCGGCAATCACGATCGCGGCGAACGCGAGCGTGGGGTCTGCCAGCCAGGTCAGGGGGGCGATCTTGAACAGGCCCAGCACGGCATTGATCAGGCCGAACTGCGCATCGAACATGTAGCGCCACGCCAAGCCCACGGCGATGGGCGCGATCATCATCGGCAGGATAAACAGGGTGCGGAAGATGGCCGTGCCGCGCACGGGCCGCTCCAGGGCCAACGCCAGCGCGATGCCCAGCAGCATCTCTGCCGTGACGCAGACGCCGGCGAACATCAGCGTGGTCCAGAGCGACGACCAGACCCGCGGGTTCTTGAAGGCGGCCGCGAAGGCATCGAGGCCGACCCAGCGGGCTTCGCTCCACGGCGTGCCCATGCTCCAGTCGTACAGGCCCAGCTGAAAGGCCGAGAGGACCGGGTAGAGGCAGGCCGCGGCCATGATCAGCGCGGCCGGCCCCACATAGAGGAGAGGAACCCAGGAGGGGGTGCGCATGCCGTACGCTCCTCAGACCTTGTAGCCGGCTTCGCGCATGATCTGCGTGACCGGGGCCACCAGGTCGTTGAGCGCAGCCTCGGCGGTCTTCTTGCCGGTCAGCGCCTCCGAGATGCCCACCCCCAGTGCCTGCACGTTGATCTTGTCCCAAACAGGAATGATCGGGCGCCAGTCGGGGTTGGAGTACTTGAGGGCTTCCTTGAAGGTGATGAACTCGGGGTACTGCCGCACCAGGTCGGCGTCGGCCAGCGTCGAGTTGCGCGTGGGCGCACCGCCCGCCTTGGTCACGGCCTTGTCCTGCGCCTTCGAGGTGAGCCACTGCATGAGCAGAAAGCCTGCATCCGCGTTCTTGGCATTCTTCGCAATGGCCAGGCCCAGGCCGCCCGACTGCGATGCCCGGCGGGTGCCCATCGGATGCAGCGCCCAGCTCACCTTGCCCACGATCTTGGACTTGGCCGGATCGTTCACCAGGCCCGCGATGGACGTGGAGTCGAGGTACATCGCGGCCTGCCCCTGCAGGAACGCGGTGTTGCTCTCGCCCTGTCCGTACCCTGGAATGCCCGCCGGCCCGGTAGCGACCACCTCCTGCAGGAACTTGAGCGCCTCGACGCCCACCTTGTCGTTGAAGCGCACGCGCCACTGGTCGTCGAACACGCTGCCGCCCAGGGGGTTGAGGTGCAGCAGCCAGGCATGCACCGCCTGGTGGCCGGCCTGCCCGCGCGAGGCCAGCGCGCCAATGCCTTCCTTGTCCCTGATGACCCTGAGCAGCTGGCCGAGATCGGCATAGGTCTCGGGGACCTTGAGGTTGTGCTTGGCAAAGATGTCCTTGCGGTAGGCCAGCACCGACGTCTCCGCGCCGTACGGCAGGCCGTAGAGCTTGGCGCCCGGCCCTGCCAGGTAGCCTTTGGGGCCGCCCACCAGGCCCAGGTTTTCCAGGTAGACGGGGATGATGTCCTTGATGTCGTAGGCGGGGTCTGCGAGCGCGGGGTTCTGCAAGAAGGGATCGAGCGGCCGGATCAGGTTCTTGGCGACGTATTCGCCCTTCCACATCACCACATAGCAGCCCAGGTCATAGTCGCCCTGCGGCTTGGCCATCTCCAGCAGCTGCTTTTCCTTCATGCGGCCCATGGCCAGGCGGTCGGTCTCGACCTTGATGCCGGTTTCCTTGGTGAACTCCGGCAGGATCTTCATCATGGCGTCGTAGTGCGGGTGCGACGGCACGCTGAACGTGACGGTCTGACCCGCATACTTGGAATAGCGGCTCTGCGCACGGATGCCGCTGAAAGGCAGGCTGGCGCCGAACACGGTGGCACTGGCACGTTTGACGAAGTCGCGTCTTTGCATGGTTGTCTCCTGGGGCATAAGGGGTGGTGCGCGTCGAGATGGGGTGAAAGCAGGTTCAAAGGTGCAGCGAGCGGCCGGATTCGGTGTCGAAGACATGCATGTCCGCGGTGTCGAAGCCCAGATCGATGCGCTGGTGCAACTGGCTCTGCGCATTGCCGGGCACCATCGCCGCCACGCGCTGCCCGGAGGGCGTGTTCATGTGGCCCACGACCTGGCTTTCGGTGCCCAGGTACTCCACGACATCCACCTGCAGGCTGAGCAGGCTGTTGTAGTCGCCCCGGGGCCGCAAGGCCTGGGGGCGCAAGCCCAGCGTGAGCGCCTGGTCGGGCCGCGGCTGCTTGGCCACCAGCCACTCGGGGGCCGCCCACGCGAACCCCTCCCCGCGCAGGATGCCCAGGCCCTGGTCCAGGGTGTAGCGCGCCTGAAAGAAATTCATGGTGGGCGTGCCGATGAAGCCCGCCACGAACAGGCTGGCGGGGCGCGTGAAAACCTCTGACGGTGTACCGACCTGCTGGATGCGCCCTTTGTCGAAGATCACGATGCGCGACGCCAGCGTCATCGCCTCCACCTGGTCGTGGGTGACGTACACCGTGGTCTTGGCCAGTCTTTCGTGCAGCAGGGCCAGTTCTGCGCGCATGTGGCCCCGCAGCTTGGCGTCCAGGTTGGACAGGGGCTCGTCGAACAGGAAGACCTTGGGCTCCCGGACGATGGACCGGCCGATCGCCACACGCTGCCGCTGCCCGCCCGACAGCTCCTTGGGCTTGCGTTCGAGCAGATGCTCGATGTTGAGGATGCGTGCGGCTGCGTTCACCTTGTCGGCGATCTCGGCCTTGGACCGGCCCGAGAGCCGCAGCGCGAACGACATGTTCTCGGCCACGTTCATGTGCGGATACAGCGCGTAGTTCTGGAACACCATCGCGATGTCGCGGTCCATGGGCGCGGCGTGCGTCACGTCTCGGCCGCCGATCAGGATCTGCCCCTGCGTGACCTCCTCCAGCCCAGCGATCATCCGCAGCGTCGTGCTCTTGCCGCAGCCCGATTCACCGAGCAGCACGATGAACTCGCCCTCTTGAATGGACAAATCCATCTGCTGCACGACCGTCACATCGCCGAAGCGCTTGACGACATTGCGTAGTTCCAGTCCTGCCATGTGTTCTCCTGATTGCCTATCGTTGTTGGTGGGGCATGCGCGGCGGCGGGGGCGGCCCGAACTTCTGTTGCCACTGGTCGGCGGTGTAGCGTTTGACGCCCCAGCCCACGGGCGGCCGCTGGCTGGCCGGCGTGCCCGTGTCAGGGCCCCAGATGGCCTGGTAGGTGTCCATGCAGCGACCGCGGTGCTGCAGGACGGCGAACACTGCGCCCAGCACCAGCCACCACGCCACCAGCACGATCCACATCCACCGCGGGGCATCGACGGCAAAGAGGCCCAGCAAGATCGTGGCAACGGATGCCAGCAGTGCGATGTAGCCACCCGCCTTGTGGACATGCTCGAAGGTCACGCGCGTGGGCGTCATGTCGAAGTGGTCGCCGCGCATCTGCGCGCTGGTGGGCCCGCCCTTGGTGCCGCGCGCCCAGGCAGACGCTATCTGCACGATCACCAGGCCCAGCACGCCCCATCCCATGGCACCGTGCAGGGTCGCCACCGGGTGCGCCCCGCGGGCGTTGCCCCAGGCAAGCGCAACGCCCAGGAGCATCAACGCGAAGCCGGCGTACTGCAGCCCCCGGTGCGCGTGCCACCAGGCCTTGTTGTCGCGCACGGCAGGCCAGTTCTGGCCCGGCATGACCTTGAAGAAGCGCGCCACCAAAATGCCCAGTGGCAGCACGATGGCCCACGCCAGCACCATGACCCGCGCATGCCAGTAGGCCCAGGGGGCGATCTCGTGGTGCGTGGAGCCACTGATGGGCGTCAGCAGCCACTGCAGCAGTTCGTTCATGGCAAGCCTTCCGTGTTGCTATGCGTGCGAACGGCTGAGAACACGCGACACGTCGGGCTCGCGCTGCGTGGGCACGAAGCGCTCGAACTGCAGCGTCTCCATGTGGAAGTACCCGAGCAGATCGTTGTCCTGGCTGACGAAGGCGATGGGGCGTGTGGGGTGAAAGCTCAACGCGATGGCCCGGGCGTCCATCTGCACGTGGGCCGTCTCCTGCAAGGTCGCAGGGTCCACGATGGACAGGCTGCGGGCCCCGTAGTTGGTGACCACCAGGCGGCCGTCGCGGTACAGGTACAAGCGCGTGGCATCGTCGCGCGACGGCGCCTGGTACTTGACCTGCATGGTGGCCGTGTCGATGGCGCACAGCGTGTTGCTCCAGCGGCATGTCACGTACAGGGTCTTCTCGTCCTCGCTCAGCGCATAGCCCTCGGGCTTCTCGCCGGGTGCGCAGGCGACGGGTGCTGCCGTGGCGTCGTGCGGGCGGATCTTGGTCACGGTATGCGACAGCAGGTTCATCGCGTACGCCGTCTGGCCGTCGCGCGTCAGCGCGAACAGGTGGCTCTTGATGCCGCCGGTGCTGACCGCGCGGCGCGGCGCGGTGTCGGTGGCTGGGTGGTCCAGCACGACAAGCTGCGCGCGGTCTTCGCTCAGTGCGTACAGCCGGTCCTGTGCGTCCATCTGCATGCCGTGCAGCCGGTTGAAGGGCGCGATGTCGATGGTCCGGGCCAACTCGCGGCGGGCGATGTCCACCTGGAAGATCTGCGTGCCGCCAAAACCCAGGTGGCCCGACGTCTCGACACCGTAGTGGCCGATGTACGCGTACCGCTCCTGCGAGTCGATCACGAACTCGTGGGGAAAGTCTGGCAACTGGATGCTGGCCAGGCGCTCACCGGTGTCGATGTCGTAGTAGCTCAGGCAGTGGCTGCATTTTTCCACCAGCAAAAGGATGTTGTCGGTCATGGTCGGATGGCTCCGCGGGTATTGAGGACGATGCTGTAGAGCGATGTGCTGGCGGCAATGAACAGCGTGTCGCCGCGCACGCCCCCGAAGGTGAGGTTGCCGACCTTTTCAGGCACCAGGATCTTTCCCAGCAGCGTTCCGTCGGGGTGGTACACCTGCACGCTGTCCAGGCTGCTGGTGTAGATCCAGCCGCAGTGGTCGACGCGAAATCCGTCCGGCAGGCCGGGGGATATCTCGGCGAAGACGCGCGGGTTCTGGAGCGTGTGGCCCTTCACATCGAACACCACGATGTGGTGGTGGCCCGTGCCGTCGGCGCTCAGGGCTGCCGAGGTGTCGCTGACATACAGCAACTGCTCGTCCGGCGAGAACGCCAGGCCATTGGGCTCCTGCATGAAGTCGGAGGCCGCGTGCAGCGTTCCCGCAGCGGGGTCATAGCAAAACACATGGTTGTGCGGCTGCTCGCGCCGCCCCTGGTGGCCTTCGCGGTCGCTCAAAATGCCGTACGGCGGGTCGGTGAACCAGATGCAGCCATTGCTCTGCACCACGACATCGTTGGGGGAGTTCAGGCGCTTGCCCTGGAACTCGCGTACCAGCACCTCGTCGATGGTGTCGGCGCGGATCACGCCCTGTACCTGCGGGGTGCGGACAATGGCGCGCAGGCCGTGCGAGCAATGGAGCAGGTTGCCTTCGCGGTCCAGCGCATGTCCGTTGGTGAACTCCACCTGCTCGCGCCACACCGACATGCCGGACGCGGCGCTCCAGCGCAGGATACGGTTGTTGGGGATGTCGCTCCACAGCACGGATTGGTCCTGCGACAGCCAGATGGGCCCCTCGCTCCAGATGGCGCCCGTGCACAGCCGGCGCAGCGACGCGCCCGCAAACACCGGCGCCACGCGCGTGTCCAGGATCCGCAAGGAAGAAGTGGTGTCGTTCGCGGTCATGCGTGGATGTAGGTCGTCTTCACGGTGGTGAAAAATTCCTGGGCGTGCGAGCCCTGCTCGCGGGGGCCGTAGCTGCTGGCCTTGCGCCCGCCAAAGGGCACGTGGTAGTCCACGCCGGCGGTGGGCAGGTTCACCATCACCATGCCCGCCTGCGCGTGGCGTTTGAAATGCATGACGTGCTTGAGGCTCGCCGTGGCGATGCCGGCCGACAGGCCGAACGGGGTGTCGTTGGCCACCTGCAGGGCCTCTTCGTAGTCCTTCACGCGGATGACGCTGGCCACCGGGCCGAAGATCTCCTCGCAGTTGACGCGCATCGACGGCAGGCTGTCCACGAACAAGGTGGGCGCCATGAAGTAGCCCTTCTTCCCGCTGCCCGTGTGGCAGTCGACCGGATGCCCGCCCACCGCCAGCGCCGCGCCTTCGGAGCGGCCGATATCGACGTACTCCAGGTCTTGCTCCAGCTGGCTCTGGCTGACCACCGGGCCCATGTCGGTGCCGATGGCGCGGGCGTCGCCGACCTTGATCTTCTGCACCCGCGCCTGCAGTGCGGCAATGAACGCGGGATAGATCCTGTCGGTCACGATGAGGCGGCTGGAGGCCGTGCAGCGCTGGCCCGTCGAGTAGAAGGCGCTTTGCGCACAGAGTTCGACGGCCTGGCCCAGGTCTGCGTCGTCCAGCACCACCTGGGGGTTCTTTCCGCCCATCTCCACCTGGATCTTCTTGCCCAGTTGCGCGCACACGGCGGAGATGCCGCGGCCCACGCCCACAGAGCCGGTGAAGCTGATGGCAGCGACGTCGGGGTGGCGCGTCAGGGCCTCGCCGACCAGGCGGCCCTGGCCCATGACCAGGTTGAACACACCGGCCGGAATGCCGCTGCGCAGGATGATGTCCGCGAGCGCCCAGGCGCAGCCGGGCGCCAGTTCGGCAGGCTTCAAGACCACGCAGTTGCCGAAGGCCAGCGCGGGCGCGATCTTCCACGCCGGAATGGCCATGGGAAAGTTCCAGGGCGTGATCAGGCCCACCACGCCCACCGGCTCGCGGGAGACCTCCACGCCCACGCCAGGACGGACCGACGGGAGCATTTCTCCCGCCAGGCGCAGGCATTCGCCCGCGAAGAACTTGAAGATGTGGCCCGCGCGCGTGACCTCGCCAATAGCTTCGGGCAGCGTCTTGCCCTCTTCACGCGCAAGCAGGTTGCCCAGTGCCTCCTTGCGGGCATGGATCTCGGCCGCGATCTTTTCCAGCGCATCGTGCCGGGCCTGGACGCCCGACGTGCTCCATGCCGGGAATGCGGTTTTCGCCGCGAACACGGCAGCGTTCACGTCGCCGGTATCCCCCTGGGCGTATTCGCCGATCACGTCCGAGAGGTCGCTGGGATTCGTATTGGCCGCATAGGCAGCCGCGGGCGAGCGCTCGCCGTGGATGAAATTGTCGTAACGAAGCATGCAGTTCTTTCAGCGGGCCCAGCGCAAAACCAGGGGATCCAGGCGCCGCGCGATGTCCAGCAGTTGTGCGCGTACCTGGGGGTGCAGGGGTGGCCAGGGGTGGCGGGGGGCATCGCACGCGATCACGCCGCCCTCTTTCATCAAGGCCTTGGCGGCCAGGAAGCCGGCCTGGCGGTTCTCGTGGTTGATGAGCGGCAGCCAGCGCTGGTAGTGCGCAAACGCCGCGTCCTTGTCTCCGGCGCGGTGCGCCTGCAGGATGGGCCGGATACCGTCGGCAAAGCCCGCGCCCGTCATGGCACCGGTGGCGCCAGCCTCCAGGTCGGCCAGCAGGGTGATGGCCTCTTCCCCGTCCCAGGGGCCTTCGATGGCCTCGCCGCCCAAGGCGATCAGCTCGCGCAGTTTGTTGGCGGCACCGGCGGTTTCCATCTTGAAGTAGCAGACCTGCTCGATGTCCTGCGCCATGCGCGCGAGAAACGCGGGCGACAGCGGCGTGCCGGCCGCCGGCGCGTCCTGCACCATGATGGGAATGCCGATGGCGTCGGACACCTGGGCGTAGAACGCGTGGATCTGCGACTCGCTGAAGCGGAAGGTGGCGCCGTGGTACGGCGGCATCACCATCACCATGGCGGCGCCCATGTCCTGCGCGCGGCGGCTGCGTGCTGCGCAGATCGCGGTGCCGGTGTGGGTGGTGGTGACGATGACCGGCACGCGGCCTGCCACATGCTCGAGCACGGTGCGCGTGAGGCTCTCCCGCTCTTCATCCGAGATCAGGAACTGCTCTGAGAAGTTGGCGAGGATGCACAGGCCGTCCACGCCGGAGTCGATCATGAAGTCCACGCAGCGTTTCTGGCTCGCAAGGTCCAGGCTGCCGTCTTCATGGAAGGTGGTCGGCGCCACAGGGAAGATGCCGCGCAAGCGCGGGCTGGAGAGTCCGGGCATGCTGCTCACTCGGTGATGTCGAACTGGTCCAGGTAGTCCGTCTTGAGCGTCAGGCCCAGGCCCGGCACGTCGTCCTTGAGCTGGATGAAGCCGTTTTCCGCGATGGGCTCTCCGTCGAAGATGTACCAGAACAGCTCGTTGCCCACCTCGACGTCGAAGATGGGGAAGTACTCGGCCATGGGCGACGCCAGCGTGCTCATGGTCAGGTGGTAGTTGTGCATCTGCCCGGCGTGCGGGATGACAGGCACGCTGTAGGCCTCGCACAGTGCATTGATCTTGTGGGCCGCAGTGATGCCGCCGACACGGTTGGTGTCGTACTGCACGACGCTCACCGCCTTCTTGTCCAGCAGTTGCTTGAACCCGTAGAGGCTGAACTCGTGCTCTCCGCCCGAGATCGGGATGCTGGTGAGCTGGTTGAGCTCGGCATAGCCGTCGATGTCGTCCGCGATGACGGGCTCCTCCAGCCAGCGGGGCTCGAACTTTTCGAGTTTGGGCAGGATGCGCTTGGCGTACTCGACGTTCCAGCCCATGTAGCACTCGAGCATGAGATCGTTGTCATAACCGATCACCTCGCGCACGGCCTCGACGGACCGGAGGTTCTCCCTTACGCCCTGCTGCAGGTGCGCCGGGCCGTAGCCGAAACGCATCTTGAACGCCGTGAAGCCCTGGTCCAGGAACTTCTGCGCTTCCTGCTGCATGTCTTCGAGGCGGGTGCGGTACAGCTTGGAGTAGTAGCAGGGGATCTTCTCCTTCGTGCGCCCGCCCAGCAGCTTGAACACGGGCTTGTTCACGCTCTTGCCCAGGATGTCCCAGATGGCCAGGTCCACCGCCGAGATCGCGGCCATGGTGACGCCCTTGCGGCCCCAGGCATGCGTGGCCCGGTACATGCGCTGCCACAGATATTCGTAGTCCCACGGGTCCTGGCCGATCACCAGCGGCGCCAGGTACTGGTCGATGATGGCTTTGGCGATGCTGGGCGCCAGGGCCACATTGCCCAGGCCCACGATGCCGTCGTCGGTCTCGATCTCGACCACCGTCCACGCATGGAAACGGAAGGTGCTCATGGTCTCCTGCGGCGCGTAGAGCAGGTCCATCGCGTTGGAGCAGAAGTTGCCTTGCGGCGGCACGGTCTTGCCCTTCCATTGGAAAACGCGGGCGCGGACGGATTTGATTTTCATGGTGCGCGGTGTCCTGGTGGTCAGTGGTTGGAGGTGGCCTGGTCACGGGCCTGCGACGCGCTGTGCCCCATGCGGGCGGCGATCTGAAACGCGTTGCGCGTGGCATTGACATCGGCCATGCCCTGGCCGGCAATGTCGAAAGCGGTGCCGTGCGCCGGGGTGGTGATGGGCACTGGCAGCCCGCCTTGCACCGTCACGCCCTTGCTGAATCCCATGAGCTTGATGGCGATCTGGCCCTGGTCGTGGTACATGGTCACGATCGCCTGGTAGAGGCCGTCGCGGGCCTTGAGGAAGATGGTGTCCGCCGGGAACGGGCCCTCCACCGGAAAGCCGCTGTCCCTGAGCTGCCGCACCGCGGGGGCGATGATGTCGATCTCTTCCCGCCCGCACATGCCGCCGTCGCCGCCATGCGGGTTGAACGCAGCCACCGCCACCCTGGGCTCGGGGTGGCCGCTGGCCTGCAGCGATTGGTAGATGAGCCGGGCGGCGCTGACAATGCGCTCCTGGCTCAGCATGCGGGCCGCATCCTTGAGCGGGATGTGCGAGGACACGCGCGACGTCCACAGGTCACCCAGGGTGTTGAATTCGCAGAAGTAGCCCTGCACGCCGAGGTACTCGGCGAAGTGGTGCAGCTCGTCTTCACGCGCCAGGCCGCCCAGCTTCATGGCGTGCTTGTTCAGGGGGGCGAAACAGATGGCATCCACCTCGCCCGCCTGCGCTCCATCCATGCACCGGTCCAGCACCTGCAGCACCGAGGCGCCGCAGTCGGCGCTGGCCTGGCCGAGCTGCACTTGCTCCGGCTTGATCGTGGCGACGCTCAGGAAAGCGGGGCGACTGCTGTCTGCGCGGCTTCGCACATCGGACAGGCCAGCGATTGCCTGCGTGGCGACGTTCACCCCCGCGACGCGCTGCCCCTCGAGCCACACCCAGTGGTCCCCCACCACGACGATGTTGGCCTGCTCTGTGACGCCGGGTGTGGCCAGCAGTTTGGCGATCAGTTCGGGGCCTATGCCTGCAGGGTCTCCGAGGGTGATGGCAACGACGGGCTTGGTGGACTTCATCATGTACGGCATGTACGCAGGGGTTACAAAAAGCTTCAGGCAGCGGATGGGGGGCGAATATAAGAACAAATACTATTAACGTATATTGAAAAGTTGCACTCGACAGATAACCCATGGCTATCATTTATGATTTATATGTACTATTTGGTACATACAAACTTTTGTGCTGTCAGACATGCCTGAAAACACCCAGCTTCTGGTCTCCCAGATCCTCAACCGCCTGCGCATGCGCCAGGTGGCATTGCTGCTGAGCTTTGCGGACCACGGCACGCTGCGCCGTGCGGCCGCAGAGCTGGGCATGAGCCAGCCGGCGGCCACCAAGATGATTCAGGAACTGGAGTCGGCGCTGGGGCAGCGGCTCTTCGAGCGCGATGGCCGCGGCCAGAAGATGACGCAGGCCGGCGAGAAGGTGCTGGGCTTCTTCCAGGGCATGCGCGGCTCGCTGGAGTCGATGGTGCGCGAGCTCGACGAGCTGCAGCTGGGCAGCTCCGGGCGGGTGTCGGTCGGCTGCATCATGGCCCCGCTGCCTACGCTGCTCAACCAGGCCATCATCGCGCTCAACAAGACCTACCCGCTGATCACGATCCACGTGACGCTGGACACCAGCGACCGGCTGGTGGAGATGCTCAAGGACGGCTCCATCGACATCGCCGTGGGCCGGGTGGCGCCCGAGCACCGCGCCGACTTCATCTTTCAGCCGCTGGAAAACGAAACGCTGTCGGTGGTGGTGGGCGTGGACCACCCGCTGTCCACCAAGAAGCATGTTCCGTTCGACAGCCTGCTCGAATACTCCTGGATCCTGCAGCCCTCCGGCAGCCCCATGCGGGACGTGCTGGAGCAGGAGTTCCGCGCCATCCATGCTCCATTGCCGCGCGGGCTGGTCGAGACCGCGTCCATCCTGACCACCATGCGCCTGATCGCGGACACCACGATGATTGCGGTGATTCCCCTGTCGATCGCCGACATCTACGCGCGGCACAATCTGCTGTGCATCCTGCCCTGCCACATAAAGCACAAGATGGGCGCCTTCGGCTCCATCATCCGCAAGGACAGACCGCTGCCGGAGGCGGCGCGCTACTTTCTTTCAGGCCTGCACAACACGGTGTGAGGGCGGCGGCGGTGCCGCCACGTTGGCAAACGTGTCCAGCGCGCGCCACACCGCCAGGATGGCCGGGTCCTGCGCGTCGGCGGACCGGCGGGCGAGCCCCAGTTCGCGCAGCAAGGGCGGGTGCAGCGGGCGCACCTGCAGCTCCGCGCCGTCCGGCTCGCCATGCTGTCCCGCCACGCCCGGCTGCTCCAGCGGCAGCACGGCCACGCCATGGCCAGCCACCACCAGGCTGCGCAGCGCCAGCGGGTGGTTCAACTCCATGCGGGGCCGCGGGTTCAGGCCGGCCTGGGCGAACCAGCCGGCCGTGAGACGGTACATCAGCGTGGCCGGGCCGAACGACATCCAGCGCTGATCCGCCAGCCACTGGGGCGTGACCTGCGGCGGCGCGGGCCACGCCGCAGGCACCAGCGCCACCATGGGGTCGCTGCGCCAGGCGTCCACCTGCACCCCGCTGCCCGACGCCTGCGGCAGGGCCACGATGGCCAGGTCGAGCGTGCCTGCCACCAGGCGGGCCATCGACTCGGCAGAACTGAGCACATCCAGCTTCACGTCCACCCCGGGGCTCTGCTGGGCCAGCCACTGCATCAGCGGCGGCAGCAGGCCCGCGCTCACGCCGGCCGTGGTGGCCAGGCGCACCACGCCCTGCAGCCCCTGCGCACGCCGGTGCACCTGCTCCACCGCCTCGTCCGCAGCGGCCAGCAGCCGGCGCCCCGCGTCGACCATCACCTGGCCCGCGGCAGTCAGGCTGGCCTGCCGCCGGCCGCGCACCACCAACGTGGTCCCCAGGCGCGACTCCAGCTCACTGATGTGCAGGCTCACGGTGGGGGGCGCCAGGTGCAGGGCCTGGGCCGCCGCGGCCAGCGTTTTCAGGTCGGCGATCGCTATCAGCGTCTGCACTTGGTCGAGGTTGAGGTTTCGCATCAGAAATCCTGAATCCAATCATCATTGAACTCAACTTTACAGAAGTCTGCTTCAAAAAGATCATCACGCATCCAAATAAAATGCTGCGCCCTCATGCTCACAAACGACATTTTCTTCGTCGTGCTGCTGTCCGCGGCACTCAATGCCGGGTGGAACAGTGCCATCAAGGTGGGCGGCGACCGGATCACCGCCATGGCGATCACCACGCTGATGGGCAGCGGGTTGTCCCTGCTGGCGCTGCCGTGGGTGGACCTGCCGGCGTCGGCCAGTTGGCCGCTGCTAGCCCTGTCGATCGCGGTGCACACGGCCTACCACTTCGCCCTGCCCGTGGCCTACAACCACGGGGACATGGGGCAGGTGTACCCCATCGCCCGGGGCTCCGCGCCGCTGATGGTGATGCTGGGCGCCGCAGTGTTTGCGGGCGAATGGCCCGGCGTGGGCGCGGTGTGGGGCGTGACGTGCCTGTGCACAGGCGTGCTGTCGCTAGCGCTCATCCGCAGCGGCACGGGGAGCGGCCGCGCCCAGCGCAAGGCTGTGGGCTATGCACTGCTGACGGGGGCGCTGATCGCCGCCTACACGGTGATCGACGCCATGGGTGCGCGCCAGGCGGGTTCGGCCATCGGCTTTGCAGTCATCCTCACGCTAGGCGACGGCATTGCCACGGCGCTCATCGTGCTGCTGTGGAAGGGGCCCCGCACCTTCTGCGTGGACCGCGCCATGCTCTGGCGCTGTAGCGCCGCGGGCACCATGCAGATGGGGGCGTATTGGATTGCGGTGTGGGCGCTGGCACGGGCCCCCATGGGCGCGGTGTCGGCCCTGCGCGAGACCAGCGTGCTGCTGGTGGCGCTGATCTCCACCTGGCTGCTCAAGGAGCGCATGGGCCCGGCGCGCATCATGTCGGCCGTGCTGGTGTGCGCAGGGCTGCTCATGGTGCGGCTGTCGTCCTGAGCCACCAACTCCAGGCCCGCTGCGGCCTCACGGACTGCTGGCCGGGCGCTTTGCCGCCGCATCCCTGGCGCCCGGTTTCGTACCAGCCCTGGCCGCTTTCTTCGCACCAGGCCCGGGCCCTGCGCCGTCTCCCACGTCCACCCCCGCCAGCGTGCCCGACTTCGCCAACGCCTCAGCCAGAAACTTCACGAAGGTCTGCACCCGCGTCGAGAACTGGTGGCGCTGGGGGTACACCGCGTACACGTCGGCCGCAGGCGTCTGGTAGTGCGGCAGCACGGGCTCCAGCAGGCCCTGCGCCAGGTGCCTGTTCACGTCCCACTCGGCACGCATCACGATGCCGTGCCCCTGCAACGCCCACAGCACGGCGATCTCGCCGTCGTTCGTGGTCAGGTTGCCGGTGATCTTGATGGACTCGGTGTGGGCCTTGCTGCCCCGCCCGGTGGTCAGCCGCCACAGGCCGTAGGCCTCGTCGCCCTGGCGGATGCCGATGCACTGGTGGGCCATCAGGTCGCGCGGCACGCGGGGCCGGCCGTGGCGCTCCAGGTAGGCCGGCGCCGCGCACAGCACGCGCCGGTTGGGTGCGATGCGCCGGGCGATCACGCGGCCGTCGGGTGGCTCGCCGAACCGCACGCACACGTCGTAGGCGTCGTCGGTGATGGGTGGCGGGTGAACCGACAGCTGCAACTGCACATCCACCTCAGGGTACAGCCGCACGAAGTCGGAGATAGCCGGCGCGATGTGCATGCGCCCGAAGCCCAGCGTGGCGTTCACGCGCAGCAGGCCCTTGGGGCTGGCGCGGGACTGCACGATGAGCTCGTCCAGCGCATCGATCTCGCGCAGGATGCGGCGCGCGTGCTCCAGCAGCAGTTCGCCCTCGGGCGTGAGGCTCATGCGGCGCGTGGACCGGTTCACCAGCACCACGCCCAGGCGCCGCTCCATCTGCGCCAGGTGCTTGCTGACAGCGGCGGTGGAGACGCCCATCTCGCGCCCGGCGGCACTCAGGCTGGGGCTGGCGGCCAGGGTGGAGAAAAAACCCAGTTCGGCGGGCTGGATGGTGCTGGAACTCATCGGCTAAATCTTCAACCCAGGGTTAACGATGGATTCACTTTATCGCCGTTCCTGCGCCGCGTCCAGGCCTACAGTCCGCTCCATCCCTTCAGCCACCCACCGCGTTCAACGCCCTACCACCATGACCACCTACGCAATAGCCACCATTCCCGGAGACGGCATCGGCAAGGAAGTGATTCCCGCCGGCCAGCGCGTGCTCGAAGCCCTGTCCACCCAGCACCCCGGCCTGCAGTTCGAGTTCGAAAACTTCGGCTGGGGCGGCGACTGGTACCGCGCCCATGGCGTGATGATGCCGGCCGATGGGCTCGATGCCCTGCGCGGCAAGGACGCCATCCTGTTCGGCTCGGCCGGCGACCCGGACATCCCCGACCACATCACGCTGTGGGGACTGCGCCTGAAAATCTGCCAAGGGTTCGACCAGTACGCCAACGTGCGGCCCACGCGCATCCTGCCGGGCATCGACGCACCGCTCAAGCGCTGCGCCCCCAAGGACCTGGACTGGGTCATCGTGCGCGAAAACTCCGAAGGCGAATACTCCGGCGTGGGCGGCCGCGTGCACCAGGGCCACCCGATCGAGGCCGCCACCGACGTCTCCATGATGACCCGGGTGGGCGTGGAGCGCATCCTGCGTTTTGCCTTCCGCCTGGCGCAGTCCCGCCCCCGCAAGCTGCTCACCGTCATCACCAAGAGCAACGCCCAGCGCCATGCGATGGTGATGTGGGACGAGATCGCCGCGCAGGTCAGCCAGGAGTTCCCCGACGTGAAGTGGGACAAGGAACTGGTGGACGCCGCCACGGCCCGCATGGTCAACCGCCCCGCCACGCTGGACACCATCGTCGCCACCAACCTGCATGCCGACATCCTCTCGGACCTGGCCGCCGCGCTGGCCGGCAGCCTGGGCATCGCGCCCACCGGCAACATCGACCCGGAGCGCCGCTACCCGAGCATGTTCGAGCCCATCCACGGCTCGGCCTTCGACATCATGGGCAAGGGCCTGGCCAACCCCATCGGCACCTTCTGGTCGGTGGTGATGCTGCTGGAGCACCTGGGCGAGACCGAGGCCGCCCGGCAGGTGATGCAGGCCATCGAGCAGGTCACCGCCAACCCGGCCCTGCACACCCGCGACCTGGGCGGCTCGGCCACCACGGCGCAGGTGACCGACGCGGTCTGCGACCTGCTGGCGCGGGCACCGCTGCAGCGCGCGGCCTGAGGCGCGGCACGCCGTAGAGCCCCTGGCAAGGCGACCGTAGGTCACCACCCGCCAGGGGCCACGTCGTTGCAGGCGGAACGTTCATCAGAGCGCCAGCCGCACTCGCGCAGACATGGCCAGCGAAGCCATGCGCGCCCCACAGGTCCCCACCACAGGCCCTGCCACAAAAAACACAACGGAGACAACTATGAACCCCATCGCCCTTCCCCGTTCCACCGCCACGCAACGGCCCACCCGGGCTGCACAGCCGCACGCCCTGCCCTCACGCCGCAGCCTCATGGCTGGCGTCGCCATCGCGGCAGCCGTCTGGTGCTTGTCGGGCACCCAGGCCAGGGCGCAAACGCCAGCGTGGCCGACCAAGCCCGTCACGCTCGTCGTGCCGTTTGCCGCAGGCGGCACCACCGATGTGCTGGCGCGCGCACTGGGCGAAAAGCTGGGCGCGGCCCTGGGCCAGCCGGTGATCGTGGAAAACCGCGGCGGCGCGGGCGCCACCATCGGCGCCGACTACGTGGCCAAGGCCGCGCCCGACGGCCACACGCTGCTGATGGGCGCGGTGCACCACACCATCGCCACCAGCGTGTACAAGAAGCTCGGCTACGACTTTCAAAAGAGCTTTGCGCCCATCACCACCGTGGCCCTGGTGCCCAACGTGCTCGCCGTGGCCGCCACCACGCCCGCCAAGGATGTGAAGGAACTGGTGGCCTTGATCAAGGCCGCGCCTGACAAGTTCTCGTACGGCTCCAACGGTGCTGGTACCGCGCAACATTTGATCGGCACGCAGTTCGCCGCCGCCATCGGCCAGCCGCTGCTGCACGTGCCCTACAAGGGCAGCGGCCCGCTGACCACCGACCTGCTGGGCGGCCAGGTGTCGATGTCGTTCGACACGGTGACCCCCGTGCTGCCCCACATCAAGGCCGGCAAGCTGCGCGCGCTGGCAGTGACCACGGCCAGGCGGTCTTCGTCGCTGCCCGATGTGCCCACGCTGGCGGAAAGCGGCTTTCCGGGGTTTGACATCGGCACCTGGTTCGGCGTGCTGGCCCCCGCCCGCACACCGCCCGAGGTGGTGGAGCGGCTCAACGCCGAGATGGTCAAGGTGATCCAGTCGGCCGACTTCAAAAAGCGCATGCAGGACATCGGCGCCGAGCCCATCGGCAACACCCCGGCGCAAATGGCGCAGCAGATCGCGAGCGACACCGCGCGCTTTGGCAGGCTGGTGACGGAACACAAGATATCGACGGACTGATGCGCTGAGGCCTGGGGGCGCCCGTTGGCGGGTGCCAGGGCGGCAACCATGCACTGCGCCAACTCGCTCCGCCGTGCCGTGCCGCGCAGTGCAGTGCAGTGCAGTGCTGCACGCTCGTAGCGAGAGGTCGCGCGGCGCGAAACGGTTTCGGCGAGGCTGCTTGCGGACCCCAACAGATGCGCCTGCCGCTGCATAGCGCGGCAAGTTAGCGGTTCAGCGATTCAACGCACGCAGCAGTCCAGCGTGCTCCACCGCCAGGTCGGGCGACTGGTCGAAGTGGTGAAGGTACCGCGCACCAAACTCTCCAGGCTGATCCCGGTCGAGCCGCAGCAGGTCGCGCACCCGCTGAGCGACCACCGTGGGGGCGACGCTGTCAATGCCCTTGCCTTGCGCATCCAGCGCCTCGTCCAGCATCACGATCAACCGGCTCAACGGCTCCAGCCACCGCATGGACTCGTCGTACGCCATGAGCTGCAGAAACTGCCCCGCAGACTGCTGGCCGTGTTGCTTCTCATAGTCGCGCCGCTCCAGTTCCACCAGGGTGCGGTGCAAGCCCAGCAGGGCTGTGCGCAACTGGGCGCATTCGTCGGACGGGGCGTGGTTGGGGGTGGTCATGGGCTGGCGATCAGGAGTCGAGGGATGGGCGATGGTAGTGGCTCGGAAACGGTCTGGGAGAGAAGCAGCAGCCCTTCTGCCTAAAAATGCCTCTACCGCCCTCAACGAAAGCGCCACCAGCTATAAAAACCATAGCGAATGTGCCAGGACCAGAGTTCGGCTGCCCCCACCTGTCAGTCCCAACGGCGTCTTCAAATCGCCAAGTGTTGCTGCCCGGCCCAAAACCGGCTTTCAGCATTTTTTGCGCACGGCCCTCTCCTAGAATCGCCCCGCGAGTTTCGGCTGGTCAGCTGTCACTCGCAAGCAAGCAAGCAAGAGGGAGGCAGGAACGGGCCGTGCCCGCCGTCGGCGGAGACTGGCACGCACTCCTGCCTGGGATTTTCAATTTCAACATCAAGACATATGAAAAATAGAAACCGTTCGTGGTTATCCAGAGGCGCAAGTGCTCTGTTCATGGCGGCTGCCGTCTTCCTGACGGGTTGCGCATCCGTCTACGTCGATACCGCCACCAAGGAAGTTGGGGATGCGGACATCAGGCGCCCAGCCACCGCGATACCCGCCACGCTGGTCTTCGACTACCAGAACAGCGGCGCGCCCAACACGCGGGCCACGCAATTTTTGAAGGACCAGGTCACCGCCCAGGTGAAGAAAACAGGCATCTTCGAGATCGCCGCTGGCGAAGCCACAGGCAAAACAGCCTTGCTGACCATCACCATCAACAACGTGCCCATCACCAAGGATGCGGCGCAGCAAGGCTTTGTGACGGGCCTCACATTCGGCCTGGCAGGCAGCGCGGTCACAGACGGCTTTGTCTGCACCGTGACCTACGTGCCCGCCGACGGAAGCTCCACACTGGTCAGCACAGCGCGGCACGCCGTTCACACCACGATCGGCAATGCCTCGGCGCCGGCCAATGCCGTCAAGTCCGCCAGCATCGAAGAAGGCCTGCGCACCATGACCCGGCAGATCGTAGCCAACGCATTGCGGGACCTGTCCACCAACCCGCAGCTCAAGTAACAGCCCAAGGCACCACCATGAAAACCACACTCATCAAGCTCTTCGCTCTGGCATCCGTCGTCCTGTTCACAGGGTGCGCCCAACTCACCATGGGCGCTCCGCAACCCACCGCCGAAAACACCGCCAACCTGCGCCGCGCAGACCTGGCTGAAACGCGTGTGGGCTCGTTCACGCTGGACGCGGCCAAGCCTGCGACCATCGACAAGGGCCACTCGATGCGCGGTGTCAACACCTTGCAAGCCCCCACCAACAGCTCCTTCGCCGAGTACGTTCGCGAAAGCCTGAGGGTGGAGCTGGCAGCCGCCGGACTGCTCAACCCCCAAGCCGCCGCCGTCATCTCCGGCGTGCTGCTGGACACCCAGCTGGAGCCCGACATCGGCACCGGCAAGGGCTTGATCAAGGTGCGCTTCACCGTCATGCGGGGCACCGAAAAGCGCTACGAGAAGGACCTGACCGCCAAGGCTGAATGGGAATCCTCCTTCGTCGGCGCCATCGCCATTCCTGCGGCAGCGCAGAACTACGAAGGCCTGTACCGCAAGCTCGTCGGCCAGCTGATCGCCGACCCGGATTTCCGCAAGGCACTGGCCAAGTAACCAGCGCGCGGTGGCGCCAACGACCGCCACCGCCCCCCCACTGAAAAGGCCTTCTCTGCCACAAGCGGAGAAGGCCTTTTCTGTTGGCAAGGCAGAGCGTCGGACGGTCGGGCGCGTGGCCCGGACACCCACCGCGGAGAGGCCCCGTGACTGCGCCGGCATGTGCCGGGCCAGAACCGCAGCACCGTGTCCTTATACGCAGCGGGCCCGAACGCTGCAGGTCCACATGCCCGGCCCCTTCCACGCGCCACAGCTCCTTGGGTTCAGAAACCGCGCGCGGGCCAGCATCTGCGTTCTGTCTGCCCGCACGCCGTGCAGCAGCTGCACGGCCCCCTTGCCGGGCCGTCCTGTGGCCAGCCACCCCGCCACGGCCTGCCCGGCGGATGTGTGGGCCAGAAACGCCCGCACCGGAAAATCGTGCGGGGCGGGGCCGATCTTCCGATGAGCAGGATGACTGAGTAACTCGCCCGCAGCCACAGCTGCCAGGGCGAAAGTCGCCACCCCTGCGATACAGGCGAAGACAAGGCGTCGAACCCGCATGCCTGGGATGCCTACAAGGTGGCTGGCACCGGCCCCGCCCTCACCGGTGGCTCAGCCTGCGCACCGCCCAATCGCCCAGGCTCTGCACCGCCTGCACGAAGAAGATCAGCACCAGCACCACGGCCAGCATGATCTCGGGCAAGAAGCGCTGGTAGCCGTAGCGGATGCCCAGGTCGCCCAGGCCGCCGCCGCCGATGGCGCCGGCCATGGCCGAGTAGCCGGTCAGGCTGACGAAAGTGATGGTCAGGCCCGCGACGATGCCGGGCAGTGCCTCGGGCAGCAGCACCTTCCAGACGATCTGGCTGGTGGTGGCGCCCATGGCCTGGGCGGCTTCGACCAGGCCGTGGTCGACCTCACGCAGTGCGGCTTCGACCAGGCGTGCCACGAACGGCGCGGCGGCGATGGTCAGGGGCACCACGGCGGCGGCCGTGCCGATGGACGAGCCGGTGATGAAGCGCGTAAACGGAATGATCGCCACCAGCAAGATGATGAATGGCGTGGACCGCACGGCATTGACCAGCCAGCCCACGAGCTTGTTGGTGGGGCCGTTTTCCAGCACGCCGCCGTGGTCCGTCAGCCGCAAAAAGACGCCCAGCGGCACGCCGATGAGGCCGCCGACGATGCCGGAGATGCCCACCATGATGAGCGTCTCCCACAGCGAGGACGCGAACAGGTCGAGCATGGCGGGGGTGAAGTTGTTGAACATGGGTCGTAGTCCTTTTCTGTTCAGGCCGCCACGGCGACTTCTTCGACCTCGACACCACCCGCGCGCAGGTGCGCCACGGCGCCGGACAGGCGCTCGGCCTCGCCGCTGGCGTACACGGCCAGCGAGCCGAAGGTCTCGTCCTGGATCTCGTCCACCTGGCCGTGCAGGATGCTCATGTCCACGCCGAACTCGCGGATCAGCTGCGACAGGATGGGCTGGTAGGCGCTGTCACCCGCGTACGACAGGCGCAGCAGCCGGCCGGTGCGCCCGGCGCCCAGCTGGCTGGCGAGCTTGCGCACGTGGCCGAGCACGCTGGGGGGTAACTCTTGCGGCAAGATCTCGTCGATCAGGCTTTGGGTGATGGGCTGCTGCGGGCGGGTGAAGACCTCCAGCACGCGGCCCTGCTCCACGATGCGGCCGGCCTCGATCACGGCCACACGGTCCGCCACCTGCTTGATGACCTGCATCTGGTGCGTGATGAGCACCACGGTGAGGCCCAGCTCGCGGTTGACCTGGCGCAGCAGGTCCAGGATGGAGCGTGTGGTCTCCGGGTCCAGCGCGGACGTGGCTTCGTCGCTCAGCAGCACCTTGGGCCGGCTGGCCAGCGCGCGCGCAATGCCCACGCGCTGCTTTTGGCCGCCGCTGATCTGCGCGGGGTAGCGGTCTGCCAGGGCCGACAGGCCCACCAGCTCCAGCAGCGGGTTCACGCGCTCGCGGATGGCCGCCTTGTCCATGCCGGCCAGCTCCAGCGGCAGCGCGGCGTTGTCGAACACGGTGCGCGACGACAGCAGGTTGAAGTGCTGGAACACCATGCCGATGTCTCGGCGCGCTTCGCGCAGTTGCGAGTCATTGAGCTGGGTCAGGTCTCGGCCATCCACGATGACCTGGCCCGTGGTGGGGCGGTTGAGCAGGTTGATGACGCGCACCAGCGAGCTTTTACCCGCGCCGCTTTTGCCGATGATGCCGAACACTTCGCCGGACGTGATGTGCAGGTCAATGCCCTTCAAGGCCTCGACCGGGCCTTGTGAGCCCTGGTAGGTTTGGGTGATACCCCGTAAATCGATCATGGAAATGCCAGAGCGCCGCACAGGCTGTTGTCAACCCGCTGCGGCGCCCATGTCAGTGAAAAAAAGGGATGCAGGAAATGTATCGGCAAAGCCTCATATCTCAAACGATAGAAAAATCGATTGGTTAGACCTGACGCTTATATGAACAGTGCTAGCGGCTGCACTTGCTATATTATTGATAGCATTCAGCGCTTACCAGATGCGCGGTAGAAGGCATTTCAGATCACAGGCGGGCATACCAGTGCAAACATGAACACACCGGCCCGTTGGGCCAGCGTCAGGCACGCACGGATCAGAGTCCGACAGATCAGCGCCGTCGCGCCCCTGACAGCGCCCCAGCCTACCCGCCCGTCCCCATCACAGCATGCACCTTGTTGACCAACGCCTGCGCATCGAAAGGCTTGACCAGCAGCTCCATCTGCGTGCCCAGGAACTGCGGGTTCATGGCCGCCTGCTCGGCGTAGCCCGTCATGAGGATGATCTTGATGGCGGGCAGCTTTTCGCGCGCGTAGTCGGCCACCTGGCGGCCGTTGGGCCCGGGTAGCCCCACGTCGGACAGCAGCAAATCGAAGTGCACGGCACCCGACAGCAAGGCCATGGCCGCGCTGCCCGACGCGGCCTCCATCACGTAAAAGCCGTTGTCGCGCAGCAGCTCCACGGCCAGTGCGCGCACGGTGTCGTCGTCTTCCACCACCAGGGCCGAGTCCGGGCGGCGCGGGCTGGTGAGCGGGGTGGCAGGCTCGGTACGCTCGGCAGGGGCTTCGGCGCGCGACCGGCAAAAGTACAGCGACACGCGCGTGCCCTGCCCCACGGTGCTCTCCAGCACGGCCATGCCGCCGGACTGCCGCATGAAGCCGTAGATCATCGACAGCCCCAGCCCCGTGCCCTGCCCCAGCGGCTTGGTGGTGAAGAACGGGTCGAACGCGCGGGCCATCACATCGGCCGGCATGCCGGTGCCGGTGTCGCTCACGGCCACGCGCACGTAGTCGCCAGCGTCCAGGCCCAGCACCGAGTCGTCGCCCGATGCCTGCAACTGCACGTTGTCGGCCGCGATGCGCAGGGTGCCCCGGTCGGGCATGGCGTCGCGGGCATTGATACAAAGGTTCAGCACCGCGTTGTCGAACTGGTGAACGTCGGTGTACGCCGGCCACAGGTCCGGCTGCAGCGACATCTGCAGCGTGATGTTTTCGCCGCAGGTGCTGCGCACGATGGTCTCCAGGCTGCTCAGCGACGCGCCCAGGTCCACCGCGCGCGAGTCGAGCGGCTGGCGGCGCGAGAACGCCAGCAGCCGCTGCGTGAGCGCCGCTGCGCGCTTGGCGGCGGCCAGGCCGGCGTCGATGTATTTGCCCGCCTCTTCCTCGCGGCCCTGGGCAATGCGCTGGCGGATGATCTGCAGCGGCAGGACGATGCCCTGCAGCATGTTGTTCAGGTCGTGCGCGATGCCGCCCGTGAGCTGCCCCAGCGCTTCCATCTTCTGGCTCTGGCGCAATTGCTCCTCGGCGCTGCGCAGGGCCTCGGCCTGGGCGCGCTCCTCGGTCACGTCGCGGCCCACGGCCTGCACGAAGCCGTCGGCCGGCGCGGCCGTCCACGCCACCCAGCGGTCCGTGCCGTCACGGTGGCGGTAGCGCAGCGTGCCCTGGCGCTTGGGCGCGCCCTTTTGCAGCGACTGAAGCTCGCGCACCAGCGTGGGCTCGTCCTCCGGGTGGGCAAAGGCCTGCACGGGCCGGCCCACGGTTTCTTGCTCCGTCCAGCCCAGCACCGACGTCCAGGCCGGGTTCACCGCCACGATGTGGCCGTCGAAGCGCGTGACCATCAGCAGCGCGTCCGAGCCGAGCCACAGGCGGTTGCGGTCGGCCGTGCGCTCGGCCACCTGCTGCTCCAGCGACGCTGCGGCCTCGCGCAAGCGCCGCTCGGCTGCCACTTTGCCGGTGGTTTCGATCACCGTGTCCATCATGGCGACCACGGCGCCGTTGTCGTCGCGCACCGGGCTGTAGCAGAAGGTGAAGTACGCCTCTTCGCTGTAGCCGTGGCGGTTGATGGTGAGCGGAAAGTCCTCGACAAAGGTGGACTCGCCCTGGAACGCCTTGTCCACGATGGGGCCGATCACATCCCACACCTCGCTCCACACCTCCTGCACCGGGCGGCCCAGCGCGTCGGGCTTGTCGCCCAGAATGGTGCCAAATGCATCGTTGTAGAAGCAGTAGCGGTCCTCGCCCCACATCAGGCACTTGGGAAAGTCCGACGACAGCACCATCTCCACCGCAAACCGCAGCGCCCGCGGCCAGCCTTCGGCGGGGCCCAGCGGGTGACTGGCCCAGTCGTAGTGCCGGATCTTGTCACTCATCACGCCAGCGGCGTGCGGAAATCCAAGGGATGCGGGCGGGAAGGAATCGGTCATGGCAAAAAGGTCGGCCCGGAGTCTGTGTCGTAGTGGATGATCCAAAGTGGGGAGTGGCCCGCAGGTGCGCTGCAGCCAGGGCGGGGCCGTGTGCGCATGGTGCTTGCCCTCTGGGCATGCCACCGCACACGGTCCTCTCGGAGTCTACAAGCGAAAACCCTGCAGGCCGAAGGTCTGCGGGTATCCCCCAGCGGTGGCGGACAAAGGGGCCCCGCCGGGGCCTTGCGCCTCAGGCGCCTGCAACCACGGCCCCGCGCGCCTGCACCCGGCGCGAGACCAGCAGGCCCAGCACGAACACGCCCAGCGCCGCCACCGAGAACACGGGCGGCAGCCAGCCCCGGTCGACGCTGAACGCCACGATCAAGACACCCGTGGACTGGCCCAGGAACAGCAGGCACGCGAACATGGTCACCGCCGCGCCCCGCGCCTGCGGTGCCATTTGCGTGGCCTGCACCTGCAGCGTGTTGTGCAGCATGTAAAAGCCGATGCCCGCCATGAAGCAGCCCAGCATCGCCCAGCCCACCGCCGGGGCCCAGGCCAAAGACAGCAGGCCCACGGCGATCAGCGTGGCGCCCGTGATGGCCAGGCCCCGCTCTCCCAGCGCGGCCAGCCAGCGGCGCGCGAACACGCTGTAGATCAGGCCGCCCACGCCGTACAGCACCATCACGCCCCCGGCCGCGGCGGCCGATAAGCCGAAGCCATCGACCATTCGTGCCGGCACAAAAGCCAGCGTGCCGAACGCGAGCGCCCCCTCGATGGCCACCACCGTCAGCACCCAGCGCACACGCTCGATGCGCAGCAGGGCCAAAGTGCCCGCCAGGTAATTGGCCAGCGAGAAGGCCGGTGCGCCCGGTGCGGCGGCAGGCCGCAGCGCCCCGCTGGCGCGTGCATGGCGCAGCAGCAGCGTGGCGGCGGCAAAGAACAGCACGGCCAATGCGCCCAGCGCCGCGCGCCAGCCCAGCGTTTCGGTGGCAAAGCCGCCAAACCACTGGCCCGCCATCATCCCGGTGACGGTGGCCACCATGAGGCGCGCCAGGGTTTCCTGCCGCTGCTCGTAGGCCACCTCGTCACCGATCCAGGCCATCGACAGCGGAATGATCCCCGCCGCGGCCGCACCCATGGCGGCGCGCGCCACCACCAGCAGCGTGAAGCTCTGCGCCAGTGCGGTGACGGCACTGAACACCGCGCACGCCGCCGTGGCGCCGATGATCACGCGCACCTTACCGATGCGGTCGCCCAGCGGGCCGTACACCAGCTGCAGCACGCCGTAGGCCACGGCAAACGCCGCGATCACGGCTGAGGCATCGCCGGTGGTGATTTGGTATTCGAGGGACAGTGCGACCAGCATCGGGTCGCACACGCGCATGGACGCCATGCTGCAAAAGGCCGCCAGGCTGATCAGCCGCAGCATCGTCGAGGAAGAGGTCATGGGACCCGATTGTGGTGCGGCTGGCGCGATGGTGCTTGCGCCGCGCGCTATGCACCCCGCGGGTTGAAGGTCTGGACCGCGGTTCGATCGATGGTTGACCGTTCACGGAGCGGTGGGTCGGGAGCAGCACTTCGACAGACTTAGCGCGAATGGGCGGGGATGGCCCTCGGCCGATGGCCCCTCACCCCCACCCGTTCGGGCTGAGCTTGTCGAAGCCTCGCAGCGCGCCCCACCAAGCCCCGCCTGAAAAGCGAGGAGGCCTGCTTCACGACGAAAGCGTCGCAGACGTCTCGCTCAGCCCTTGCCCACATTGAAGCTCGTATCGAACGTGCCCCGCACATCGAGCCGCTGCTTGATGAGCCCGGCCGCCAGATAGAAGTCGGCCGTCTTCTGCTGGTCCGCCAGCACCTGGGCGTCGATGTCCTGCCAGCGGGTGGCGCGGCGGTCGAACTGTAGCTGCGCTGCGTCGGCCGGGATGCCGACGATGCGGGCCAGAGACTGGCCAAAAGATTTGGAGTTCTGGTACGACCAGACCTGCGCCCGTGCCACGCGCTCCTTGAAGTCCTGCAGCACGGTGCGTTTTTCGGCCAGCGCCGCGTCGGTGGCGGCCAGGAAAGACAGGCCCGTCCACAGCCCCCGGCCACTGACCAGCACGCGCGCATGGCCGCTGGTTTCGGCCAGCGCGGTGTAGGGCTCCCACGTGGCCCAGGCGTCCACCGAGCCCTGCGTGAGCGCAAGCTTGGCGTCCGGCGGCGGGATGAAGCGCAGTTGCACGTCGTCGGCCTTGAGCCCGGCGGATTCAAGCACTTTGAGCGTGACGAAGTGGCCGATGGAGCCGCGGTTGGTGGCGATGCTCTTGCCCTTCAGGTCGGCCGCCGTCTTGAGCGGCGAGTTGGGCGCCACCAGCACCGCGGTGCCGTACGCGTCCGACCGGTTGGCCGCAAAGGCCTTGACGCGGCTGCCCGCGGCCAGAGTGAACAGCAACGGCGCATCGCCAATGGGCCCGAAATCCACGGCGTTGGCGTTGAGCGCCTCGGCCAGCGGCGCAGCGGCCGGGAACTCGCTCCACTTGATGTCGTAGGGCAGGTTCTTCAGTTCGCCCGCAGCGTCGAGCAACGCCTGCAGCCCGCCCTTCTGGTCGCCTGCACGCAGCAGCACGCGCTGCTGGGCGTGGGTGAGCACGGGCGAGAGGAACGAACTGGCGGCGACGGAGGCGGTCAGCAGATGGTGGAATTGGCGGCGCAGCATGGTGGTCGGGTGTGAAAGGGGGTTGGCACTGTCGAAGGGACTCTGGCTGCCATTGCATCACCGGGCCCGCGCTAAACCAACGAAGCCTTGCGACCATCCATATGCGGTTTTCGCATGCAGGGCACTGGCCGCGTGCGGCCCCTGCCCGCCCGCGCGACCTGGCATCAGTAGCCCCGCGCCCCATCCACCACGTCTTCCAGCGGCTCCCCTGCCACATGGCGCGCCAGGTTGGCCACGAACTTCCGGGCCGTCAATTCCGCTGCGCCCTGCGCCGCCCACGACACATGGGGCGTGAGCCGCACGCGCGGGTGGGTGTACAGCGGGTGACCGTCGGGCAGGGGCTCGGGGTCGGTCACATCCAGCGTGGCGCCCGCCAGGCGGCCGCTGCCCAGCGCATGCAGCAGCGCCTGCTGGTCCACGAGTGCTCCGCGCGCAATGTTCACCAAGTGCAGCCCAGGCTTGGCGTGCGCCAGGGTGGCGGCGTTGATGAGGTGGTAGGTCTGCGCGGTGATCGGCAGGGCCAGCACCAGGTGGTCCGAGGCCGCTAGCAGCTGCTCGATGGAGGGGGCGGTGCGCACACCATCATCGCCCTGCACATCCGCCCCGCCGCGGCGCAGCACCGTGACCTGCATGCCGAAGGCCTGCGCCAGCCGCGCCACCTCGCGCCCGATGGCGCCGTAGCCCGCGATGCCCAGGGCCCGCCCCTGCAGCGTGCCGGGCAGTTGCTGGTCCACCCGCGCAAACGTCTCGCGCCACGGCCCGGCGCCCGACACCTGCAGCGTGTCCCATGCGCGCTGGTGCGTCAGCAGCGCGGTCAACACGTACTCGGCAATGGGCACGGCCGCCACGCCGCGCGAGCAGGTCACCTGCGGCACCTGCAGCAGCCAGGGCGGAAAGAAGTCGATGCCGGCAGATGCCACGTGCACCCATTTCAATCGCCCGGGCCAGCCTGCGGGTGCGGTGGCCGGCGCCTGGCGCCAGCCGTTGCGCGGGCCGGTGAAGAGGATGTCCACGTCGGCGGCGCGCTCCCAGGCGGGCACGTCGGCGTCGTCGGCGGCCAGCACCACGGGCAGGCCCGCTCCCGCCACCAGCGCGTCGGCTTCGGGTCCCGTCTGGTTCAGAACGACCCAGCGATCCGCATCAACCCTGGCGTCCGTGTCGTCACGTGCATCGACGTTCCCGCTGCCAGGGTCATGCGCAGTCAGCACCGCGCTCATGCGGCCCCCACGGCCAGCGCCCGGCGGCCCGCGGCAACATAGGCGCTGTCGTCCTGCGGCGTGTGCACGCGGCCGCACAGCACATCGCGCAGGTGGCGCTCCAGCGGGTTCTTGCGGGCCAGGCCGTGGTTGCTGGTCAGCTCCAGCGCGGCCTGCACGGCCTCGATGGCGTTGCGCGTGGCCAGGGCCTTCACCAGGCCGCTGTCCACGGTGGGCACCAGCGTGCCGGCATCCAGGTCATGGGCCAGGCTGGCGATCAGGCGGTCGTTGGTGAGCAGCAGGCCTTCGATGCGGCCCACGGCCTCTTGCGCGCGGGGCAAGGTCGCCAGCGGCGCGCCCAGGCTGGCGGGCACGCGCTCCCGCAGAAACTGCACCAGCCAGTCGCGCGCGGCGCGTGCCACGCCGGTGTACAGCGCAGCCAGCATCACCGTCATCTCGGCCTGCATGGCGGGCTCGCCGCGGGCCCAGTCCTGTGGCAGACGCAGGTCCAGCGCGTGTGCGTGGGGGATCAGCACATCGTGCAGGTGCACATCGTGGCTGCCGCTGGCGCGCAGGCCCAGGTGGTCCCAGGTTTCCTCGATGCGGATGCCGGGCAGGCCCGCTCGCACCAGGAAGGCGCCGGTGCGCGGCGCGTCCTCGTCCGTGCGGGCCCACACCACGTACCAACGCAGGATGGGCGCGCCGGTGGAATACACCTTGTGCCCGCTGATGCGCCAGCCCTCGGCCGTGTGCCGCGCCACCGTGGCCGGCAGCCCGCCGCGCGCGGGCGAGCCCAGCTCGGGCTCCACGCGCAGTGCGTTGATCAGCGACACCTCATGCACCGATTCATTCACCAGCTGCTGCGCCAGTGCCTGCGGCCAGGGCGAGCCAGGGCGGCCCATGCCGCGCTGCTGGATGTACTGCATGGTCAGCACCAGCGCCGTGGCCGGGCAGCCCTGGCCGATGGCGCCGATCACCTCGGCCAGTTGCGCGGCCGACGCGCCCTGCCCGCCCAGTGACCGCGGCGCGGCCAGGGCCAGCAGGCCGGCCTGCTGCAGCCCGTAAAAGTTGGCGTGCGGAAAGCTCGCGTCGCGGTCGTGCACCGCGGCGCGCGCACCGAACTCCACCGCCAGCGCGCGTGCGGCCTGCCCCCACGTCAGTGGCGCATTCACTGCAGCACCTCGGGCTGGTCGCGCACGATGATGTCGAACAGGCTCTTGAACGCGAACTGCGCACCACCCGGCCCGCCGATCTGCGAATGCGTGCGCTGCGCGATCTCGTGCGGGATGGGCTTGGGGGTGCCGGCGGCTTCGGCCAGCAACTGGGCCTGGCAGGCGTTCTCCAGCGCGATGTACCACCACGCGGCGGCCTCCACCGAGGGGCCTGCGGTCAGGATGCCGTGGTTCTGCAGGATCACGGCCTTTTGCGCGCCCAGGGCTTCGCCGATGCGAAAACCTTCGTCGGTCTCCAGCACCACGCCGGTGAAGTCGTCGAACAGCGCGTGGTCTTCATAGAAGATGCACGAGTCCTGCGTGAGCGGATCGAGCTTGCGGCCCAGGGCTGACCAGGCCTTGCCGTAGGTCGAATGCGTGTGCGCGGCGGCCACGATGTCGGGACGCGTCTCGTGCAGCGCGGCGTGGATCGCGAACGCCGCGCGGTTCAGCGGGCCCTGGCCCACCACGATCTCGCCGGCAGCGTTGACCAGCAGCAGGTCGGACACCTTGATCTGCGAGAAATGCAGGCCCAGCGGGTTCACCCAGAAGTGGTCCGTCCACTCCGGGTCGCGCGCGGTGATGTGGCCTGCCAGCCCGTAGTTGAAGCCCTGCTGCGCAAACAACCGGAAGGCCACGGCCAGCGTCTCCTGCCGGTGGCGGCGCTCGGCCTCCACTGTGGGGCGCGCCACCGGGGCGTCGAACCAGTCCTTGCGCTGGGGCGCGGGGTTGAGGGCGAGCTGGGCGGTGGGCAGGGGTTTGAGGACGGCGGACATGGCGGTGGCTTTCGGTATCGGTGGGGGTTGGAATGCAGGACCCCGTCCACCTTAGAAGCGCCCCGCCGCCATGCCAACGAAGAAATCCGCGTGACCACATACGGTTTTGTCATGAACCAGCGCCGTGCCGCAGCCACCGCGGTCATGCACCCCGCTGGGTGCTGCGTTTCACGCATAACGATGCTACGCAAAGGTCTTTGCGCGCAGGCCGGGCTTGGCGGAATCTCGCTGCCCAAGCACGCAACCCCTCTGCTGCTGCCCACCGACCCATAAAAGGCCCGACCACCATGCATCGCAACTGCACCCCCACACTCAACCGCCGCCACCTCATCCAGGCCGGCCTGGGCGCCGCCGCCTGGGCCGCCACGGCGGGCGTGCCCGCGCTGGCCGCCCCTCCAGCCCCCGACCTCTCCAGAGTGACCCTGCGCATCGGCACCTACAAGGGCCTGTGGCGCGCCCTCATCGCTGCGTCCGGCCAGGGCAACACACCCTACCGCATCGAATGGCGCGAGCTGAACAACGGCGTGCTGCACATCGAGGCCCTGAACGGCGACGCGCTGGACCTGGGCTCGGGCAGCGAGATCCCGGCCCTGTTCGCCGCGCGGCAAAAAGCCCAGGTGCGCTTCATCGCCGTGGTGCGCGAAGACCTCAACAACCAGGTCACGCTGGCCCGCAAGGACGCGCCCATCCAGCGCATCGCCGACCTCAAGGGCAAGCGCGTGGGCTACGTGCGCGCCACCACCTCGCACTACTACCTGAGCCGGCAGCTGGCCGAGGCGGGCCTGTCGTTCGCCGACATCAACGCCATCAACCTCACGCCGGCCGACGGGCTGTCGGCCTTCGACCGGGGCGACCTGGATGCCTGGGCCATCTACGGCTACAACGGCCAGCTGGCGCGGCTGCGCTACGGCGCACGCGTGCTCAAGACGGGCCAGGGGTACCTGTCGGGCAACTTCCCCATCTACGCCAACCCACGCGCGGTGGAAGACCCGGCCCGCCACGCTGCCATCAGCGACTACCTGCAGCGCCTGCGCCGCGCCTACCTCTGGGCCAACGGCAACTACCTCGACTACGCCCGCGCCCAGTCTGCCGAAACCCGTGTGCCGGTGGGCGACCTGATCGAGCTGTGGAACAACCGCAGCACCGACTACGACCTGCGCCCCGTGGACGACGGCGTGGTCAAGGGCCACCAGGCCGTGGCCGATGCCTTCCTGCAGCTGGGCGTGCTGGACGGCCCCGCGCAGGTCGCGCCCCTGTGGGACCGCAGCTTCAAGACCGTGCTGCAGCCCCTGGCCGCAGACAAGGCGGCGTGAGCCTGGGCGGTGGTGGCCCCGGCGTATGGAGCGACGGCCCCAGCGTGCCATTTTTTGCGTGGCGTGGGCGCCGGTTGCGCTTAGGATGCGCCCCTCATTTGCACCGAGGAGCCCATCCACATGAACAAACGCCACTTCATCACCGCCACTTTGGGCACCGCCAGCCTGTGGTCTGCCACCGGCGGCAGCAGCCACGCCGCACCGCCAGCGAAGGCCGCCACCGGCCCCACGCTGCTGACTATCAGCGGCGCCATCACCAAGCCCAACCGCGGCGCGCTCGACCCTGCCATCGACCAGATGATGGGCAAGCACGGCATCCAGTTCAGCAACGCCCATGCGCTGGACGCCGCCGCCCTGCAGCGCATGCCCGCCGTCACCATCAAGCCCACGCTGGAGTACGACAGCAAACCCCACACCCTGACAGGCCCCCTGCTCACCACCGTGCTGGCCGCAGCCGGCGTGGCCGCAGGCAGCCCGGTGCAGCTGGTGCTGCGCGCGGTGGACGGCTACAACGTCACCCTCAGCATGGCCGACGCGCAGGCGTACGGCATGATCGTTGCCACCCACATCGACGGCCAGCCCATGGCCCTGGGCGGCCTGGGCCCGCAGTGGGCTGTGTACGACGCCGACGTGCTGCCCGCCTTCAAGGACAAGCCGGTGAAAGAACGCTTTGGCCTGTGCCCCTGGGGGCTGTATCACATCGAGGTGAAGAAGGCCTGAGGCTTGAGGCCTGGCGACTGAGGCCACCGACCGCTTGGCCAGCGTGGCGCAGTCCAGAAAAAGAGCGGCTCCATGGCCGCTCTTTTTTTGATAGCTACTAGCGCTTACCCAGCAAGCGGTAGAGGCAATTTTTATCCAAAAATCAGCGCACACGCCCTGCCATCCGCACCGCCAGTGCAGCCAGCGACCCCACGGTAGCCAACGCCACGACGCCCAGCCAGCCCCACTGCGCCAGCGCCAGGCTGCCCAGCGCGGCACCGGCCGACATGCCGATGAACATGCCGGTGAACAGCAGCGCATTGAGCCGGCTGCGCGCGGCGGGGTCGATGCCGTACACGATGGTCTGGTGCGCCACCAGCGTGGCCTGCACGCCGAAGTCAAAACCGATGGCACTCACCACGATCAACGCCAGCTGCGCCTGGGCGGGCAGCAAGGGTGCCAGCGCCATTGCGGCAAACGATGCAGCGGCCAACCCGGAGCCATAACGGGTCACGACCTCGGGCCCGCGCTTGTCGGCCAGCCGCCCGGCCAGCGGGGCAGCCAGGGCACCCGCCGCCCCCGCCAGTCCAAACGCCCCGGCTGCGGCCGTGCCCAGGTGGAACTGGCTGTGCAGCATCACGGCCAGCGTGGACCAGAACGCGCTGAAGCCCACGGCCAGCAGCCCCTGCGCCCAGGCCGCCCGGCGCAGCGCACTGTGCTGGCGCCACAAGGCCACCATCGAGCCGATCAGCGCGCCGTAGCCCAGTTGCGTGGTGGGCGCAAACCGCGGCAGCCCGCGCCACACCGCCACCGTCAGCAGCGCAATCGCCACAGCCGCCGCCACATACACCGTGCGCCAGCCCCACTGCTGCGCCACAAAGCCGCTGACCACGCGCGACAGCAAGATGCCCAGCAGAAGCCCCGTCATCACCGTGCCCACCATGCGCCCGCGCTGCGCGGCCGGGGCCAGCGTGGCGGCAGCGGGCACCACGTCCTGCGCCACCGTGGCCGCCAGGCCCACGGCCAGGCTGGCCGCCAGCAGCGCGCCCATGCCGGGCGCCAGGCCGCTGAGCAACAGTGCCAGCATCAGCGCCACCGACTTGATGACGATGATGCGGCGCCGGTCGTACCGGTCGCCCAGCGGGGCCAGCAGCAAGATGCCCAGCGCGTAGCCCAGCTGCGTGAGCGTGGGCACGAGGCCCACCACCCGGCTGTCGGCCTGCATGTCCGGCCCCAGCACGCCCAGCATGGGCTGGCTGTAGTACAGCGACGCCACGCTCAGCCCCGCCGTGGTGGCCAGCAGCAGCAACAGCGGCGCGCTCACCGTTGCCTCGGCCGGCGGCTGCCCCGGCGCGGTGCCGACGGCAGGGCTTGCATGCACGTTTTGAATGGAAGACATCTCGACACCTGTTCGACTAAAGGAATGGTGCGATTGTTCTTGGGTTGCAACGCAGTGGGTAGTGGGCTGGGCTGCAGATTTATTATACGCTTGGCGTATGACCATCGCCATGCCACCCGGCGCCGACCGCATCGAGCTGATGCAGACCTTCATCCGCATCGTCGAAACCGGCAGCCTGTCTGCCGCCGCCCAGCAGCTGGGCACCAGCCAGCCCACCGTGAGCCGTCGCCTTCAGGCGCTGGAGCGCAGCCTGGGCATCAAGCTGCTGCAGCGGTCCACCCATGTGATGAAGCTCACCAAGGATGGCGAGCGCTGCTTTGACCACGCCAAGGCCCTGCTCGAAGACTGGCGCGCCATGGAGGACGACTTGCGCGGCACGGCCGACACCCCGCGCGGCACCCTGCGCGTGCTGGCGCCGCACGCCTTCGGGCAAGACCAGTTCATTGCTCCGCTGATGGCCTACCTGCGCCGCTACCCCGAGGTGGATGTGGAATGGATGCTGCACGACCGGCGCCCGAACTTCATCGCCGAAGGCATCGACTGCGCGATCCAGGTCGGCGCGGTGGACGACCCCTCCGTCGTGGCCGTGCGCCTGGCCGAGGTACCGCGCATCGTGCTGGCGTCCCCCGCCCTCATGGCCGGGCGCGCCACGCCAGCGCACGCGCAGGACCTGCAGCCGCTGCCCTGGCTGGCGCTGAGCACCTTCTACCGGCGCGACGTGACGCTGACGCACGAGCCCAGCGGCGAGGCCCACACCTTCGGCATCACGCCGCGCCTGGCCACCGACAGCCTGTACGCCCTGCGCAGCGCCGCACTGGCCGGGCTGGGGGCGTGCATTTCATCGGCATGGATCGTGGACGGCGATGTGCGCCGCGGAGACTTGCTGCACCTGGTACCCACCTGGCACGCGTCGCCGCTGCCGGTGTACCTGGTGTACCCGTATGCGCGGTTTTATCCGGCGCGGTTGCGGCTGTTTCTGGAGGCGATGCGCGGGGCGATGCCGGGGCTGGTGGGGATGCGGGCGGTGGGGGTTTGAGTGCAGGACCCTCATCGGCCACGATGAGGCGTCCAGGCAGGTGTCGGCAGGCGCTTGTAAGTCCGGCAGGCGCTCAGGGTTCGCCGGCTTCGTTTTTTTTCTTCTTCTTGTCTTGGTCGTAATGCCACTTGATGGCGAAAAACATGCCCGTGCCGAACACGAGAACCTTGAACACGATGAAGACTACAGGGACCCAATCCATCTTTGATCACTTCCTGGCGGTTAACTCACACTATGGGTCGTGATCGTAGCAAGCCAGGCAGCCATTGGGTTGGGACATTTTGTCTCACCGAGGCTCGCTCACGCCGCGCCTTTCCACACCCCCACATCCGTGATCCCCGCCACATCCACCCGCACCGGCAGGATTCCGTCCCGCGCCGACCGGTCCGCCACCGTCTGCAGCGCAGTGACATCCGCCTGCGTCACCGGCCGCGCCGCAATGGCCGCGCGCCCCGTGATGATGCGCGAGGCCTCGATGGGCAGACGTGTGAGCTGCGTGTAGACCTGCGCATACGCCTCGCGGTTGGCCAGGGCCCAGTCGCCGGCGCGGGCCAGGCGGTCCAGGTACTGCACGATGGCGGCGCGCTTGGCCGGGTCGGCCAGGGCCGCCTCGGTGGCGGTGATGAAGCCCAGCGCGGTGTTGATGCCGCGCCCGTCGCGCAGGATGCGGCCGCCCTGCTGCAGGGCGATGGTGTAGTAGGGGTCGAAGATGGCCCAGGCGTCGATCTGTTTGGATGCGAACGCGGCGGCCGCGTCGGTGGGCAGCACGAACTTGACCGTCACCTCCTCGCGCTTCACGCCCGCCTCTTCCAGCGCGCCGTACAGCTGGTACTGCGAGATGCTGCCGCGGGCGGACGAGACAATCACCGTCTTGCCCCGCAGGTCGGCCACGCTGCGCAGGGGCGAGTTGCCCTGCACCACGATGCCCAGCGAGTCGGGCTGGCCGACGCGGGTGGCCACGATCTTGAGCGCGGTCTTGCCCACAGCGGCGGCCAGCACAGGCAGGTCGCCCGCCATGGCGGTGTCGACAGCGCCGCTGCGGTGCGCTTCGAACAGCGGCGCGGCGCCCTGGAAGTTGGCCCAGCGCCAGGCAAACGGTGCGCCGTCCAGCGTCTTGGCGGCTTCGAACAGGGCACGCAAACCGCCCGCCTGGTCGCCCAGCACCAGCGATGCGGCCGGTGCCGGAGCCGGTGCCTGCGCCTGTGCATGCGCGGCCGAGCCCAGGCCCAGGATGCCGGTGGCGCCCACCGACAGCGCTGCCGCCTGCTGCAGCCATTGGCGGCGCGATGTGCCAGGGCGGCTGGGGTGGCCGGCGCTGCCTGCGCCGTCACTGCCGATGCCGTGAAGGTTGCCCTCTGCGTGGTCGATGCGGCCGCTCATCACGCCGCCTTGCGCAGGGTGTGCGCAGCGTGCTCGCCGTCGCGTTCGGCGACTTTGGCGCGCACCAGGGGCAGCAGTTCGCGGCCGTAGTCGATGGCATCCACCAGGGGGTCGAAGCCCCGGATCAGGAAGGTGGTGATGCCCAGGTCGTAGTACTTGAGCAGCGCGTCGGCCACCTGCTCGGGCGTGCCGACCAGGGACGTGGAGTTGGACCGCCCGCCGATCTCGCGCGCCACCGCCGTCCACAGGCGTTCGTCCACGCGGTCACCGTTGGCAGCATCGGCCAGCAGGCGCTGCGCGCCCTCGCTCTGCTGCGGGCCGACACCGCGTGCGTAGCCCTGCTGCACGCGCAGGCGGCGGGTGTCGTCCAGAATGCGGTCGGCCTTGGCCCAGGCCTCTTCTTCGGTCTTGCCCAGGATGGGGCGGAACGAGATGCTGAAGTCCACGTGCCGGCCGTTCAGCGTGGCCTCGGCACGCACGCGGCGCACCAGGTCGCCGGCCTGGTCCAGCGATTCGCCCCACAGCGCGTACACGTCGGCGTGCTTGCCCGCCACCTGCAACGCGGGCGCCGATGCACCGCCGAAGTAGATGGGCACACGCTGGCCCTGCAGGGGCTTCACTTCGGACACGGCGCCCTTGGCGCGGTAGTAGGTGCCTGCGTGGTCGAAGGGTTTGTCTTCGGCCCACACCCGGCGCAGGATGGTGAGGTACTCGTCGGTGCGCGCATAGCGCTCGTCGTGGCTGAGGAAGTCGCCGTCGCGCTGCTGGTCTTCGTCCGAGCCGCCGCTGATGTAGTGCACCGCCAGGCGGCCGCCGGTGTAGTGGTCCAGCGTGGCCAACTGGCGCGCAGCCAGCGTGGGGGCCACGAAGCCGGGGCGGTGGGCCAGCAGCAGGCCGATCTTCTCTGTGACCGACGCCGCATAGGTGGCCGTGAGCAGCGTGTCGGGGCTGGACGAGCTGGCAGGCACCAGGATGCGGTCGAAGCCCGCATGCTCGTGCGCCTGGGCGAACGCACGCACGTAGGCCGGGTCGATCGCCGGGCCCTTGCGCGGGATGGTTTCAGAGACTTCGTGCGGCTGGATCATGCCGATGAACTGGACGGGCATAGCGGGCTCCTGGGCGTTGGATGGGAAACGGTTTGGGTGTGGGTTGCAGCCCATGATCTGCGCGGGGGAGCAGTGCACCAACGAAGAAAAACGCGTTTGCAAAGTCGCAGGCTGCATACAGGGCGTCTGTTGCGGTACGACGGGAGCGACGGGCGGTTAGAGTGGCGGACAGGTAGCCCGGTGGCCTCAGACCGTCCGTGATCAGTCGCGGCCCTGATGGCTTGCATCGCACCCGCTTTCCATGAAGTTGCTAGAACCCGCGCAGTACCAGACCAAAGCCGCAGCCGTGTTTGCGGATGTGGCCGCCCAAGTGGCGGCAATCCTTCCGCTCGCCCGCATCGAACACATCGGTGCGTCGTCGATTGCAGGCGCCATCTCCAAGGGCGACCTGGACATCTGCGTGCTGGTAGCACTGCAGGACCACGCACGCAGCGTCACCACGTTGGAAGCTGCAGGTTATGTCGTCAAGACAGACACGCTGCGCACGCCCGCGCTGTGCATGTTGCTGGCGCCCAGCGCGCCCATGGACGTTGCTCTGCAGGTGGTGGCCGTCGGGTCGGAGTTCGAATTCTTCCTGCACTTTCGCGATGCCTTGCGCGCCAACCCTGACCTGGTGGCGCTGTACAACCAGCTCAAACAACGTTTTGCAACCGAGGGCATGGATCGCTATCGCGAGGAAAAGTCGCGGTTCATCGCTGGAGTCCTCCAGGGCGCGGGCACGACCGCCACGCCGAGCTGATCCGCCGCCGTCGCACGATCACTGCGCCACAGGAGACACGCACATGCCGTCCAGACCCACCACAGCCACCCAGCCCGCATCGACCCTCATCGACCAGCCATCGCCGACCTCGCCGACTGGCGCGGCCCGGTGCTGGCCCGCATGCGCGCGCTCATCCACGAAGCGGCGCCCGATGTGGTGGAAGAGTGGAAGTGGATGGGCACGCCCGTGTGGTCATTGGGCGGCATCCTGTGCACTGGCGAGAGCTACAAGGCGGCCGTCAAGCTCACCTTCCTCAAAGGCGCGTCGCTGCCCGACCCGGCGCAGCTGTTCAACGCCAGCCTGGACGGCAATGCGCGGCGTGCCATCGACATCCACGAGGGCGACACCGTGGACGCTGACGCTTTCAAGGCGCTCATCCGCGCTGCGGTGGCACTCAACGCCGCCAAGCCCGCAGGCAGAAAACCTTCTGCCGGCGCAAAGGCAAAGTGAAGGCGCGTGTACAGCGCCTGGGGAAAGCCGATGAGGTGACAGCCCGTCGCAGCCTGCAACGCCCCGCGCAGCAACCGCTACGTTTTCGATAGCATCTTGCGCTTTCTGGACAAGCGGTAGCTGGCAATTTCTTCTGTTTTTTGGTGCTTGCCCTGCGTTGTCGTTGCGAGAAAACGGGTCTGTCAGGGTTGATCCCATAGCCATGCCTGCCCAAATGACTGTACATTTATACAGTTATTCAACCAGGAGAACGCCATGGACACCCTCGAAGCCTGCTACACGGTCACTCTGCGCGACTACCCCGAAGAACTGCCTGCCCAGCAGCGGGCGAACGCCGAGCGGCGCTATGCCAAAGAGCTGGAAAAGCAGTTCGGCGGCCCCGAGCAAGTAGCTGCAGCCCTCGACACCATGTCGAGCCTGGAAGAGTCCCCCCCAGAGATCGTCTCGCCCGGCGACCTCACCCTGCTCAAGCACTGGGGCCGCGCCAGCGTCGCCGCCAAGCAGGCGGGTTTTCGGGACCTGGGCGAAGCTGATGGTGCGTACTTTGAAGTGCGCGTGGCTTGACTTGCGCCGACAGCGACGACCGCAGTGGCAACGCTGATGGGCCCGGCAGTTGCAATCGCATCCTTAACTTGCGTCACCTTCAGCCGCGTCTTTAATTCGGTCGCGCGGACGGGCACTTTTTAGGCTGCGATGCAGGGGCCGCACAGCCACACAGAATCGACCCCGTTGGTGCCTGCGTCGATTCGTGTCCAGCCTTGTTTCGACTCCCGCTGCAGCCCTGTTCCAGCCTTGTTCTTGACCGCGGTCAAGACCTAGCGGCGGTACAGGCTTTTGTCCGACAGGCCAGCGAATCGATGGATGGCGAATCAGGTGTGCAGGCGGCTCAAGAATTTGTTCAGCGGGCCCTGACCCGCCTGTTCAAAGACATGACAAGGAGCACCTCATGAACCCCATCCTCCACCCTGCCGCCGACACTACGGCACATCCTGCGGCCTCCAGCACCGACACGCACACGACGGTCGACGCAGACCTGGCAGCCCAGGCCGTCCCTGGCCACGGTGTTCCATCACAGGACCCCGACCCCGCCGCGCAGCACGCGCTGACCGACAGCGAGTCCCGCCGCGAATCGCAGTCTGCCCTGATGGGCGGCGGCGTGATGGCAGGCGCCGCTGCAGGTGCTGCCGTGGGTGTCGCCGTGGCCGGGCCGGTGGGCGTGTTCGTTGGTGGTACGGCGGGCGCGATTGCCGGTGCCCTTGGCGGCGCTGCCGTGGGGCAAGTGGTGGAACCTCAGCCACCCGTTGGGACCGACTATGAGGCAGCGCAGCCACGGTCCATCGAAAGGCCCTGAACACGGCACCGGTCCACCGAGCCGGCCCCTGTAAAGCCCGCGCAATGCGGGCTTTTTTTATGCGCACTGCTGAAGGCTCAAGCAGGACGAATGCGGCACATGGCAAAGAATCCTTAAGCGTTGTAAGGCACTACAGGGCCGATGACATGCAACCAACGTTGGAGCTTCAATCCAACAAATCCAAGGCGCAGTTGAGCGCCGACAAGCACTGCTGGTATGCGGCCTCTGGCTGACTTGGCCCACCGTGTCTACTTCTTCGTCTGCTCATACAACGGTCCGAAGCTCAGCTTGGTCGCCGTACTGCCCTTGCGCGCCGACACTTCCGGCGCCAGCTCCCGGGCAGCATCGTCAATGGATTTCATGATCTTGACGGCCTGCACCAGTTCATCGGCGCTTCCTGTGCGCTCCGCGGCACGGAACATGCCAAACGCCATGTTCAAGGCTTTCTGCTTCTCGCTCAGGTCGGTGTGGGCGGTGCGGCTCACGTCGTAGGCCGTGCTGTCCGCGAGCCCTTCGATCAGATGGGCAACGTCGCTTTTCAGCAAGGTGAAGCAAGACTCTTTGCGGGTGGGGTCGGTTGCTGCCTGATAGGCATCGAGCGTGGGCAGAGAGGCCAGGATGCGGGTCGCCAATTCCTCCTGCAACGCTTTTTTTGCGGTGTCGTAAGTCTTTTCCACCTGCTTCGGGTCTTCGCCGGATTTCGGCACGGGCTTCGGCCCGGCCGCCGGAAGGCCATAGGCCTGCAGTGTGGTGTCCAGGATGGGACCACTCAGGCTCCCCGTGGCCTGGCGAAGCACGGCGGTGATCCCGGCCTCGCCAGTGGCCGAACTGAGTTGCTGCAGCCGCTGATCTTCTGTGTGGTGCAGTGCCGCCGTGGAGGAGCCCGCGCGCTGGTTCTCCAACGCATCGCCCAGAAAGAAGTTGCCTTTGCAGACGAACAAGAAATTGTTGAGCTTGCCTGCTGTGGCCAAGCCACGCTGGTGGTCGTCCTTGATGGGCGAGACGTCGCCCATGGCGTCAGCGAGCCGGTCCAGGGTGGCGTAGTTCTGTTGATCGGTCTTGGAGATTCGCAACACGGCCTGCACGGAGGACTGCATGGTTTCGTAGGCCACCACGTGGCGCAGGTCCTGCGCGTGGCCTTCGCCGTCCTTGCGGGAAATGACTCTGCCGGTCAGGGGCGTATCCCACCTGGGCCGTTCGAGCCTGCTGCAAAGCTCTTCGGTCTTGGGCTTGTCGCGCAAAGGCGTGGCCCGGGTGGCGTCCAGCGACTCGCGCAGGGCCCATTGCAGCGCTGCACTGCTGCTCATGGGGTCGGTGGATGCCTTGACCGCACTGCCGGACGAGGACATGAGCAGCGCTTTCTTGGTGCTGGCTTCGGTGGTGGGATCGCCCCCCTCGTCTCCCCGGGCACGCTTGGTGCCTTGCGCAGTAGACGCAGTAGGCGCAGCGCCGTCGTCCGCAGGCAGTGGCGGAAAGCCATCTGGCACAACCAGCGCCATGTGGAACACCGTTGTCGATGCCGTCAACCCAGGGTCGGCCAGGTCGCCGCCCAGTTGCGTGCCGGGCATGTCGTGCGGCAACGTGCCCGGCGTGAACAGGCTGGGCACGCCCTGGGGCAAACCGCCCTGCGACGGCGACAGCGGCGCGATGAAAGGCTGGCTGATGGAGGGGAAATGGCTGGACATGGTCAGCGTCTCGATGGCTGTGCGTGAATGGGATCAGGCCCGCAGGTTCATGAACTGGCTCGACAGTGCGGGCGCGGGCACCTCGGCGGCAGCGCCTGCCCTGGCAGCCGTGGCCTCCAAGCCCCACAGTCGCTGGGCGAGCGGGCCCGCGCGGGCCGCCAGATTGGCGATGACGTTGGCCAGCACCGTGCCGTCCAGGCCGTGGAGCGGAAGCCGGTAGCACAGGTACAGGCTGCCGTCGCCATTGGGGTGCGCGGCCACCGCGGCACCGTCGCCCTCGGCCAGGAACATGTTGTACTGCAGCGCGGCCATCACAACGGATTGGCGGGCCGCTGGGTCGGATGGCAGCGAGCCCAGGCCCGTACTGCAGACCACGTGGCGTGCATGCGCGGGCACGTCCACCACCACGGTGGCCTCCCCCGCGGTGAGCACGCCCCGGCCTTCGGCGGTGAGTGCGAAAGCTGCGTGGCCCACCAGCTCTCGCAGCTCGGCCTCCACGCGTTGTTGCTCCGGCGTCAAAAGGGTCATGCGGTGAGGCTCCAGGGTGGCGAATGGTTAAGGTGGCCGCAGTGGCAAGGCATACATCACGCCCCCCAACGGAGGGCCGTGCCGCCAATATAGGCGCGCCTGCCCAAGCAGCCCAGCAAAGAATTGCAACGTGGAATCGCGCCGCGAAGCCACCTCCGCACCGATGGCCGCCTGCAGGACGCGGGCCTGCGCGCGTGCAGGCAAGTGCACGATCGCGGTGCAGGGGCCAGACCATGCAGAATCGGCCAGCGCTCCCATGATCAACCACCCGGCCGAGCACCATGGACCATAAGACGATCAAGCAACCGCCCCTGGAACACACCCGCCACAACCCATCGACATCGGGCGAGCCGATGTCCGTGCTGATGGTCTGCATGGGCAACATCTGCCGCAGCCCCACGGCCCACGGCGTGCTGCAGAAGATGGTGGCCGACGCAGGCCTGGCGGACCGCATCCACGTGGACTCCGCCGGCACGCACGGCTACCACGTGGGCGAGCCACCCGACGAACGCGCCCAGGCCCACGCGGCGCGCCGCGGGTACGACCTGTCATCCCAGCGCGCGCGCAAGCTCACCCGGCGCGACTTCAGCGACTACGACCTGGTGCTGGTGATGGACGACAACAACGAACACGCCGCCCGCGCGCTGTGCCCGCCCGGAAGCGAAGACCGTTTGCGCAGGCTGACGGACTTCTGCATCAGGCTTGAAGCCCACGAGGTGCCCGACCCGTACTACGGGGGCGCCGACGGGTTTGAGCATGTGCTGGATGTGGTGGAGGATGGGTGCGAGGGTGTGATGCGCTGGTGGATGGACAAGCGCTGAAGGTGACGTCTGCAAAGTTCACTGGCCTTTTGGACACAGCACGCCTTGAACACAGCACGTGTTTCAAAAGCTAGATGTGGTTGTCGCAGCCGTACCCTTGGGGCCCACATGCATGGTGAGGTATCCGGTAAGTGCGTGCATGGCTGAGTAGGGGCGGGGGCGCGCAGTGTAGAAAGTGCCCATCCGTACGGGCGGGCATTTCCACACGGCCCGCCGGGATCATGTGGCACGGGTGCCACGCAGCGCGCCGCAGGTTGGCGCAGGCATACCGCCTTCGAGCTGCGCATTCCGGTGATGATGACGGGTTAGTTCAGCACCATGAAACCCGCAGCAGGTATCCTCAATCAGCGGCCGCAAGCGGCCAGAACCGGCCGTTCGCCAGTCGGTCAGAATCCTCCGTGAGCTCTCATTCAAGAAGCTATGAACCGCTGAACTCCAATTTCTCGTGAAGAGCTGGAGGGGCTATTGTCCGATCAGCTCGCCAAGTGCTTACAAGAACACGCCGAACGGTTTGCCCGCTTTCGCGTCCCATTTCGCACCGCATCGGTCATGCGTGGCGGTGTGAGCGAATCAGTATTTATCGTGGCGCAGCTTGGGCAAGTAGCCATCTACTACGAAGACGTTGAAGAAGGGTTCAACGTTTCAGAGGTCGCATCCGACGGCTCACTTATCACCCCCGGTTTCGAGCAGTGGACTATCTCCGATGCAATTCAACACCTTCTCGCCCTCCCTCACGATAGCGTTCGGAGCGAGCCTGATACTGCCCATCGTTGACAGGCAAAGCTCGGCAACGAGCGGGCTGTCGCAGTGACAATTCATCAGGATGACCAAGAAGCCATTTCCGCCATTGGAGTTTTGCAAACGTCGCATATAAGTTGACGAGGCAGAGAACCAGCTAAAGGTAAAAGCAGCGCATTACGGTGTCGAAATCAGTCCCCAGTGGCTGAATCGTTGAGTTGCGTTCAAAGTGGAAATTCTTCCGGGCGACGAGCTTTGGTGGTGGGAGAACTTCGCTGGACCAATGACAGGGGGTGCCGGACACTGCGTTGTACGTGATGGGGCAAGCGCGCACTGGATCGCGACAATGCGCAGTTGAGAATTCTTCGCTGAATGACTGCTGTCGAGCGCGCCTCACGCCCGCTATGGGCCCATTTGAAAAATTCGCACTTGCCCAGAACGGTCTTACGCCTCTGCGAGTTGTAGGCGTCGCGCTCTATCGAAAATGGAACTTCACAACCTGACTGTCCGACGCTTTAAATGAAGTGGCGGAGCAACTACTCAGACTGACGTCTGACTTATGCCAAAGCAAAGCTCAGACAAGGCTATGCCTGAGTAGAAAGTGTCAGCAGCTCGGCATGCCCTTCAAAAGGCGGAGCCGAGCCTTGGGCAAGAGCCCACTGCGCGAACTTAGCAGACTCATCCAGACGGCATTGCAATTTGCGCAAACGGGCCATTGCGTAGGCTATGCGAATGCTGCTTCCAAAGCTATAGCGTCCGAGCGCGTCGATGTCGGCTCCGGGTTGCAAAGTTAGAAGGAGCGACGTAGGTCCGGAGAACTGGGAAAAAAAAGGAACCCCGCTCCGTTGAAAAACCCCTGCGGCATTCGTGACTGCGGCAGCCATGCTTTCGCTCGTTCCGTCGTGGTCCCACTCGCCCACCGAATTCCCTTCTGCGAGGCGGTCTCTAAACTCGCACTTTTCATGAGTGACTTTCTTCGGGTCAACTGTCCCGCCGCCTGTGTATGGCAATCCCAAGGGCTGCACCCCGAGATTCACGGCAAATCGTCCCCCGTAATAGAAACCTTGCACATTGACGACGTGGACCGTGTCGTCAACGACACGACGGAACGTTCGTCCTGCCCCTTTGAATCCTTCTTGGCGAAGGAGTGGTGCAAAGTGAACGCGAATAGCGTCTTCGAGGTTGGGTAGCTTTTCACTCATGTTATGGGTTGCGTTTTGCCATCAGTTGCCATGCACCTATGTGTTCAAACGTCCGCTCCAGGCCTAGTTGAGCGGTGCAAACGAATGACAGTTTCTGGCCGAATTGTGCCGTAGAGGAGCGTCTGGACAGGCTGGCTGGCGGCCTGTCATCGGTGCCGGCGGAGTGGTCAGATCGAAATGGACTCAGTGTTCAGTTGCGCCCGGAATACGCACGAGCCCTCCCCGCCCGCCTTGCGCGGCATGGCAATTGCATGCTTTCAACGCCGATGAACCAAGAGCCCAACTTCCTTGCGAATGTCCGTGAAGAACTGAAGAACGGCCGGCGCTGGCTGGACCGCACCATCGTGCTGGCCTGTGCGTGCGCGGCCGGACTGTGCGTGGTGGCCTTCACGCTGATGGCCGATGCCGCGTTCGAGCTGTTCATGCACATCTACCACTGGCGCGGCGGCTGGGCTGTGCTGGTGTGGATGCCGGCCGTCACCGTCGCGGTCGTGTGGGCCACGCGGCGCTGGGCGCCGGGTGCGGCGGGCTCGGGCATCCCGCAGGTGATGACGGCCCTGGAGCCTGCGCTCGACGCGAACCAGCGCGGGCGCTTTGTCTCGCTGTGGCTGTCGTTCGCCAAGATCGTGCTGGCCAGCGCCGGTTTTCTGGCGGGCCTGTCCATCGGGCGCGAGGGGCCGTCGGTGCAGGTGGCAGCGGGCGTGATGCACCATGCGCGGCGGTGGTTCGACCCGCGCTCGGGCATCACGGCCCATGCGCTGCTGGTGGCGGGCGGGGCCGCCGGCATTGCGGCGGCGTTCAATGCGCCGCTGGCGGGCGTGGTGTTCGCCATCGAGGAGCTGTCGCGCAAGATGGAATCGCGCAGCAGCGGCGTGATCATCACGGCCATCGTGCTGGCGGGGCTGATGGGCGTCTCGGTGTTCGGCAACCTGAGCTACTTCGGCCGCATCCAGGTACCGCGCCTGGATTGGGACGCGCTGGTGCCCGGCCTGGCCGTCGCCCTGGCCTGCGGCGTGCTGGGCGGTCTGTTCGCCAAGCTGCTGGCGGCGTCGCTCACCGGCCGTACCGAGCGCATGTCCCGGCTGCGGGCGCGCTTTCCGCTGCGTTTTGCCGCGTGCGGCGCCCTGGTGGTGGCCGTCATCGGCCTGGTCACCGGTGGCGCCACCTTCGGCGCCGGGTCCGAGGCGGTCAAGCACATGCTGGCCGGGCAGGCCGACGTACCGGCCCTCTACGTCACCCTCAAGTTCATCGCCACGTGGCTGTCGGCCTGGCTGGGCGTGCCGGGCGGCATCTTCGCGCCGTCACTGTCCATCGGCGCGGGCGTGGGGCACAACGTGTCGGTGCTGCTGGGCTCGGACATCGGCCCTGCCCTCATCGCGATGGGCATGGCAGCCTTCCTCGCGGCGGTCACGCAGGCCCCGCTCACGGCGTTCATCATCGTCATGGAGATGGTGGACGGCCATGCCATGGTGCTCAGCCTCATGGCTGCAGCGATGCTGGCCAGCCTGGTCTCGCGCATGCTGGCGCGGCCTTTGTACGAAACGCTGGCGATGGCAATGCTTCACAACCTGGCACCACCTCCGCCTGCAGTGGACCCGGCACCGCCTGCGCCTCGGTAACCTGGCCGCAGGACGCGCATCCAGAAGTCAGCCCGTAGCCCAGAGGCGCAGGCCGCGCCGACGCAGCAGCAGCAGCAGCACCAGCAGCTGCGCCACCACAGGTCAATGCGGAAAACCGCCCCGCAGCAGCCGCACCGGCTCTGCATCCATGCGGCGAATGAGTGCCTGCAGTCCATCCACCTCTGGCGCCGCAGCGCTGCCGCCACGGCTTGCTGGCGAACCGTCACCAGGCGCTGCCGCCGCGCTGGAGCGGCAGACCAGGTCGTCCTCCGACCACGCCGCCTGGCCGGGCGCACCCCGGGCGCGCAGCCAGCCTGCACGGTCGACGATGAGCTGGTAGCCCGGCAGTTCTGCGGTCGGCACGCCCAGCACCAGGGCCAATGCCTGCTGGGTGGCAGCCATCGCATCTGGGCCGCCCTGCGGCTGGCACTCGGCATCGGCCCCCGCGGGCAGACCCGCGACCAGCGTGACCAGGCGCGGGTCATCGGCCACGGCAGGCGCACCCTGTGATGCGGCCACCACGCGCACGCGCTGGCCTGCCAGGTCACGGCTGTGGCGAACCCGCCCCTGGCGGCATGCCACGGCCATGGCCGGCAGGCGCACAGGGCGGTCCCAGGTGCCTGACTCGCGCAGCATCTGCCCGGCCGCATGGGCCTGCAGGTACTCCAGCACCTCCCAGATCTGATCGTCGCGCAGCGCATCGCCCACGCCGGGCATGGTCACCACACCGGCGCGGTTGTGCATGCCTTCGCGCACACGCCAGAAGAGTTCTCCGTCCAGCCGCTTCCACAGCAGCGCGCCGTTCAGGTTGGGGGGCCACTGCGCCAGTTGCGCGGCGTCCGGGCCTTCACCGCGCCCATCGGTGCCGTGGCAGCGCACGCAGTGCTGCTGGTACACCGCCTGCCCGCGCACGATGCCGGTGGCTTCAAAGCCGGTGGGTGACTGGTGCAGGCTGGTGGGCACGGCAGGCGCCAGCAGCAGGTGTGCCTGCGGCCACGGGGCCAGCACCAAGAGCGCGATGGCAGCGGCCCACAGCGGCACGCGGGCGCGCCGCCAGGGCAGCGACAGCCCCAGGGCCAACACCGCGGTGCCCGCGCACAGCAGCGACAGCAGCACGCGCCGGGCATGGCCGGCGTCCACCACCAGCATCTCCGCGGCGATGCGGTGGGCGAGTGGCCAGGCCGGCTGTCCATGGACATCGGGCGCCAGGCCCAGCAGGTGCAGCAGCGCGCGCAGGCCCTGCTGCGCGGCATGCAGGCCTTCGAGCAGGCCGTTCAACAGATCAGGAGACAAGGGGAAAAACCGGCGCTCCGTGGTTACCAGCTCGCGTCCAGCCCCAGCAGCGCCAGCGCCTCGTGGCGCAGTGCGGCCAGGCGCGGGTCGCCGCGGTGGCGCGGGTACGGCAGGTCGTTGACCAGCACCTGCTTCACACGGGCCGGCCGGTCGGAGAAGACCACCACGCGCTGCGCCATGAAGAGCGCCTCTTCCACATCGTGCGTGACCAGCAGGGCCGAGAACCCCGTGCGCTGCCACAGCTGCACCAGCTCGGTCTGCATCGTCAGCCGCGTGAGCGAGTCGAGCTTGCCCAGGGGTTCATCCAGCACCAGCAGGCTGGGGTCGTTGACCAGCGCACGCGCCAGCGCCACGCGCTGCGCCATGCCGCCCGACAGCTGGTGCGGAAAGGCCTTGGCAAAGTCCTGCAGGCCGACCAGGGCCAGGGCTTCGTCCACCCGGTGGCGCTGCGCCTTGAGGATGCCCCGCGCCTGCAGGCCCAGGGCCACGTTGTCCCACACCGTGCGCCACGGGAAGAGCGTGGGATCCTGGAACACCACGATGCGCGACGGGTCGGGCTCGGTGATGGGTACGCCGTCCTGCAGCAGCTCGCCGGTGGTGGCGGGCTCCAGACCCGCCACCAGGCGCAGCAGCGTGCTCTTGCCGCAGCCGCTGGGGCCCAGCAGCGCGACGAATTCGCCGGGCGCAATCGACAAGTCCAGCTCGTCGATGACATGCAGCGGGCCGGCGGGCAGGTCGAACCAGTGGCTGACATTGCGCACGTCTATCCGTGCGCCTTTAATTTCGGGCACATCGATGCGTGCGCCTTGACCTGCAGGCACGTCGATGCGTGCACCCTCCGGCACGGCGGGGGTTGCCACGGAACTCACCATTTCACCACCCCTTTTTGCCACGACAGCACGCGGTCGCGCAGCACGAACAGCAGCGTGATCACGCTGGAGAACAGCAGCGCCATCACGATGAGCGCCGCATACATGTTGGGGTATGCCGCCCAGCCCTGCGCCCAGGTCAGGTACCAGCCCAGGCCCGCCTTCACACCCAGCATCTCGGCCACCACCAGCGTGGAGAACGCGGCCCCGAGGCCCATGAACAGGCCCACGAACACCTGCGGCAGCGCTGCCGGAATGGCCACGCGCAGCACCAGGAACCAGGGCGATGCGCCCAGGGTGCGTGCCACGTCGTAGTAGTTCTTGTGCACCCCCGCCACGCCCGACCAGGTGAGGATGGCCACCGGAAAGGCCGTGCCCAGCGCGATCAGAAAGATGGCGGTGGACCAGCTGGACGGAAAGAAGTAGAAGCTCACTGGCAACAGTGCGGTGGTGGGCACCGGGCCCAGGATGCGCAGCACCGGATGGATCCAGTAGCTGGCCTGGCGCGACCAGCCGATCAACACACCGGTGACGAAGCCCGCCACAGCGCCAATGGCGATGCCCAGCGCCAGCAGGCGGACGGAGGCCACGGCGCTTTCCAGCAGCCGCGCCCAGTCGGTCACGTACACCTCGACCAGGCTTTGCGGCGGCGCAAAGAATGGCGGCGGCAGCGTGCCCAGCTTGGCGGTGAAGACCTCCCATACCGCCAGACCGACGGCAATGGCCACCAGCCAAGGGCCTGCAGGCCGCAGCCGCTGGCCCACCGCACCCAGCACGCGGGGCACCAAAGCCACCACCGCCAGCGCCAACGCAATGACTGCCGCACCGGCTGCGAACTCTTCGGTAAACGCCCATTCGCTGAAACCCGCCGGCTTGTTGGGCCAGACATAGGTCAGCACGGCCAGCGCCGCCCAGGCCACGGCGGCGGCCAGCCCTGTCCACCAGAAACGCTGGAAGGCATGGGCCGCCTTGAAGTCGGGCACGGCGGCAGGCCGGGCACTGATGGAGGCACGCGGTGATGCGCCGGGCGCAGGCAGGGGTGGTGGCGATGGCTTGGGGCTGATGCCCGGTGGTGCGCCCAGGATTTGGTCGGCAACAGTGCTCATGTCAGGTCCAGTGGTGTGGGTTCATCACGGTGAATGCTTCTTCGCTGCAGCGGTGCGATATGGGCGCGGCCCATGCCAGGGCAGCCGGGCAAGGGCCGACGCGCAGCGACTCAGCGGGGTGCTCCCTGCTAAGCCAGCACGTCTGCGTGCACGTGCGCCGCAAAGCGTGCCGGGTCGGTCGAGGGCTTGAGCACGTTCACCAGCTTGAAGTCGCGCGCATAGAACTCGATCTCCTGGCGCAGTGCCGTGCCCACCGGGTGGCTGCGGTGCGTGAGCGTGCCCAGCACGGCGCGCAGGTCTTCCTGCGGCACTTTGGAATACGGACTGAAAATGCGCGCGGTCTCGTTGGGGTTGTCGGCCACGAAGTCCGACGCCTCGATGATGGCGCGCGTGAGCGCCGCTGCCGTGCCCTTGTCGTTGCGCACCATGGCGCCGCTCACGCCCAGCACGCAGCAGGTCTTGGCGGCGTACTCGCCCGACAGGTTCGAGGCCAGGTCCACCAGGCCCTTGGTGCGGCGCTGGATGAGCAGCAGGTTGGGGTCCCCGTCGGCAATGGCCTGGGCCTCGCCTTTTTCCACGGCCAGGCCCAGCATGTCGCCGGGGAATTGGCGCCAGGTCACGTCTTTTTCGGGGTGGAGGCCGGCCTTGGTCAGCAGCACGGCAAAGAAGTTCTTGCCCGGGCTGTTGAGGTCCGACACGGCAATGGTCTTGCCCTTGAGCTTTTGCAGGCTGGTCACGCCCGCCGCCTCATACCCCACCAGGCGCGAGCAGCCGCCGTGCGAGCTGCCCACCAGCTTCACATCGAAGCCCGACTCCAGCGGCTTGATCCAGCGGTGGATCATGCCCACGCCGGCATCGGCCTTGGACGTGGCGATGGTCTCCAGCAACTGGTCGGTGGAGCCCGCAAAGTTGATGAGCTCGACCTTGAGGCCGTGCTTTTCAAAAATGCCGCGCTCCACCGCCACGGGCGCGGCCGACAGGCAGATCGCGTTGGCGTTCCAGGCCAGCTTCACCTCGCGCAGCTTGCCGGCCGCCAGCACCTGGCTGCCCACCACGCCGGACGCTGCCACCACGCTGGCGCCACCGGCCACGCGCAGCAACTGCCGGCGCGACCACTGCGTGCCTGCTCCCCCCAGAATAGGGCCCTTGTCGTTCATGCTCTGCACCTCGTGTAATGAATAAGACCACGGTGATCCGCACCGCACTGCCCGCATTGAAGACGGCGCGGCCCGCAAAGAGAACGAAGAAAAACGGAGATGCATATGCAAAAGATTCCGCACACCCCGATGCCCGGCGCTGGTGCAATACCACCCATGAATGCCGTCGCCTCTACCGCCCTGCCGCTGCCCGCGTCCACCGCGACGCCCGCAGCCCCCGACACCGCCCGCCTGCGCCACTTCGTGCAGCAACTGGCCGCCCTGGTGGACAGCGCGCCGCCCGAGCCCGACCTCCTGGCACGCGGCGGCGCGCTGCTGGGCGCACTGGTGGCACACGACGACTGGCTGCCCGCTGCCTATGCGCAGCCCAGCCCCGAGCGCTACCAGCAGTACCTGCTGCATGCCGATGCGCTCGGCCGTTTCTCGGTGGTGAGCTTCGTGTGGGGGCCCGGCCAGGCCACCCCCATCCACGACCACACGGTGTGGGGCCTGATCGGCATGCTGCGCGGGTCCGAGGACTCGCAGGCTTTTGCCCGCACCGCCGACGGCCGCTGGGCGCCCCAGGGCTCGCCGCACCGCCTTCATCCCGGTGACGTGGATGCCGTGTCCCCCACCATCGGCGACGTGCACCGGGTGAACAACGCGTGGGAGGGCCAGACGTCCATCAGCATCCACGTGTATGGCGCCAACATCGGCGCCGTGCAGCGCAGCGTGTACCTGGAAGACGGTACGGCCAAGCCGTTCATCTCCGGCTACAGCAACGCCACGCTGCCCAATATCTGGGACCTGTCCCGCAACCCCGCCGCTGCCGCCTGACCTTCCAGCACAGATCCAGCCTTCCAAGACTTTGCCCATGACCGCTCCCGCCCTGCCCCAGACATCCGTCCTCCAGGTCCGCGAGGCCCTGCTCGCCCGCCGTGAAATCGCCCTGCTCGACGTGCGCGAGGAAGACCCCTTCGCCCAGGGCCACCCGCTGTTCGCCGCCAACCTGCCCGCCAGCAAGATCGAGCTGGAGGCGTTCGCGCGCATACCGCGCCGCGACACCTTCATCGTGGTCTACGACGATGGCGAGGGCCTGGCCGAACCTGCTGCGCGCACGCTGCAGGCGCTGGGCTACACAGAGGTGAGCCTGCTCGCACGCGGCCTGCAGGGCTGGCGCGACGCGGGGGGCGAGCTGTTCATCGACGTGAACGTGCCCAGCAAGTCCTTCGGCGAACTGGTGGAGGCCGAGCGCCACACGCCCTCGCTGGCGGCTGAAGAAGTGCAGGCGCTCATCGACGCCCAGGCCGACGTGGTGGTGCTGGACGCGCGCCGCTACGACGAGTACCACACCATGAACATTCCCACCGGCGTGAGCGTGCCCGGCGCCGAGCTGGTGCTGCGCGCGCAGGCGCTCGCGCCCAACCCGGCCACGCAGATCATCGTGAACTGCGCGGGCCGCACGCGCAGCATCATCGGCACGCAGTCGCTGGTGAACGCGGGCATCCCCAACCCCGTGGCCGCATTGCGCAACGGCACCATCGGCTGGCTGCTGGCCGGACAAACGCTGGAGCGCGGCGCCACGCGCCGCTTCGACCCCGCCGTGCATGCCGACCGCACCCGCGCCCCCGCACAGGCCCGCAACGTGGCCGACCGCGCCCGTGTGCAGCGCGCGCAGGCCGCCGACCTGGCCCGCTTTGCGACCGAGGCCCGGCGCACCACCTACCTGCTGGACGTGCGCACACCCGAAGAGTTTGCCGCGGGCCACCTGCCGGGCTTTCGCAACGCCCCCGGCGGCCAGCTGGTGCAGGAGACCGACCACACGGCCGCGGTGCGCGGCGCGCGGCTGGTGCTGGTGGACGACGACGGCGTGCGCGCCAACATGAGCGCATCGTGGCTGGCGCAGATGGGCTGGGAGGTGTGGGTGCTGGACGGCGCGCAGCCTGCCGACTTCACTGAAACCGGTGCCGTGGCCAACGCCGTGCCCGAGCCCGAAGGCCCCATCCGCTGGACCACGCCCGCGCAACTGGCTGCCTGGCTGAAAGACGAAAGCCCCGGCCACACCGCCGTGCTGGACCTGACCACCAGCGCCAACTACACCCTGCGCCACATCCCGGGCGCGTGGTTTGTGATCCGCTCGCAGCTGGCGCAGGCCTTGCAGTCCATTCCGAAGGCGCAGCGCTACGTGCTGACCTGCGGCAGCAGCCTGCTGGCCAAGTTCGCGGCGAAGGACCTGGAGCGTTTGACGGGCGGTGCTGAGGTCCTGGTGCTGGAAGGCGGCACGCTGGCCTGGATCGCCCAGGGCCTGCCGCTGGAACACGGCGAGACGCGCCTGGCCTCCCCCCGCATCGACCGCTACCGCCGGCCGTACGAAGGCACGGAGAGCCCGCGCGAAGCCATGCAGGCGTATTTGGATTGGGAGTTTGGCCTGGTCGCGCAACTGGGGCGCGATGGCACCCATGGATTTCAGGTGCTGTGACGGTGACGGTGACTGTGACTGTGCCCGAGTACGTTCGCTACAAAATCAATAGCTGCCAGCGCTTTCTGGTCAAGCGGTAGCAGGCAATTTTGATCTGAACTTCGGGTTGCAGCCCCGCTTCAACCCGGCATCGATTCGTAGCGCCACTGCACCTTCAACTCCAGCGACTCCCCCTGCGCCAACGTCCGCAGTCCCGGCTGCCCGGGCTGGTGGAACGCGTCGATGGGCTGGGTGATGGGCTCGAAGCAGAACGCGGGGCCCTGCGGCGGGCGGTAGATCAGGCAGTAGTGTTCCGACGCGCCACCGTCCCGTTCGAAGTCCGGCATGCGGGCCGTCAGTTGCAAACCGCGCTCGGGCCACTCGATGCGGGCCGTGCCGCCCCAGCCGGTGTAGGCGTTGTCGATCAGGCTGCCGTTCGCAGGGATGCCCTCGCTCAGGTTCCAGCTGTCGGGAAACTGCGTGGTGTGCTGGGTCGGTATCGGGTCGCTGCCGCTGAGCCACACGGCTTCCACCGGGGCAGTGATGCGCGTGGCCGGTGTGCGCGGGAACCACGGATGCAGGCCCAGGCCATACGGCATCGGCCGGGTGCCCAGGTGCCGCACCCGCAGGCTCTGGTCCAGGCCCCCATCCACCAGGCGAAAGGTCTGCACGCAGTCGTAGTCGTACGGGTTGCCGTCGAAGCGCTCGGAGCGCAGCGCCATCTCCAGCGTGTCGCTGGCCGGTTGGCTGATGGCCCAGGGCTGCAGCCAGCCGTCGCCATGGATGGGGTACGGCTCGCCAGCGCGGTTGGGCTGCATGGCATGGAACTGTCCGCCGTGCGAGAACCCGCCGCCGCTGATGCGGTTGGACCAGGGCACCATCGCGAACGATGCCAGCTTGTACAGGTCAGGGGTCTGGCCGTCCCAGCGTCGCCACAGGTCGATGCGCTCGGGCGTCCCGCGCGGGTCATCGACCTGCCAGGCCGCGACGCTGCCGCCCAGGGTGGGAACCAGCCCCAGGTGCTGGTTGGCGTGGTGGAGCCAGACGATGGGGTGCGTGGCTTCGGTCATGGGCAGGCTTTCTTGAAATGGAGACGTTGAAGGGTGCACAAGGCAAGGCAGGGGAACTGCGGCCCGCTTGCCATGCTGCGCGATGCGATGCGATGCGGTGGGGTGCAGGGCTGCGCGCCGCCGCCTCGGTCAACCGCCGAACAGGTGGGCGGGCAAGCCCGCGCTGTCCACGGACACGGCGAACAGCGCCCCGGCCAGCGGCTCGGCCGCCAGCTGCGCAGGCGTCAGGCCCCCGCGCGCCGAGGTGATGAACAGCGTGCGCAAGTCGGCCCCGCCGAAGGCGCAGTTGGTGACCTGGCTCACCGGCAAGGCCACGCGGCCCAACTCGGCCCCCGTCACCGGGTCGTGGCAGGTCACGCACGAGCCGCCCCAGTGCGCAATCCACAGCCGCCCCTGCGCATCCGTGGTCATGCCGTCGGGCACGCCGTCCTCGGGCAGCCAGCGCATCCACAGCATCTTGTTCGTCAAGGTGCCCGTCGCGGGGTCGGTGTCGTAGCGGTAGGTGCAGCCTTGCACGGTGTCGTTGAAGTACATCGCCAGGCCCTGCCCCGTGCCCGACCACGTGGGGCCATTCGTCACGGCAAAACCGTCGTCATGGCGGGTGCAGCGGCCATCGGGGTCGTAGCGGTACAGGGCGCCCGCGGGGGCCTCGCACGCAAAGTCCATGGAGCCCGCCCAGAAGCGCCCTTGCGCATCGCACTTGCCGTCGTTGAAGCGGTTTCCCGCGCGCTCCATTTCGGGCTGGTGCACGTAGCGGGGCTGTTCATCGGCGGCCGGGTCGAAGAGGGCGAAACCCCGGCGCAGCGTCACGATGAGGCCCGGCGCATGGGCGCGCTCGGCCAGGGCAGAGATTTCTTCGGCAAAGGTCCAGCGCCGGTATGCGTCGCTCGCCGGGTCCCAGCGGTGCAGGTGCCGCGCGAGGATGTCCACCCAGTACAGCGCCTGTTCGCGCACGGACCACATCAGGCCCTCGCCCAGTTCCGACTCCAGCGCCTGCACGCAGCGCACCGTGCCGATGGTGGGCACTGAGAAAGCCGCAGCCTGTGGCGCGGCGGTGGACATATTGAGCTGGCTCACGCGTTGTCTCCGGTGATTGTTTTTGGCCCTGTCTGCTGCAGGGCTCTTGACGGTCGGCATCTTATCAACGCAAACTGATGCCTGTAATTTATATTTTTATCATCCATCGATACCAATATTGATATGTCATCAAATTCGACCCCCACAGCTGCCGTCCCGGGGGCATCGGCCCTGCTGCCCGACGGCCTGTCGCTCTTTCCCAGCCTGCGCGGGCGCTCGGTGTTTGTCACCGGCGGCGGCAGCGGCATCGGCGCCGCCATCGTGGCCGCGTTCGCCCAGCAAGGCGCACGTGTCGCTTTTGTCGACGTGGCCCGGCAGGCCAGCGAAGACCTGGCACAGCAACTGGCAGACGCCGGATTCGCCCGCCCCTGGTGGCGCGTGTGCGACGTGCGCGACATCGACGCCCTGCGCGCCGCCATCCAGGACGCCGCCACGGAGCTGGGCGACTTCCACACGCTGGTGAACAACGTGGCCAGCGATGACCGCCATACGCTCGAGTCGGTGACGCCGGCGTACTACGACGAGCGCATGGCCATCAACGAACGGCCCGCATTCTTTGCCATTCAGGCGGCGGTGCCGGGCATGCGCAGGCTGGGGGGTGGGTCGGTGATCAATCTGGGCTCTACCGGTTGGCAGGGCAAGGGCACGGGCTACCCCTGCTATGCGATTGCGAAGTCGTCGGTGAACGGGCTTACGCGCGGGCTGGCCAAGAGCTTGGGGCAGGACCGGATCCGCATCAATACCGTGTCGCCGGGGTGGGTGATGACGGAGCGGCAGATCAAGCTGTGGCTGGATGCGAAGGGCGAGGAGGAGATTGCGCGGAATCAGTGTTTGCCGGACAAGCTGCGGCCGCATGACATTGCGCGGATGGTGTTGTTTCTGGCGTCGGATGATGCGGCGATGTGTACGGCGCAGGAGTTCAAGGTGGATGCTGGGTGGGTCTAGTGTCACCCTCGCCCGTTCAGGTTGAGCTTGTCGAAACCTGGGCGCTGCGACCCACAGCCGTTCGGGTTGAGCCTGTCGAAACCTGGGCGCAGCGACCCACAGCCGTTCGGGTTGAGCCTGTCGAAACCTGGGCGCAGCGACCCACAGCCGTTCGGGTTGAGCCTGTCGAAACCTGGGCGCTGCTCGCAGGCTCGCTGATGGGCAGCATGCCTTTGTTGAGGGCGGAGGCCGGGAGTCGCCCGGCGTGCGAGTAACTTTCTTTCGCGTCGCCGAAAGAAAGTCACCAAAGAAAGGGCGACCCTACAGCCTGCGTCCCCACTCGCCCTGCGGGCGAGTGGGGCAACCTGCGGTGCTCGGTCGTGGGGTGCGCTGCGGAACTCGCTGCGCGCTGCCGCGCTACGCTCAAACATCCGCAGCGAGTCAGTTCACGATGCGTGTGTCCTTCGGCACACGCTCACCCCACGCCCTGCGCTCCTCGGCGCATCCTGAAGGGATGGGGATGGGGGGAGAGAACATCCACACGGGCCATCGCTGCGCTCGGCCTGGCGGTCGCGGCGCGAAGCGCCTGCGCGTTCGGGGCCGAGCAACGCGATGGCCCGTGTGGCTGTTCGGCTGTCCACCCCCTGTGGCTGCGCCTGCGGCGGGGCGGTTGCGGGGTGGCATGCGCGTCGGAGCGCGCATGCTTCGTGCTCTAGCTCGCCGCAGTTGTTTGAACGTAGCTGCAAAGCAGCGCAGTGAGTTCTGCGGCGCACCCCGCAACCGCCCCGACGCAGGTTTGCCCCGTAGCGCAGCGAAGGGGTCGCAGACTTGGGGTCGCCTTCTCTTTGGTGACTTTCTCTTGGCGAACCAAGAGAAAGTTACCGCGCCGCCGGGCGCGCACCCCGGCTCCCGCCCTCAACACAGGCACACCTCTCAAACCAGCGAGCTCGCGAGCAGCGCCCAGGTTTCAACAAGCTCAACCCGAAGGGATGGAGTTGCGGACGGGCAAGGTTTCGACAGGCTCAACCCGAACGGGCGTGGATCGATGCGCCCAGGTTTCGACAAGCTCAACCCGACCGGACAGTGATGACGTACAAAAGCTTCGACAGGCTCAGCCCGAACGGCCGGTGAGCGCACACAACGCCCCTCACTCACCCACCTCCAGCTTCCTCCCATACTGCACCAGACTCGTCTGCTTCAACGCCCTCATCATCACCTTCGCCGCCGGCGACAACAACCGATCCGTCCGCGTGATGATCCCGAACGCATCCATATGGCAAGGCATCGCCATCGGCAAGACCGCCACGATCCCATGCGACGCGTAGTAATGCGCCACATCCGCCCCCACCACCGCCACCATGTCGCTCTGCTGCAGCATCCGCGTCATGAACAACAGGGCCGCTGTCTCCACCACATTCACCGGCGGCGCCAGGCCATCCTGCTGGAACATCAGGTCGAACCGGTGCCGCAGCACACTCCCCGCGGGCGGCACGATCCAGCTGGCCGACAGCACATCGCGCAGCGTCAGCCCGCTCATGCTCGACAACGGATGCCCCGGCCGGGTAATGGCGCAGACCAGCTCCTCGGTCAGCGGCTCATAGCGCAGGTTGCTCTTGTCGTGCTCTTCATACAGGCGCCCCACCACGATGTCGAGCTTGCCCTGGTCCAGGCGCTCCAGCAGCACCGGGCTGGTTTCGATGTCCAGCGAAATGCGCAGGCTCGGGTGCTCCTGCTTGACCAGCGCTACCGCCGCCGGCAGCAGGCTCAGGCCCGGCGAGGTGATCGCGCCGATGCCCACCTGGCCGTAGTGGCCCCGCTTGAGCGCGCCGATCTCGTCGTGCGCCTGGTTCAAATTGGCCAGCGCCATGCGCGCGTGGCGGATCATGGTCTCGCCGTACCAGGTGGGGCGCATGCCGCGGGGCAGGCGCTCGAACAGGGGCACCTCCAGCACATCCTCCAGGTCCTTGAGCAGCTTGGACGCCGCAGGCTGCGTCATGCTCAGCACCTGGGCCGCGCGGTGGATGTTGCCCTCCTCGGCCAGCGCCACCAGCAGCAGCAGCTGGCGCGTCTTGAGGCGGGCGCGGATGAACCAATGGTTGTAGGTACTCATGGGGAGGGGCGCCGCGAGGCGTGGTGGCTGGGGTTTTCCAGAATGCGGTTATCGATATGTATTTTGACGAAAAAATGATTGGATTGATATCAAAATCATCCATAGACTTCGCCGCAACAGTCACAACGGCTCTTAAAGACCCCCATGAAGTTCGGCGACATGCAGCAGAACCCCCGGCACCTGATCAACGGCCGATGGGAAATCGGCACCACCACCGGCGTCAGCACCAACCCATCGGACACCCGCGAAGTGGTGGCCGAATACGCCCGTGCGGACCGCAACCAGACCGAACTGGCCGTGCGGGCCGCCGCCGATGCCCTGCCCAGCTGGAGCCAGAGCAACCCGCAGCGCCGCGCCGACGTGCTGGACATGATCGGCAGCGAACTGCTGGCCCGCAAGGAGGCCCTGGGCACGCTGCTGGCCCGCGAAGAGGGCAAGACCCTGCCCGAGGCCATCGCCGAGGTCGCGCGCAGCGGGCAGATCTTCAAGTTCTTCGCAGGCGAAGCACTGCGCATCCAGGGCGAGCTGATGGCTTCAGTTCGCCAGGGCGTGCAGGTGGACGTCACCCGCGAACCCGTGGGTGTGGTGGGCATCATCGCGCCGTGGAATTTTCCGTTTGCCATCCCGGCCTGGAAGATCGCCCCGGCCCTGGCCTACGGCAACACGGTGGTCTTCAAGCCGGCCGAGCTGGTACCCGCCTGTGGCTGGGCGCTGGCCGAGATCATCAGCCGCAGCGGCCTGCCCGCCGGTGCCTTCAACCTCGTCATGGGCAGCGGCCGCGAGGTCGGCCAGACCCTGGTGGACCACCCGCTGGTCAACGCGCTGAGCTTCACCGGCTCCGTGGCCACCGGCGACCGCATCCTGCGCTCGGCCTCGGCACGGCGCGCCAAGGTGCAGCTGGAGATGGGCGGCAAGAACCCGCTGATCGTGCTGGCCGATGCCGACCTGGAGCAGGCGGTGGACTGCGCGCTGCAGGGCTCGTACTTCTCCACCGGCCAGCGCTGCACGGCGTCAAGCCGCCTGATCGTGGAAGCGCGCGCGCACGACGCCTTCGTGGGCCGCCTGCGCGAGCGGCTCACCGCGCTCAAGGTCGGCAATGCGCTGGAGCGCGGCATTGAAATGGGCCCGGTGGTGGACAGCACCCAGCTCGATCAGAACCTCAGCTACGTCGATATCGCCCGCACCGAAGGGGCCGAGCATGTGTGGGGCGGCGAGCGCATCGAGCGCGCCACGCCCGGCCACTACATGAGCCCCGCCCTCTTCCTGGCGCGGCCCGAGCACCGCATCGCCCGCGAGGAAATCTTCGGCCCCGTGGCCTGCGTGCTGCGCGCCGACGACTACGACCACGCGCTGTCGCTGGCCAATGACACGCCTTACGGCCTGTGCGCGGGCATCTGCACCACATCGCTCAAGCACGCCATGCACTTCAAGCGCAACGCGGCGGTGGGCATGACCATGGTCAACCTGCCCACGGCGGGCGTGGACTTTCACGTGCCCTTCGGCGGGCGCAAGGAGTCGAGCTACGGAGCGCGCGAGCAGGGCCGCTACGCCGCCGAGTTCTACACCACCGTCAAGACCGGCTACATGCTGGCCTGAACGAATCAAACAGAGTCAAAGAAGAGTCACCGAAGAGTCAAGAGAGCCGAGAAAAAGACGCACGATCGATCCCGCAACGCTGTCATCAACCAACCATTAAAGAAACCAGGAGACAAATGATGATGAAACTGAACCGCCGCACCCTTGCCATAGCCCTCGCAGCCAGCCCCGTGGCCGCGCTGCTGCCTTCGGCCGCCTGGGCACAAAAGCCCATCGTCCTGGGCTTCAGCCAGGTCGGCGCCGAAAGCGAATGGCGCACCGCCAACACCGAATCCATCAAGTCGGCCGCCAAGGAGGCCGGCATCGAACTGAAGTTCTCGGACGCCCGGCAAAAGCAGGAGAACCAGATCAAGGCCATTCGCTCGTTCATCGCGCAGAAGGTGGACGTGATCGCGTTCTCGCCCGTGGTCGAGTCCGGCTGGGAGCCCGTGCTGCGCGAAGCCAAGGCCGCGAAGATCCCCGTGGTGCTGACCGACCGCTCCGTCAACGTCAAGGACACCTCGCTCTACGTGACCTTCATGGGCTCGGACTTCGTGGAAGAAGGCCGCAAGGCCGGCCGCTGGCTGGTCGAGAAGATGAAGGACCAAAAGGGCGACGTCAACATCGTCGAGCTGCAGGGCACCGTGGGCTCGGCTCCCGCCATCGACCGCAAGAAGGGCTTCGAGGAAGTCATCAAGGCGGACCCCAAGTTCAAGATCCTGCGCTCGCAGACCGGCGACTTCACCCGCGCCAAGGGCAAGGAAGTGATGGAAGCCTTCCTCAAGGCCGAGGGCAAGAAGATCAACGTGCTGTACGCGCACAACGACGACATGGCCATCGGCGCGATCCAGGCCATCGAAGAGGCCGGCATGAAGCCCGCCAAGGACATCACCATCATCTCCATCGACGCGGTCAAGGGCGCCTTCGAAGCCATGATCGCCGGCAAGCTCAACGTGAGCGTGGAGTGCAGCCCCCTGCTGGGCCCGCAGCTGATGAGCGCGGTCAAGGACATCAAGGCCGGCAAGACGGTGCAAAAGCGCATCGTGACGGAAGAAGGCATCTTCCCGATGGAGGTCGCGGCGAAAGAATTTCCTAACCGCAAGTATTGACCCCCCTGAGCCGCCTGCGGCGTCTTCCCCCTGAGGGGGACGCCACCAGCGCCCGCAAGTGAAACGCAGCGTTCGCTGCGTGGCGGCCCTTGCGCGGTAGCACTGGCCTTGGGCCGCGCCAGTTGCAAAGGCCATGACGCCACTGGCATCCCTTAAAGCAAAAGATTCACAACAGGAGACGACAACAAATGAAGCGTGCAATTTTCAAGGCCGTGCTGGCCACCGTGGCGCTCGCAGCCATCGGCGCCACGTCGGTGGCATCGGCCCAGGACAAGGGCAGCATCGGCATCTCGATGCCCACCAAGTCCTCGTCGCGCTGGATCGCCGACGGCGACAACATGGTCAAGGTGCTCAAGGAGCGCGGCTACAAGACCGACCTGCAGTACGCGGACGACGACATCCCCAACCAGCTGGCCCAGATCGAGAACATGATCACCAAGGGCGCCAAGGTGCTGGTGATCGCCTCCATCGACGGCACCACGCTCTCGCGCGTACTCCAGAACGCGGCCGACAAAGGCGTGAAGGTCATCGCGTACGACCGCCTGATCAAGGGCTCGAAGAACGTGGACTACTACGCCACGTTCGACAACTTCCAGGTCGGCGTGCTGCAGGCCACGTCCATCGTGGACAAGCTCGGCGTCAAGCAGGGCAAAGGCCCGTTCAACATCGAACTCTTCGGCGGTTCGCCCGACGACAACAACGCCTTCTTCTTCTACGACGGCGCGATGAGCGTGCTGCAGCCGTACATCGACAGCGGCAAGCTGGTGGTGCGCAGCAAGCAGACGGGCATGAACAAGGTGGGCACGCTGCGCTGGGACGGCTCGGTCGCCCAGGCGCGCATGGACAACCTGCTGTCGGCCTACTACGGCAAGGAGAAGGTGCATGCGGTGCTGTCGCCCTACGACGGCCTGTCCATCGGCATCCTGTCGTCCTTGAAGGGCGTGGGCTACTGCACGGCCCAGCAGCCCTGCCCCGTGGTCAGCGGCCAGGACGCCGAGGTGCCATCGGTCAAGTCCATCCTGAAGGGCGAGCAGTACTCCACCGTGTTCAAGGACACGCGCGAGCTGGCCAAGGTGGCCGCCAACATGGTGGACGCCACGCTGTCGGGCAAGCAGCCCGAGATCAACGACACCAAGACCTACAACAACGGCGTGAAGGTGGTGCCCTCGTACCTGCTCAAGCCCGTGTCGGTCGATGCATCCAACTGGAACGCCATCCTGGTGGGTAGCGGCTACTACAAGGAATCGCAGATCAAGTAGTGCAGAGCGTCTCAAAAACTCTTCTGGCGTCGTTGCCGGGTCTTGTCGTACTGGCGTACTGCCTGCGACCCAGCGCCTAGCCAGAACCGCTGCGCTGAGTTTTGTGAAACGCTCCACGCCATGCCTCGCTGCCGGGACACCACCCGGCAGCAAGACTTTCAGGGCCCCAGACGGCCCCCTGTACGAGCCTAGTCAGTCCATGCTTCTTGAAATGCGGAACATCCGCAAAACCTTCCCCGGTGTGGTGGCCCTGAACCAGGTGAACCTGCGCGTGAAGGCCGGTGAGATCCATGCCATCGTCGGCGAGAACGGCGCGGGCAAGTCCACGCTGATGAAGGTGCTGTCCGGCGTGTACCCGCACGGCAGCTACAGCGGCGAGATCGTCTACGACGGCGAGGAACGCCAGTTCGGCGGCATCCGCGACAGCGAACACCTGGGCGTGATCATCATCCACCAGGAGCTGGCGCTGGTGCCTTTGCTCTCCATCGCCGAAAACATCTTCCTGGGCAACGAGACCGCGCGCTACGGCGTGATCGACTGGATGGCCGCGCACAGCAAGACGCAGGCGCTGCTGCACAAGGTGGGCCTGCGCGAATCCCCCGAGACGCTGGTCACGCACCTGGGCGTGGGCAAGCAGCAGCTGGTGGAGATCGCCAAGGCGCTGTCGCGCCAGGTGCGCCTGTTGATCCTGGACGAGCCCACCGCCAGCCTGAACGAGAACGACAGCCAGGCGCTGCTGGACCTGCTGCTGGAACTCAAGGCCCAGGGCATCACCTGCATCCTGATCTCGCACAAGCTCAACGAAATCTCGCGCGTGGCCGACTCCATCACCGTGCTGCGCGACGGCAGCACCGTCGAGACGATGGACTGTGGCGCAGCGCCCGTGAGCGAAGATCGCGTGATCAAGGCCATGGTCGGCCGCGAGATGGCCGACCGCTACCCGCCGCGCGAGCCCCGCATCGGCGAGACCGTGTTCGAGGTGCGCGACTGGCACGCCTGGCACCCCCAGCGCCCCGACCGCGCCTTCATCAAGGGCGTGAACCTGCAGGTGCGCAAGGGCGAGATCGTGGGCATTGCCGGCCTGATGGGCGCAGGCCGCACCGAGCTGGCCATGAGCATCTTCGGCCGCTCGTGGGGCGAGCGCATCAGCGGCCAGGTGCTGCTGCACGGCCGCCCCATCGATGTGAGCACCGTGGAAAAGGCCGTGGCGCATGGCCTGGCCTACGTGACCGAAGACCGCAAGGGCAACGGCCTGGTGCTGAGCGAGGACATCCAGTTCAACGTGTCGCTGGCCAACCTGGGCGGCGTCTCCACCGCCACCGTGATCGACGGCGGGCAGGAGCACCGCGTGGCACAGGACTACCGCGAGAAGCTGCGCATCCGCTGCTCGGGCGTGGACCAGAAGACGCTGAATCTCTCGGGCGGCAACCAGCAGAAGGTGGTGCTGAGCAAATGGCTCTTCACCAACCCCGAGGTGCTCATCCTCGACGAGCCCACCCGCGGCATCGACGTGGGCGCCAAGTACGAGATCTACACCCTGATCGCCCAACTGGCGGCCGAGGGCAAGTGCGTGATCGTGATCTCGTCGGAGATGCCCGAGCTGCTGGGCATCACCGACCGCCTGTACGTGATGAACGAGGGGCGCTTCGTGGCCGAGATGCCGACCGCCGAGGCGTCGCAGGAAAAGATCATGCGCGTGATAGTGGCTGCCCCCCCTGAGTCGCTTCGCGCCATCCCCCCCGAGGGGGACGCCGCCCGTGCGGCGGGGCGGCCCTTGCACGGCGGCTCTGGCCTGGACCGCGCCAATGCCAGCGCCAGCGCCAGCGCCAATCCCTCCGCATCAGACAGCCACCCGCAGCGCAACGCATAACAACCATGAGCCAGATGACCAATCCCTCCCCCACGGCCTCGGCCGCGCCTGCACCGGGTGCGCCCGCGCGCCCCACCCGTTCGCTGCTGGACCACGCCAAGCACAACCTGCGCGAGTACGGCATGCTCATCACGCTGGTCGCCATCATGGGCTTCTTCCAGTACATGACGGACGGCACGCTGATGCAGCCGCTCAACCTCACCAACCTGGTGCTGCAAAACAGCTACATCGTCATCATGGCGCTGGGCATGCTGCTGGTGATCGTGGCGGGGCACATCGACCTGTCGGTGGGCTCCGTGTGCGGCTTCATCGGCGCGCTGGCTGCGGTGCTGATGGTGCAGTACCAGTGGCACTTCGTGCCCGCCACGCTGGCCTGCCTGGCCTGCGGCGGCCTCATCGGTGCGGTGCAGGGCTGGTTCGTGGCGTTCTCGCGCATTCCTTCGTTCATCGTCACGCTGGCCGGCATGCTGGTCTTCAAGGGCCTAGCGCTGGCGCTGCTGGCCGGGCAGTCGGTGGGCCCCTTTCCTGAAGCGTTCCAGATGCTGAGCTCGGGCTTCATGCCCGACCTGTTCAGCGTGGAGGGGCTCAAGCTCACATCGCTGCTGCTGGGCGTGGCCGTGGCGGCCGCGCTGGTGGTGGCCGGCCTGCGCGCCCGGGCCAACCGGCTGCGCCACGGCGTGCATGTGGAGCCCACCGCATTCTTCCTGGCACGCACCGCGGTGTTTGCCGCACTGCTCATCTACTTCAGCTACCTGCTGGCCTCGTACAAGGGCCTGCCCAATGTGCTCATCGTGATGGCGCTGCTGATCGTGCTGTTCGACTTCATCACCAGCCGCACCACCATCGGCCGGCGCATCTACGCCATGGGCGGCAACGAAAAGGCGGCCAAGCTCTCGGGCATCAAGACCGAACGGCTGTCGTTCTACGCCTTCGTCAACATGGGCGTGCTGGCGGCGCTGGCGGGCCTGGTGTTCGCCGCGCGTCTGAACACCGCCACGCCCAAGGCGGGCCTGGGCTTCGAGCTCGATGTGATCGCGGCCTGCTTCATCGGCGGTGCGTCTGCCTCGGGCGGTGTGGGCAAGGTGATGGGTGCGGTGATCGGCGCGTTCGTGATGGGCGTGATGAACAACGGCATGTCCATCCTGGGCATCGGCATCGACTACCAGCAGGTGATCAAGGGTGTGGTGCTGCTGGCTGCCGTGCTCGTTGACGTCTACAACAAGAACAAAGCCTGATGCCATGGACGCGGCCACCGCTCACACCCCTGCCCCCGTGCTCGAACTCACGGGCATCCACAAGCAGTTCGCGGGCATCCCCGTTCTGCGCGATGTGCAGTTGCGCCTGTACCCCGGCGAGATCCATGCGCTGATGGGGCAGAACGGTGCGGGCAAGTCCACGCTGATCAAGGTGCTGACGGGCGTGATCAAGCCCAGCGGCGGGCAGATGCGGCTGGGGGATGATGCGGTGTGGCCCGACTCGCCGCTGGCCGCGCAGCGCCTGGGCATCAGCACCGTGTACCAGGAGGTCAACCTCTGCCCCAACCTCTCGGTGGCCGAGAACATCTTTGCGGGCCGCTACCCACGCTGCGGCATCGCGCAGGGCTTTCGCATCGACTGGGCGCTGATGCACCAGCGCTCGCGCGAGCTGGTGGCGCGCATCGGGCTGAACATCGACGTGACGCGCCTGCTGTCGGACTACCCCGTGGCCGTGCAGCAGCTGGTGGCCATTGCCCGCGCGCTGAGCATCGAAGCGCGCGTGCTCATCCTGGACGAGCCCACCTCCAGCCTGGACGACGACGAGGTGCAAAAGCTCTTCGAGGTGCTGCGCCGGCTGCGGGGCGAGGGCCTGTCGATCGTGTTCGTGACGCACTTCCTGAACCAGGTGTATGCCGTGTCGGACCGCATCACCGTGCTGCGCAACGGCACCTGGGTGGGTGAATGGGCCGTCAACGACCTGGGGCCCCAGGCCCTGATCGCCGCCATGCTGGGCCGCGACCTGGCTGCGCAGGCCGCGCAGACATCGCCGCCCCCCGTGGCGAACGCTTCGGACACCGCACTGCTGCAGACCGAAGGCCTGGGGCAGACCGGCCAGCTGCAGCCGCTGGACCTGCAGATCCGCGCGGGCGAAGTGGTGGGCCTGGCGGGCCTGCTGGGCGCGGGCCGCACCGAGCTGGCACGCCTGCTGTTCGGGCTGGAGCAGCCCGACCGCGGCATGCTGCGCATCGACGGCAAGGCGGTGAGCTTTTCCAACCCCATGGACGCCATCCGCCAGGGCCTGGCACTGTGCCCCGAAGAGCGCAAGACCGACGGCATCGTGGCCGAGCTGTCGGTGCGCGAGAACATCGCCCTGGCACTGCAGGCGCGCATGGGCGTGGGCAAATTCCTCTCGCGCGCCGAGCAGGCGGCCATTGCCGACCGCTATGTGCAGCTGCTGGGCATCAAGACCGCGAGCGTGGACACGCCCATCGGCCTGCTGTCAGGCGGCAACCAGCAAAAGGCCATCCTCGCGCGCTGGATGGCGATCGAGCCGCGCCTGTTGATCCTGGACGAGCCCACCCGCGGCATCGACGTGGCGGCCAAGCAGGAAATCATGGACCAGATCCTGCGCCTGGCGCAGGCCGGCATGGCCGTGCTGTTCATCTCGTCGGAGATGAGCGAAGTGGTGCGCGTGGCCCACCGCATCGTGGTGCTGCGCGACCGCCGCAAGGTGGGCGAGCTGCCCGCCGGCAGCACCGAAGACGCCGTGTACGAACTCATCGCTGCCGAACATGCTTGAAGAACGCAATACCCCTTCCCCATTTGCAGCGCTGATGCGCCACCGCCTGGCCTGGCCCATCATCACGCTGCTGCTGTTGCTGGCCGTCAACACGGCCTTCAACGCCAGCTTCGTGCGCATCGAGTGGCGCGACGGGCATCTGTACGGCAGCCTGATCGACATCCTCAACCGCGCGGCGCCGCTGGTGCTGGTGTCGCTGGGCATGACGATGGTCATTGCCACGCGCGGCATCGACATCTCGGTGGGTGCGGTGGTGGCCATTGCCGCCGCCGTGGCGGCCTGGATGATCGGCGGTTCGGTGTCGGGCACCGAGAGCCGCTTTCCGCTGCCCGTGGCCATCCTGGGCGCCATTGGCGTGGCCCTGCTCTGCGGGCTGTGGAACGGCGTGCTCGTGGCGCGCGTGGGCATGCAGCCCATCATCGCCACGCTGATCCTCATGGTGGCGGGCCGGGGCATCGCCCAGCTGATCACCGACGGGCAGATCATCACCATCTACTACACGCCCTACTTCTTCATCGGCGGCGGGTACCTGGCCGGGCTGCCGTTCTCGCTGTTCATCGTGGCGGCCGTGTTTGCCGTGCTGTACCTGGCCGTCACGCGCACGGCGCTGGGCCTGTTCGTGCAGGCAGTCGGCATCAACCCCACGGCGGCGCGGGTGGCGGGCGTGCAGGCGGGCCGCCTGACCATGGCGGCCTACGTCTTCTGCGGCGTGTGCGCGGGCATCGCGGGCCTGTTGATCAGCTCCAACGTGAAGAGCGCGGACGGCAACAACGCAGGCCAGTTGCTGGAGCTCGATGCCATCCTGGCCGTGACGCTGGGCGGCACGGCGTTGACCGGCGGGCGATTCAGCCTGGTGGGCAGCGTGATCGGCGCGCTCATCATCCAGACGCTGACCTATGCCATCTACTCGCTGGGCGTGCCGCCCGAGGTCAACCTGGTGGTCAAGGCCGTGGTGGTGTTCATCGTGATGCTGCTGCAGTCGCCCGAGTTTCGCGCGCAGGTCGGCGCCATCGCACGCCGACCAGGCGCGGGGGCCCTGTCATGAGCGCCGTTCCGAAGACTGCAGGCTTGAGCACCGTGGCCTCCTCATCCGCGCCCCAGGCCGCCGGCACACGCTCGCGGCTCAACCCCAAGTACCTGCCGCTGGCCGCCACCATCTCGCTGTTCGTGGCCATGGCGACGCTGGGCTCGGTGATGTACACCGGGTTCTTCTCGGCCCAGGTGTTCCTCAACCTGCTGATCGACAACGCTTTTCTCATCATCGTGGCAGTGGGCATGACGTTCGTCATCCTGTCGGGCGGCATCGACCTGTCGGTGGGCTCGGTGGTGGCGCTGACCACCATGGTGCTGGCCGCGCTGGTGGAGCACAAGGGCTGGAGCCCGCTGGTGGCCGTGCCGGTGGTGCTGCTGATGGGCACGCTGTTCGGCGCTTTCATGGGCTTTCTCATCGAGCGGTTTCGACTGCAGCCGTTCATCGTGACGCTGGCGGGCATGTTCCTCGCGCGGGGGCTGTGCTACCTCATCAGCATCGACTCGATCAGCATTACGCACGAGGCGTACTCCGAGATCTCGCAGTGGCGCCTGCCGCTTTGGGAGGGTGCCTCGCTGTCGCTGGGCGCGCTGATCGCCATCGCGGTGCTGCTGGCGGCGCTGTTCGTCGCGCACTGCACGCCGTTCGGCCGCGCGGTGTATGCCGTGGGCGGCAGCGAGAACTCCGCCGTGCTGATGGGCCTGCCCGTGCGCGCCACGCTGATCGGGGTGTACACGCTCTCGGGCTTTTGCTCGGCGCTGGCGGGTGTGGTGTTCACGTTCTACATGCTCTCGGGCTATGGCCTGCATGCCGTGGGCATGGAGCTTGACGCCATCGCCGCCGTCGTGATCGGCGGCACGCTGCTCACCGGTGGGGTCGGCTACGTGGTGGGCACGCTGTTCGGCGTGCTGATGCTCGGAATCATCCAGACCCTGATCTCGTTCGACGGCACGCTCAGCTCGTGGTGGACCCGCATCGTCGTCGGCGTGCTGCTGTTCGTCTTCTGCCTGCTGCAGCGCCTGCTCACGCGCCGCTCCGGCAAGCGGTCCTGACCTTTACCCATCTTCTCCCTGATCCGCATCCACAATGACCAACACCCCGCGCAAACTCCGCTCCGCCGAATGGTTCGGCACCGCCGACAAGAACGGCTTCATGTACCGAAGCTGGATGAAGAACCAGGGCATTCCGGACCATGAGTTCGACGGCCGCCCGATCATCGGCATCTGCAACACCTGGTCAGAGCTCACGCCCTGCAACGCGCACTTTCGCAAGATCGCCGAGCACGTCAAGCGCGGCATCTACGAGGCGGGCGGCTTTCCGGTCGAGTTCCCGGTGTTCTCCAACGGCGAATCCAACCTGCGCCCCACGGCCATGCTCACGCGCAACCTGGCCAGCATGGACGTGGAAGAAGCCATTCGCGGCAACCCCATCGACGCGGTGGTGCTGCTGGTGGGCTGCGACAAGACCACGCCCGCGCTGCTGATGGGCGCGGCCAGCTGCGACGTGCCGGCCATCGTGGTCACGGGCGGGCCCATGCTCAACGGCAAGCTCGACGGCAAGGACATCGGCTCGGGCACGGCCGTGTGGCGCCTGCACGAATCGCTGAAGGCCGGCGAGATCAACGAGCACCAGTTCTTCGCGGCCGAGGCCGGCATGTCCCGCTCCGCCGGCACCTGCAACACCATGGGCACAGCCAGCACCATGGCCTGCATGGCCGAGTCGCTGGGCACATCGCTGCCGCACAACGCGGCCATACCCGCGGTGGACTCGCGCCGCTACGTGCTGGCCCACATGTCGGGCCGCCGCATCGTGGAGATGGCGCACGAAGGGCTCACGCTCTCCAAGATCCTGACGCGCGAAGCGTTCGAGAACGCGATCCGCACCAACGCGGCCATCGGCGGCTCGACCAACGCGGTCATCCACCTCAAGGCCATCGCGGGCCGCATCGGCGTGCAGCTGGACCTGGAGGACTGGACGCGCATCGGCCGCGGCACGCCCACGCTGGTGGACCTGCAGCCCTCGGGCCGCTTCCTGATGGAAGAGTTCTACTACGCCGGGGGCCTGCCGGCGGTGCTGCGCCGCCTGGGCGAGAACAACCTGCTGCCCCACCCCGACGCACTGACCGTGAACGGCAAGACGCTGTGGGACAACGTGCGCGAGGCGCCCCAGTACAACGACGAAGTCATCCGCACCATCGACAACCCGCTGATCGCCGACGGCGGCATCTGCATCCTGCGCGGCAACCTGTCGCCGCGCGGCGCAGTGCTGAAGCCCTCTGCCGCGTCGCCCGAGCTGCTCAAGCACCGCGGCCGCGCCGTGGTGTTCGAGAACCTGGAGCATTACAAGGAGCGCATCGTCGATGAGGACCTGGACATCGACGCCAGCTGCGTGATGGTGATGAAGAACTGCGGCCCCAAGGGCTACCCCGGCATGGCCGAGGTGGGCAACATGGGCCTGCCCCCGAAGCTGCTGCGCCAGGGCGTGAAGGACATGGTGCGCATCTCCGACGCGCGCATGAGCGGCACGGCGTACGGCACCGTGGTGCTGCATGTGGCCCCCGAGGCCGCCGCGGGTGGCCCGCTGGCCGCCGTGCGCGATGGCGATTTCATCGAGCTGGACTGCGAGCAAGGCCGCCTGCACCTCGATATCAGCGACGAGGAACTGGCCGCGCGCCTGGCCGCATTGGCCAGCACCGACATGGGCGGGCGCGGTGGCTACCAGCGCCTGTATGTGGACCACGTGCTGCAGGCCGACGACGGCTGCGACTTCGACTTCCTGGTCGGCTGCCGCGGCTCTGCCGTCCCTCGTCACTCGCACTGATACCAATGGCCCATCCGCTACAGGACGCGCTACATATTTCATAGCTTTTAGCGCTTTCCAGACAAGCGCTAGAGCCGCATTTCATTCAAATATTCACCCATCCTCCGCCATGCCAGCCACGCCTTCCCTCCAGAGCCCACGCTACCGCGGGATCTTCCCCGTAGTGCCCACCACGTTCCATGAAGACGGCACCCTGGACATCGAGAGCCAGAAGCGCTGCCTCGACTTCATGATCGACGCCGGTGTGGACGGCGTCTGCATCCTGGCCAACTTCTCCGAACAGTTTTCGCTGTCCGACGCCGAGCGCGAGACGCTGACCCGCGTCTCGCTGGAGCACGTGGCCGGCCGCGTGCCGGTCATCGTCACCACCACCCACTACGGCACCCGCGTGTGCGCCGAGCGCAGCCGCGCCGCGCAGGACATGGGCGCCGCCATGGTGATGATCATGCCGCCCTACCACGGTGCTACCTTCCGCGTGCCCGAAGCGCAGATCCACGAGTTCTATGCCCGCGTGTCCGATGCGATCCGCATTCCGATCATGGTGCAGGACGCACCCGCCAGCGGCACCGTGCTGTCGGCCCCGTTCCTCGCGCGCATGGCGCAGGAGATCGAGCACCTGGCCTATTTCAAGATTGAGGTGCCCGGCGCTGCGAGCAAGCTGCGCGAGCTGATCCGCCTGGGCGGCGCGGCCGTCGAAGGCCCGTGGGACGGCGAAGAGGCCATCACCCTGCTGGCCGACCTGGATGCCGGCGCCACCGGCGCGATGACGGGCGGCGCCTTCCCCGACGGCATCCGCCCCATCATCGAAGCCCACCGCCAGGGCGACATGGACCAGGCCTTTGCGCTCTACCAGCGCTGGCTGCCCCTCATCAACCACGAAAACCGCCAGGGCGGCATCCTGACCGCCAAGGCGCTGATGAAGGAAGGCGGCGTGATCGCCTGCGAGGCGGGCCGCCACCCCTTCCCGGCCATGCACCCTGAAGTGCGCCGGGGCCTGATCGACATCGCACGCCGGCTGGACCCGCTGGTGCTGCGCTGGGGCCGGTAAACACGCCATGGCCGACACCGCCAACCTCTCGGACACCCGCCTGGTGGCCCTGGACTGGGGCACCAGTTCGCTGCGCGCCTTTCGCCTGGGCGCCCACGGGCAGGTGCTGGAGCAACGCAGCCGCCCCTGGGGCATCATGAACCTGCCCCCGGTACCCGCGGGCCAGGCCGATGCCGAGCCCGGCGCAGCCTTCGAGCGCGCCTTGCAGGACGCCTGCGGCGACTGGCTGGCCACCCTGCCCTCGGTGCCGGTGCTGGCCTGCGGCATGGTGGGCAGCGCCCAGGGCTGGCGCGAAGCCCAATACCTGGACACCCCCACTTCGCTGGACGACCTCGGGCGCGGTCTGACCGTGGTGCAGCGTGGCAGCGGCACCCCCCTGCACATCGTGCCCGGGCTGCTGCAGCGCGCGGGCCTGCCCAACGTGATGCGCGGTGAGGAAACGCAGGTGCTGGGTGTCTTGGCCGACACATCCGTCGCCAGCCCAGGCCCCGTACTGGTCGGCCTGCCGGGCACGCACAGCAAGTGGGTGGTGGCGCAGGGCGACGGTGCCCGGCGCAGCATCCAGGGGTTCCACACCTTCATGACCGGCGAAGTGTTTGCCGCACTGCGCGGGCACACCATCCTGGGCAAGACGATGCAGGCACCCGCCGCGCCTGACGACGCCGCCTTTGCGCAGGGCCTGCAGGTGGCGCGCGGCAGCGATGCGGCGCTGGGCCTGCTGTCGCACATCTTCAGCACCCGCACGCTGGGCCTGACGGGCGCGTTGCCCGCCGCGGCGCAGGCGGACTACCTGTCGGGCATCCTCATCGGGCACGAGATCGCCAGCCTGGCGCGCCTGCACCCGCCCACTGGCGCCGCCCCCATCCCGCTGGTGCTGTGCGGCGAGGCCGACCTGTGCCGCCGCTACGCCATCGCCCTGCAGGCCTATGGATTTACACAGCCCACCATCGCTGCGCAGGCCACCGTCACGGGCCTGTGGCAGATCGCCATCGCTGCTGGGCTCGCCGCCGGGCTGCCAGCAGCAACGGACGCAGAACGCACCCCATTCCCCAGGAGCCACGCCGCATGAACCCCATCGACAAGAACCTGTTCAGCACCATGCAGGCCTGCGGCCTGATCGCCATCCTGCGCGGCGTGCAGCCGCACGAGGTGGTGGCCATCGGCCACGTGCTGTACGACGCGGGGTTTCGCATCATCGAGGTGCCGCTGAACTCCCCACAGCCCCTGGCCAGCATCCGCGCCCTGCGCAATGCGCTGCCCGCCGACTGCCTGGTGGGCGCGGGCACGGTGATCACGGCCGAGGCCTGCGCTGACGTGGCCGCCGCGGGCGGGCAGATCATCGTCATGCCCCACAGCGACCCCGCGGTGATCCGCACCGCCCGCGCGGCCGGCATGGCCTGCGCACCCGGCGTGGCCACGCTGACCGAGGCCTATGCCGCGCTGGCCGCGGGCGCCAACATGCTCAAGCTCTTTCCGGCCGAGGCGCTGCCGCCGCATGTGCTCAAAGCCTGGCGCGCGGTCATCACCCCACCCATGGCGCTGGTGCCGGTGGGCGGCATCGTGCCCGAGAGCATCGCCACCTACGCAGCGGCCGGGGCCAGCGGCTTCGGCCTGGGCTCGGCCCTGTACCGCCCGGGCGACAGCGCAGGCGACGTGGCCGCCAAGGCCGTTGCGTTCGTCACCGCGTGGCAGGACGCCTACAGCCCGGCACACGGTGCGCACCCCAATGCCGCCACGGGCCCGGCTGCCTAGACGTCCTATCGCTGCGTTGCCGCTCCTCAACCGCATTTGCATTCCCACGGTTTCCTTTCCATCCGCCCTCCCATGAAGATCACCCGACTGACCACATTCCTGGTGCCCCCGCGCTGGTGCTTTCTGAAAATCGAAACCGACGAAGGCATCGTCGGCTGGGGCGAGCCCATCCTGGAAGGCCGCGCGCAGACCGTGGCCGCCGCGGTCGAAGAGCTGGGCGACTACCTCATCGGCAAGGACCCGCGCCACATCGAAGACCACTGGACGGTGCTGTACCGCGGCGGCTTCTACCGGGGTGGCGGCGTGCACATGAGCGCCCTGGCCGGCATCGACCAGGCGCTGTGGGACATCAAGGGCAAGGCCCTGGGCGTGCCCGTGTCCGAGCTGCTGGGCGGCAACGTGCGCGACCGCATCCGCGTGTACAGCTGGATCGGCGGCGACCGCCCCAGCGAAACCGCCCAGCAGGCGCGGGACGCCGTGGCCCGGGGCTTCACCGCCGTGAAAATGAACGGCACCGAAGAAATGCAGTTTGTGGACACCTACGACAAGGTGGAGCGCTGCCTGCAGAACGTGGCCGCGGTGCGCGAGGCCGTGGGCCCCCATGTGGGCATCGGCGTCGACTTCCATGGCCGGGTGCACCGCCCCATGGCCAAGGTGCTGATCAAGGAGCTGGAGCCCTACCGCCTGATGTTCATCGAGGAGCCCGTGCTCAGCGAGCACGAAGAGGCGCTGAAAGAGATCGCGCGTATCTCGTCCACCCCCATCGCCCTGGGCGAGCGCCTGTACTCCCGCTGGGACTTCAAGCGCGTGCTGCAGGAGGGGTATGCCGACATCATCCAGCCCGACCCGTCGCACTCCGGCGGCATCACCGAAACCCGCAAGATCGCCACCATGGCAGAGGCCTACGACGTGGCCCTGGCCCTGCACTGCCCCCTGGGCCCCATCGCGCTGGCCGCCAACCTCCAGCTGGACGCGGTCTGCTACAACGCCTTCATCCAGGAGCAAAGCCTGGGCATCCACTACAACCAGGACAACGACCTGATGGACTACGTGTCCAACCCGCAAGTGTTTGCGTACGAGGACGGGATGGTGGCCATACCGAACGGACCGGGGCTGGGCATCGAGGTGAACGAGGAGTACGTGCGCGAACGTGCGCAGCAGGGGCACCGGTGGCGCAACCCGGTGTGGCGGCACAAGGACGGGAGCTTTGCGGAGTGGTGAGCGGGCGCATCCGGGGCGCATCCTTGGCGCCCTGTGACGCCCTCTTCCCGCGCACCCGGCCCGCACAGCCCCCGTCACCGCGGGGGGCGCGCCGCGCGGCTCAGACCTTCAACGACCGCTCGATGTCGGTGAGCTTGTAGCGAGCCAGGGCCAGATTGCCCTTGGCCTTGTCCAGCACCAGGTACAGGAACAGCCCGTCATTGTTGGGCACCAGGCGGATCAGGTGGTACTGGTCGGCCAGGGTGATGAGGATGTCCTCGATGCCGCGCTTGATGCCCAGGGCCTCCATGGTCTTGAGCTTGGCCTGCACCACCCGGGTGTTGCCGGCCGCCGCCAGGTCCAGGTTCATGCCGCCCCCCGCCTGGGCCAGGCACATGCCGCTGCGGTAGTCGACCAGGGCGACCGCCTGTGCGCCGTCGATGGTCATCGCGGCATCCATGGAACTCTTCAGATTCGAACTCATATCGTCGGGCCTTCTGTCTTCGTTGAAATAATCGTTGACGCGCGGGATCTTTCCCATCTGCTCCATCAGCACGAACCACAGCGTCTGCGGGTCGCTGTTGGGCAACTGGTACTTGTGCACGCCGGCACGCCGTTGGGCGCCCAGGAACCTGGTGATTTCGATGTCTTCCATCACTGCGTTGGGCAAAAGAACGAACCAGACCGCGGGCGCGGAACGCACGGTGCCAAGCGCCAGGATGGCCGGCAGCATGGTGAAGACGCCGGGCCCGACCAGGACGGCCAGTGCGTCGGGCTGCGCAGGCAGTTTCTTCAGGTCGGCCAGGGCTGCCGGCCGGTACCAGCTGATCTCGGGGGCGCCCGCAACCTCCCCCAGCGGCAGGCGTTCCCAGGCGCCATGGCCCGATGCGCCCGCCACGCCCAGGTGGGCCAGTGCGTATCCGCCGATGCGGGAGGTCAGGTCCAGCACTGCGAGTTCAGGGGTGCGCATCGACGGTGGGTGTCCTTGTGGTGGTTCTTGCGCCTCCCGCCGCTGCGCGAGCGCAGGGTGGCTGCGCGGCACGGCGGCAAAGCTCTGGCAAAAAACGCGGTGATCGTGGGTGGTGGGGTGGATGCAGGGCGTGTGGCTGTGGGGGCCACTGCGTCAGCGGGCTGCGCTGGCCCGGCCTGGGCGGCACGCCAGCGTGGGGTTGCCGCATCGGTCGGGCTGCGTTGCGGCGGATTCTAGGGACGTGCATCGGCACTCAACCGCTTGTTGAATGCATTCAACAGTTCATCCCGTCGCAACGATTTTTTTGCTGCAATCGCCATGGCTGGCGGCCTCATTCCGCAGATAGCTCTGCGCCAACGCAGGTCACACCGCGGCCCCGGTATGTGCTGCGGTGCCAGGTGCCTTGACCATAGCCAGAGCCATCAGGCGCCACGCGAAACGGGCGCACTGACTGCGATAGCGCTGGTTGACCGGCGCGATGCACGCGCTCTGCTCTGCATCGCCTGCCTCGGTCGCGGCCGATGCCGTGCGGGGCGAATCGGTGCGGTGGTGCACCCGGTCACCGGGCATTGCCGAACGCCATCGTGGCGCGAGGAGGAGATTCGGAACCCCCTCAGTCCCTCTCGCAAGGCACTATATTTTTTATAGCATTTACCGCTTATGCAGTGAGCGATGGAGTCCAACAATACCCCCCCCCAAACCCCTCGCCCCCCATGATCACGGCCCCGTGTTGAGCATCTGCAGGTACTGTGATTAAAATCAGTGCCCAGCCTGCCGACCCCACCACCCCATGACGGCTCTGCCCTCCCCCGCATCGGCCCCTGCGCCCGCCATCCAGCTCACCCGCTTTCACCGCACGCGCCTCATGCAAATCTGGCGCTCGGCGGGTTGGCCGTGCAAGGACGCGCTGGAGATCGACCTGCTGGCCGCGCAACTGGTGGTGCTGCAGGTGTCGCCCGAGGGGTTCGAGTCCCTGCGGCTCACCGACGAGGGCATCCGCACGCTGGCCGTGGCACGCCAGCGCAGCGTGCGGGCGCTGAGCACGCACGACCGGCTGGCCGCCAGGTTCGCCGAGCACCTGCTGGCGGCGGGGCGCATCGTGTGGCGCGAGCTGTCACTGCGCGCGGTGGTGGACGGGCCGGCGCCGCTGACGCCACCTGCGGCGGACGCCGCCCTGCCGACCGTCCCCACCCCCATCGGCCACGGCCGCAGCACCCCGCTGTGGAGCGAAGACACCGATTCGCCCGCAGCCCGCGCCGCCGCCAACGTGTGGCGCATGGCGCGGCCTGACCTGTTTTCGGTGCGCAACACGTCCGTGCCGGCCTACTTGCAGCCCATGGTGCACGAGGTCAAAGCGAGCCGGGCCGACCTGCTGTCGGACTTGCGGCACGACGCCAAGCGCCAGGCCTACCAGTGGCTGTGCGAGGAGTGCTACTACGTGTTCCCGGCAGGCATCGCCCAGCCGGAGGAGATCCCGGAGCACTTCGGCATCTGGGTGCTGCACGGCAAGCTGGACGATGGCGCGCACAGCCGGTTCGAGCTGCTGCGGCCCGCGCGGCATGCCAGCTGCACCCTGCCCTTCGCGGTGTGGATGGCGCTGTGCAAGGCCACGCCGATGCGCAGCGAGGCCGAGCTGGCGCAGGCCCACCTGGGCGAGGCCGCAGAAGCTGCGGAGCAGACGGCGGGGCATGCGGCAGGGCAGACCGCGGTGCCCGCCAACGATGCATCGGCCAACGACGCCTCGGCCACCAGCGACACGCTGACCGGCGACCTCCCCGCCCCGCCCTGCGCCGAGCCCCCGCCATGACCTACACCGTGGCGGTGCGCGAGCTGTGCGAGTTCACCGCCAAGCTGGGCGACCTGGACCTGCGCTTCACCCCGGCGCCCACGGCGCTGGAGGGCATCGCGGGCCATTCCACCGTGGCCACGCGCCGGGGCGCTGGTTACCGCGCCGAAGTGGCATTGGCGGGCCAGTACAAGACGCTGCGCGTGCGCGGCCGGGCCGATGGCGTCGATGCGGCGCAGCAGCGCCTGGACGAGGTCAAGACCTTCAAGGGCCGCCTGGACCGGCAACCCGCATCGCACCGCGCCCTGCACTGGGCGCAGGCGCGCATCTACGGCTGGCTGCTGTGCCAGCAGGAGGGCTGGAGCCACATCGACCTGGCGCTGGTGTACTTCGACATCGGCACGCAAAAGGAAACCGTGTTCACCGACCGCCACACCGCGGACGACCTGCAGCAGCACTTCGAGGCGCAGTGCGAACGGTTCCTCGCCTGGGCCGAGGCCCAGGTGGCGCACCGTGCGGCGCGCGATGCGGCCCTGGGTGCGCTGGCGTTTCCGTTCGGCACCTTTCGCGCCGGGCAGCGCCCGCTGGCCGAGGCGGTGTACAAGGCCGCCGCGTCGGGCCGCTGCCTGCTGGCCCAGGCGCCCACGGGCATCGGCAAGACCATGGGCACACTGTTCCCACTGCTCAAGGCCATGCCGGGGCAGCAGATCGACAAGGTGTTCTTTCTGGCGGCCAAGACCTCCGGCCGGCAGATGGCGCTGGATGCGCTCCAGCGCCTGGCCCCACCTGCCGCCACCGCCCCGGGCCTGCCGCTGCGCGTGCTGGAGCTGGTGGCGCGCGACAAGGCCTGCGAACACCCCGACAAGGCCTGCCACGGCGAGTCGTGCCCGCTGGCGCAGGGCTTCTACGACCGACTGCCTGCGGCCCGCGCCGCCGCCGTGGCCCCAGCCACCGAAGGCGGCAGCCAGGGCCCGGCCCCGCTGCTGCAGGCCCGCGTGCGCGAGGTGGCGCTGGCCCACCAGGTCTGCCCCTACTACCTGAGCCAGGAACTCGCGCGCTGGGCCGATGTGGTGGTGGGCGACTACAACTACTACTTCGACCTGGGCGGCCTGCTGCATGGCCTGACGCAGGCCAACCAGTGGCGCGCCGCGCTGCTGGTGGACGAGGCCCACAACCTGGTGGAACGCGGCCGCAAGATGTACACGGCCGAGCTGCGCCCGGACAGCCTGGCGCTGGCCCGCCAGTCGCCCGCCGCCACGCGCCACCCCGCCGTAAAAAAGGCGCTGGACAAGGTGCGCCGCTGCTGGGTCGCGCTGGACAAGGAACAAACCGCGGCTGGCGCCCACTACGCGGTCTTCGATGCCTTCCCCGACAAGCTGCTGGCCGCGCTGCAGCAGTGCGGCAGCACGCTGTCGGACCACTTTGCCGACCACCCGGCCGAGCCCGATGCGGCGCTGCAGGCCTTCTACTTCGATGCGCTGCACCTGGTGCGCATGGCGGAGCTGCTGGACACGCATTCGTTGGTGGACATTACCCAGCCCCACCAGCCCACGCAGCGCCCGCAGCGCGCAGCCGGCAAGGCACCGGCGCCGGGCGGCTCCACACTGTGCATCCGCAACGTGGTGCCCGCGCCCTTCCTGCAGCCGCGCCTGCAGGCTGCGCACACCAGCACGCTGTTTTCGGCCACGCTGCAGCCTGCGCGCTACTACGGCGACCTGCTGGGCCTGCCCGACCAGCATGTGTGGGTGGATGTGGAATCGCCTTTTGCCAGCGCGCAGCTGCAGGTGCAGGTGGCCCGCCACATCTCCACCCGCTACCCGGACCGCAATGCGTCGCTGGCGCCCATTGCCGACCTGATGGCGCGGCAGTTCACCGCGCGGCCGGGCAACTACCTGGCGTTCTTCAGCAGCTACGAGTATCTGCAGCAGGTGGCCCATGTGTTCGAGCGCAACCACCCGCACCTGCCGCACTGGCGCCAGTCGCGTCGCATGCTGGAGGCCGAGCAGCGGCAGTTTCTGGACCGCTTCACCGACACCAGCGAAGGCATTGCGTTCGCGGTGCTGGGCGGCGCGTTTGCCGAGGGCATCGACCTGCCCGGGCGCCGGCTGATCGGCGCCTTCCTGGCCACGCTGGGCCTGCCGCAGGTCAACCCGGTCAACGAACAGATCCGCCAGCGCATGCAGGCCCTGTTCGGCGACGGGTATGACTACACCTACCTGTACCCCGGCCTGCAGAAGGTGGTGCAGGCGGCGGGCCGCGTGATCCGCACGCCCAGCGACGAGGGCGTGGTGCACCTGATGGACGACCGGTTCGGGCGCAGCGAGGTGCGGGCGTTGCTGCCGACGTGGTGGCAAGCGTGAGAAATGCCCCCCACGCTCCCCACTTCGTGTGGTCGCTGCCCCCCGAGGGGGCCGCTTTTCATCTTGGGGCGACACAGCGATAAAAAAAAAGGCCGGTCACGCAGGGTGACCGGCCTTGTCAAGGCTGCCGAAGCAGCTTACAGAGAGTCAATCTGTCGGGTCGTTGAGGTGGTTTCTTCAGCTGGTCTCAGGTCGCAGCCGGTGCCACCACCTCCAGGTCCTTGGCCTTTCCGCGCTGGCGGAAGAAGCCGAATGTCTGCCAGGCGATGAACAGCACGATCAGGCCGATGAGCGTGCCGCTGATGGGGCGGTTGACGAACACATCGAAGCTGCCGCGCGACAGCAGCATGGAGCGGCGGAAGTTCTCCTCCAGCATGGGGCCCAGGATGAAGCCCAGCATGAGCGGCGACGGGTCCATCTCGAGCCGCATGAACAGGTAGCCCAGCGCACCGAAGGCCACGGTGATGAACACGTCGTCCAGGTTGTTGTTGATGCTGTACGTGCCGATGCAGCAGAAGAACAGAATGGCCGGGAACAGCACGTTGTACGGGATCTTGAACACCGACAGCCAGTAGCGCACCAGCGGCACGTTCAGGATCAGCAGGAAGCAGTTGCCGATCCACATGCTGGCGACCAGGCCCCAGAACAGCTCGGGGTGGCCGGCGATCATGTTGGGGCCGGGCTGGATGCCCTTGATGATGAACGCGGCCATCATCAGCGCCATGACGGCGTTCTCGGGGATGCCGATGCTCATCAGCGGGATGAAGCTGGTGCGGGCGGCAGCCTCGTCGGCAGCGGCCTGGCCGGCCACGCCTTCGATGGAGCCGTTGCCGATCTCGTGTTTGTACTTGCTGACCTTCTTGTCGAGCGCGTAGGCTGCGAACTGGGCGATCGTCGGGCCGCCGCCGGGCAGGATACCCAGGATGGAGCCCACCACACTGCCCCGCAGCGCGCTGGGGATGATGCGCTTGAACTCGGGCCAGGTGGGGATGAGCTTGATCGTGCCGTTGAAGGGCGAGCGCTCTTCACGCGCATCCAGGTTCTTGGTGATCTCGGCGATGCCGAAGCACCCGAGCGCAATGCTCACGATGCCCACGCCGTCGGCCAGGAAGGGCATGTCCAGCGTGAAGCGGGCCGTGCCGCTGTTCACGTCGGTCCCGATCGAGCCCAGCAGCACGCCCACCATGCACATGGCCAGGCCGTTGAGCAGGCTGCCGGTGGTCACGAAGCTCACGCACACGAAGCCCACCAGCATCAGCGCGCAGTAGTCCGCAGGGCCGAACAGGAAGGCCACCTCGCCCAGGCTGGGCGCGAGGAAGGTCAGCACCAGGATGGCCACCGTGCCGCCGATGAAGCTCGACACCCCCGCCGTGAACAGCGCCAGGCCCGTCTTGCCTTTCAAGGTCATCTGGTACCCGTCGATGCACGCCACGATGGAACTGGCGTGCGGGATCTTCATGGTGATGGCGCTCACGCTGTCGCCGTACTGCGCCCCGTAGTAGATGCCGGCCAGCATGATGAGCGCGCCGGTGGTGTCGATGGAATAGGTCAGCGGCAGCAGCAGGCTGATGGTGGCCAGCGGGCCGAGGCCCGGCAGCAGGCCCACCAGGGTGCCCACGGTGCAGCCGAGGGCGCAGAACATCAGGTTCTGCAGCGTGAGCGCGTGGCCGAAGCCGAACGCGAGGTTGTGAAGGACTTCCATGGTGGTGCTCTCAGAACAGCGGCAGGTTGACGCCCAGAAGCTTCTGGAACATGAAGGCGATGCCCAGCAGCACCGCGGCGATCTTGAGGTTGCGCACCACCGAGTACGACGTGCCCGCAAACCCCGAGCAGAACACCAGGAACACGATGCCCGCGATCATGTTCACGTAGTGCGACAGCGCCGCAAAGCCGCACAGGCTGCCCAGGATGATCGAGATGTTGCGCACCTGGAAATTCAGCGGCGCCGGCGCCACCAGCCGCGAGCGCACCACGGTGATCACGCCGATGGCGAACAGCATGCAGCTCACGATGAACGGGAACAGGCCGGGCCCGGCGTGGCTGAGCTTGCCCAGCGAATAGCCCACCGACGGCAGGCCAAAGCCCAGCGCCAGCGCCATGAGGACGACGCCCCTGGCTAAGTTGCGGTTGACCATGAAATGTTGTCTCCAGAAAAGCTTGTGGGGGACACCCCGGCGAGCCGGTCCGCACCGGTGGCTGGGGTATGCTGACGGCGCAACTATCCCCACCGAACCTGATCGCTGGCTGATCTGGGCCATGCGTAATTCCACGTAGAACTTTGAACCGACCATGCGCCTCCTTCTGGTGGAAGACGACCCCGTGCTCAGCCGCACCATGGCCCGGGGCCTTGAAAACGCAGGCCACCGCGTCGAGCTGGCCCACACGGTGGAAGAGGCCCAGCACTGGTGGGCCGTGCAGGCCTTCGACGCCGTGCTGCTGGACCTGAACCTGCCCCATGCAGCGCACGCGCGCAGCGGCCTGGGCAGCGGCCTCACCGCCCTGCGCAGCGCCCGCGCCCGCGGCGACCGCACGCCGGTGCTGGTGCTCAGCGCGCGCGACAGCACCGAGGAGCGCATCGCCGGCCTGGACGCCGGGGCCGACGACTACCTGGGCAAGCCCTACGAACTCAAGGAAGTGGAAGCCCGCCTGCGCGCCCTGCTGCGCCGCGCCAGCGGCACGGCCGACCTGGTGACCGTGGGCCAGCTGGCGCTGGACCGGCAGGCCCGCCGCGTGAGCGTGGCCGGGCAGCCGCTGGAGCTGCCCGCGCGCGAGTTCGACCTGCTGTGGGAGCTGATGACCCCGCCCGGCCGCGTGCTGAGCAAGGGCGATCTGTCGTCGCGCCTGTCCGATGCGGGCGAGGCGCTGGGCGAGAACGCGCTGGAGGCGTCGTTCTCGCGCCTGCGCCGCAAGATCGCGGGCAGCGGCGCGGCCATCCGCACGCTGCGCGGGCTGGGCTACCTGCTGGAGGAAGAATGAGGCACCGCCCCGCCGAGGCCCTTGCGCGGCGCCGGCCTCGTGCATCGCAGGTGGAGCGCAGTGCCACGCCCCGCTGACACGACGCCCGCGCGCCAGCGCCCCGCCCTGCGCGAGCGCATCGGGCGGCACGTGCTGCTGTCGCTGGTGCTGATCTGGGGCCTGGGCAGCACTGTGGTGCTGGGCGTGGGCAACCACTTTGTGGCCGAGGCCTTCGACCGCGCGCTGCTGGACGACGCGCATGCACTGGCGGCGCACGTGCGCGGTGGCGACGCCGCACCCGGCACGGCGCCGCTGCAGCTGGACCTGACGCAGCGCGAGGTCGGGCTGCTGCGGTTCGACCAGAGCGAGACCGTGTGGTTTGCGGTGTACGGCGACGGCGGCACGCTGGTGGCGGGCGAGGCGGACCTGGCCCCGGACGGCGTTGCGCCCGGCAGCACACACACCTTCTCGCCATTGCGGCGCGACGGCCGGGAGCTGCGCCGGGTGAGCCTGCGCATCGACGGGCCGCAGCCCTTCACCGTGGTGATGGCTCAGACCACCGCCGAGCGCACGCAGTTGCTGCGCCGGCTGCTGGTGTACTCGGGCCTGGCGCAGCTGTGGCTGCTGGTGGCGCTGGGCTCGTGGCTGCTGCGCGGCATCGAGCGCGACCTGCAGCCGCTGAGTGACCTGCAGGACGCCGTAGACCGCCGCGACGCGGCCGACCTGCAGCCGCTGCCCCCGGCCCTCACCCACGATGCCGCCACGCGCGACGTCCAGCGCCTGGGCGAGGCGCTGGACGGCCTGCTGGCGCGTGTGCAGCAAAGCCTGCATGCGCAGCGCGAATTTGCGGGCAACGTGGCGCACGAGCTGCGCACGCCGCTGGCCGGCATCCGCACCCAAGCGGCGCACGCGCTGGCGCACAGCGACCCCGCCGTGTGGCGCAATGAACTCGAAGGCATCGCCGCTGCCGAGCAGCGCGCCAGCCGCACCGTGGACCAGTTGCTGGCGCTGGCCCGCGCGACTGAAGGCGGCATTGCGCTGGCGCTGCAGCCCCTGGCACTGAACACCGCCGTGCGCGACACCGTGCTGCGCTACCTGCCGCGTGCCGATGCGCAGGGCGTGGACCTGGGTGCCGAGGGGCTGGACCACGCCGTGGGGGTGCATGCCAACCTGGCGCTGGTCGAGGGCATCCTCAACAACCTGCTGGACAACGCGCTGCGCTACGGCCGCGGCCAGCCGCCGCGCATCACCGTGTCGGTGCATACAGAGGCCGACCACGCCGTGCTGTGCGTGGCCGACAACGGCCCCGGCGTGGGCCCGGACCTTGCCGGACAGCTGCAGCGGCGCTGGGCCCAGGGCGACCCGGGCCTGCAACTGGGCCAGGGCGCGGGCCTGGGGCTGTCCATCGTGGCGCGGTATGCGCAGCTGATGGGCGGGCGGCTGGAGCTGGCCGAAGCAGAACCCGGTGCGCAGGCCACGGGGCTGGCCGCCCGGGTGTGGCTGCCCCTGGCGGCGCGGAGCGCGCGGGACGGCGGCCCCGCGAACGACAGGACCGACGGAACCAGCGGCAACACGCACGCTTGATGCAGGTCAAGGCGGCTGCGGGCAGCCTGGCCACAATGGGCCGGTGCCAAACCTCCTGAACCCGCCTTCCCGCTCCCCCACATCGACCGTGACCAGCATCACCGACCGCAGACTGCAGCGTGCCGCGCTCTGCGTGGCCGTGGTGGCCGCCGCGGTGGCACTGGCGGCCTGCGACAGGGTGGGTGGTGCGCTGGGCACCCAGGCTGCCGTGCCTGCAGTTGCCAGCACGGCCGAGGCAGACTTCGACACGCTGGTGGCCGCCTGCACGCAGTCGCTGGCAGGCCGGGAGCGCACGGTGCAGCCCGACAACGAAGGCCAGTGGACGCAGACCGGCTACAGCCCCGCACAGGTGCAGCGCGAGGTCCTGCGCACCGAGTCCCCCATCACGCCTTACGTGGGCAAGATCGTGGCCAAGGACAACGTGGCGCAGGCCAGCGCCGGGTCGCAGGCCGAGGCGGCGGCCATCACGCTGACGCCCGCGCACCTGCGCTCCAACCGCACCCACACCTTCGTCTACAGCTTTGATGGCCAGCGGTGGCGCTGGAACAACGGCCTGCGGCTGACCAAGGCGCCGCCGCAGAACGACGAGACCACGCCGTTGGCGCTGGCCGATGTGGCAGCGGACAAGGGCCTGGCGGGCTGCCTGCCGCGGTGATGCGCCAGCGGCGGGCGCCAGGCCACCGCTATCATTTCAATAGCTTCCAGCGCTTGACCATCAAGCGGTAGAGGCCATTTTCATTCAGAACTAGCGGCCCCTGTGCTGCCGAGCGCGGGCTGGCTGCCCGCTCCTTCACGGACCCCGGGGCGTCAATCACCCACCGGGGTGCCGATCACTGGCCGGATCAAGCCCTGTCGCGGCTGCGGCCAGCGTCATGCAGGCACGGCGTCCTGAGCGCTGGGCACCGTCGACGCGGACGGGGCGTCGGGTGCAGCAGCCGCCCGCGCCGCCCCGTTGCGCCGTGCGGTGTACCGGTTCTCCGGCACCGGCAGGCTCAGATTGCCGCGCAGGGTCTCGGCCGCGTATTCGGTGCGCAGCAGCCCGCGCGCCTGCAGCGCCGGCACGGCCAGCTCGACAAAGGCCTTGAGCGAGGTGTTGGGCAGCGCCTCGAAGAAGTTGAAGCCATCGGCCGCCCCGCCCTCGAACCAGCGCTGGATTTCATCGGCGACCTGCTCCGCCGTGCCGACGAAGGTGCGCTTGGGCCGGGCGTGCCACAGCGCCACCTCGCGCAGCGTCAGGCCGTGCTCGCGGGCGTGCCGCTTGATGCGGTCGCTCGCGCTTTGCTGGCTGTTGCGGCCCAGGTCGCCCAGGTCCGGGAAGGGTTCGTCCAGCGGGTACTGCGAGAAGTCGTGGTCGCTGAACGGACGCGCCAGCGCGGCGATGGCGTTCTCGATGGGCACCAGCGCGGCCAGTTCCTCGTAGCGCTGCGCGGCCTCCTGCTCCGTGCGGCCCACGATGGGCCGAAAGCCCGGCAGCAAGAAGACCTCGTCGGGGTTGCGCCCCTCGGCCCGCACGCGGGCCTTCACGTCCCGGTAGTAGGCCTGGGCTTCCTCGAACGTGTCGGCGTGAAAGAAGATGGCGTCGGCCCGCTGCGCGGCAAAGGTCTTGCCGTCGTGCGAGGCGCCGGCCTGGAAGATCACGGGCTGCCCCTGGCGCGAGCGGGCGATGTTCAGCGGCCCCTCCACCGCAAAGAACTCGCCCTGGTGGTCCAGTTTGTGCAGCTTGTCTTCGTCGAAGAACTGGCCGGTGGCCTTGTCGTGCACCAGGGCATCGTCCTCCCACGAGTCCCACAGGCCCTGCACCACATCCAGGTGCTCGCCCGCCAGGCGGTAGCGCACGTCGTGGGCGTAGTGCTCCTGGCGGCTGTAGTTGCGCGCGCTGCCGTCCAGCCACGACGTGACCACGTTCCAGCCCGCGCGCCCGCCGCTGATGTGGTCGAGCGAGGCGAACTGCCGCGCCACCGTGAAGGGCTCGCTGTAGCTGGCGGTGAGCGTGGCCACCAGGCCGATGTGCGAGGTGGCGGCCGCCAGCGCCGACAGGATGGTGATGGGCTCGAAGCGGTTGAGGTAGTGCGGGCTGGAGCGCGGCGTGATGTGCACGCTGTCGGCCACGAACAGGAAGGTGAAGCGCGCCTGCTCGGCCAGCTGCGCCTGGGCCTTGTAGAACGCGAAATTGGTGCTGGCCTCGGTCACCGCGTCCGGGTGGCGCCAGTCGCCCCACCCGGCACCCACGCCGTGCAGCACCAGGCCGAGTTGAAGGGTGCGCGGCGCGCGTGGCGCCGGCGTGGCGGGTGCGGAAGATGAGGTCATGGTGGTCCCTAAACAAAGGCCCGAAGGCAGGTCACAAACCCCCCAGCGTAGAAACCTCGGCCCGCCGCGCCAACGAAGAAATTCAGATATCGGTATGCCCCCGCTCATCGCCCACCGCATCGCCCGCGCCCTGGCCCAGGCCGTGCGCGCTTTGCTGCACCGCCTTCTCCACCGCGTCGCGGGTGAGCGTGGGCACGAAGCTTTCGATGAAGTGGTAGGCATAGCCCCGCAGCCAGGCCCCGCGGCGCAAGCCCAGGCGCGTGAGGTTCACCTCGAACAGGTGGCCCGCGTCGATCAGGCGCAGGTGGCGGTCGCGCTCGGCATCCACCGCGATGGACGCGACGATGCCCACGCCCATGCCCAGCTCCACATAGGTCTTGATCACGTCGGCGTCCATGGCGGTGAGCACGATGTCGGGCGCGATGCCCTCGCGCGCAAACGCCTCGTCGATGTGCGCGCGGCCGGTGTAGCCCAGCTCGTAGGTGATGATGGGGTGCTCTGCCAGCTGCTCCAGCGTCACGGGGCCCGCCAGGTCCAGCAGTGGGTGGCCCGGGGGCACGACGATGCTGTGCGTCCAGCGGTAGCAGGGCAGCGTGACCAGCCCGTCGTAGCCCGCCAGCGCCTCGGTGGCCACGCCGATGTCGGCCTCGCCGGACATCAGCATCTCGGCCACCTGGCGCGGCGAGCCCTGGTGCAGGTGCAGCGACACCTGCGGGAACATCGCCCGGAAGTCGCGCACCACCTGGGGCAGTGCGTAGCGCGCCTGCGAGTGCGTGGCCGCCACCGACAGGCGCCCCTGCGCGCTGGCGCTGAAGTCCTGGCCCGCGCGCTTCAAATTGTCGGCTTCGAGCAGCAGGCGCTCCACCGTGGGCAGCAGCGCCTCGCCCGGCGGGGTCAGGCCCGTCAGGCGCTTGCCGGCGCGCACGAAGATCTCCACACCCAGCTCTTCCTCCAGCTCGCGGATCTGGCGGCTCACGCCCGGCTGCGAGGTGTGCAGCATGTTGGCCACTTCGGTCAGGTTGAAGCCGCGCCGGACGGCTTCGCGCACGGAGCGCAGTTGCTGGAAGTTCATGGCTGGCTCCTGGCGGGGAGCGATGATGGCGCTTTGGGCGCGCGCACAGCCAGGCGAGAGGTCGAGTGGGCAAAGGAGATCACAGGCTGTATGTTGTAGTTCAAATAACCTGTCAATCTTAAAATAACGAATTTAAAACGATAAACAATATATAGAGATAACTTTCCGCCCAAAATGTCTATGTGGACTGGCTGCACGGCGAGCGGGAGGCGAACGCAAGCTCCGCCCGAAGAGGCTCCCAAGGTGCCAACTCTTTTGGGGGAAGTGAATCGATGGCCGTTGGACGGCCGGGTACCTGGGCCCAGCCTCAGCGCACCGCGATGCGCCGCAGCCAGAGCATCACGAACACGGCGCCTAGCCCCGCGGTGACGATACCCACGGGCAGCTCCTGCGCGCCCAGCACCGTGCGGGCCAGCAGGTCGCTGCCCAGCAGCAGCGTGGCGCCCAGCAAGGCCGCGCACGGCACGAACGCCGCATGCAGCGGGCCCACGAAGCGCCGCGCGACGTGCGGCACCATCAGGCCGACAAAGCCGATCACCCCTGTCAGCGCCACGCAGCAGGCGGCTGCCACGGCAGCGACGAGAAAGACCTGCACCCGCAGCCGCTCGGGCGCCACGCCCACGCTGTGGGCGGTGTCGTCGCCCGCCAGCAGCGCGTCGAGCGCGCGGTGCCGCAGCGCCACGAAGGCCGCCACCACCACCAGGCCCGCCAGTGCCAGCCACAGGTTGTCCCACCGCGCCAGGCCCAGGCCGCCCATGGACCAGAACACCACGGCATGCGCCGCACGCTGGTCGCCGGCAAACACCAGCGCGTGCGTCAGCGCGCCGAACAGGAAAGACACCGACAGCCCCGCCAGCACCGTCTGCGCCGGGCCCTGCCCCACCGCGCGGCGCACCAGCAGCAGCACGGCCGCTGCGGCCACCATGGCCCCGGCGAAGGTGGCCAGCGGCAAGGTCCAGGCGCCCAGCGAGTCGCCCGCCCAGGCCAGCACTGCCACCGCACCCGCCGATGCGCCCGAGGACAGCCCGAACAGGAACGGGTCGGCCAGGTCGTTGCGGGTGACGGTCTGCAGCAGGCTGCCCACCATGGCCAGTGTGGCGCCCACCAGCAGCGCCAGCAGCACGCGCGGCAGACGCAGGTCGCGCACGATGGCCTGGGCCATGGCGCCATCCGCGCCCCCACCACCGGGGCGCGCCAGCGCAGCCAGGGCGTCGTGCCACGCGACAGGGGTGCTGCCCATGGTCAGCGACAGCAGGGCCAGCACCAGCAGCACGGCCCCGGCGGCTAGCGGCAGGGCCCAGCGCGGCAGCGTCATGGCAGGGCCCGCAGCGCGCGGGCGATCTTTTCGATGGCGCCGATGTTGGCCGGCCCCGGCGTGAGCTCGGCATAGCGCAGCGGGATGAAGCGGCCGTTGCGCACCGCGTCGGTGAGCCGCATGGCCGGGTGCGACTGCAGCACCTGGCGCAGGTGGTCGGGGCCCTGGCCGTTCTGGTAGTCGAGCAGCACGATGAACTGCGGGTTGCTGGCCGCCACGGCCTCCCACGACGCGGTGCCCCAGCTCATGGGCAGGCCGTCCATCACGTTGCGGCCGCCGGCGGCGTCGATCAGTGCGGTGGGCATGGCGGCGCGCCCGGCGGTGAAGGGCTTGTCCTCGCCCGAGTCGTAGACGAACACGCGCGGTGCCGCTGGCAGCACGGGCTGCGCTGCGGCCCGCACGCGCGCCTGCCACTGGGCCACCAGCCGCTCGGCCGCGTCGCGGCGGCCGAACACCGTGCCCAGGCGCAGCATGTCGCCGTAGAGCAGGTCCAGGGTGGCGCGGGGCTTGTCGCGCAGCGTGTGCGCGCAGCTTTCGGTCAGCACCAGGGTCTTGATGCCGTGGCGTGCCAGCGTGGTGGGCGTGACCTCGCCCCCGGGCTGCATGCCGTAGTACCAGCCTGCCATGAAAAGGTCGGGCCGCGCGGCGAGCAGGTTCTCGAGCGTGGGGTACTTGGGCGCGAGCTCGGGCACGTCGCCCAGGGTCTCGCGCAGCGATGCGTCGGACTTGTACCAGCCGGTGATGCCCGTCACGCCCACCAGTTGCGGGCGCAGGCCGAGGGCCAGCGCAATCTCGGTCATGTTGAGGTCGTGCACCACCAGGCGTTGCGGCGGGGCATCGAAGCGCAGGGTGTCGCCGCAGTTGGAGACGGTGACGGGAAAGCCCGAAGCACCAATACCAGCACCTGCAGGGCCTGCTGCAGCCACAGGGCCCGCAAAAGCCAGCAGCAGCGATGCGGACGACAACCAGGATTGCAGCACTGCCTTCATCACGCGGCCTCTCTTTCAAACGACCACAGCGTGCCGCCGTGCCGTGGGTGCCGGGTGCGCACCAGCTCCATGCCGAACACGCTGGCCACGCGCTGCGCGCTCAGCGCCTCGCGCGGGGGGCCGTCGGCCACCAGGCGGCCGGCCTGCAGCATCCACACCCGGTCGGCAAAGGATGGCACCAGCCCCAGTTCATGCAATGCCGCCACCACCGTGATGCCCAGGCCGCGCACCAGCGCCAGCAGGTCGGCGCGGGCCGCCAGGTCCAGGTGGTTGGTGGGTTCGTCCAGCAGCAGCAGCGTGGGCTCTTGCGCCAGCGCCCGCGCCAGGTGCGCGCGCTGGCGCTCGCCGCCCGACAAGGTGGAGAGCCTGCGCGCGGCCAGGGTGTCGACTCGGCAGGTGCGCAGCGCGGCGTCCACCACCCGCGCGTGTTCGGCGCGGGCCACGCGGTGCTGGTGCGGCAGCCGGCCGATGGCCACGTAGTCGCGCACCCGCAGGCCCAGGTCCACCGATTCGGACTGCGCCAGCACCGCCACGTGGCGTGCGCGGTCCAGCGCGGGCCAGCCGGCCAGGTCGTGCCCCTGCACCCGCACCACACCGTGCGTGGCCGCGATGCGTGCGCACAGCATTTTCAGCAGCGTGCTTTTGCCCGCGCCGTTGGGCCCCACCAGGGCCACGCATTCGCCGCGGTGCACGGTGGCATCGATGGGCGCCAGCAGTTCGCGCCCGCCGTCGGTGCAAAAGCCTGCGACCTGCAGCTGCAGCACGGGGGTGGGCGTGGCCAGGGGTGGAGACATGCGGCGAGCTTATAGCGCCCAGCGCACGGCCAGCTCGACGCTGCGCGGCGCGCCCAGCAGGATCTGGTCGGGGTAGAACGGATCCGACCAGGCGGCATACACCTTGTTGGCCAGGTTGCGGCCCCGCAGCGTGACCTGCACGCCGCGCGCCACGTCCACCGTCAAAGCCGCGTCCAGTGCGGTGTAGGCGGCCAGGCGCACAGTGTTGGCGTCGCTGTGAAAGCGCTCGCCCACGTGCCGCACCGAGGCCGACAGCTGCATCGGCACGCCTGCCACGAAGCGGTAGCCCACGCCCGCATTGGCCACCACGCGCGGCGCGTTGGGCGGTGTGTTGCCCGACAGCGACCCGCCGCCGGCCAGGGCGTAGTCCTGGTAGCGCGCGCGGTTGAGCGCCAGGTTGCCCCACACGCTCCACTGCGCATCGGGCCGCAATGCGACCGAGGCCTCGGCGCCGCGCGACTGCAGGGCGCCGGCCCGCGCCAGCGTCTGGCCGCCCTGCCCCGCATACACGTTGCGCCGCTTGGTGTCGTACAGCGCGAAGGTCCACTCGCCACGGTCCTGCCAGAAGCCCTGCTTCACGCCCACCTCGGCATTGCGGGTGCGGGTGAGATCCAGCGGCTGCGTGCCGCTGAGCAGGAAGATGTTGTTGGCCGCCACGTCGGCGCCCGTGCCGTACTGGCCGTACACGGTGGTGCCCGCCGCAGCCTCCCAGGTGAAGCCCAGGCGGCCCGTGGTAGGGCGCCAGGTCTTGTCGAACGGAAAGCCGTTGCGCTGCACGCCCTGGGCGTTGGCCGAGGTGCGCGACAGCTCGATGGACTCGTGCCGCACGCCGCCGATGAGCGCCACGCTGGGCGTGAGCTTGAGGCGGTCTTCCAGTGCCAGCACGGTGTTGCGGATGCCGGTGGTCTGCCGCTGCTGCGTGAGCGGACCGTAAGTGCCGCGCGCGGGGTTCACCAGGCTCACACTGTCGCCGGGGAAGTTGGCCGCACCGGGGCGGATGAAGTCGAGGTCGCTGTATTCGAACGCCGCCACCAGGCGGTTGTCGCGGCCCGCCACCTGGCTGTCCCACTGCAGCTCGGTCTTGTTGCCCACCGAGGTCTGGTCGTGCGCCAGGAAGAAGCGCTCGCGGTCCACCAGGCCCGTGGTGGCGTTGAACGCGGCGATCTCGTTGTTGAACCAGGTGCGGTCGGCGGTGTAGCGGTAGAACTGGGTGCGCAGCGTGAAGGCGCTGTCGATGCGCCAGTCGGCGCCCGCGCGCAGCCAGGTCTCGCGGGCCTCGTTGCGGTTATCGAGCACGTTGTAGTTGGTGCGCAGCGTGCGGCGGTCGATGGCCACCGGGCCCAGGTTGGTGCCGTTGTAGTTGGAGGTGTAGGTGCCCGACACCACACCGCCCACCGGCTGGATGCCCGGGGCGTTGGCCGACACCAGCGGCGTGCCCCAGTAGCTGCTGCCGTTGTCGCGCTTGGCCTCGCCGGCGACGAAGAGCTTGACGCCCGGCGCCACATGCCAGTCGAGCCCGCCCGAGATATGGCGGTTGCGCTGGCCGGTGTCGTTGACGAAGCCGTCGCTGTGCGAGCCGCTCACGTCGATGCGGTAGTCCAGGTCCTTCCAGGCCGTGGTGCCGCCCGAGCCGAAGGCCACACGCCGCTCGCCGAACGAGCCGACTGCGCCGGTCACTTCGCTCTGCACCGCGCCGCGGTGCGGCGCACGGGTGACGAAGTTGACGGCACCACCCACAGCGCCCTCGCCCGACATCAGCGATGCGGCGCCCTTCAAGAACTCGATGCGCTCCAGATTGGCCGCGTCCATCACACGCGATGTCATGTTGGGCGGACCGATCTTGATGCCGTTGTACAGCGTGTTGATCTGGCTGTTGGCAAAGCCGCGCATCGAGAACGCGCTGGGCTCGGCCGGAAAGTCCCCCGCCGTTACGCCGACTGCGGCCTGTGCGGCCTCGGTCACCGTGCGCAGGCCGCGCTCGGCCAGCACCTCGCGCGGCACCACGTCGATGGACGCGGGTGTCTCGCGCACCGTGAGGCCCAGGCGCGATGCGCCGTCAGCGCGCTGATCGAGCAGCGGGCCGGGCGTGGCGGACTCCTTCACGACAACGTCGGGCAAGGTGCCTGCGGTCTGGGCATGCGAAGGGAATGCAGCGGCCAGTGCCCACGGCACGACGGCCATCCGCAGGGGATGAAAAGAGTGGCTCATACGATGATGGAAAACAAATAGGCCCGGCGCCGGCCTCCCGCCAGCGCTTGAGCGTTATGGCAGCGCTCCATAGGAGCTCCACCCACTTGTTGGCCGGTATCCGGGCTGGCGGAAGAATCCCCCAAAGCCTTCCCAGGTGCTTGTTCAAGGCAGTCCAGTGGCTGTGCGTAAGGGGAGCGGGCTGCCGAGGTGGCGACCCATCCGTTGACCGTTGCGGGGGCAGCGCAGGCGCGGCACGGTCCTGTTCGGTGGTGCCTCCCTGCTTCCCGTTGAACTGCGGCATGCGAACCATGCTGCGAGCACCAACGGGGCGATTCTAGGGGCACGGTGCGCCCTCGCGTCAGAAGTCATACCGGGCCGACAGCTCGAAGGTGCGCTGCGGCGCGATCAGCACCTGGCTGGTGGCCCGGCCTGCAAAGCTGGCGTAGAGCTTGTCGGTGAGGTTGCGCACACGGAAGGTCAGCAGCACCGGCTGGATGCGCCAGCTGGCCGCCACGTCGGCCGTGGTGTGGCCGTTGATGCGAATCTGGTTGGCGTTGTCGGTGTACATCTTGCCGGTGTGGTTGATGGACAGGAACAGATCGAGCGGCAGGTCCTTGAACCGGTAGTTGGCGAACAGGTTCACGATGCGTTCGGGCACGTTGGGCGGCGTGTTGCCCACGCGCGATACGCCGCCCGCCTCGGTCAGCGTGTCGAAGCGCGCATCCAGTGCCGCCACATTGCCCGACAGCGTGAGCTGCTTCGTCGCGCGCCACGCAGCGGCCAACTCGACCCCGCGCGACGACTGCCGGCCGTTGTTGATGGTGACGTTGGCGTTGTTCGGGTCGCGCGAGAGCACGTTGTCGAGCGCGATGTGGTAGGCCGCCGCCGTCCATTCCACGCTGGCCAGGCTTTGCTTGAAGCCCACTTCCAGCTGTTGGCCCTTGGACTGCGGAAACGCCGCGTTGCCCGCCGACAGCAGGAAGAGCGAGCCCACCGGAATGGTGGCGTTGGTGTACTGCGCGTAGACGGACGATGCCGCGCTGAGGTCGAACACCGTGCCCAGCCGCGCGGAGTTGGACGAATACTGCGTGCCGAAGGCGCTGAACGTGCCCAGGTTGAGGTCGGTCACGCTGCGGTCCACATCCACGCGGTCGTGGCGCAGGCCGCCCACCAGCGTCCAGGCCGGGGTGAGCTTGAGCGAGTCTTCGGCAAACACCGAGGTGCTGCGCACGTCCGAGGTGAAGTTGGTGCGGTTGCCGCCGCCCGCCATCAGCGCCGGGTCGTCGTTGTAGGTGCCCACGGCCGGGTCGAACAGCGGCACGCGCAGGCTGGCAGCAGTGGCCGCCGAGCCGTTGGAAAAGCGCCGCGTGTTGTCGAAGTCGGTCTTGCTGATCTCGCCGCCCACCACGAACTTGTTCGCCATGCCCGCCAGGCGCCCTGTGTGCGCGGCATCCAGCCGGTTGGACAGGTAGCGCTGGTCGTGCGCGATGGTGGTCTGGTCGCGCGTGATGGACGCGGGGGCGGTGAACACCGCGCTTTCTGAATTGCGCCACAGCCGGTCGACCTGGTTGGCCGTGAGCTCGTTGCGCAGCGTCCACTCGGGCGTCAGGCGGTGGGTGATGCGGGCGCGCAGCCAGTAGGCCTCGGACTGGTTCCTGTCGTCCAGGATGTTGTAGTTGTTGCGCGCGATGCGCCGGTCCACCACCCGGCCGTCGGGCGTGCTGACCACGCTGGTGGGCTGGGTCGCCAGACTGCCGGGAACGAGCGGCGTGCCCCAGTAGGCATGGCCTTCGTCGCGGGCATAGTCGAACGACACATCGAGCCGGGTGGCACGCGCCAGGTCGAACGACACGCCGGTGGTCAGGTGCTCGAGCCTTTCGCTGTTGCGGTCGATGGTGCCCACGCGGGTGTCGTTGCGGCTGTAGTCGATGCGGTAGGCGCCCGTCTCGCCCACGGCGCCGCCCAGGCCCACCGCCGCCCGGGTGGAGCCGTAGCTGCCGTAGGACAGCAGGGCCTCGCGTCCGGGGTTGCCACGGTCGGGCCGCTTGGTCTGGAAGTTGACGAGGCCGCCGATGGCGCTGTCGCCCTGCAGCACCGACGCCGGGCCCTTGAGCACCTCGATGCGCTCGTAGTTCCAGGTGTCCTGCACCCGGTTGGTCACGCCCGCGCCGGACATGCGCACGCCGTCGTACAGGTACAGCACGTTGGTGAAGCCGCGCATCGACAGCGTGGTGGGTGCCGCAGGCGTGCCCCCGCCCGCCATGCCGGCCGCACCGCGCAGCGCCTCGCGCAAGGTGCGTGCGCCGCGCTCCTGGATCACGTCCTGCGACAGGATCTCCACCGACGCGGGCGTTTCGCGCAGCGTGAGGCCGAGGCGCGATGCGCTGGTGCTGCGCTGGTCCAGCTGCAGGCTGTCGCGGTCCTGCCCGCCCACGATGCTGACCGCGGGCAATTCGCGGTCGGGCTCTGGCGTCTGCGACCAGCTGGCGTGCGTGGCAGCAGCCACCGCCAGCGCCACGGCGGTGCGGGTGAAGGGGGTCATGGAATCGTCCTCTCGGGTTTGTTGTTCGGTGTTGGATGGATGCGCTAGACGACGCGGTAGCGGCGCAGCCGCCAGAGCGCTACGCCCAGCAGCACGAGCGTGGGCAGCAGCAGCTGCAGCACGGCCCGCGCGGCCTGGGCCTGCACAGTGCCGGGCGCTTCGTCGCGCCATGCAAAGGCGGGGATGTGCGCGAAGTCCGCCTCGGTGATGGCCAGGCCACCGTCGATGCGGGGAAAGAAGAAGTCCTTCCACGCCTGGTGGTAGGCCGTGATCTGCGCCATGAACCAGGCGTTGCGGCTGTGCCCCGTGCCCGCCAGCGCGGTGATGCCCTCGTACGCCACGGCCGCAGGCGACACGGCGCTCCAGCGCGCGACCAGTGCCTGTTGCTGCGCCTGCTGCGCATCGAAGCGGTCCAGCTCGGGCTGCAGCGTGTCGTCCACCTGGCGCTGGATGCGGTAGTTGGCCATGGCCCGCCCGCTCATGGCCAGGCGGCCGTCCTTGGGCACCAGCACGTCGGGCTTGTCCACATGCTCGTAGTCGGTGGCCAGCAGCGCGGCGTTCTGCGACATGGCCTGCGCGGTGACCACGCGGGTGCGGGTGGCCAGCTCTGCGCGCGAGGGCGCCGGGCTGGTGTGCGTGACCGCGATGTTCAGCAGCACCGGCACCACCAGCACCAGCACCACCCAGCCGATGATGAGCACCATCGCATTGGTGGCCGAAGACCGGCCGAAGGCATTGACCGCCACCACCGCGGTGAACCAGAAGAGCGCATACGCCCCCACCACCAGCGCCCACCACAGCGTGGCGCCGGGCAGGGCCAGGGCCTGCGGGCGCGCCACCAGCAGCACCGCCAGCGGCACCAGCACGGCGGCGCCCAGCAGCACCGCGGCGCGCACCGCGATCTTGCCGGCAATCAGCGTCGGCAAGGCCAGCGGCTGCGAGAGCAGCAGGCGCAAGGTGCCGTCTTCCTTCTCGCCGGACAGCAGGTTGTAGCTGAGCGCGAAGATCAGCAGCGGGAGCAGGTACACCACCACGAACGCCAGGTCGAAGTGCCCGCTGAGCAGGTGCCAGGGGTTCTCGATGTCGTTGTTGTGCAGGAAGTTGACCTTGCTCTGGTGCGTGACCTTGAACTGCGACGGGAACAGGTCGGTCTGCCCCAGCGCCATCGGCGCCAGCGCGGCGCTGGGCATGACGGCGTAGTGCGCGCCCAGCCCGCCGGCCATGTTGGCGGGGTTGGCCGGGTTGCCGAACGGCGTGGGGGTTTCGGTGCCGGCCATGATGCGCTGGAGCTGCGCCAGTTGGCCGGCGCGCGACTGCGCATCGGCCGCCACCAGGGCCGCCTGCGCGCTGTCGCGCTGCGTGGTCTGCAGCACGCCGTTGAAGAGCGCATAGCCGATGAGCAACAGGAACAGGCCGCCCACCCACCAGAGGCTGCGCTCCTTGAGCAGCAGGCGCAGCTCCTGCCGGGCGACCATGCGAAATCGTTGGAACTGAAATGCTTGCACGGATGGTTTCCTTAGAGCGCCCGTTGGCGCGCCACGGCAGCCCAGGCGAAGGCCACGGCGAGCAGAAGGCTGGCGCACAGCACCGCCAGGCTCGCACCGCTGCGGGCCAGCGCCCAGCCCACGGAGGGCGCGTGGTACTCAAAAGCCGGCACACGCGCCCACAGCGACGGGCTGGCCTGGTAGGCGAAGTGCTGGTGGCCCAGCGGGTCGGCGTGCGCCACCAGGTCCTGGCTCACGATGTCCTGGATGACGCGGCGATGGCTCTCCGCAGCGGTGGTGAAGTCACGGTGGTGCACGAAGTCGGTGCCCGCCATGGCGGTAGAGAAGGTGCGGATGGCCAGCAGCGGCATCAACAGGCCACCGGCTTCCTGCACCGCCTGCTGGCTCTCCCAGGTGTCCCACAGCCGCCCGAAGTGGCGGTCGTACACCGCATAGCTGGACTGGTCGTCGAGCTTGAGCGCGATGCCCCATTTGTTCAGCGGCACATCGCGGCTCCAGCGCTCGGTGGTGCCGAAGGCCTGCATCCAGACCTTGTCGGAAGTCGCCTTGCGGTCGGCGTCGAGCGCCTGGTTGAATGCGAGCCGCGTCGGGCTGGGGAACACGGCGCGCGACAGCTCGGACATCACGCGCGGCGCCACCACGGTGTTGGCGATCCACAGCGCCAGCAGCACGGTGATGGCCACGCGCGAGGTGCGCGATGCGGCCGACACCCCGAGCGTGACGAACACGAAGATCGCCAGGTACAGCGCATAGCCCAGCGCCAGGCCCGCAAAGCGCAGCAAGGCGTCGCCGCGCTCGCCACTGGCGGCAGACAGGGCCACCACCGCCGCCGCGATCAATGCGGCCGGCAGCAGCAGCGCCGCCAGGCCCAGGCCCAAAGCGGTTGCCTTGCCCCACAACAGGCGCAGCGGCGGCACGCCCAGGCTCAGCGTCTGGCGCAGGATGCCCTGCTCGCGCTCGCCGGCTAAGGCGTTGAAGCCCAGCACCACCACCAGCAAGGGGCCCAACACCTGCAGGATCCAGCCCACCGACAGGTCGCCGAAGCGCTGCAGGCCGGTGGCGTCCTGCGCGGGGCGGAACTTCACCTCACTTTGCCGGTGCGCCTGCAGCCACACGGTGCTGCCGATGTAGGGGTTGATGCCGGGGTCCAGCAGCGCCAGCGCCGCGTCGGGCTTGAAGGCGTGCATGCCCTGGTGCGCCGCGTCGTGCGGGTGGCGTGCGCCCTGCCGCAGCCAGTCCTGGTAGTCGGAGTTCTGGGCCGCGGCCTGCTCTGCGCGTGCCTCCTTCTGGTGGCCGTAGCCCACGGCGAGCGCGGTGAACAGCAGCAGCATGACGATGCCACCCGCCCAGTACAGCCGCCCGTCGCGCAGGCGCTCGCGCAGGTCCTTGAACGCGATCAGCCAGATCATTGGCCGCCCCGCATGTGCCGCAGGTACAGGGCCTGCAGGTCGGTGTCGCTGATCTGCTGGCTGTCCAGGCTCTCGACCAGGCGCCCCTGTTTCATGATGCCGATGCGCGTGGCCGTCTGCTTGGCGTGGAACAGGTCGTGCGTGGTGGCCAGGATGGCCACACCCGCGTCGCTCGCGCGCTGCAGCAATGTGGTGAACTCGGCCGCAGCATGCGGGTCCAGGCCCGAGGTGGGCTCGTCCAGCAGCAGCGCCTTGGCGTCCTTGGCCAGTGCCACGGCGATCCAGATCTTCTGGCGCATGCCTTTGGAGTACGCGGCCACCCGCTTGTCGGCCGCGCCGGCGTCGAGCCCCACCTGGGCCATCAGCTCCAGCAAGCGCGTGCGCGGCGGCGGCTCGCCCAGGGCCAGCGCCGCGAAGTAGCGCAGGTTCTCCAGCCCGGTCAGCGTGCCGTACAGGTTCACCTGCTCGGGGATGTAGGCCAGGTACTGCTTGGTGGCCACAGGCTCGCGCGTCACGTCCACGCCGTGGATCAGCGCCTGCCCTCCGTCGGGGTCGATGAAATTGAGGAACAGGTTGACGGTGGTCGTCTTGCCCGCGCCGTTGGCGCCCAGCAGGCAATAGATTTCGCCCGGGCGAATGCACAGGTCGAGCGGGTGCAGGGCGGTGTGGTCGCCGTAGCGTTTGGTCAGGCCGATGGCTTCGAGCACGGGGAGGTTCTCCAGTCAGGCGCGGGAAAGGGGGCAAGCTGGCTACTGCACCGAGGCACAGGGGCACAGGGGCACAAGGGCAGCCAGCGATCGGCGCAAAAACCTGGCGATGCCAGATCAGCCTTTAATGATAATGCATTATCGATATCAAAAAAACCCATCCGGTGGACTGCACAAGAAACCACACGCCCGGCATCGCGGGCCGCATGGAGTGCAGTCACCGATAATTCGCAGTCCCTGCTCCACGCCACCCTGTCTTCCCCGATGGAACGATCCACCAAGCAACGCACCGCCATCCACGCCGCCATTGCGGACGCACACCGCCCCCTGACACCGCAGGAGGTGCTGGACAGCGCACGGGAGAGCGTGCAGGGCCTGGGCCTGGCGACGGTCTATCGCAACATCAAGGCGCTGGTGGAAGACGGGTCGGTGCAGGTGGTGAACCTGCCGGGCGAGAGCCCGCGGTACGAGTCGTCTGCGCACGACCACCACCATCACTTTCAATGCACGGTGTGCTCGCGGGTGTTCGACGTGCACGAGTGCCCCGGCGATCTGCGCAACCTGGCGCCCAAGGGCTTCACCGTGGAGCGGCACGAGCTGACGCTGTACGGGCGGTGTGCGGATTGCGCGCCGGTGCCTGCGCGGGCGCGTGCCAGGCGGTAGGCAGCGGGCGGTACGCGTTTGGTGCGTACCGGGCTGCCGGCCAGAACGCAAAAAGGCGAGCCGTGGCTCGCCTTTTCTTCTGGCACCACCGCAACGCGTGAGGCTGCGCTGCGACCTGTGGCTACCCCCGCGTGAGCCGGTGCGGCACGTAGTGGTCGGCCTGGACGTCGGGCGTCACGCCATGGGTGTAGACGTCGTCGGTGATGGGCAAGAACTGCGCGTCCCACGCGGCCCACCGCGTCTTCAGGCGCGCGAAGACCGCGGGCTCGAGGTCGCGCAGGTTGGCGCGTTCGCGCTCGTCCTCGGCCACGTTGAACAAAAACTCGTTGTCATTGACCTTGAGGTACTTCCAGTGGCCGTCGCGCACCGCGCGCTGGGCCTGTGCCTTGTAGCGCCAGTACAGCGTGCGCGGATGCGCGGGCGCTGCGCCTTGCAGCACCGGCAGGATGTTCTCGCCATCGCTCGGGTAGTCCGCATGCGGCGACAACCCAGCAGCGGCCAGCAGCGTGGGCAGCCAGTCCATCGATGCGGTGACCTGGTGCTGCACCTGCGGCGCGATGCGCGCGGACCAGCGCAAGAGCGTGGGCACGCGCAGGCCGCCTTCGAGCAGCTCGGTCTTCTGGCCGGTGAAGGGCCAAGTCTTGGAGAAGCGCTCGCCGCCGTTGTCGCTGGTGAAGACGACGATGGTGTTGTCGGCCTCGCCCACATCATGGAGCGCCGCGAGCACCTGGCCCACCGCGGCATCGAGCGCTTCGACGATTTCGCCGTACTTGCGCAGGCTGCCGCCGTCGTAGTGGAACAGGCTCTTGATCTGGTGCGCCACGGCCTCGTCGCCCGGCCCTTCCCAGGGCCAGTGCGGCGCGGTGAAGTGCAGCGACAGGAAGAACGGCTTGCGCTCGTCCGCGCCCTGCCCTGCGCGGGCGTTGATGTACGCCGTGGCCTCGTCGGCCAGCACCTGGGTGTAGTAGCCGGCGCGCTCCACGGGCACCTCGTTCTCCCACAGGTCGCGCGCCACGTCGTCGCCCACGCCCGGCTTGTGCGTGAAGTAGTCGATGGCACCGTGCAGGTTGCCGAAGAAGCGGTCGTAGCCGCTCTGCAGCGGCCCGTACTGCGGCGGCAGGCCCAGGTGCCACTTGCCGATGAGGGCCGTGTCGTAGCCCACGGCCTTGAGCAGCGACGGCAGCGTAGGGTGCTCGGGCGGCAAGCCCAGGCCGGTGTCGCGCAAGGCGATGGGCTCTTCCAGCCCCGCGCGCAGCCGGTACTGGTAGCGGCCGGTGATGAGCGCGATGCGCGTGGCCGAGCACACGGCCGAATTGGCGTACGCCTGCGTGAACCGCACGCCCTGCCCGGCCAGGCGGTCCAGGTGGGGCGTGGCGAAGTCCGTGGCGCCATAGACGCCCAGGTCCGCCCAGCCGAGGTCGTCGGCCAGGATGAAAACGATGTTGGGAGCCTGGGCCACGGTCAATCCGCCCAGAACCCGGACGACTCGATCACCGGCCGCCATTTGGCGATCTCGGCCACGCGCAGTTGCTCCAGGGCTTGCGGCGTGCGCGGGTCCGGGTCGAGCGCGATCTCGTCGAGCCGTGCCTTGACCACCGGGTCTGCCAGCGCCTTGTTGAGCGCACGGTTGAAAGCGGTGACGGTGGCTGCCGGCGTGCCGCTGCGGGCCCACAGGCTGTACCAGCCGCTGCCCACGGCCTTGGGGTAGCCGGACTCGGCGAAGGTGGGCACGTCGGGCAGTTCGCGCGTGCGCTTTTCCGAGAAGGTGCCCAGGATGCGGATCTTGCCCTGCTTGTGCAGCGGCAGCAGCTCGGTGGTGGTCTGGATGGCCGAGCTGATCTGCCCGCCCGCCAGGTCCGACAGCATGGGCCCGCCGCCCTTGTAGGCGATGTGCACGATGTCGATCTGCGCCGCGCCACCCAGCAGCAGTCCGAAGAAATGCGGCAGGCTGCCCGCCGCCGGGCTGCCGAAGTTGGCGCGGTCGGGGTGGGCCTTGAGCCAGGCCACGAACTCGGCCACGTTGCGCGCCGGGTGGTTGGCCGGCACGGCCAGCGCGAACTGGAAGTGCGCGAGCAGGCCCACCGGCGTGAAATCCTTGGCCGGGTCGTAGCCCGGCTTCTTGTAGACGATCTGCGACAGCACCGGCGTGATCAGCGGGGCGATCAGAAAAGTGCTGCCATCTGCAGGCGCCGACAGCAGCGCCTGCGCGGCGATCTGGCCGCCGGCACCGGGCCGGTTGTCCACGATGATGTTGTGCTTGCCGCCCAGGTGCGCGGGGATGCGCTCGGCCAGCACGCGGGCCAGCAGGTCGATGCCGCCGCCCGCGCCAAAGCCGACCAGGATGCGCGAAGACTCGGGCACCGCCGTCGCCTGGGCCCACGCGGCCGGGGCACCGCCCACACCGCAGGCCAGCGCGCACACGCTGGCCGCAGCGCGGCCCAGCAGCGTGCGCCGCTGGCGCGAAAACTCTGTCGACGATGGCGAAGTCCGTGTCTCGGTCATGGCTGCTTCCGGGTCAGAGCTTGGCGATGGAGACTTCGGTGGACTTCACCAGGGCCACCACATCGGAGCCCACGACCAGGGCCAAGTCGTCCACCGAGCGGGTGGTGATGACCGACGTGACGATGCCCCAGGGGGTTTCGACATCGACTTCGGAGACGACATCGCCGCGAATGATCTCGCGCACTTTGCCCTTGAACTGGTTGCGGACGTTGATGGCTTGGATGGACATGAAAAGGCTCCTGGAAGATAGGAAAAAAATGGGCGGATGCTGGGGCGGAGGCCCGTGTCGACAACGATCTGTCGCACCGGGCAACCTGCCGTGCATCCACAAAACTAAACAACCAGAAGCAATGTAAATTAAGTTTCTTATACGAATAAATGGTCATTACTCATAAGCTTTGACTTAGATGTGTGGGGCATGAGTTGCAGCCACCACGGCATAAGCGCGGGCCGTGGAAGTGCCCCCGGCATCCAGGCCGCACCACCCGATGGCCGCTGCCAAACGCAGCCGCCCCGCCAGACCTTGCAATCTGGCGGGGCGAATGGAAGCGGCCGGTTCAGCCGGGGAGGTTGCTGGTGTCTCAGGCGGGCTGCGGCAGGTAGCTCGGCCGCGTGGCCGTCATCGACAGCTTGACGTGCTGCGTGAGCTCATCGGCCAGCACTTCGTCCGCGCCTGCCGCCAGGCCGTCCAGCGCGCGCTGCACGATCTGCTCGGGGCTCGACTTGGGGACGTCGAAGCCGCGCGTCAGGTCGGTATCGACATAGGCCATGTGCAGGCCCAGCACCTGCGTCTTTTGCGCCGCCAGTTCGTGGCGCAGTGCGTTGGTCAGCGACCATGCGGCCGACTTGCTGGCCGAATACGCCGCCAGCTCGCCGCCGTTGACCCACGACGCCACCGACAGCACGTTGAGCAGAGCCCCACCGCCATTGGCCGCGAGGATGGGCGCAAAGGCCTTGCTCACGCGCAGCACGGCGAAGACGTTGGTGTCGAAGATGCGGCGGGCCACCTCTTCGCTATCGGCGGCCATGAAGCCCCCAGGCTGGGCGATGCCGGCGTTGTTGATGACCAGCGTCACATCGTGCGCCTCAGCCGCTGCAGCGGCCACGTCGGCCGGGTTGTTGACATCCAGGCGCAGGGCCTGCACCCCCGGCTGGGGCGTAACGGTGGCGGGGTCGCGCGCACCGGCGTAGACCTTGCGTGCGCCGCGGGCGAGCAGCTCGCGGGCAAATGCCAGGCCGATGCCGCGGTTGGCACCGGTGATGAGGACGACAGCGTTTTCGATCTTCATGGAAATCTCCAGAGGGACAGGTGGAACGGATGGGACGTTGGGTGGGGACTGACGGCGTGTGAAAAAGGATGTGCAGCGGCCTGCTGGCTCACACCACCTGGATGACGACCTTGCCCTTGGCACGGCCCGCTTCCACATAGGCCAGGGCGTCGTTGGTGGCGCTGAACGGAAAGACTTTGTCGACCACCGGGCGGATGGCGCCCGCTTCGACAAGGCGCGTGATCTCCTGCAGCTGCGCGCCGTGCGCCCGCATGAAGAGGAACGAGTAGCCCACGCCCAGCGCCTTGGCGCGCCGCCGGGTGCCGGCGCTCAGCAGGCGCATCACCAGCCGCACAAAGCCGGGGGCGCGAATGGCTTGGCCGAATGCCGGGTCGGGCGGGCCGGAGATCGAGACGACCTGGCCGCCGGGCTTGAGCACGCGCAGCGACTTCGCCAGCGCCTTGCCGTCCTGGCTGTGCAGCACGACGTCGTAGTCGCGCAGCACCTCTTCGAAGTCCTGCGTCTTGTAGTCGATGACGACATCGGCGCCCAGGCTGTGGACCAGCGCAGCATTGCCCGCGCTGGCCGTGGTGGCGACGGTGGCGCCCAGGTGCTTGGCCAGCTGGATGGCAAAGGTGCCCACCCCACCCGACCCGGCCTGGATGAAGACCTTCTGGCCTTTTCGCAACTGCGCCTTTTCCACCAGCGCCTGCCAGGCCGTCAGGCCCACCAGCGGGATCGATGCGGCCTCTTCCATCGTCAGGCCGCGGGGCTTGCGGGCCAGCGACGATGCCTTGACGGCGATGAGTTCTGCAAAGGTGCCGATGCGGAAATCGTCGGCCCGGGCATAGACCTCGTCGCCCGGCTGGAACTGCTGCACGCGCGGCCCCACCCGCACCACCACGCCCGCCACGTCGTGCCCTAGCACCAGCGGCATGGCGTACGGCAGGATGAGCTTGAACTCGCCGCTGCGGATCTTGGCGTCGAGCAGGTTCACGCCGGCGGCATGCACCGCCACCAGCACCTCGTCGTCGCGCAGGTCCGGCGCGGGGACATCGGCGTGCCGCAGTGGGCCCTGCTTGGCGTAGCGGTCAAGGACAAAGGCTTTCATGGGGCTTCCTGGGTAAAGGACACAGCGCTAGGCGGTGCAGATCGCAAGCAAAGTCGCATGATGATCGTCATATGTAAAGGCAAAAAAAAGCGCCCCGCTGGGGAAGTCAGCCGGGCGCGCCGGGCGGCGTGGCAGGTGCAGCGTCTGCAGCGTGCGTCGAGTTCGTCAGCTGTATCAGGTGCTTGAGCGCGGCCTCGCGCAGGCTGTCCGACAGCGCGGGCTCGTCCACCGCGCGGGACAGCACCAGCGCACCCACCATCGTGGCCATGGTGACGAGCGCCTGGTCGTGGGCTGCGGGCTGGCCCCACTGCGGCGACTGGCGCGCGATGAGATCGACCATTTCCTTGATATGCCGGGTGGCCACGCGGCGCACCTCGGGTGCCTGGCGCGATGTCTCCGAGCCCAGGGCCGCCAGGGGGCAGCCCATCTCGACACTCTCGACATGTTGGCGCGACAAGTAGGCCGAGAGCATGGCGGCCAGCGCGCGGGGCAACGGCTCGCCGGCCGCGGCACCGGCCGCCAGCGCTGCGGATTCGGTGCATGCCTTGGCAGCGGCCTCGGCCAGCATGGCCTCGCGGGAGTCGAAGTGCGCATAGAAGGCGCCGTGCGTCAGGCCCGCCTCTTTCATGATGTCCGCCACGCCCGTGCCGTGGTAGCCCTCGCGCCGGATCGCGCGCGAGGCCACCGACACGATGCGCTCGTGCGTGGCCTCCTTGGCGGCGGCTCTGGAATGGTGCGTGGACTTTGGCATGATGCGCATCATACGACATAGCGCCGTGTGTCGCAACCCCGGCCGTCTGCGCCGCTGCTTCTGCGAGGCCCCATCCACCGGAGCCCCGGCCCCCTCGATACCAGAGATTCAGGCCCTGCAAAAAGGCCTGTCTGCAAACACTACTATTTTCATAGCGCCTTGCGCCCTACCAGCAAGCGGTAGGGGCATTTTTCCTCTCTCACCCGCTCACAGTTTGGCGATGGACACCTCGGTCGACTTGACCAGCGCGACCACGTCGGAGCCCACGGCCAGCGCCAGCTCGTCCACCGAGCGCGTGGTGATGACCGACGTGACGATGCCCCAGGGCGTTTCGACATCGACTTCGGAGACGACATCGCCGCGCACTATCTCGCGGACTTTGCCCTTGAACTGGTTGCGCACGTTGATGGCTTGGATGGACATGTGTTTCTCCTTGATGGGGCCTTTGGGCGAAGAAAGGAATGACAGAAGACAGGAAGAAAGCAGCGACAGGCAGCGGGCGCCAGAAACGGCTACACCGCCCAGCGCAGACCATGCGCAGGCACGCCGGGCCACGGCGCTTCGTGCGCCGGCTCGCCGTCGGGCTTTTGCAGCACGCGGTCCAGGATGCGCTTTTCGATGGCGGCAAAGGCGGCGTCACCGTGCGACCGGGGACGCGGCAGGTCTATGCGCTGGTCCAGCGCGATCTGCCCGTCCTCGATCAGGATCACGCGGTCGGCCAGGGCCACGGCTTCTTGCACATCGTGGGTCACCAGCAGTGCGGTGAAGCCGCTGTTGCGCCACAGGCCTTCGATGAGGCGGTGCATCTCGATGCGGGTCAGGGCATCGAGAGCGCCCAGCGGTTCGTCGAGCAGCAGCAAGCGCGGGTTGTGCACCAGGGCTCGGGCCAGGGCCACGCGCTGGCGCTGGCCGCCGGACAGGCGCGCAGGCCATTCGCCCAGGCGGTCGCCCAGGCCCACGCGGGCCAGCACGTCGGCGGCGGCGCCGCGCCGCGTGGGCGGCAGGCCCAGGGCCACGTTGTCGGCCACGCGCTTCCAGGGCAAGAGGCGCGAGTCCTGGAACATGATGCGGGTGTCCTCGCTCAGGCCGGCCACGTCCTTGCCGTCGAGGCGGATCGCGCCGCCCGACACGGATTCGAGCCCCGCCACAAGGCGCAGCAGCGTGCTCTTGCCGCAGCCGCTGCGGCCCACGATGGCCACGAACTGGCCAGGCTCGATCACGAGTTCGGTCTTCTTGAGTACGTCGCGCGCGCCGTAGCGCTTGTCCACGCCACGCACTTCCAGGCGCACGCCTTGCGCGGCGGGGGTGTTGGTCGTCTGGGTCATGGTGTCAGGCTCCGGTCTTGAACAGCGGCACGTCCAGCGCGTTCACGCGCTTGGGCAGCAGCTTTTCGGCAAAGAAGGCATCGGCGATGCGTTGTTGTTCGGTCAGCGCCGCGGGCACCACGGCACGCACCTCGTAGCTGCGGCGGCTGTTGGCCAGCTCGATCACGCCCGCGTCCAGCCCCCACACGGGCGCCAGCAGCGCGGCTGCGTCCTTGGGGCTTTGCTTGACCCACACGCCGGCCTTTTGCAGCTCGTTGAAGAACACGCGCAGCACGTCGGGCCGCGCCTGGGCAAACGGGGTGCCGGCCAGGTAGTAGCGCTGGTAGGAGGCCAGGTCGCGCCCGTCGGCCAGCACGCGCACGGCGGACTGCTTTTGCACGGCGGCGAGGAACGGGTCCCACACCACCCATGCGTCGATGGCGCCGCGCTCGAAGGCGGCGCGGCCATCCGCGGGGGTCAGGTACGCAGGCTCGATGTCCTTGAACGACAGGCCGGACTTTTCCAGCGCGGCGATCAGCAGGAAGTGCACGCCGGCGGCCTTGGCAAAACCGATCTTCTTGCCCTTGAGCTCGGCCACCGTCTTGATGGGCGAATCAGCCCGCACCACGATGGCCTGGGCCGATGGCGACGGCGATTCCTGCGCCACGAAGGTCAGGTTGGCGCCCGCCGCCTGGGCGAACACCGGCACGGTGTCGGCCACGTCGGCGCTCACGTCGATGTTGCCCAGGTTCAGCGCTTCGAGCAGCGGGAGGCCGCTGGTGAACTCGTGCCACGTCACCTTGACGTTGAGCGGCGCGAGCAACTGCTCCAGCGTGCCGCGCGTGCGCAGGATGGTGGTGAGTGTGGATGACTTTTGCAAGCCAATACGCAGTGTTTGCAAGGTTTCAGGCTTGCCCTGCGCGGCGGCCAAACCGCTCGACAACGCGGCGATGGCACCCAGCACGGTGCGCCGGTGAAGGTTGAAAGAGGTGGTCATGGTGGTCCGCAATGTTGGAATGACAGTGAGAGTGGGCGATTCAGCGAGGTATGTCTTGCCCGCGATCTTTGCAACTGGCGCGCCCGAAGCGAGGGACGCCGCGCAAGGGCCGCCCCGCCGCGCTGGCGTCGTCCCTCTTCCCTAGCGCGCAGCGCGTAGAGAGAAGGGGGAAGCCGCGCAGCGGCTCAGGGGGTTGCATAACCAGGATGCCAACGCAGCCAGTAGCGCTCCAGGCCCTTGGCGAACAGGTCGGCCAGCTTGCCCAGCAGTGCGTACAGCAGGATGCCGACCAGCACGATGTCGGTCTGCAAAAACTCGCGGGCGTTCATCGTGAGGTAGCCGATGCCCGCCTGCGCCGAGATGGTCTCGGCCACGATCAGGATCACCCACATCAGGCCCAGCGAGAAGCGCAGGCCCACCAGAATGCTGGAGAGCGCGCCGGGCAGGATGATCTGTTTGTACAGCTGCCAGCGGCCGAGGCCATAGGTGCGCCCCATCTCGATCAGGCCCGGGTCCACATTGCGGATGCCGTGGAAGGTGTTGAGGTAGATCGGGAAGAACACCGACACGCTGATGAGGAACAGCTTGGCCGATTCGTCGATGCCGAACCACAGGATCACCAGCGGGATGAGCGCCAGCGCCGGGATGTTGCGCACCATCTGGATGGTGGAGTCGAGCAGGGTCTCGAACAAGCGCACCGAGCCGGTGAGCAGGCCCAGCAGCAGGCCCAGCCCGCCGCCAATGGCCAGGCCTGCCAGCGCGCGGCCGGCGCTCACCTTGACGTGGGTCCACAGCTCGCCCGACACGGTGAGCGTCCACGCGGCCTTGATGACTTCGAGCGGCGCTGGCAGCACGCGGGTGGACAGCCAGCCCTGCGACGATGCGATCTGCCACAGCACGATGAGCCCCACGGGCACGGCCCAGGGCAGCAGGCGCTGCAGCAGGCCGGACAGGAAGCGGGAGAGCGCTGCAGGCAGCACGGGCTTGTCGATCGGCAGATCGACGGAATCGGCCACAGGCGATACCTGCAGCTCGCGGACGGTCTGGGTTGGGGTCATGGGGTGATTTCCTGTTCGTGATCGGGTTCCAGGAACTCCAGCTGGTTGCCCGCCGGGTCCTTGACGTAAAAGCGCAGATAGCCGGGCAGCGCGCGGTTCTCTACCAGCGGCAGGTCGGCCTGCAGCAGGCGGTGGCGCAGGGCCGGCAGGTCCTGCACTTCGAATGCCAGGTGCGACACCGCGGGCGCGGGCTGCCAGTGCTCGGTGGGCACCAGGTCGATGCGCTGGGTGCCCGCGGCAAAGCGCAGCGTGTTGCCCGCCTGCAGGCGCACCTCGGGCAGGCCCAGCAGGCTGGCGTAAAAGCGCCGCATCGGCGCCTCGGCACCGGCCGGAAAGGCCAGTTGCACGTGGTTGATGGACTGGATGCTCATGGCGTGGCTCCTCATCGGTGCGTTCAGCTTTGCGAAGCGCGTGGCACGAAGTCGTTGGCCACGGTTTCGCCGAACGGGCCCAGCGGATTGCCGCCGGTGAGCTTCTCGCGCACGCCCAGCGGCAGCAGCGGGAACACCAGCTCGGCAAAGCGGTAGGCTTCTTCGAGATGGGGGTAACCCGACAGCACGAAGTGGTCGAGCCCCAGGTCTGCGTATTCCGTGATGCGCGCGGCCACCGTCTCAGGGTCGCCCACCAGGGCCGTGCCCGCGCCACCGCGCACCAGGCCCACGCCGGCCCACAGGTTGGGGCTGATCTCCAGATCTGCGCGGCTGCGCTTCACGCCCCCGGCATGCAGCGCGGCCATGCGGCGCTGGCCTTCGGAGTCCATGCGTGCAAAGACCGACTGCGCGCGCGCCACGGTCTCGTCGTCCACATGGCTGATGAGCTCTTCGGCTGCGGCCCAGGCCTGTGCCTCGGTCTCGCGCACGATGACGTGCAGGCGGATGCCGAAGCTGACGGTGCGGCCGTGCCTGGCCGCGCGGGCGCGCACGTCGGCCACCTTCTTGGCGACCTCGGCCGGTGGCTCGCCCCAGGTCAGATACGTTTCCACCTGCTCGGCCGCCAGGTCGTGCGCAGCGTCGGACGAGCCGCCGAAGTACACGGGCGGATGCGGCTCCTGCAGCGGCGGGAACAGCAGCTTGGCGCCCTTGACCGACAGGTGCTTGCCTTCGTAGTCGAAGCTTTCGCCCCGGTGGCTGCGCGTGAGGATCTCGCGCCAGATGCGGATGAACTCGGCCGACTGCTCGTAGCGCGTGGCGTGGTCCAGGAACACGCCGTCGCCTTCCAGCTCGGCCCGGTCGCCACCCGTCACCAGATTGACCAGCAGGCGCCCACCGGAGAGCCGGTCGAACGTGGCGGCCATGCGGGCGGCCAACGCGGGCTGGTGCAGGCCGGGGCGCACGGCGACCAGGAACTTGAGCTTTTTGGTGACCGCCAGCAGGCTCGATGCGATGACCCACGGGTCTTCGCACGAACGGCCGGTGGGGATGAGCACGCCTTCGTAGCCCAGGCTGTCGGCGGCCACTGCCACCTGCTGCAGGTATTCGAGGCTGAGCTGGCGTGCGCCCTTGGCCGTGCCAAGGTAGCGGCTATCGCCGTGGGTAGGGATGAACCAGAAGATTTTCATATCGTCGCGTGCCTTGAACGTGTGCCGTGAGGGGATCAGTAAGAGAAGGCCAGGCCGTAGCCCGCCAGCGAAAAGCCGAAACGCAATGGACAAGCCCGCATGCCGCCCGCCGCCACATCGGCACGCACACCGGCATGCACACGGTTGCGCGTGCGGACCGGCCTGCGCGCCGGCGCCTTCAGGCGCCAGGCGTTGGCCGTGGTGCGCAGCACGCGGCGTGCTGCGTCGTGGACAGGATTAGCGGAAGCGGTGGGCATGTCAGGGCTCCTTGGTTTCAATTGCGGCGACTGTGTGACGCACGGCCGTTAAAACTGGCGCTGCCGAGGCCAGTGCACCCGTGGATCTGGCTCTGCCAGGCCACCGGGTGCGTCCCCCTCCCGCGCAGCGAGAGAGGGGGAAGGCGCGAAGCGACTCAGGGGGTGCACCCCGCCCCCTACCACGGCGAGCGCGCCACATCGCGCACCTGGATGCGCTGGGGGATCAGCTTCAGGTTGAAGAAGGTGTCCGCGATCTTTTGCTGCTCGGCCAGGATCTCGGGCGTCACCGGGCCGGTGCCGTACTCGGCACGCGACGTGGACAGATCGAGCACGGCCTTGGGGATGCCGAACAGCGGGGCCAGTTCGGCCGCCAGCAGGTCGCGGTTGACCTTGGCCCAGATGTCGATCTTGTTGAGCTCTTCGATCGCGATGCGCAGCACATCGGTGTTCTTGTCGGCGTACTGCAGCGACGAGAAGTAGTACGCGCGGTTGCCCACCACGCCCGTGGCGTCGGCCAGCAGGCGGGCATCCAGCGTCTTTTCGGCCGCGGCGGCAAACGGGTCCCAGATCACCCAGGCGTCCACAGAGCCCTTCTCGAAAGCGGCGCGCGCGTCGGCAGGGGGCAGGAAGGCCACGTTCACGTCGCTGTACTTGAGGCCGTGCTTCTCCAGCAGCTTGACCAGGAAGTAGTGCACGTTGCTGCCCTTGTTGAGCGCGATCTTCTTGCCCTTGAGGTCGGCCACGGTCTTGATCGGCGAGCCCTTGGGCAGCAGCACGCTCTCGGCCTTGGGGCGGGGCACGGTGGCGGCCACATAGGCCAACGGGGCTCCTGCGGCCTGGGCAAAGATCGGAGGGGCTTCGCCCACGTCGCCGAAGTCGATGGAGCCGACGTTCAGTGCTTCGAGCTGCACGGGGCCGGCGGTGAACTCGGTCCATTTGATGGAAACACCCAGCGGGGTCAGGCGCTTTTCCAGCGTGCCGCGGCCCTTGAGCAGGCTCAGGAAGCCCTTCTGGTGGCCGATGCGGAACTCACGCGCCGGGGTTGTTTGCGCCAACGCGCCGAAGGCCGGCAGCGCCACAGCGCTGGCCGCACCCTGGACGAGGCGGCGGCGGGACAGGGAGATCGAAGTCGTCATGGTGTTCTTCTGAAAATGGATGCGTGTGCAACAGGCCGGGGCATCAAGGCTGCGCGCCGAGCACGACGGCGTCGCTCACCTTGATGGCCTTGGGGATCAGCTTCAGCTCGAAGAACGTGTCGGCGATCTTTTGCTGGTCGGCCGCCACCGCAGGCGTGATGGGCTTGACGTTGAATTCATAGCGCTGCAGCGCCAGCTCGACCACGTCCACCGGCAGACCTTGCAGCGGCGCGATCAGCTCTGCGGCCTGGCGCAGGTTCTTCTTGAGCCAGATGCCTTGCGCCACCGAGTCTTCGAACAGCGCTGCGATGACCTTGGGGTTCTTGGTGACGAAGTCGCGCGCGCCCAGGTAGTACTGGTAGTTGTTGACCACACCGCCCGTGCCGTCGGCCAGCACGCGGGCGCCGGTGGCTTTTTCAGCCGCGGCCTGGAACGGGTCCCAGATCACCCAGGCATCCACGTTCTTGCTTTCGAACGCGGCACGGCCGTCGGCCGGGGCGAGGTACACAGGCGTGATGTCGGACAGCTTGAGGCCGTTCTTCTCCAGCTGCTTGACCAGCAGGTAGTGCACGTTGCTGCCCTTGTTGAGCGCGACCTTCTTGCCCTTGAGGTCGGCCACCGACTTGATGGGCGAGTCCTTGGCGACCAGGATGGCCTCGGCGCGCGGTGCGGCGGGGTCGTGGCCGAAGTAGACGAACTTGGCACCGGCGGCCTGGCCGAAGATGGGCGGTGCCTCGCCCACATAGCCCACATCCACGGCGCCCACGTTCAGGCCTTCCAGCAGTTGAGGGCCCGCCGGGAACTCGACCCACTTCACGCCGAATCCCAGGGGCGCAAGCTTCTTTTCCAGCGTGCCCGTGGCCTTTTGCAGCACGAACAGGCTGGCGGCTTTCTGGTAGCCGATGCGCAACTCGCCCTTGGTCTGGGCCTGCACCGGCTGTGCCAGCAGGAAGGCGGCGATCAGCACGAAGGCCGTGAAGACCACGAAGCCGATGAACATGTTGCGCAGGGCGGCCAGGCCGCCGGCGCGCGGGGCATGTTGCGCGCGGTCTGAACTGGCTGCGCCGTCGCGTGTCAGTGTGCTCATGGTGAATGTCCTTTGAATCATGGAAAAAGGTGGCGTCTGTCTGAACCCGGGCAGTGCTCCGCCCAGCCCACCGCTCGGGGCAGCGGGTCTGTAAAAAAAGGGGGAACGAGAAATGCGGGAGCCCGGCCGCGCCGCAACACCCCCACGGTGGGGTGCGCGCAGGGCGGGCGGCGCCCGTCAGACGCTACATCGCACCTGCGAGAAATGCACCGGCGCAAACCGCGTGGCCTGGGCGGGCGAGGGGCGCAGGGTTTCCGTGACGAGCACGTTCACGGCGTCGTCCAGCCGTGTGGCGATGTCTTCGTTCACGTGGTAGGCGCCTTCGGGCGTCAGCGTGACCTGAGCGTCGGTGGCGTAGATGCCGGGCAGGATGCTCTTGGCACCCAGCGACTGCAGCACGGGGCGCAGCGCATAGTCCAGCGCCAGCATGTGGTGCGGACTGCCGCCGGTGGCCAGGGGCAGCACGATCTTGCCCTTGAGCGCCGTCTGTGGCAGCAGGTCCAGAAAGACCTTGAGCACGCCGCTGTACGCGGCCTTGTAGACCGGCGTGGCCACCACCAGCACGCTGGCCTGGGCGACCTGGTCCACGGCACCCACGACAGTGGGATGGCCGAAGTCAGCCAGCAGCAGGGCCTGGGGCGACAGGTCGCGGATGTGGATACGGTCCACCAGCGCACCGCGCACCGTCAGGCGCTGGGCGACAGCGTCCAGCAGAGCGGCGGAGCGTGAACGCTCGGAGGGGCTGCCGGCGATGAGAAGAGCGGACATGAAATGTGTTTCCTGAGGGCGTGACTTGGCCAGCGCCACCGTGGATCCGGCTTCGCCGGGCCACGGGTGGCGCCCCTTGAGGGGAGGCGGCCGCAGGGCCGCTTCGGGGTGAACTTACTTCTTGGTGTAGATCTGGTCGAAGCTGGCGTTGTCGGCAAAGTGCTCCTTGGCCGCCTTGTCCCAGCCACCGAACGCGTCGTTGATGGTGAACAGGTTCAGCTTGGGGAACTGCTTGGCGTACTTGGCCTTGGCCTTGTCGGACACGGCCGGGCGGTAGAAGTGCTTGCCGGCGATGTCCTGGCCTTCTTCGGTGTACAGGTACTGCAGGTAGGCCTCGGCCACGGCGCGCGTGCCCTTCTTGTCCACGTTCTTGTCCACCACCGTCACGGCGGGCTCGGCCAGGATGGAGATCGAGGGGGCGATCACGTCGAACTTGGTGCCGAATTCCTTTTCCAGCAGGTAGGCCTCGTTCTCCCAGGCGATCAGCACGTCGCCCTGGTTGCGCTGGGCAAACGTGATGGTGGAGCCGCGTGCGCCGGTGTCCAGCACTGGCACGTTGCCGTACAGCTTGGCCACGAAGTCCTTGGCCTTGGCGTCGCCGCCGTACTTGCGCTTGGCGAATTCCCACGCGGCCAGGTAGTTCCAGCGGGCGCCGCCCGAGGTCTTGGGGTTGGGCGTGATCACGCTGATGCCGGGCTTGACGAGGTCGTCCCAGTCCTTGATGCCCTTGGGGTTGCCCTGGCGCACCACCAGCACGATGGTGGAGGTGTAGGGCGAGCTGTTGTGGGGCAGGCGTTTTTGCCAGTCCTTGGGGATCCAGCCGCCGTTGGTGTGCAGCGCGTCGGTGTCGCCGGCCAGCGCCAGGGTGGCCACGTCGGCCTCCAGCCCGTCGATGATGGAGCGCGCCTGCTTGCCCGAGCCGCCGTGGCTTTGCTTGACGGTCACGTCCTGGCCGGTCTTGGCTTTCCAGTGCTTGGCGAACGCCTGGTTGAAGTCGACATACAGCTCGCGGGTGGGGTCGTACGACACGTTGAGCAGCGTCACGGACTGCGCAAAGCACGGCAATGCCGTCAGGGCCAAGCTGCCCACCAGGGCGGCGGCGAAGGGAAACTTGATAAAGTCGCGGCGAAAGTTCATTGGGAGGCCTCTTTTTTGGAATGCTGAACGGTGCAATTCACCGATGAAGCGCATTCTGAAAGCCCCTCTACAAAACTGGAACTACTGAGATTTCAGTTCTTTATATCCAAATCATCTGAGCCGCACCACCTCCAGGACGCGGCTCACCCCACATTCATACACAAGGAAACCCCATGGCACGCACCGTCCAATGCATCAAGCTCAACAAGGAAGCCGAGGGCCTCGACTTTCCGCCCTACCCCGGCGAGCTGGGCAAGCGCATCTGGGAAAGCGTGAGCAAGGAAGCGTGGGCCGGCTGGCTCAAGCACCAGACCATGCTGGTCAATGAAAACCGCCTGAACCTGGCCGACGCCCGCGCCCGCCAGTACCTGGCGCGGCAGATGGAGAATCACTTCTTTGGCGGTGGCGCAGATGCTGCGGCCGGCTACGTGCCCCCCAGCGAGTAAGCAGCGAACCGCGCACCTTTTCGCACCCGTCGCAACAATCAGTCAGCACACACGTCCAAGCCTCATGTCCGAACCAGTGGACTGGCTGCCGGACGGCACCCCCTACAGCCCCCGCTTCGGCGACCGCTACCACAGTGAAAAAGGCGGCCTGGACCAGGCCCGCCACGTTTTCCTGCACGGCTGCGGCCTGCCCGCGGCGTGGGCGGGGCAGCCGCAATGGCGCATTCTGGAAACCGGGTTCGGCTTCGGGCTGAACTTCCTGGTGACCTGGGCTGCCTGGCGGGCCGACCCCGCGCGCCCCACCCTGCTGCACTTCGTGTCGACCGAGGCCTGGCCCGTGAGCGCGGCCGACCTGCTGCGCGCCACCACGGCCCACCCCGACCTGGCGCCGCTGGCCGAGGAACTGCACCGCCAATGGTGGGGCCTGCTGCCGGGCGTGCACCGTCTGCGGTTCGACGAAGGCCGTGTGCTGCTCACCCTGTTTGTGGGCGACACGCAGGCCATGCTGCGCGCGCAGAGCCTGACGGTGGACGCGGTCTACCTGGACGGCTTCAGCCCCCAGCGCAACCCCGAAATCTGGGACCTGCACACCCTCAAAGCCGTGGCACGCTGCTGCCGCCGCGGCACCCGCCTGGCCACCTGGACCATTGCGCGGGCCGTGCGCGACGCGCTGGCGCAGTGCGGCTTCGACGTGAGCCGCGTGCCGGGCGTGCCGCCCAAGCGCGACAACCTGCATGCGGTGTACGACCCGCGCTGGGAGCCCCGCACATCCCGCAAGGATGGGCGCCAGGATGCCGCCGGGACCGCCCCGCGGCCACCCGGCCGCTGCATCGTCGTCGGCGGCGGACTGGCCGGTGCAGCCACGGCCGCCAGCCTGGCGCGGCGCGGTTGGCAAGTGCAGGTGCTGGACCAGGCCGACGCCCCCGCGGCGGGCGCATCCGGCCTGCCCGCAGGCGTGTTCGCGCCCCATGTGTCGCCGGACGACAGCGTGCTGTCGCGCCTGTCGCGCAGCGGGGTGCGCACCACGCTGCAACAGGCCGCCTGGCTGCTGCGCGAAGGGGCGGAGTGGGCCCCCAGCGGCGTACTGGAGCACCGCACCGACGGCACGCCGGGCCTGGGCGCCGGCTGGGCCGACGGAGCCGGCGCGGACTGGAGCGAGGCCGCCAGCGCCGACGCCCTGCAGGCCGCCGGCCTGCCGTTGTCCACCACCGCATGCTGGCACCACCAGGGCGGCTGGGTGCGGCCACCCCGCCTGGTGGCCGCGCTGATGGCGCAACCGGGCATCGAGTGGCAGGGTCGGTGCAAGGTGGCGCAATGGCGGCGCGTGGACCCCGCGCCCGCGGACGCCCCAACGCCTGAGCACGCAGACGCCGCCCCTGACACAGCGGCCCAGACGACCCCGCCGGGCGCTGCCGGCCACTGGCAGGCCCTGGACGAACAGGGCCATGTGCTGGCACAAGCACCCGTCGTCGTCATCGCGGCAGGGGCCGGCAGCTTGCCACTGCTGCCGGCGCACTGGCAGTTGCAGCCGGTGCGCGGCCAGGTGTCCTGGGGGGCTGCGTCAACCGCGGCAGAGGCCCCGCGCGTGCCGTTTCCGGTCAACGGCCACGGCAACCTGGTGCCCCGGTTTCCCCCAAGCGATGGCAACGATGACACCCACGCCGAGGGCGCCCCCCCTGCCACAGCCTGGGTCATGGGCTCCACCTTCGAGCGCGATGTGAGCGCCCTGCCCCCTTCGCCCGCCGACCAGCAGGCCGCGCACGCCACCAACTGGGCCAAGCTGCAGACGCTGCTCCCGGCTGTGGCGCAGCAGCTACAGCCTGCGTTCGCCACGGTGGTGCCCGTGGGTGGAGGCCCCGGCGCAGCCGCCAGCCCGACGCCACCTGCCGCTGCGGTCCAGTCCTGGGCCGCCGTCCGCTGCACGGCCGCCGACCGCCTGCCCATCGTCGGCCCGGTCGACCCTGCCACCCTGCCCGGCATCTGGGCCTGCACTGCCATGGGGGCCCGCGGCCTCACGCTGGCGCTGCTGTGCGCAGAACTGCTGGCCGCCAGGCTGCAGGGCGAGCCCCTGCCGCTGGACGCCAGACTGGCCAGGGCCCTGGGCAGCGAGCGGCTTTGACGGGACGACAGCCCCTGCAGGGCTGGGCACGGCAACCCCGCCACATCCCGCATCAATCCTTGCTTATATGAAAAAAGACATACTGGAAGTCAAAAACAATAGTTTGTTTTCATAAGCGAGGCCTCTACATTCGCTGCCATGCATGAATTGGCGTTTGTTTTTGCGGGCTTTGCGGTGGGGCTGATCGTCGGCCTGACCGGTGTGGGCGGTGGCTCGCTGATGACGCCTGTGCTGATCTTTTTCTTCGGCGTGAAGCCGCACCTGGCCATCGGCACCGATCTGTTGTTCGCGGCCTTCACCAAGATGGGCGGCACGGTCAGCATGGCGCGCCAGCGCCTGGTGCCCTGGCGCGTGGTGGGCCAGTTGTGCGCGGGCAGCATCCCGGCCGCGCTGCTGTCGTTGTGGGCGCTGCAGATCCTGGGTCCCGCCAGCGGCACGGCGCAGCGCATCATGACCACGACACTGGGCTTTGCGCTGCTGCTGACGGCGGCGGCCACGCTGTACAAGGTGGTGGCCTTCTCGCGCGAACGCCAGGCGGCCGACCATGCCAAGCGCGTGGCCGGTGCCGAGCATGCCACGCGCCCCCGCCACTGGGCCCTGCCCGTGCTGCTGGGCGCCGTGATCGGCACCATGGTCACCTTCACGTCAGTGGGCGCAGGCGCCATCGGCGTCACGGTGCTGCTGCTGGTCTACCCGCTGCTGCCCCTGCCACGCGTGATCGGTGCCGACATCGCCTACGCGGTGCCATTGACCCTGGTGGCAGGCCTGGGCCATGCCACGCTGGGCTCGGTGGACTGGCCTTTGCTTGCACAATTGCTGGCTGGCTCGTTGCCGGGCATCTGGCTGGGCTCGCGCCTGGTCACCCGCACACCTGAACGCCTGATCCGCTCCGCGCTGTCCCTCCTGCTGGCCTGGGCGGGCGCCAAATTAATAATGATCTGATGGGTCCACGATGTATCAATACACCCCTTTCGACAAAAAGTTCGTAGAGCAGCGCGCGCACCAGTTCCGCGACCAGCTCAACCGCTGGCAGGCCGGCAAACTGGCTGAGGACGACTTCCGCCCCCTGCGCCTGCAAAACGGCTGGTACGTGCAGCGCTACGCCCCCATGCTGCGCGTGGCCGTGCCCTACGGCGAGATCGCCAGCCGCCAGCTGCGCGTGCTGGCCACCATCGCCCGCGAGTACGACGAGCCCGAAGCGGCCGTGTTCAAGGCCGCCATGGAAGGCCAGGGCCTGCTGGGCACCACCTTCCTGCCCAAGAACTGCGCCCACTTCACCACGCGCACCAACGTGCAGTTCAACTGGATCCCGCTGTCCAAGAGCGCTGACGTGATGGACCTGCTGGCCACCGTGGACATGCACGGCATCCAGACCAGCGGCAACTGCATCCGCAACACCACCACCGACGCGCTGGCCGGCGTGGCCGTGGACGAGATCGTGGACCCGCGCCCCTACGCGGAAATCATCCGCCAGTGGACCACGCTGCACCCCGAGTTCGCGTTCCTGCCGCGCAAGTTCAAGATCGCCATCAGCGGCGCCAAGGACGACCGCGCCGCCACCGGCTGGCACGACGTGGGCCTGCACCTCATCAAGAACGATGCGGGCGAGATCGGCTTCAAGGTCTTCGTGGGCGGCGGCATGGGCCGCACGCCGGTGATCGGCACGGTGATCCGCGAGTTCCTGCCCTGGAACCAGATCATGAATTACATCGAGGCCATCGTGCGCGTGTACAACGAGCACGGCCGCCGCGACAACAAGTACAAGGCCCGCATCAAGATCCTGGTCAAGTCCGAAGGCCAGCAGTACATCGACGATGTGGAAGAAGAGTACCGCCAGATCGTGGAGATCGACGGCGGCCCGCACACCGTGCCGCAGGCCGAATTCGACCGCGTGGCGGCGTGCTTCGTGGCACCCCAACTGGCCGACATCGCCGACGTGGACCCCGCGGCGCTGCAGGCATCGCTCACGGCCCAGGCGGCCGAGCACGTGGCCTTCGGCCGCTGGCTGCAGCGCAACGTGCACGCGCACCAGAACCCGCAGCTGCGCGCCGTGACGCTATCGTTCAAGCGCCCCGGCCAGTCGCCCGGCGACGCGACCAGCGAACAGCTGATCGCCGTGGCCGACCTGGTGGACAAGTACTCCGCCGGCGAAGCCCGCGTGACGCACGACCAGAACGTGGTGCTGCCCTGGGTGCATGCCAGCCGCCTGTTCGACCTGTGGCAAGAGGCCAAGGCCCTGGGCCTGGCCAGCGCCAACGTGCAGCTGCTCACCGACATGATCGCCTGCCCCGGCGGCGACTTCTGCGCGCTGGCCAACGCCCGCTCGCTGCCCATCGCAGAGGCCATCACCCAACGCTACCAGGACCTGGACGAGCTCGACGACATCGGCGAGATCGACCTGCACATCAGCGGCTGCATCAACAGCTGCGGCCACCACCACAGCGGCCACATCGGCATCCTGGGCGTCGACAAGGACGGCAAGGAGTGGTACCAGGTCACGCTCGGCGGCTCGGACGGCTCGGACCTGTCGGGCGCCGCCGTGGCCGGCAAGGTGATCGGCCCGTCGTTCTCGGCCGCCGAGGTGCCGGACGTGATCGAAGCCGTGCTGACCACCTACCGCAGCCTGCGCGAAAGCGGCGAGACCTTCCAGAACACCGTGCGCCGCACCGGCCTCGACCCCTTCAAGGAAGCCGCCAAGACCGCTCGCCACCCCGCCAAGCAAGAGCTGGCCACCGCCTGATCGCCAGCCGCCAAGCCCTGATGAGACCCATGAAAATTCTTGCCTCCCAAGACCACCAGCCGCCCGCAGAGGGCGATGCCCGCGCCGTGGCGCTGGCCAACGATGCCGACGCACTGGCGCTGCCGCTCGACGGCGTCGAGCGCGTGGACCTGCATTTCCCCAACTTCACCGATGGCCGCGCGTTCAGCCAGGCCTTCTTGCTGCGCCGCCGCCGCGGCTTCAAAGGCGACATCCGCGCCACGGGCGACGTGCTGATCGACCAGCTGGTGCAGATGCAGCGCACGGGCTTTTCGTCGGCCGTGCTGCGCGATGGCGTGGACCCGGCCGACGCACAGCGCCAGTTCGAGATGTTCCCCGGCTTCTACCAGGGCGACGCGGTGCACCCGCAACCCATCTTTGCCGACAAGGCTGCCGCCTGAGCCAGGCCCGCAGCGCTGCTACGCACACCCACCAGCACTCCACCATGAGCCAATTCGATCTCGCACGCGTCAATGCCGACCTGGGCCGCAACGCCGAAGGCCTCGTCGCCTGGGCCCTGGGCCTGGGCCAGAGCCCCATCGTCACCACCAACTTCCGCCCGTTCGAGGCGGTGATCCTGCACATGGTGTCCGCGGTGAACCCGGACGTGCCGGTGGTCTGGATGGACAACGGCTACAACACCGAAGCCACCTACCGCTTTGCCGACGAGGTGACGAAGCAGCTGGGCCTGAACCTCAAGATCTACCTGCCGCTGCGCTCGCGCGCGCACCGTGAGGCCGTGGACGGACCGACGCCTGCGCTGGACGACCCACGCCACGCTGCGTTCACCGAAGAAGTGAAGCTCGAACCCTTTGCCCGCGCCCTGCGCGAAACCGCACCCAACGTCTGGTTCACCGCGCTGCGCGCCACCGACACCGCCGTGCGCGCACAGATGGACCCGGTCAGCATCAACCCCGACGGCCTGATCAAGGTGGCGCCGCTGCTGCACTGGTCCTCCAAAGAGTTGCACGAGTACTGCGTCAAGCACGGCCTGCCCAACAACTTTGACTATGTGGATCCGACCAAAGGCGAAGACAACCGTGAGTGCGGCCTTCACATAGCGCACTGAAATGACACCCCCTGAGCCGCTTCGCGTCTTCCCCCTGTCTCGCTTCGCGGGAGGGGGACGCACCCGGTGGCCCGGCAAAGCCGGTTCCACAGGTGCACTGGCCTCGGGCGTGCCAGTTGCGCACGCCACGGACATTGAATCGACGACCGAAAGCAACCCACCATGAATGCCCGCACCGATGCCGCGCAGCTGCTGCAGAACAACGACATGAGCTACCACCTGAACAACTCGCACCTGGACGCGCTGGAAGAAGAAACCATCTTCATCCTGCGTGAAGTCGCCGCCGCCTTCGAGCGCCCCACCCTGCTGTTCTCGGGCGGCAAGGACTCGCTGGTGATGCTCAAGTGCGCCGAGAAAGCTTTTGGCACCAAGGCGAGCGGCGGCGGCATTCCGTACCCGCTGCTCATGATCGACACGGGCCACAACTTCCCCGAGGTGACGGACTTCCGCGACTTCCGTGCCAAAGAGCTCGGTGCCGAACTCATCGTGCGCAGCGTCGAAGACTCGATGGCGCGCGGCACCGTGCGCCTGTCGCACCCCGGCGAGAGCCGCAACGTGCACCAGTCGGTCACGCTGCTCGAAGCCATCGAGGAATTCCGCTTCGACGCGCTGATCGGCGGTGCGCGCCGCGACGAGGAAAAGGCCCGTGCCAAGGAGCGCATCTTCTCGCACCGCGACAGCTTCGGCCAATGGCAGCCCAAGGCCCAGCGGCCCGAGCTGTGGACCCTGTTCAACACCCGCCTGCAGCCCAATGAGCACTTTCGCGTGTTCCCGATCAGCAACTGGACCGAGCTCGATGTCTGGCAGTACATCGACCGCGAAAGCATTGCGCTGCCCAGCATCTACTACACCCACAAGCGCCAGGTGGTGGACCGCAAGGGCCTCCTGATGCCGGTGACCGAGCTGACCCCGCCGCGCGACGGCGACGTGGTGGAGACGCGCGACGTGCGCTTTCGCACCGTGGGCGACATCACCTGCACCGCACCGGTGGAGAGCACCGCCGCCACCGCGGCCGACATCGTGATCGAGACCCTGGCCGCCGACGTCAGCGAGCGTGGCGCCACGCGCATGGACGACAAGACGAGCGACGCTTCGATGGAGAAGCGCAAAAAAGACGGCTATTTTTGAGACGGGTACTCTGATGACCACTATGAATTCGATAGCTAGCAGCGCTTTGCAGGCAAGCGGTACAGCCCCAAACAACCATGCTTCCGCCCTGAAGTTCATCACCTGCGGGTCGGTGGACGACGGCAAGAGCACGCTGATCGGCCGCCTGCTGGTGGACAGCAAGGCCGTGCTGCAGGACCACCTGGCCGGTGTGCAGCGCCAGGGCGAGACCGACCTGGCCCTGCTGACCGACGGCCTCTCGGCCGAGCGCGAGCAGGGCATCACCATCGACGTGGCGTACCGCTACTTCGCCACCGAAGAGCGCAAGTTCATCATCGGCGACGCACCCGGCCACGAGCAGTACACCCGCAACATGGTCACGGCCGCCAGCAGCGCCGACGCGGCCGTGGTGCTGGTCGATGCCACCAAGCTCGACTGGAAGAACGCCGGCCTGGCCCTGCTGCCGCAGACCCGCCGCCACAGCCTGCTGGCCCACCTGCTGCGCGTGCATTCGCTGGTGTTCGCCGTGAACAAGCTCGACGCGGTGGAAGACCCCGCCCTGGCCTGGAAGCACATCCAGGGCGCGCTGGCAGCGTTCGCCCAGGCCGCCGGCATCGCCGTGCGTGCGACGGTCCCCGTGTCGGCCCTCAAGGGCTGGAACGTGGTGGACGCCCACCCCGGCTGGTGCGGCTACAACGGCCCTACGCTGCTGCAGGTGCTCGAAGAGCTGCCCAACACGCCCGCCGACACCGGCCTGCCCCTGGCCTTCCCGGTGCAGTGGGTCGAGAAAACCTCGTCCTCGTCGTCGGACACATCCCAGGGCCGCCGCGTGTTCTGGGGCCGTGTGGCGTCGGGCCGCGTTGCGCCCGGCACCGCCGTGCAGATCTTCCCCAGTGGTCAGCTCGCCACCGTGGCCCAGGTGCTGGACCATGCCCGCCGCCCTGCCGATGTGCCCGCAGGCACCAGCGCCGGCATCATCCTGGACCGCGAGGTGGACGTCTCGCGCGGCGACTGGATCCTGGCCGCGCCCACGGCGGCTGCCGCTGCGCCCGCCGACGACGACTTCGGCGACACCCCCGCCGCCACGCCCGCCTGGCCCGCCAGCCGCGAACTGCGCACCACCGTGGCGTGGATGGACGACGAACCCCTGGTCGCCGGCCGCGTGTACTGGGCGCTGCACGGCCACCGCTGGGTCAAGGCCAAGGTGAAAGCCGTGGTGCACAAGCTCAACATCAACACGCTGGCCGAAGAAGCCGCCACGCAGCTCGACCCCAACGCCATCGGCCATGTGGATTTGTTGCTGCAAGAGGCCATCCCGGCGGCTGCGTTCGGCATGGCACGCGTGCTCGGTTCCCTGATCCTGGTGGACACCGCCAGCCACAAGACGGCCGGCGCCGTGCTGGTGAACTGATCCACATCAGGCCAGAGACGGGTTGGCCCTCCATCGCATGACCAGGCGGGAGCCGCAGACAGTGCTTTGGCACGGCAAGGCGAACCACCGGCGTCAGGCGTTTGAAGGCAAATTCTCAAGACATCCCTCCCAAGAGAGGGGCCCTGTAACCAAAGGTCGGTGAAAGCTTTTAAAATCGAGGGTTTTCACCGACCCACACAACACTGTCATGACCCACGTCGTCTCCGAAAACTGCATCAAGTGCAAGTACACCGATTGTGTGGACGTGTGCCCTGTGGACTGCTTCCGCGAAGGCCCGAACATGCTCGTCATCGATCCCGATGAGTGCATCGACTGCGCCGTGTGCATCCCCGAGTGCCCGGCCAACGCCATCTTTGCCGAAGAAGACCTGCCCGCAGACCAGATCGCCTTCATCAAGATCAACGCCGACCTGGCCTTTGCCGACGGCTGGAAGAGCATCACCAAGCGCAAGCCCGCCCTGCCCGACGCCGACGAATGGAATGGCAAGCCTGGCAAGGTCAACGAATTGGTCAAGTGACCCTTCACCCCCAACCGTTCGGGCTGAGCTTGTCGAAGCCTTGCGCCGCGCTTCGACAAGCTCAGCGTGAACGGTTTGTGTCGATCCAACTCGGCGTGGCGCCTGACGCTGCCACCCTGCCGTGCCGACCATGATTCAAGAAACCGACGCCGTCGTCATCGGCGCCGGCCCGGTGGGCCTGTTCCAGGTCTTCCAGCTGGGCCTGCAGGGCATCACCGCCCACCTGATCGACGCCCTGCCCCATGCGGGCGGCCAGTGCGTGGAGCTGTATGGCGACAAGCCCATCTATGACATTCCGGGCATTCCGGTGTGCACCGGGCGCGAGCTGGCGGCGCTGCTGCTGCGGCAGATCGAGCCCTTCCAGACCCACTGGCACCTGAACACGCTGGTCGCTGCGCTGTCTCTACAGGACGACGGACGCCTGCTGGTCGAGACATCGCAGGGTGCGCAGTTGCTGGCCCGCAGCGTTTTCATCGCGGCGGGCGTGGGCGCTTTTGTGCCGCGCGCGCTCAAGGTGGACGGCATCGAGCAATATGTGGGCACGCAGGTGCATTACCAAAGCCTGCCTGCCGACACCGCGCTGGCCGGGCAGCATGTGGTGGTGCACGGGGGCGACGAGCCCGCCGTGGCGCGTGCGGTGGAGCTGGCCGAAGCCGGCCTGGCCGCCCGCGTGAGCCTGCTGCACCGCCGCGATGTGTTCCAGGCGCCTGACGCCCTGCTGCAGCGCCTGCAGCAGTTGCGGGATGCAGGCCGCATCCATGTCGAGGCCGCACAGATCACGGGCATCGAGACTGCGGGCGACCGGCTGGCCGCACTGCAGCTGGTGGATGCCGATGGCAGTACCCGCGCGCTGGCGCTGGACCTGCTGGTGCCGGTGCTGGGCATCTCGCCGCGCCTGGGGCCGATCGCCGACTGGGGCTTGGCCATGGACCGCAAGCAGCTGGTGGTGGACACCGAGGCGTTCCGCACCAGCGTGCCGGGCATCTACGCGGTGGGCGACATCAATACGTACCCCGGCAAGCGCAAGCTGATCCTGTGCGGCTTTCATGAAGCCACGTTGGCTGCTTTCGGCGCGGCCGAGGCGCTCAAGGGCGACAAGGTGGCGCTGCAGTACACCACCACCAGCCCCCGGCTGCACCAGCTGCTGGGCGTGGCCGTAGCGCCGCCCGCCAGCGCATAGCCTGCGGCCCATGCCCGCCATCATTGGCACGATGCAACGGGCCTGTGGCAAGCGAAGAAAAAAGCACAAAATGTCCAAATGACGGATAGGTGCTCGGCACGATGGCGTCTCCAATCCACCAACAGGAGTACCGCACCATGAGCCAGCCACTTCAATCCATCTGGGACACCTACACCGCGTCGTGGAAAACCGACTCGCCCACCGAGCGCGATGCCCTATTTGCGCAGTCACTCGACCCCGCCTGCACCTACGACGACCCACTGGCCGCCACGCAGGGCTGGGGGCAACTGACGGCCTACATGGACGATTTTCACCGCCAGGTGCCCGGCGGCCATTTCGTGACGCACTACTTCGCCAGCCACCACCAACAAAGCATCGCCAAGTGGAACATGCTGGACGGCAACGGCCAGGTGATCGGCGAGGGCGTGAGCTACGGCCGCTACAACGGCGACAACCGGCTGGTGGCCATGACCGGTTTCTTCGAAACCCCTTGAACCACAGGCCCGACTCCCGTGCTGCATCTGCGACAACTCCAGGAGGGCATCGACTTCATCGAGGCCCACCTCGAATCCGACATCGAGCTGGCCGACGTGGCACGGGCCGCGGGCCTGAGCCAGTGGCACTTCCAGCGCATCTTCAAGGCGCTGACCCACGAGACCTTGAAGACCTACATCCGCTCGCGCCGGTTTGCCCAGGCGCTGGAGCAACTGGCCGGCACCCGCCTGAGCGTGCTGGACATCGCACTGGCCGCCGGCTTTGAGACGCAGGAGAGCTTCACCCGCGCGTTCAAGGACTGCTTTCGGCTGACCCCGTCGCAATACCGCCGCATGGGCAACCGATCGCTCTTCGTGCGCAAGATCCGGCTGGACGAGGGCTACCTGGCGCACCTGCGCCACAACGTCTCGCTGGCACCCCAGATCGAAGCGCGCCCCGCCATGCGCATGGTGGGCCTGCCCACCGACTACTACGGCATCGACTCCGAAAAGAACAACCTGGGCCAGAAGCTGCCACCCCTCTGGGGACAGTTCGTTCCGCGGCTGAAAGAAATTACCAACGCGATACCAGGCGTCTGCTACGGCGTGGTGGCACCGGCCTCGCCCGACAGCGAGCAGTTGCGCTACCTGGCCTGCATTGAGGTCCAGGGCCCCGGCGATGTGCCGCCGGGCATGGCTGCGCTGGAGCTTCCAGCAGCGACCTATGCGCGGTTCACCCACCGCGGCCCCGCGCAAAATGTCGATGCCACGGTCAACTACATCTATGGCAGCTGGATGATGTCGTCCGGCCAGGCCCATTCCCTGGGGCCGGACCTGGAGATCTACGATGCGCAGTACCACCCGACATCCGAGCAGTCGGTGATGCACTACGCGATCCCCGTGAGGCCCCCGGGAGCTTGAACAGCCATCACGGCAGCTATCACGGCGCAACGCCTTGAACGCCGTTATTGCGGTTGTCGCGTTATCGCCGGTCAGGTCGGCGCACCATCTCCAAACCACTTCAGCGCACCCGCCGCGTGGAGCGACTGCAGCAGGTCCACCGGATCGACGGCCTGCGCCAGGGCCAGCGCGCCGCGGTGCGGGTACGCAGGGCCGAGCAGACGCTGCGCCACCTCCACCACGATGGGTGCCGTCACCGCATAGATGTCCTGGCCGCGCACCCCCGCCATGCGTCTGGAGCCGCCCTGCACCACGTGTACGGCCAGCTCGAACCGCTGGGCTGAGCGCCCCGTGCCGTCCGTGGCCGTGGGTGGCGGGGTGGCCGCATCGCGGATGTCCTGCAGCGCAGAGCGGTTGAGCAGCGAACGGATCTCGCCCACCGGCAGGTGGTGGGCCAGGGTGATGACTTCGCTGAACGGAATCTCGACCATGGCCTGGCGGCCCAGCGGCTCGGCAAAGGTCCAGTCCGGCACGTCGGCGGACGGCACCAAGGGCGCAAGTCGGCCCTGCCGGACCACCAGCCGGGGCGCGGTGTTGCGCTCGCCGGTGCGGCGCGTGCCCGCCGTGGGCCACCAGTGGTCGAGCGCGACCGCCACGGTGATCATGTCGATAGGGCCCGGTGCGGCGAGCGTGCTGGCCAGCAGGTCGGCCAGCCCGCCGTAGAAGGCAGCGGCTGGCACCACCACGCGGCCCGCCGCGCGGGCCGGAGCATCCAGACCGTCCAGGGTGGCCAGGGTGCTGGCCTGCTCGGCTGTCACGTCCAGGTAGTGGCACCCTGCCCGCAGGGCGGCCTGCCCCACCGGCACGGCGGTGTCCATGAACGGCCCGGCGCAGTTGATGACGACGGCGCAGCCGGCAAACGCCGGGTCCAGGCTGGACGGATCGGCCAGGTCGGCGGTACGGCAGGCCACGCCCGGCGGCATCGTGTCGGCCAGCTTGCGTGCGTCCCGGCCCACGGCGACAACGGCCAGGCCGCGCCGCAGCGCCTCTTGCACCACGAACTGGCCGGTGTGGCCGGCGGCACCGAATACGGCGATGGATGGCTGGGTGGATTTCATGGCAGTCCTTGATGGTTGGGCTTGAAAAGATACAGACCTGTCTGTTCTTAAAATATTACAGACAGGTCTGTATCATTGTCAACATGCCCACTGCAAAAACTTCTGAACCCGTTGCCGTCCGGGGTGTCCCGTCGGTGGACGCCAGCGCCAGCGCCACGGCCGCTCCCACCCGCCCAGCGCCCAGGCGCGCTGCCAAGGCCGCCGCCAGCGACGGCGCCGATGTGCGCAGCCGCATCCTGGACACGGCCTCCCGGCTGTTCTATGAACGCGGCGTGCGCGCCGTGGGGGTGGACCTGGTGGTGCTGGAGGCCGAGGTCGCCAAGACCAGCCTGTACCGCTACTTCCCCACCAAGGACGACCTCATCGTGGCGTTTCTGGAGCGGGAGGATGTGGACTTCTGGGCCACGTGGGACGGAGTGGCCGCGCAGTTCGGCGACGACCCGGCGGGCGAGCTGAACGCCCACATGGGCTGGATCGGCGAGCGCCTGGCACGGTCGAACTACCGGGGCTGCCCGCAAATCAACGTGGCCGCCGAATTTGCCGAGCAGGACCACCCCGCGCGCCTGGTATCGCAGCGGCACATGCAGGCGCTGCGCCAAAGACTGCATGAGATCGCAGAGCGGCTGGGCGCTCCCCGGCCTGACCAGTTGGCGGCCCAGCTGGCGGTACTGGTCAACGGCGCCTTCGTGAGCGCGGGCTTGCTCAGTGCACAGGAAGGCACGGGCGTGCTGCGTGCCGCACTGCAGGCCCTGCTGGCGGGCGCGCAAGCCCAGGGCTGATGCCATCGCGGGGCTGCTGAGTTCCAAGACTGGGCGTGCGTGGGGAGTTCCTTCACCCGCGCCCACGCCTCGCCCCCTTTGCCGCCCCGGTCGTAACCGACCGTTTCCGCGTGGCACAATCGCGCCGCTGCCTTCGGGCGGCAATGCTAGGGGTGTCCCGCCGAGCGCGGGGCTGAGATCACACCCTTTGAACCTGTTGCACACCCGCCGTCTGATCGCCTGACGGCTGTGTGCGTGAGATCATCCTCGCGCAGGGAAGCCAAGTCCGACGACGCCACGCCCTGCACCCCTTGCGCTGCCGGGCGCCAGCCACCCGGGCCGCCCCTGCTCTGTACGCCTGTCTGTCTACGGAGCCCTCCATGCCTGTCCACACCGCCGCGCCCGCTGCCACCAACGAAGCGCTGGCCCCCGTCTCCCCCGACCGCCGCGTCTTCCAGTGGCACGACCACGCCTCGCTCTGGTTCAGCCTGGGCGTGGGCCTGCTGGTCATGCAGGTGGGCGCGTACCTGATGCCTGCGCTGGGCACGCAAGAGGCGCTGATCGCCATCGTCTGCGGCTCCATCGTGGGCGCGGGCCTGCTGGGCTGGGTGGCCAAGCTGGGCTGCGACAGCGGCCTGGCCAGCGCCGGGCTGATGCATGCGGTGTACGGCCGCACGTTCGCCAGCCTGCCGATCATCTTGAACATCGTGCAGCTGGTGGGCTGGGGCACGTTCGAGCTGGTGGTCATGCGCGATGCCACGGTGGCCATCGGCCAGCAGTCCGGCACCCTGGCCGGCGCGCACTGGCCCGTGCTGGCCACGCTGCTGTGGGGCGGCGTGGTGATGCTGCTCATCAGCGGATCGATGGTGCAGCTGGTGCGCAAGGTGATTGCCCGCGTGGCGCTGCCGCTGGTGGTGCTGTCGCTGCTCTGGCTGTCGTGGCAGTTCTTGTCGCTGGCGCAAGCCCAGGGTTTTGAAGCGCTGTGGACGCGCAAGGGCGCAGGCGGCATGGGCGTGCTGCCCGCGCTGGACCTGGTGATCGCAATGCCGATCTCGTGGCTGCCGCTGGTGGCCGACTACGCGCGCCACGGCAAGAGCGGTGGCGCTGCGCTGCGCGGCACCTGGCTGGGCTACGCGCTGGCCAACATGTGGTGCTACACCCTGGGCGTGTTGGTGGCGCTGACGCTGCCCAGCAAGGACCTGGTGCAGGCGCTGCTGCTGGCCCAGGGCGGGCTGATCGCACTGTCGCTGATCCTCATCGACGAGGTGGACAACGCCTACGGCGACACGTACTCGGGCGCGGTGTCGGCCCACAGCCTGCTGCCGCGCTGGAGCGTGCGTCGCTGGGGCCTGGGCGTGGCCGCCGTGTGCACCGCCCTCGCGCTGGTGCTGCCCATGCACAGCCTGGAGCCCTTCCTGCTGCTGCTCAGTTCGGTGTTCGTGCCGCTGTTCGGCGTGATCCTGGGCCGCCTGGCATTCGGCGCCAACGCGCCCGCACTGCTGGCCAATGCACGCCGCGTGAATGCGGCGCCGGTGGCCATCTGGGTGCTGGGCATCGCGGTGTACCACCTGGCTCCGCAGGTGGTACCCGGGGCCGGGTCGGCACTGCCGGCGCTGGCGTTCAGCTTTGTGCTGGCGCTGGCCACGCGGCCGCGCGCTGCGTGATCTGCACCCCTGGCAAAGCCTGCAACGCCTTCACCCTGGCGTTGCTACCAAATTCATAGCTTCTACCGCTTTATGGACAAGCGGTAGCAGCCTAAAAGCCATACATCAGTCCCGAACCATCCCCATGGCTGCGGCATCTTTTATTTAACTTGAACAAACCGTTCGGGCTGAGCTTGTCGAAGCCTTGCGCGGCGCTTCGGCAAGCTCAGCGTGAACGGTTCAAGTTGAAGAACGCCGAATCAATAAACCACGACCTGCGCCACCGGCGCATAGCCGTGGTTCAGCGGCCCGTGGCCACGGCCCGTGTGCACGTCGGCACCGGCGGCGATGGCGCCCAGGATGTAGCTCCGGGCGCGCTCCACCGCCTGCTGCAGCGGCAGGCCCAGCGCCAGGTGCGCGGCAATGGCGGACGACAGCGTGCAGCCCGTGCCGTGGCCGTTGTGCGTGGCGATGCGCGCTGATTCGAGCCGCTGCGCCACGCCGCCGCGCGTGCCCAGCAGGTCCACCACCCAGTCGCCGGGCAAGTGCCCGCCCTTGAGCAGCGCGGCGGGCGCGCCCAGCGCCAGCAGGCCATCCACCGCGCCCTGCAACGCATCCACACCCTCGATCGTGCGGCCCAGCAGCCAGCCGGCCTCGTCCAGGTTGGGGGTGATCACCTCGGCCAGCGGGAACAGCTCTTGGACCAGCACCGCCACCGTCTCCTGCGCGATCAGCCGGTCGCCGCTGGTGGCCACCATGACAGGGTCCAGCACCACGTGCGGCAGCTGGTAGGTGCGGATGGCATCGGCCACCACGCGCACCACCTCGGGCGAATGCAGCATGCCGATCTTGACCGCATCCACGCCGATGTCCTGCACCACCGCGTCGATCTGGGCCTTGAGCATCTCGGGCGGAATGCCGTGGATGCCGGTGACGCCGCAGGTGTTTTGCGCGGTGATGGCGGTGATCGCCGTCATGCCGTAGCAGCCCAGGGCGCTGAAGGTCTTGAGGTCGGCCTGGATGCCCGCCCCGCCGCCGCTGTCCGAGCCGGCAATGGAAAGCACGCGTGCGTAACGCCGCGCCGCGGGGGGCGCCTGAGTCGAAGATGTCATGGCAAAAATTATGGCCTATGCGCCACATCAAAAAGGCGCGGCAGAGGGATGTGCTGTAATTGATTTTTCCGGACGAAACAGGGGTGTCCCGCCCGCCCGGTCATGGATGCATGGCCGGCAAGGGGACTGAGAAATACCCTGGGGCCCCGCATCGCCACCGGCATGCACCCGCCCCGCTACCCGATCCAGGTCATGCTGGCGTGGGGAGTTTCCACCAACGGCACAGCCCCGTTTTGTCCCTTGCACCCCGGCTCGCACTGTCGTCGCGCCTGGCCTGCAGCCCACGGACACACGAATCGCCTATGCCCCTGTCACCCTCTTCCTTTGCCATCCTGGGCGCAGGCCTCATGGGCCGTCTTCTGGCCGTGGAGCTGGCCCGCCAGGGGCACCGTGTCGACATCTACGACGCCGGCGGCCCGGCCGCCGAAGGCTCGGCCGCCACCGTGGCGGCGGCCATGCTGGCGCCCCTGGCCGAATCGGCCATCACCGAGCCCGGCGTGGTGCGCATGGGGCACCACGCCCTCACCCGCTGGCCGCAGCTGCTGGCGCCGCTGGCCGAGCCGGTGTTCTTTCAGCAGGCGGGCACCCTCATCGTCTGGCACCGGCAGGATGCCGCCGAGGCCCAGCGCCTGACCCGCCAGCTGGAGACCAACCAGCGCACCGTGCAGGAGCTGCCCAGCCTGCAAAAGCTCGATGCCACCGGCCTGGCCCAGGCCGAGCCCACGCTGGCCCACCGGTTTGCGCAGGGCCTGTACCTGCCCGGCGAAGGCCAGCTGGACAACCGCCAGCTGCTCGCCGCCCTGGTGGTGGAGATGCAGCGGCTGGCAGTGCGCACCCACTGGCACGCACCCCGCTCGCCCGAGGCCTTTGCCCCCGGCCAGCCGGGCCAGCCCGACTGGGTGCTCGACTGCCGCGGCCTGGGCGCCCGGCCCCAGTGGGCCGCGCTGCGCGGCGTGCGCGGCGAAGTGGCGCGCATCCACGCCCCCGACGTGACGCTGCAGCGCCCCACGCGGCTCGTGCACCCGCGCTACCCCATCTACATCGCGCCCAAGGAAGACCACCTGTTCGTCATCGGCGCCACCGAGATCGAGTCCGACGACCTGTCTCCCGCCAGCGTGCGCTCCACGCTGGAGCTGCTGTCTGCCGCCTACGCCGTGCACCCGGGATTTGGCGAAGGCCGCATTCTGGAGTTGGCCACGCAGTGCCGCCCCACCCTGCCCGACAACCTGCCCGCCATCCGCCAGCCGCGCCCCGGCGTGCTGGAGATCAACGGCCTGTACCGCCACGGCTTCATGATCGCGCCCGCCATGCTGGATGTGACGCTGGAGGTGCTGAACGCGGGACAATCGCAGCTTTCGCAACGTTTTGACCTGGCGCTGGACCTGGAGCCCACCCCCGAGGGCCCGGCCCGCGCCACCGATTCAGCAGCCCGCGCCATCGCATGAACATCTCCATCAACCAGACCCCGCACGACCTGCCCGAGGGCGCCACCGTGGCCGACGCCGTGGCCGCCATCGCCGCGCGGCCCCCGTTCGCCGTGGCGGTGAACACCACCTTCGTGCCCAACACGCGCTATGCCGCCCACACGCTGCAGCCGGGCGACCGGGTGGAAGTCATCTCGCCCGTGACAGGGGGCTGATCCACCCTCAAATTCGAGCAAAATCGGCCCCTACCGCTGATCCAGCAAGCGCTAACAGCTATCAAATTCATAGTACAGACATGACCACCCCGACGCCCCAAGACCCCCTGGTGCTGTACGGCCAGCTGTTCGCCAGCCGGCTGCTGCTGGGCACCTCCCGCTACCCCTCGCCCGCCGTGCTGGAGGCCGCCGTGCAGCGCGCGCAGCCGGCCATGGTCACCGCGTCGCTGCGCCGCCAGGGCAGCAACCCGGCCGAGAGCGGCAACAGCTTCTGGGAGCTGCTGCGCAAGCTCAACGTGCCGGTGCTGCCCAACACCGCGGGCTGCCACAGCGCGCAAGAGGCCATCACCACCGCGCAGATGGCGCGCGAGGTGTTCGACACGCCGTGGATCAAGCTCGAACTGATCGGCGACGACTACACCCTGCAGCCCGACACGCTCAACCTGGTGGGCGTGGCCGAACACCTCATCAAGGAAGGCTTTCAGGTGCTGCCCTACTGCACCGAAGACCTGGTGCTGTGCCAGCGCCTGGTGGACGTGGGCTGCCAGGCCGTCATGCCCTGGGCAGCGCCCATCGGCACCGGGCGCGGCCCCGTCAACCCGTATGCCCTGCAGACGCTGCGCGAGCGGCTGAACGTGCCCATGTTGGTGGATGCCGGGCTGGGCCTGCCGTCGCACGCCTGCCAGGTGATGGAATGGGGATACGACGGCGTGCTGCTGAACACCGCCGTCGCCCTGGCGCAAGACCCGGTCGCCATGGCTGGCGCGTTTGCCGACGCGGTGAACGCCGGGCGCACCGCGCGCCGGGCCGGCGCCATGTCGGCGCAGGATGCCGCCCAGCCCAGCACGCCCGTGCTGGGCACCCCTTTTTGGCACCATGCTCAAGATGCTTGATACGAAAGCCCTGGCGCAACAGATCGTTGCGCACCACGCCGCCACCTTTGCGGGCTTTGCGCCCCAGGCGGCGCCTGCCTCCACCCGGCAGGACCCGGCCTATCTGGCGGCACTGCAGGCCTGCAGCACGCTGGGTTTCATCGCCCACGACGCCGAATGCGTGGCGCAGGCCTGGCAGGCCCGCACCGAGCGCACCGGCGCCGTGCAGCCCGAACTCTGGCCCGACGCGCCCGAGGACTTCGGCCTGCAGCCCGTGCCGCGCGCGCAGGCATTCGCCCCCTGCCCGCAGCACCTGGGTCTGTACGCCGTGCTGCCCGACGCCGACTGGGTGGGCCGCATGGCCCGTGCGGGCGTGCCGACGGTGCAGTTGCGCTTCAAGTCCGACGACGCCGCGGCCATCGACCGCGAAGTGCGGGCCGCCGTGCAGGCCGTGCTGGGCACGTCCGCGCTACTGTTCATCAACGACCACTGGCAGGCGGCCATCGCCGCGGGTGCCTACGGCATCCACCTGGGCCAGGAAGACCTGGATGCGCTCAGCGCGGACGACCTGCAGGCCCTGCGCGCGTCCGGCCTGCGCCTGGGCGTGAGCACCCATGGCTATGCCGAAATGGTGCGCGCGGATGCCGTGGGCCCGAGCTACATCGCCATGGGCGCCGTGTTCCCCACCACGCTCAAGAAGATGGCCACCGCGCCCCAGGGCGTGGGCCGCCTGGGCGTGTACGCGCGGCTGCTGCGCCACTACCCGCAGGTGGCCATCGGCGGCATTGGCGCCGGTCAGTTCGCGGAGGTCCTGGCGACCGGCGTGGGGTCGATCGCGGTGGTGAGAGCGCTGGTCAATGCGCCCGACCCGGAGGCCGAAGCCGGCGCCCTGATGCGGGCCATGCGGGTCGTGGGCACCACCGCCTGAACCCGCGGCGCCCTGCGGGCTGCGGCTCGCGCCAGCCTTGGTCGCGTCGCCTGCCAGAGCGGCAGCCACCACGGACCCGCTGAACGGCGGCGCTGCCCCGCACCGCAAGACGGGCGTGGGCAGAACCCGAAAGAATGGGAACAAACTCGGAAAGGCCGGCAAGCGCTCGGCCCCTCGCCCATCCGCAACCCCCGCTCAGCGGCTCAGCGGCTCAGGGACGGCCCTTGTTGCTGTTGTCCTTTTGCTCCAGCTCCAGGCGCAGTTCCATCAGGTCGTTGTCCATGCCAAAGCCCACCGCCCCGCCCGATGCCGGAGGCGGCGTGACCGGCACGGGCGGCAGGTCGCTGAGCGTGAGGTGGGGAGGCTCGGACAGGTCCAGGTCCAGCGGCGCGCCCCGCGTGTCCACAGCGACGCCAGGCGGTGCCATGGGGGGCCGCGTGGCCGCAGGCGGCTCGGGTGTCTGCACGGCGCGCGGCGTGCGCAGCGACTCGTCGAAATCGAACTCCAGGCTGGCCGCCAGCGAGTCGAGCGGCAGGTCGTCTTGCGGCGCGGCAGGCCGGGGCGGCGGGGCCGAGGGCTCGGGCATCACCACCGCGTCGATGCGATCGGGAGCCAGCGGCGTGGTGCGCTTGCGCGGCCCGTCGTCGCCGCGTGCGGAGGCCGGCGTGGTCTGCGCAATGGCCAGCAACAGCAGCAGCTCGTCGTAGGCCGCCATGTCGAACGGCTCGATGGCGCCGACACCATCGCGCCTGAACAGGTACTTCTCAAGCAGTACCAGCACGGACGGCGACGTCCACTCGGCCTCGATCTCGGCCAGTGCATCGGTGTAGTGGTACAGCATGCGTCCCGTGCGGTGAAAGCCGGTGAACTCCGGCACCTGCGCGTTGAACGACTGCATGAACTGCTTGCGCAGCTGGGCGAACTCTTCCACGCGGCTCAGCGTGTGGTACAGCCGCAGCAGCTCCAGGTACGCCAGCGGGGACACATCGCCGCGCTCGTCGATGTGCTTCTTGAGCACTTCGATGGCCTGCTGGTGCTCGCCCACCGAGATGAAGAACTCGGCTTGCTGCTGGATGTCGAACAGCTCTTCCGGGCTGACGATGTGCAGCGCTGCCCGGCTGGCGGAGGCCGATGCGGCGGCGGCTGCCGCTGCGGTGGCCGCGGTGCTCGCAGGCGCCGGCGCCGTGGGGCTGGGCGAAGCCTGGGTATCCGCCATGGAGGGCGCCAGCGGCGCGGCCCCCGAGCTGCGGCCGGCCCCCTGGGCCGCCGGGGCTGCGGCGGGCGCGGCCTGCGGCACTGGGGACGGCGTGGTGTCGGGCGGCAGCCAGGTGTCGCCCGGATGGGGCCTGAGGCCCAGCGCCTCGTCGCGGGCCGCGAGCGCGGGGTCGCGCCCGCCCAACGCAGCCACGGAGTCGCGCCAGTCGCGGATGGCCTTCTCGGAGCGGGTGCGCATCCGCACCAGCACCCACGCCACCAGCAGCAGCGCGGCGGCCAGCAGGCCACCGAGCACATACACCACCAGGGCGGGGAAACGTTCTTCCTGGACCTGCTCCAGCTGTTGCTGCGCCTGCGCGGCGCTGGCGCGGTCGCGGCTGGCCTGGGCGCGCAGGGTGGCCATGTCGGCCTCCAGCGCCTTCAGGCGGTCTGCGTCCTGGTTGATGTCTTCGGGCTGCGCGTTCAGGGACTTCCAGACCGCAGCAGCCTGGGCACGCTGTGCAGACGGCTGGTCCGACGGCGTGACCAGCAGCTCGGGCGACGAACGCAGGGCCACGGGGCGGTCAAGCCACAGGTCCAGCGGCTCCACGACCAGGCGCGAGCGCTCTGCGGGCTTGGGTGCAGCGGCCGCAGCCGCAGCCGCGGGAGGGCGCTGCGCACTGCGCGCTGGCGCCGCATTGTTGGCTGCAGCGCGTGGCACCGGCCGGCTGGCAGCCGCGGCGGGTGGCCGCGCTGGCGCGGCAGGCGTGTCACCGGGCAATGCGGCGGGCGCGGAACCGGCGGGGGCACGCTGAGCGGTAGTGCCCGTGCCCATGCCAGTTGCGGCGCTGGTGCCGGCCGCGCTGCGGGGCACGTCCGCCGAGCCGGGCGTTGCCGACGACAGCCGTGACACATCGACAGGCGCCGTGGAGCGCGCCACCGAGGCAGGCAGTTCGGACAAAAAGGTATAGGTGCGGCTGATCTTGCTGCTGCAGCCCGCCGACAGCGTGACCGTGAGCACGGGCTCGTCGATGGCCACGTTGGCCTGCACGCGCACACCGGGCGGGCGGCCGCGCATGTCGGGCAGCGGCGTGATGCGCACCCGGGCGTCGCCGATGGGGGTATCACCGGCCCGGACCTGGGCCGACACGCAGGACGATGCGACATCGGAGCCGGCATCCGGCTGCACCTCGAACGACACATCCAGGGGCGCGCCCAACACCACCGTGCCTCTGCTGCTGCCGAGCGAGAGTGCACCGGCGCCCGCAGCAACCACCCACAGCCCGGCTCCAAGTACGGTGTTACGGATTTTCACAATAGGTTCTATTTATGGTGCGGCCCATTCTTGCACATAAGTCCCGGTCAAGGCCAGAGCCATAATGGCGCTATGAAAATTCAGTTTCACCACATCGGAATCGTAGGCACCGGCGCCATGGGCCGGGGCATTGCCCAGATCGCAGCCCAGGCCGGAAGCCAGGTGTATCTGCTGGACGCCAATCCCGGCGCCGCCCAGGCCGCGCAGGCCGCGCTGCAAGAGCAGTGGGCCAAGCTGGTCGCCAAGGGGCGCATCGAGGCCGACGAGGCCACGGCCCTGGCAGCGCGGCTGCACCCGGTGCAGGCGGTGGCCGACCTGGCGGGCTGCGACCTGGTGGTGGAAGCCATCGTGGAGCGCCTGGATGTGAAGAAAACGCTGTTCGCCGAGCTCGAAGCCGTGGTGCGCAGCGACGCGGTGCTGGCGACCAACACGTCCTCGCTGTCCGTCACCGCGATTGCGGCGGGCCTGCAGCGGCCCGAGCGCCTGGCGGGCTTTCATTTCTTCAACCCCGTACCACTCATGAAGGTGGTCGAGGTGATCGCCGGGCTCAAGACCGACGCTGCCGTCTGCACCGCGCTGGCTGCATACGCCCGCCAGATGGGCCACACGCCCGTGCAGGCGCAGGACACGCCGGGCTTCATCGTCAACCACGCAGGGCGCGGCTTCGGCACCGAGGCCCTGCGCATCGTGGGCGAAGGCGTGGCCGACTTCGCCACCATCGACCGCATCCTGCGCGACCAGGTGGGCTTCAAGCTCGGGCCCTTCGAGCTGATGGACCTCACGGCGCTGGACGTGTCGCACCCGGTGATGGAATCCATCTACCGCCAGTACTACGACGAGCCGCGTTTTCGGCCCAGCGTGATCACCGCGCAGCGCCTGGCCGGGGGCGTGGTGGGCAAGAAGGTGGGCGAAGGCTTCTACCGCTACGTGGACGGCGCGGCCCAGGTGCCCGCCGAGCCACCCGTGCCCGTGGTGGGCGACATCCCGCCGGTGTGGGTGTCGCCCCGCGCCGCGCGGCGTGCCGAGCTGTACCAGCTGCTCAAGGACCTGGGCGCCACCATCGAGACCGGGCAATCGCCCTCGCCGCAGGCCATCACGCTGGTCGCGCCGCTGGGCTTTGACGTGACCACCGTGGCGGTGGTCGAGCGGCTGGACCCTGCGCGCACCATCGGCATCGACATGCTGGTGGAGGACGCAGCCACCAAGCGCCGCGTGCTGGCCACCAACCCCGCCACGCGCGTGGACATCCGCAACGCGGCGCACGCCCTGTTCGCCCGCGACGGCAAGGCGGTGAGCGTGATCCGCGACAGCGGCGGCTTCGTCACGCAGCGCGTGGTGGCCACCATCGTCAACATCGCCGCCGACATCTGCCAGCAAGGCATCTGCTCGCCCAAGGACCTGGAGACCGCCGTGACCCTGGGCCTGGGCTACCCGCAGGGCCCGCTGGCCATGGGCGACCGCTGGGGCCCGACCAACATCCTCGAGGTGCTGTTCAACATGCAGACCGTGTATGGCGACACCCGCTACCGCCCCAGCCCCTGGCTGCGCCGGCGCGGCGCCATCGGCCTGAGCCTCACCCACGTCGAGGAATGAATTCGGTGCATCCCCCTGAGTCGCTTTCGCGCCTTCCCCCTTCTCTCGAATTGCTATGCAATTCGGGAAGGGGGACGCAGCCGGTGCGGCGGGGCGGCCCTTGCACGGCTGCCCTCGCTTAGGCCGCGCCCAATTTTGGCAAACTTCACGCGGTGAATAACGCCGTGAAAACCTGACGGCTACAGTCGAAGCCGTTTCGAGAACAAAGATGCCCGCAGAACTCAAGAGCACCAGCCAGGGCCAGACCCTGATCCTGACCCTCAGCAACCCCGAACGGCGCAACGCGATCGACCCGTCGATGTACGCGGCGGGCATCGAGGCGCTGAGCGTGGCCGAAGGCAGCGCCGACATCCGCAGCGTGATCATCACCGGCTCGGACGGCATGTTCTGCTCGGGCGGCAACCTGCAGCGCCTGCTGGCCAACCGCCAGCAGCCGCCCGAGGTGCAGGCCCAGAGCATCGAAGGCCTGCACAACTGGATCGAGACCATCCGCACCTACCCCAAGCCCGTCATCGCAGCGGTCGAGGGCGCGGCGGCCGGTGCGGGCTTTTCGCTGGCGCTGGCCTGCGACTTCATCGTGTCGGCGCGCAACGCGGTGTTCGTGATGGCGTACAGCAACGTGGCGCTGTCGCCCGATGGCGGCGCGAGCTGGAGCCTGTCGCAGGCCCTGCCCCGGCAGGCGGCCACCGAGATCCTGATGGGCGGCGACCGCATCGGCGCCGAACGCCTGCACGCGCTGGGCGTGGTCAACCGCGTGGCCGAGCCCGGGGCGGCGCTCGATGCGGCGCTGGCGCTGGCCGAGCAGCTCAATGGCAAGGCGCCCAACGCGCTCGCCAGCATCAAGGAGCTGCTCAACGACGCGCCCGGTGCCAGCCTGACCCAGCACCTGGGCCACGAGCGCGACCACTTCGTGAAGAACCTGCACCACCTCAACGGCGGCGAGGGCATCACCGCCTTTTTGGAAAAGCGCGCGCCGCGCTACGAGTGACCGCGCGCCTTGCGCCGCGGCAGTGTCCGCGTCGCTTGCAAAGCGCTCCACAAGCCCCTGCGTGCCCCGTCGGCACCCAGGGGTTTTTTTCTGCGCGCACGCGCAGACGCGCAGGTGACAACCCTGACGCAGCGCGAAGGTCCCTCACGCGACAATGGTCCTGTTTCTAGTCACGCAAAAGACAGGCCATGGACGACCCGATTCTTACTATCGAAGAACGTGAAGCGATCAACTCAGGTCGCTGGTTTTCATCCCTTTCACCCTCGCTACGCCACGACATCCTGCGATGTGCATACGTCAAACGCTTCAAGGACGGCGGCCTCATCGCCGCCCGCGGCGACCCGCCCGAGGAGTGGATTGCCTGCGCGCGCGGTGCGGTGCGGGTGAGCTCCACCTCCATCTCGGGCAAGCAGATCACGCTGACCTATGTGGAGCCGGGCATCTGGTTCGGCGACGTGGCGATCTTCGACGGGGACCGGCGCACGCACGATGCCTATGCGCATGGGGACACCACGATCCTGTGCGTGGCCAAGGCCGACTTCAAGAAGATCCTCGCGGCGCACACCGAGCTGTACGAGGCCATGCTGCGCCTGCATGCACGGCGCATACGGCAGCTGTTCGGGCTGGTGGAAGACCTCAACACCCTGCCCTTGCGCTCGCGCCTGGCCAAGCAGCTGGTGCACCTGGTGCGCAGCTACGGCGTGCCCAGCCTGTCGGACGGCAGCGAGATGCGCATCGGCCTGCAGCTGGCGCAGGAAGAACTGGCGCAGCTGCTGGGCGCATCGCGCCAGCGGGTGAACCAGGAGCTCAAGGCCATGGAGCGCGAGGATGCCATCCGCATCGAGCCGGGCGGCCTGGTGGTGCGCGACCGGGAGGCGCTCATGCGCATTGCCGAAACCGACAACTGAAGAACGACAACACACCCCTCGCCCACCCATGAGCAATTTCGACCATTTCGTGGGCACCCGGCCCGTCTCCGACCAGCACGCGTTCGACATCGACACGCTGACGGCCTGGCTGGCACAGCACATGGAGGGCTTTGCCGGCCCCCTGACGGTGGAGATGTTCAAGGGAGGGCAGTCCAACCCCACCTACAAGCTCATCACCCCCGGCACCAGCTACGTGATGCGGGCCAAGCCCGGCCCGGTGGCCAAGCTGCTGCCCTCGGCCCATGCCATCGAGCGTGAATTCGCGGTGATGAGCGGCCTGTACGGCACCGACGTGCCCGTGCCCCGCATGTTCGTGCTGTGCGAGGACGAATCGGTCATCGGCCGCGCCTTCTACGTCATGGAATGCATGCAGGGCCGTGTGATGTGGGACCAGTCCCTGCCCGGCATGGAGCCCGCCGAGCGCGCCGCGATCTATGACGAGATGAACCGCGTGATCTCTGCGCTGCACAGCGTGAAGTTCGCCGACCGGGGCCTGGCCGGCTATGGCAAGCCCGGCAATTATTTCGACCGCCAGATCGGCCGCTGGAGCAAGCAGTACGTCGCGTCGGTCACGCAGCCCATCCCCGAGATGGACAAGCTCATGGAATGGCTGCCCGCCCACATGCCCGCCAGCGCGCGGGACGAGGGGCACGTGTCCATCGTGCACGGCGACTACCGGCTCGACAACCTGATGTTCCACCCCACCGAGGCGCGCGTGATCGCGGTGCTCGACTGGGAGCTGTCCACGCTGGGCCATCCGCTGGCGGACTTCAGCTACCACTGCATGAGCTGGCACATCCCCGCCGCCATGGGCCGCGGCATCGCCGGGCAGGACCTGGCGGCGCTGGGCATCCCCGACGAAGACAGCTACATCCGCCGCTACTGCGAACGCACCGGCATCGCCACGCCCGACGCACTGCGTGCCGACTGGAACTTCTACCTGGCCTACAACATGTTCCGCATCGCCGCCATCCTGCAGGGCATTGCCAAGCGGGTGGAAGCCGGCACCGCGTCCAGCGCGCAGGCCAAGGCCTCGGGCGACACGGCACGGCCCATGGCCGAGCTGGCCTGGTCGTTCGCGCAGCGCGGATGAAGACCACACCCACGCCCGCACCGAGACCCACACGATAGAGCGGCACCGACGCCGCCCTGACGATCCCACGATTACCAACGGAGACGACACCCATGGACTTTGACTACTCGCCCAAAACCAAGGAACTGCAGTCCAGGCTGCTCCAGTTCATGGATGACCACATCTATCCGAACGAGGTGGCGTACAAGAACGAGCTGATCGCCAACACCGCGGCCGGCAAGCGGTGGACGGCCCTGTCCACCATCGAGAACTTGAAGCCCAAGGCCCAGGCCGCCGGTCTGTGGAACCTGTTCCTGCCGGTGGACAGCGCCGCAGCCTCGGGCTACGACGGTGCAGGCCTGACCAACCAGGAATACGCGCCCCTGGCCGAGATCATGGGCCGCGTGCCATGGGCGAGCGAGGTGTTCAACTGCTCGGCGCCCGACACCGGCAACATGGAGACCATCGCCCGCTACGGCGACGAGGCCAACAAGGCCCGCTGGCTCAAGCCGCTGCTCGAAGGCAAGATCCGCTCGGCCTTCGCGATGACCGAGCCCGACGTGGCCTCGAGCGACGCGACCAACATCGAGACGCGCATCGACCGCGACGGCGACGAGTACGTGATCAACGGCCGCAAGTGGTGGATCTCCGGTGCGGCCGACCCGCGCTGCGCGGTGTTCATCACCATGGGCAAGACCGACCCCGAAGCGCCGCGCCACTCGCAGCAGAGCATGGTGCTGGTGCCCGCCGATGCCAAGGGCATCACCATCATCCGGCCGCTGAACGTGTTCGGCTACGACGACGCGCCGCACGGCCATGTGGAGATGACCTTCGAGAACGTGCGCGTGCCCGTCTCCAACATCCTGCTGGGCGAAGGCCGCGGCTTCGAGATCGCCCAAGGGCGCCTGGGCCCCGGGCGTATTCACCACTGCATGCGCCTCATCGGCCTGGCCGAGCGCGCGCTGGAGCTGATGTGCAGGCGCGCCTCGTCGCGCGTGGCCTTCGGCAAGACCGTGGCGCAGCAGACCGTTACGCAGGAACGCATTGCCGAAGCCCGCTGCAAGATCGACATGGCCCGCCTCTTGACCCTGAAGGCCGCCTGGCTGATGGACGTGGCCGGCAACAAGGTCGCCAAGACCGAGATCGCCATGATCAAGGTGGTGGCCCCGAGCATGGCCTGCCAGGTCATCGACTGGGCCATGCAGGTGCATGGCGGCGGCGGCATGAGCGACGACTTCCCGCTGGCGTACGCCTACGCCGGTGCACGCACGCTGCGCTTTGCCGACGGCCCGGACGAGGTGCACCGCAACGCGATCGCCAAGTGGGAGCTGGGCAAGTACGGCGCCTATGGCCGCGATGCGGGTGTGCCGATCACTCGCGGAAGTTAAGTAAGCACCCCCTGAGCCGCTTCGCGTCTTCCCCCTCTCTCGCGCTGCGCGCGGGACGGGGACGCACGCGGTGGCCTGGCGAAGCCAGTTCCACGGGTGCACTGGCCGGGGGCGTGCCAGTTTCGGAGGGCGGGGGCGTATCGCGCCAAACAACACGGGGCCACAGGCCCCGTTTTTGTTTTGCAGCGAGAGTGTGCGATGTCAGCGGCCGAAACCCGCCTCGTCATCCGGCCCCGCCACCGACATGGGCGGCAGGTTCTGCAGCGCGGCCTGGCCGGCCACCAGCAGGAGTTGCTTGGCGTGCGCGATCTCGGCCAGGCTGCGCTGGGTGTGTTCCAGGCGCAGGTAGACCTTGCCGCGCGCGAGCATCAGCACCATGGGGGATTTGGCGCGTTCGGCGCCGCCCTCGCCTTCCACCGCGTTGAGCAGCTGCGAGACCACGGGCGCGTGGATCCAGCGCTGGGCCTGCTCGATGCGCTCGGCGACCACGGTGAAATGGTCGCGGAACGACGCGGGCAAGCCGGGCCAGGTCACTTCCTCGTACATCGACAGCCATCGCATTTCTTCAGGCAGGCTGGTGCTGATGGCCGTCTGCAGGGTGTCGGTGATCTCGTCGTAGGCGGTGCGCTCCAGCACCTCCTGCAGGGGGCGGTTGATCACCATCACCGCGGCGTCAGGGTCGGCGCCCACGTCGGCGCGGCCGCGCAGCTCCAGGCCCTGCACGTAGTCGCGCGTGGGCGTGCTGCACTCGAGCCGCCAGGGGTGGCCGTGGATGTCGCCGCCCAGGTCGAAATGCCCGTCGGTGGCGTGGGCGACGATGGGCAGGCGCTGGTCCGCCGCCCAGCGGGACACATCCCGGTTGGTCACAGGCCGGCCGGGGGCGCCCAAGGAGCCAGTGGCGCTGAATGCTTTGCGGAGACGGTCAAACATGTTGGGCCGAAGCACAAAGCTTCGCAAGAGTCACAGGTGCAGGCATTATTGAGGGCATTGCAGTGGATAGAAAGCCCCCCTGAGTCGCCTGGCGGCGCCTTCCCCCAGAGGGGGACGCACCCGGTGGACTGGCGAAGCCAGATCCACGGGTGCACTGGCCGGTTGCGCGCCAGTTTCGGCGGTTGTGCGTGTGAGCACGCTTTTTGGATGAAGACATGTTTTTTGTGACTGTGAACCGGCGTTTTGCCGTGACGGCTTTGGTTGCTGGTGGTGTGCTGGCAGCCGTGCCCGCGGCCTCTGCGCCATTGCCCCAGGATGCCTCGCCCACGGCGCGCCGGCTGGTGCGCTGGGCCACCGATACGGCCGACCACCAGGGCCTGCCGTTTGCCGTGATCGACAAGCCTGCCGCTCGCATCCATGTGTTTTCGGCACAGGGGCAGTGGCTGGGCAGCTCGCCGGTGCTGCTGGGCGCGGCGCTGGGCGACCGGTCGGCGCCGGACATCGGCCAGCGCCCACTGTCGCAGATCCGCCCAGAAGAGCGCACCACGCCCGCTGGGCGCTTCGTCACCGAGCCCGGGCGCAATTTGAAGGGCGACGACATCGTCTGGATCGACTACGACGCCGCCGTGTCGCTGCACCGGGTGCGCAGCGTCAGCGCCGCCGAGCGCCGCCACCAGCGCCTGGCCAGCCAGGGCGCGCAGGACAAGCGCATCAGCTACGGCTGCGTGAATGCGCCCGAGGCGTTCTACAACCAGTTCATCGCACCGCTGTTCGGCCAGTCACGCGGCGTGATCTATGTGCTGCCCGACACGGAGCCGTTTGCTACTATTTTTGTAGCTGCTAGCGCTTACTAGTCAAGCGGTAGCGGCATTTTTCAATCAAATTCCGGCGCGCGCAGCGCAGTGGCCCGCACGACAGCCCCGGCAGAACCACTGTCAAACACCCGGCTCAGGCGCTGGCGGGCTCCAGCTTGAACACCACCCGCCGCTCGCCCACCTGCAAGCCCTTGGCGTTGACGATGCGTGCGGACCGGCGCGGGGCCAGTGCCTCGCGCTGACCGGCATCCAGCCAGCCGAGCTGCTCCATCACCTCCACGGCAGCCGCGACCTGCGCCACCATGCTGCCGTCCATGACCTTGAGCGCAAAGGCCTCGCCCCGGCTGCGGCTTCCCACCACCTGCACGCCGTCGGCGCCGGTCTTGGATACCCAGTCACCCTGCCCGGCCCGCATAAAGTCCAGGTCATGCCGCCCGGTGCCCGAACCCAGTTCGGGCCGCGCGACCATCGCGTCGGCCAGCGTGGTCAGGCTGTCGTGCAACGCAGTATCCGGTGCGCCGCCCGCCAGACGCGCATAGCCGCGCGCCAGGTACGCCAGCGGCATGGCGTAGTTGGGCGCCGAGCAGCCGTCGATGCCCATGGGCATTTGGTCGGGCGCCAGGCCCACGGCCTGCGCCACATGGTCACGAATGGCCACCTGCAGCGGGTGTGCCGGGTCCAGATGCCCCTGCAGCGGCAACCCCTGCTGCACGCAGTGCGCCACAAAACCCGCGTGCTTGCCGCTGCAGTTGTTGTGGCGCTCGTCGGGCACGAAGCCTGCAGGCAGCGTTCCCAGCCCCAGCTCTGCGAACAGCGGCCGGTGGCAGCCGCACTGCAGCGCGTGGTAGTCCTGGCCCACGGTGGCCAGCATGCGCTCGGCCTGCGCCACGTGCATCGGTTCGCCGTTGTGGCTGGCGCACAGCAGGGCCAGCTCGCCCTGGCCCCAGCCCAGTGCGGCCGCGCCGCCTGCCTGCATGAACGGCAGCGCCTGGAAGGCCTTGATGGTGGAGCGGGTGAAGGTGACGGTGTACGGGTCGCCCACGCGGGCCAGCACCTTGCCTTCGCGGTTGGACACCGCCACGGCACCCCAGTGCTGACACTCGGGAAAGCCGCCGCGGCTGACGTCGATCAACGGTACGAAACCCATGGTGTATTCCTTGCAGGCCGCGTCACTTCGCAGCGGTGTCGGGGGTCAGCGTGAGCGTATGCACCCAGCGTGCGGGCTCGCGCTGCAGCCCGCGGTAGCCGGTGGCCGCCCAGGTGGTGCTCATGTCGCGGTAACGCGGCGAGAACACCAGGCCGCTCTGGCCCGTCTGGTAGATGAAGCGCGACTGCTCCAGGTCGGCCAGGTCGTACACCGCGCGCAGCGATGCCGCATGGCGGTTGACGAACGGGCCGCTGGCCTCGCCCGCGTTGTACTGGCCCACGTTCACCGTATAGCCGTCGCCATGCGAGGGCACGCTCACGTCGAAGAAACGGGCCAGGGCGGGCACGTTGCCAAAAGGCCGGTGCACGCTGAGCGCGGGGTGTGCCGCGCCCCAGCGCCACTGGGCCGGGTCAGCGCCATAGGCGGCCTGCAGGCGGTCGAGCGCACGGCCCAGGGCGGCGGCGGACTGCTCGGCGCAGGTCGCGGGCTGGCACCACCAGGTGTCGTTGCGCTCCAGGATTCCCTCCAGCGCCGCACGGTAGTCGCGCTTGCCGTAGGTGGCGGTGAAGCGGTCCTCGCCGATGCGCGGGACGATGAGGCCGCGGGCCAGCTCGTCCGTCCAGGCGGCAAAGATCAACGGGGCCGGCTTGTTCGCGTCCATCACGCCATCGAAGCCCTGCAGCTGTTTGTGCGCTGCGGCTGCCAATGCATGGGACGACTGTGCCTGCTGCAAGTACGGCAGCAGGCGGCGCGCCGCGAGCGATGTGATGTCGCGGTGGATGGCCTGCATGCTGGCCGCGTCGTGCTTCGGCGTGGCTTCGATCAATTGTGCGATGCGGTCGTAGCGGTAGGGCAAGGCCCAGTCCTGGGTCAGGAAGTGCGGGTAGTCGGGGGCCGTCACGCGCTGGTTGGCCGTGGCGATCCATCCCTTGCTGCCGTCGTCCTGCGGGGTCTGGTCGTACGGTATCCAGCCCTTCCAGTCGTAGCGCGCATCCCATCCCGGCGACGGGGCCACGCCGCGGATGTCGTTGGCGGCATCGCGCAGCGGCGCGCGGCCTGCGGCCTTGAAGCGGATGGTGCCCTGGTCGTCGGCCGCCACCACGCTCTGCATGGGCGAATGGTAGTGCGCCAGGCCCGCAAACAGCTCGTCCACGCTCTTGGACTGGTTGGTCTTGAAGCCCGCGACCACCGTCTGGTTGTCGTCGTCCAGGGCGCTCCAGCGCAGCGCCAGCACGTACTTGCCCAGGTCGAGCACTTCGGCGTGCGACTTCTGCGCGTCGCTCAGCACCGGGCCGTGCCGGGTGCTGCGCAGCGGCACCTTCACGTCGGCCTCGCCCTTGACGCGGATGGTCTCGTTGCGCACCGTGAACGGCGCCCAGCCGTCGGGCGTGCGGTACTGCGTAGGGTCGGCGGGGTTGATCTGCTCCAGGTACAGGTCCTGCACATCGGGCCCGGTGTTGGTGAAGCCCCAGGCCACCTTGTCGGTGCGGCCCAGCACGACGAAGGGCAGGCCCGGCAAGGTGGCGCCCACCGCGTCGATGGGCGCGATCGGCGTGCCGTCGGCGGCCTTGCCGGCCGGTGCCTGCAGCCCCGCGAAGTACCAGATGGCGGGGGCCGACAGGCCCAGGTGCGGGTCGTTGGCCAGCAGCGGCTTGCCGCTCACGGTGCGCGTGCCAGCGATCACCCAGTTGTTGCTGCCCTTGCCCTCGTTGGTGCCCGCGTTGCGCGTGAGCTCGTCGGCCCAGGCCAGCATGCCGGCGCTGATCTGGCGGGACAGCGGGCCTTGGGCCTGCCGCCCGGCCACACCGGCCACGTCTTCTGCTGCGGAGCCCGGCACGGCCGCGGTGGAGCCCGCCCCGGCCGCGCGGTACACACCCAGCTGGCGGTACAGCGCCGCCAGGTCGGCCGTTGCGGCGGGCTTCTCGCCAGGGTATGGCGGCATCAGCTGCCACAAGCGGTCGGTGTCGAGCGTGCGGGCCACCGACAGGCGCGCGAACTCGGTGCCCCAGTTGCCGCCCAGGTCCAGCGCCATCATCAGCGCCCAGCCCACGCTGTCTTCGGGCTCCCACACGGCACGCCGGTCGCCTCCGGGCTTGGCGCCCAGCAGCAGGAACTCCGGCGGCAGCGCCTGCGGGCGCTGGTTGTGGAAGGCGTGGATGCCCTGGCTGTAGGCCTGCAGCGCCTCCTTGGCGTATGGCGGCAGCCCCGCATACTGGCGGCGCGCCACGCCCATGATGTCCAGCGCGCGCATGAGCTTGTCGGTCTCCAGCGTGGCGGGGCCGAACAGTTCGGACAGCTCGCCGTGCATCACGCGGCGGTTGAACTCGAGCTGCCAGGTGCGCTCCTGCGCATGCACGTAGCCCATCGCAAACCAGGCGTCCTGCGGGGTCTGCGCCCGCACGTGCGTCACGTCGGCCGCATCGCGCTGCACCTGCACCGCCTGGGCCAGGCCCGCCACGCTGAGCTTGCCGTCCAGCGCCGCAAAGCTGCGCTGCACATACACCGCTGCGCCGGTCCCGGCGAGCAACGCCACCGCCACCAGGCCGACGGCGGTCCGCTTCATCCATGCCATATTGATCTGTCTCCGATACTGTCTTGAAGGGGCCGGCGCGGCGGGTGCGCGCATGCCAAAAGGGGGGCCCGGCCGTCAGCCCAGGTGGACGTTCGCACCTGCGACCTGGAAGTTCATGACGGGTGCGCTGGGCTCGTTGAACGACACGCCCAGCGCAATCTGCCCGGTGCCATGCAGGATGCAGGCATCGCGGCGCAGCCGCACCGGCGCGTCGCTGCCGTCAAAGCGCACCCAGGTGCCGAAGCTGCTCATGTCGGTCAGCAGGAACCCGCTGTTGCGCCAGTCGATGCGGGCATGCAGGCGCGACACGCGGGGGTCGTTGATGCACAGCTGGGCGTGGTTGGCGCGCCCCACATGCACCGGTGCGTCCGACGAGCTGAAGGACATGTCCACCCCGTGCCACGAGAACTGGATCTGCCCCAGGATGGAATCGGCGGGCGCGAAGCTGCTGACCAGGGCGGCCTGCATGGTGAGCGAGTCGGGCGCTTCGTCCTCGCGCCATTCGACCTGGTAGAGCATGAGCGATTCGGCCTTGCCGCGGATCTCCATCATGCCGAGCTTGCGGTACCAGACGTCGGGCGCGGCACCTGCGAGCAGCACCGTGGTCTCGGTGGCCCAGATCTCGGCCGGGCCGGCACGCTCGCACAGGCGGGACGCGACGTTGACGGCGTCGCCATAGCAGTCGCCATCCACGTCGATCACTTCGCCGCTGGCCACGCCCACCCGGATGTCCATGCGCAGGGGCTGGGGCCAGCGTCCTAGCCGCAGCTTGTGCTGGCGCAGCATGGTGGCCATGGCGGACACGCCGCCGGCCGCATCGCCGAACACGCCCAGCACGCCATCGCCCAGCGTCTTGACCACCCGCCCGCCGTGGGTCTCGATGGTGCCGCTGATCCACTGCGTGACCTGCGTCACCGCCTCGGCAGCCCGCTCGTTGCCCAAAGCTTCGTACAGCGCCGCACTGCCCGATATGTCCGCGAAGACCATCGTTGAGAGCACACTCATGAACGCTGGCCTATTAGTAACATCATGTGAATCAGTTTAGACCAAGCTCCCTGGCGGCGCACACACAAAACCGTCAAGAATCGTTGCGCCAGGCGGCCAAGCTTCGTACCGGGCAGGTTTGCCGGCCCGCAAGCAGGACGGCGACCCGAACTGCGTAAAAGTTGGCAACAAATCCGCTTGATTTGTTGTCTTTCTGCAAAAACAGGAGCAACACCCTTGCGCCGATGCGAGCTCCCGCTTAATTTGGCCGGCCCTGTTACAAAAACCCTGCCTCACTTTCCCCACCATGCGCTGGAACAAGCCCAATGTCCGCAACAACCTGCACGACCTGCTCGGCCGTGACAAGCCGTCGTCCACGGCGTGGGTGCGCGACCAGGGCCTGGAGGACGTGCGCCGGGCCATGCTGCAAAGCCTGATGGGCACGACCGGGTGCGAAGTCGCCCGGATGAGCATGCGCCTGCGCTATGCCGCGGACATCGAGGCGCTGTGGTACCTGCGCATCGATCTGTTCAAGACCCTGCTGCTGCTGCGCGGCGACGTCAGCGCGCAGCGCACCATCGACGAGCTCACCCTGCTGTTCCAGGGCCAGCTGCCGCGCTCGCCGCGCCCGCCGCAGGCACCCCATCTGCCCCCCATGCACTGAGCGCCGCGCTGGCACCCAGCCCACCATGGGCAGCGTCAGCTCTGGTGCCCCCAGTAGATGAGCGCGTCGCGCTCTTCCACCGACAACGACACCGTGGCGCCCACGGGCAGCAGGACCTTGGTCTCGACATGGCCGAACGGCAGGTTGGTCAGCACCGGCGCCTTGATCTGCGTGCGCAGCCAGGCCACCACCGACTGCAGCTTGTAGCCCTTGTCGTGGGGCGCGAGCTTGAAGTTGGTGAACTGCCCCAGCACCACGGCTTTTTGCCGGGCCAGCACCCCGGCGTGCAGCAGCTGGGTGAGCATGCGCTCGATGCGGTAGGGGTGCTCGTGCACGTCTTCAATGAACAGCACGCCGCCCTTGATGGCCGGCAGGTACGGCGTGCCCACCAGCGAGGCCAGCACGGCCAGGTTGCCGCCCCACAGCGTGGCGCTTTTCACGTACACGTTGGGCACTGCGGGCTTGCCGGTGGTGGCGTTGGGCTTTTCGTTGTTCATGCGCCAGCCCGTGCCTTCGCCGTGGCCGGTGAGCAGGTCGTCGAAACAGGCTTCCATGATGTCGTCCGGCTCGCCCGCCACGCCGAAGTCGGCGCCCAGCGACGGGCCCGCCCACGAGGTAGCGCCTGTCTTGGCCAGCAGCGCCATCTGGAACGCCGTGAAGTCGCTGACGCCCACGAAGCGCATGCCGCCCGCGATGGCCTTGGCCACCGCCTTGTAGCGAATGCCCGGCAGGATGCGCGACAGGCCATAGCCGCCGCGCGAGATCAGCGCCACATCGGCGCCGCTGGCCGCCGCGCGGTGGATGGCGGCCAGGCGCGTGTCGTCGTCGCCCGCAAAGCGGGTGTGCGTGGCCAGCGCGTCCACGTCCACCTCCACCTCGTGGCCCAGGGCCTTCAGGCGGGCGATGCCGCGCTTGAAGGCGGCCTTGTCGCGCACCGCGCTGGAGGGCGAGTAGATGTAGATGTGCTGGGGGCCGTGGTCGTGGCTGCACTCGGAATGGTCGTGATCGTGGTGGTGATCGTGTGCGTGGTCGTGCAAAGCGCTCAGGCCGTGAAGGGGCCTGCTCCGTCAAAAAGAGGGGTCGTGCGGGGCCAGGTCAGCCGGCAGAGCGGCCGGCCCCGGGAAACGAGAAGTATTCCACAGCCTGCCGGGCGATCGCGCCGCCCTGCTCCTGCACGAAGTGCCCGGCGTCTGGCAGCACCGTCGGCGCGGGGCAGCCGCGAATGTGGCGGTGCAGCCCGTGCATGGTGGCGGGTCTTAGCACCGGGTCCCGCGCGCCGATGACCATCAGGCTCTGGCCCTGCCACTGGTGCTGCCAGAAGTCACGCGCCTGGCGGGACAGCGCCGCGCCGGGCGCATCGGTGCGGTCCGGCACGCGCTCGGGGAACGCGCGCAGCGCGGCGCGGTAGCCCTTGTCCGGAAACGGCGCGTCGTACGCCGCGCATTCGGCGGCGGTCAGGTGCGGGTTGCCGCGTGCGAGCAGGCGCCCCACGCCGTACAGCGGCTTGTCGCGGCACATAGCGCGCCAGTCGACAAACCCGTCAGGCAGCGGCGCATCGCCCGTGGCCAGCACCGTGTTCATCACCAGCAGGCCCGCAAAACGGTCCGGGCAGGCCATGGGCAGGGTCAGCCCCAGAATGCCGCCCCAGTCCTGCACCACCAGCACCACGTTGCTCAGGTCAAGCCGCTCGACCAGCTCCAGCAGCACCTGGCGGTGCCACTCGAACTGGTGCACGGCCTCTTTCTTGGGCTTGTCGCTCTTGCCGAAGCCGATCAGGTCGGGCGCCACCACGCGGTCGCCCGCGGCCACAAACACCGGCAGCATGTGCCGGTACAGGTAGCTCCAGGCCGGATTGCCGTGCAGGCACAGCCAGGTGCGGGGCGCATCCGCCGGGCCTTCGTCCACGTAGTGCATGCGCAGGCCCGCCAGGGTAGGCAGGTCGCTGACGTACCGGGGTGCCCACGGGTAGCCCGGCAGATCGGCAAAGGCGGCATCGGGCGTGCGCAGCGCATCGTCGCGCAAAGGGTGGCGGGCCCGTGCATCGGCGCGCTGCTGGTTGCGCCGGGCGCCGAAGAAGCCGGTGAGCAGCGCGCTGCATTCGGCCGCCAACACCCCGCCGTGCACGCCGGTCTGGTGGTTGATGGCGGTGTGCGCAAACAGGTCCAGCACCGAGCCTGCCGCGCCGGTGCGGGGCTCGGTGGCGCCGTACACCACGCGCGCCAGGCGCGCATGCAGCATGGCACCGCTGCACATGGCGCAGGGCTCCAGCGTGACGTACAGCGTGCAGCCGTCGAGCCGGTAGTTGCCCAGGCGCTGCGCCGCAGCGCGCAGCGCCACGATCTCGGCGTGGGCCGTGGGGTCGTGGGACTGCACGGGGGCATTGCGGCCGGTGGCGATCACCTGGCCGTCCTTGACGACCACGGCGCCCACGGGCACCTCGCCCGCGGCCACAGCGGCCCGCGCCTCGGCCAGCGCCAGGCGCATGCCGTCTTCGTCGCTCGACACCACTGCCGCTGTCATGTCCGCATCACTTGTCGGCTTCAGGGAGGCTCTGGGCGCGCTGCTTCATGATGTCGTCGAGCTGCTGCTGGACTTGCTGCTGCACCTGCTGGCTTTGCTCGCGCACATTGCCCGTGGGGTTGATCACGGGCACCGATGCGCCCACGCCCGGGGCAGGCGCCTGCTGAACCGCCGCCGCTGGCGCGCGCGTGGCCGACAGCTGCTTCTTGGCCACGATGCCGACGATGGCCAGCACCACGACCAGCCCCACCAAACCGAACAATCCCCGCATGCCTGTGCTCCCTGTGCTGTGCAGGACTGCACTGTAAACCGGGACGGCCCGCTCCTTGCGCGCAGTGCGTGCGCCTGTGGGCCTCTCGGTACGTTTCAGCGCATGTCAGTGTGTCAGGGGCAGCGCCGCGCCCATCAGCCCGAAGAGCCCGCCGCAGGCACGGTTGAACTTTTTGCCGGTGCGCTGCAGCCAGGGGCGGATGCGGTGCGCGAGGCTCGCCAGGCCGAATTCGACCAGGCACTCGACCACCGCGAAGGTGCCCGCCATCACCACGAACTGCAGCCACAGGTCGCGCCCTGGCGCTATGAACTGCGGCAAGAAGGCGCCGTAGAACAGCAGCACCTTGGGGTTGGAAATGGCGGCCAGCAGGCCCTGGCGCCACAGCCTGGCGCCGGTGGCAGAGCGGGTGCCCGCGGCCGGGTCCATGGCCTCCGCCGCGGGCAGGACCTCCTGCAGTTGCATCGCCGGTGCCCGCCACAGCTGGATGCCCAGCCACACCAGGTAGGCACCACCCACCCACTTCATCGCCGTGAGCGCGTGGGCCGACGACTGCAGCAGCGCGCCGATGCCCAGCATGGACAGCCCGATCAGGCCCACAAACCCCACCGCCCCACCCGCGATGGTCCACAGCGTGCGCACGCGCCCGTGCAGCGCGCCATGGGCCAGCACCAGCAGGCTGTTGGGCCCCGGGGTCAACGACAGCCCGACGACCGCCAACAGGTAGACGAGCCAGATCTTCAAGTCCATCGCCGCACCATTCCATTCCTCTGAAACATGTGCGCAGTCTAGGTGGCGGTGGCCCGCTGCGGCGAATCCAATCTGGCTATTATCAATACTCAACTGGACACCACCATGCTGCCCGCCGACGCCAGCCCCCTCCCCCGCCCCGACGTGCGCCTGTTGCTGATGCCGCTGCCCGACTTCGCGCTGCTGCCCTTCGGCGCGTTTCTGGACAAGCTGCGCTTTTCGGCCGACGACGAGGACCGCAGCCGCCAGCGCTATTGCGCCTGGACGCTGATGGGCATCGACGGCGCGCCCGTGGTGTCCAGCAGCGGTGTGCAGGTGTCGGTGGACACCGCGGCCGACGCGGTGGACCTGGCGGCCTACGACTACCTGGTGGTGTTTGGCAGCCGCACGGTCCAAGCGTCGCTCGCGCATGTGCACACCCATGGGGCGGTGCTGCGCCGGGCCGCCGCGCGGGGCGTGCCGCTCGTGGCCATCGACAACGCCAGCTTTCTGCTGGCCGGGGCAGGTTTGCTCACAGGCCGCCGGGTGGCGCTGCACTGGCGCCATGTGGCCGAGTTTCGCCATGCCTTTCCGCGCATCGCGGTGGCCAGCGAGCAGATCTATTTCTTTGACCGCGACCGCATCACCTGTGCGGGCGGCACGGCGGCCATCGACATGGCGGTGGAACTGCTGTCACGCCACTGCGGCCGGGAGCGCGCCTTCAAGGGGCTGGCCGACATGCTGGTGGACGGGCCCCGCCACCAGGGGCATGCTTTGCAATCGATGGAAGGCGGCGGGCCGGACCTGGGCCGCCACGTGGCGCGCGCGGTGGCGCTGATGCGCAGCTCCCTGGCCGACGGCCTGACCGTGGCCGGGATCGCCGAGCGCATCGGCATCGGCCGCCGGCAGCTGGACCGGCTGTTCACGGAGCGTTTCGGCCACAGCGCGCACGACCACTGGACCACGATGCGCATGGAGCACGCCCACTGGCGCGTGACCCATTCGCACCACAGCCTCTCGGCCATCGCCGACGAGGTGGGTTTGGGCAACGCCAGCAGCCTGGCGCGCCTGTTCCGCCGCCACTACGGCACCAGCCCCGGCGCAGTGCGCGCTGGAGCGGGCAGGAAACTGATGCCGAAGGATCAGTTCAGCGCTACGCGGTTGCCGTCCTTGTAGGTGTACAGCGTCACGGCAGGCGTGGTCAGCTCGCCCTTGGCGGTGAAAGCGATGTTGGCGGTCACGCCCTTGTACTCGGTCTTGCCGATGAAGGGGATGTACACCTTGGGGTCCACCGAGTTGGCGCGCTTCATCGCGTCGGCCAGCACCATGGCGGCGTCGTAGGCGTAGGGGCTGTAGATCTGGAACTGGCCGGGGAACTTGGCGTCGTAGCGCTTCTTCCAGTCGGCGCCGCCCTGCATCTTGTCGACGGACGCTCCGCCCGTGGCGCAGGTCACGTTCTTGAGCGCTGGGCTCTTGCCCGACAGCTCGGGCAGCTTTTCGGTGCACAGCGCGTCGCCGCCGAAGAACTTGACCTGCCCCAAGCCCAGTTGCTCCATCTGGCGCAACATGGGGCCGGCCTGCGCATCCAGGCCGCCGTAGAAGATCGCGTCGGGCTTCTTGTTCTTGATGGAGGTGAGGATGGCCATGAAGTCGGTGGACTTGTCGTTGGTGAACTCCTCGCCCACTACCTTCAGGCCCTTTTGCAGCGCCGTGGCCTTGAACACCGAGGCCACGCCCTGGCCGTACGCGGTGCGGTCGTCGATGATGGCCACGCTCTTGAGCTTCAAGTGGTCGGCCGAGAAGATCGCCAGCGCTGCGCCCAGCGCGTTGTCGTTGGCGATCAGGCGGTAGGTGGTCTTGTAGCCGGGCTTGGTCAGGTCCGGGTTGGTGGCGGCCGCCGTGATGTGCGGCACGCCGCACTTGTCGTAGATGGCGGCTGCAGGGATGGAGGTGCCCGACTGCAGGTGGCCCACCACGCCCGCCACCTTCTGGTCGCACAGCTTTTGCGCCACGGCGGTGGCCTGGCGCGGGTCGCCCGCGTCGTCTTCGGCCGCCAGCTCGAACTTGATCTTCTTGCCGCCGATGACCAGGTTCTGCGCGTTCAGGTCGTCGATGGCCAGGCGCACGCCGTTTTCGGTGTCCTTGCCGATGTGGGCGATGCCGCCCGACACGGGGCCTGCGTGGGCGATCTTGACGGCCTGGACGTCCTGGGCAAAAGCCGCCTGGGCAGCGGCAGCGCAGACTGCGGCGATGGTCAGTGGCACGAAGGGGCGGGAAGCACGGCGAAACACGTTGGAAGTCTCCGGAAATAAATCAATGGCAAAGGGTCTGGCCCAACGCCATGCACCACCTTGGGGCACAGCGCGGCCCCGCATCCTAGCCACACGAGCCCCTGTTGACGCGTAAATGCTATGTAAACATAGCAACTTGGCGGGTCATTAAGCTGGCTAATAGTGGCAACGCCGCACTCGGACCTGCGCATCCGGATGCCCCACACCGCTGCATGGCTGGGATAATCACGCCCCATGTCCCTCCTGCCCCACCAGCTTGAACTGCTCTCGCCCGCGCGAGACGCCGACATCGGCATCGAAGCCGTCAACCACGGCGCCGACGCCGTCTACATCGGCGGCCCCGCCTTCGGCGCACGCGCCGGCGCGGGCAACGACATCCGGGACATCGAGCGCCTGGTCCAGCACGCGCACCGGTTCAACAGCCGCATCTTCATCACCCTGAACACCATCCTGCGCGACGACGAACTCGAAGCCGCGCGCCGCATGGCCTGGCAGGTGTACGAGGCCGGCGCCGATGCGCTCATCATCCAGGACATGGCCCTGCTGGCGATGGACGACATGCCGCCCATACAGCTGCACGCCAGCACCCAGACGGACATCCGCACGCCCGAGAAGGCGCGCTTTCTGCAGGACGCGGGCCTGTCGCAGATCGTGCTGGCGCGCGAGCTCACGGTGCAGCAGATCGCCGCAGTGCACAAGGCGCTGGGGCCGGTGGATGCGCCGGGGCGCGCCAACATCGAGTTCTTCATCCACGGCGCGCTCTGCGTGGCCTACAGCGGCCAGTGCAACATCAGCCATGCGCAGACCGGCCGCAGCGCCAACCGGGGCGACTGCAGCCAGGCCTGCCGCCTGCCCTACCAGGTGACCGACGCGCAGGGCCGCTTCATCGCGCACGACAAGCACGTGCTCTCCATGAAGGACAACAACCAGAGCGACAACCTGCGCGCGCTCATCGACGCCGGGGTGCGCAGCTTCAAGATCGAAGGACGCTACAAGGACATGGGCTACGTGAAGAACATCACCGCCCACTACCGCACGCTGATCGACGAGATCCTGCAAGAGCGCGAGAGTGCCGGCCGGCCGCTGTCGCGCTCTTCCAGCGGCGCCACCACCTTCACCTTCACGCCCGACCCGCTGCAGAACTTCAACCGCGAGTTCACCGACTACTTCGTGACCGGCCGCAAGGAAGACATCGGCGCATTCGACACCCCCAAGAACCCGGGCCAGGCCATCGGCTGGGTGACCAAGGTGGGGCCGGACTTCGTCGAGCTGGAGGTGAGCGACCCCGCCACCGTGCTGCACAACGGCGATGGCCTGTGCTACTACGACCTGCACAAGGAGCTGGTGGGCATGGCCATCAACGTGGCCGAGCCCGTGTCCGCGCGCAGCGTGGGCCAGTGGCGGGTGTACCCCAAGGACCCCATGGACGGCTTCAAGGATCTGCGCAAGGGCACCGAAGTCAACCGCAACCGCGACATGGACTGGGTGCGCACGCTGGAGAAAAAGTCCAGCGACCGCCGCATCGGCCTGTGGGCGCACCTGAGCGAAACGCCGGCCGGCTTCAGCCTGATGCTGACCGACGAAGACGGCAACGTGGGCTGTGCCGACGTAGAGCAGCCCCACCAGAGCGCCACCGACGCCGCCAAGGCCGAAGCCAGCCTGCGCGAGCAACTGGGCCGCTTCGGCGCCACCATCTTCGCGGTGCACGACATCGCGCTGCAGCTGTCCGAGCCCTGGTTCGTGCCCGCCTCCGTGCTCAACGCGCTGCGCCGCGATGCGCTGGCCGACCTGGAAGACTGCCGCGCGCGCAACTTTGCGCGCCTGCAGCGCGCTGTGCCGGTCGATCCACCCGTGCCCTACCCCGAAGACACGCTCTCGTTCCTGGGCAACGTGTTCAACCAGAAGGCGCACGACTTTTACGTGCGCCACGGCGTGAAGGTGATCGATGCGGCCTACGAGGCGCACGAGGAGGAAGGCGAAGTCAGCCTGATGATCACCAAGCACTGCGTGCGCTTTTCGATGAGCCTGTGCCCCAAGCAGGCCAAGGGCGTGACGGGCGTGCAGGGCACCATCAAGGCCGAGCCGCTGATGCTGATCAACGGCAAGGAAAAACTCACCCTGCGCTTTGACTGCAAGCCGTGCGAGATGCACGTGGTGGGCAAGATGAAGAAGTCGGTACTCAACCAGCACGCCAAGGAGACCGAGGCGCTGGCGGTGCCGTTGCAGTTCTACCGCGCGCGGCCCACAGGCAATTCGCTATCAAAATAGTAGCTGCTGGCGCTTTTCCATCAAGCGGTGAAGGCACTTTTCATTCAATAGTCGCAGGCCGTAACGCGCCTGCGGTCAGCCTGTGTTCAGCCTGCATCGGCCCCGCATCGAGCCTGAATGCAGCTTGAATACAGCCTGCGCCGAGCGCATAAGCTCATAGCCAACGATTCGACCCATGCGCACCGCCCCGGTGCAAGAATGGCCGCTGCCGCCCGCGCGCACCCCTGCCGCAGGCGCCCGTGTCAGCGTTTTCATTCCATCCAAAGGGAGACCCCTCCGCATGAAGATCGAAACCCTTGCCGTCCACGCAGGCTACTCGCCCGACCCCACCACCAAGGCCGTGGCCGTGCCCATCTACCAGACGGTGGCCTACGCCTTCGACAGCGCGCAGCACGGCGCGGACCTGTTCGATCTGAAGGTGCCGGGCAACATCTACACCCGCATCATGAACCCGACGACCGACGTGCTGGAAAAGCGCGTCGCGGCGCTCGAAGGCGGCATCGCGGCGCTGGCCGTGGCCTCGGGCATGGCGGCCATCACCTACGCGATCCAGACCATTGCCGAGGCGGGCGACAACATCGTGTCGGCCAGCACGCTCTACGGCGGCACCTACAACCTGTTTGCGCACACGCTGCCCCAGCAGGGCATCACCACGCGCTTTGCCGACCCGCGCGACCCGGCCAGCTTCGCGCAGCACATCGACGCACGCACCAAGGCGATCTTCATCGAGTCCATCGGCAACCCGCTGGGCAACGTGACCGACATCCGCGCGCTGGCCGATGTGGCCCATGCGCACGGCATTCCGCTGATCGTGGACAACACGGTGCCCAGCCCCTACCTGCTGCGCCCCATCGAGCACGGCGCCGACATCGTGGTGCACTCGCTCACCAAATACCTGGGCGGCCATGGCAACAGCGTGGGCGGCGCCATCGTGGACAGCGGCAAGTTCCCATGGGCCGAACACAAGGCCCGCTTTCCGCGCCTGAACGAGCCCGACGTGAGCTACCACGGCGTGGTCTACACCGAAGCCCTGGGCCCCGCCGCCTTCATCGGCCGCGCGCGCGTGGTGCCGCTGCGCAATACCGGCGCGGCGCTGGCACCGCTCAATGCCTTCTTGATCCTGCAAGGCATCGAGACCCTGGCCCTGCGCATGGACCGCATCTGCGACAACACGCTGGCGCTGGCGAAGTACCTGCAAAGCCACCCCAAGGTGGAATGGGTGCGCTACGCCGGCCTGCCGGACCACCCGGACCACGCGCTGGTGCAACGGCAGTCGGGCGGCAAGGCGTCCGGCATCCTGAGCTTCGGGCTCAAGAGCGCCGACGCCGACCCGCGGGCGGCCGGTGCGCGCTTCCTGGACGCGCTGCAACTCTTTACGCGCCTGGTGAACATCGGCGACGCGAAATCGCTGGCCACGCATCCCGCATCGACCACCCACCGCCAGCTCAACCCCGAAGAGCTGGCCAAGGCGGGTGTGAGCGAGAGCATGGTGCGCCTGTCCGTGGGCATCGAGCACATCGACGACCTGCAGGCAGACCTGGTGCAGGCTCTCGACGCCGTCTGACCGTTCGACCGTTCGACCGTTCGACCGCAGCCGATGCCAGTTGCGGGATACTGGCGGGATGGCCCCGCAGTCGCGGGGCGCCCTGCCCCTCTCATCGCCATGTTCCGCCTACCTTCTCTTGCACCGCTCACCCTCGGCCTGCTGACTCTGGCCGGCTGCAGTTCCTCACTGTTCACGCCGCCGCGCGGCGCGGATGTCACCGAGTCCCACGTCTCCAGTTTCCGCCAGCGCGAGGACGAACAACTGCTGCGGCAGCAGGTGTCGCCACCGCTCGACACGCCCTTGACGCTGCTGGAGGCGCCGCTGCCGCGCTACCCTTCTTTCCTGCTGAATGACACCTCGCCCCAAGCGCGCGGCGCTGTGACGGTATCGTTCGAGATCATGCCCAGCGGGCTGGTCGGCACCGTGCGCGTGGTGTCGAAAACGGGCGAAGATGCCCTGCACAAACCGGCGATCGATGCGGTGCGCCGCTGGAAGTTTGCGCCGCTGGTGCGCAACGGCGAGCCCGCCCGGCTGGTGCTGCAGCACACCTTCCGCATGGAACCCTGAGCGGGCCAGATGCCGCGGTAAAGGGACTCAAGCGTCACGCGCCAAGCGCAGCCCCGTGTACTGCCAGCGCGCCGTGGCCGGGAAGAAGTTGCGGTAGGTGCTGCGCGCATGCCCGGCAGGCGTGGCGCACGAGCTGCCGCGCAGCACGTACTGGTTGACCATGAACTTGCCGTTGTACTCGCCCACCGCGCCGTCGGCGGTGCGAAAGCCCGGGTAGGCGGCGTAGCTCGACTGCGTCCATTGCCAGGCGCTGCCGAAGAGTTGTTCCAGCGCTTGGCCGTCGTGGCCTCCGTGGCCTCCGTGGCCGTCATCGCCGTGCCCGTCAGCCACCGCGGCTTGCGCCGCATGTTCCCACTCGGCTTCGGTCGGCAGGCGTGCGCCCACCCAGCGGGCGTAGGCATCGGCTTCGTAGTACGACAGGTGCACCACAGGCAGGTCGCCCCGCAGCGGCTGCAGTCCTGCCAACGTGAACGCATGCCAGACGCCGCTGCCCAGTTGCTGCCAGTACAGGGGGTGGTCAAGCCCCTGGGCCACGCGCCAATCCCAGCCTTCGGCGAGCCAGTGGGCGGGGTTGTCGTAGCCGCCGCCTTCCACAAAGGCCAGCCATTCCGCGTTGGTCACCAGCCGCGAGGCCAGCGCATACGGCGCCAGGTAGGTGCGGTGGCGCGGGCATTCGTTGTCGAACGCAAAACCGTCGCCCCGGTGGCCGATGTCCACCAGTCCGCCGTCCAGCGTCAGCCAACCGAAGGGCTCGATGGCGGGCACCAGGGCCAGGTCGCCCGCCGAATCTGAAGTTGTGCCGTACGCCGGCCACGTGGAGTTGCACGACAGCAGGTGCTTGACGTCCGTCACCAGGAGCTCCTGGTGCTGCTGCTCGTGCTGCAGGCCCAACTCGATCAGCGCGCACAGCGCCGCGTCGTTCAGCACGGTGGGCAACAGGCGCGCCATGCGCTGGTCCACGTTGGCACGGTAGGCCCGCACGGCATCGAGCGACGGGCGGGTCAGCAGCCCGCGCTGCGCACGCGGGTGCTTGGCGCCCACGCCGTTGTAGTAGGAATTGAACAGCACGCGAAACGCGGGGTCGAAGGGCGTAAAGCCCGGCTCGTTCGGCTCCAGCACGAAGGTTTCGAAAAACCAGGTGGTGTGCGCCAGGTGCCATTTGGCCGGGCTGGCGTCGGGCATGGACTGCGCGCCGCAGTCCTCGGCCGACAGGGGCGCGACCAGGGCCACGCTGTGGTCCCGCACGGCGGCATAGCGCGAGAGCAGCGCGGTCAACGGGGGGCACACATCCATGTTGGTCATAGTCCATCCATCCTCAAGGGCGCGCGTGCAGCACGGCAAACCAGCCGCGGTCATCCGTCCACGCCTGGGCCTGCGAGAACCCCGCGCGCGCCAGCATGTCGGTGAACACGGGCAGGGGGTATTTGTAGCTGTTTTCGGTGTGGATGCGTTCACCCTGGTCAAACCGGCGGCCGCCACCAGGCCAGCGTACGTCGGCGTCGGCCACGGCCTCCAGGTGCATTTCGATGCGGGACTCTTCCTGGTTGAAGAACGCGCGGTGCTGCCACTGCTGCACGTCGAAGTCGCTGCCGATCAGCCGGTTCACATGCGTGAGCACGTTGCGGTTGAACGCCGCCGTCACGCCCGCAGCGTCGTCGTAGGCGGCTTCCAGCACCTGCACGTCCTTGGGCAGGTCGATGCCGATCAAGAGGCCGCCGTCGTCGTCGACCAGCTCCCGCATGTGGGCCAGCAGCTCCAGGGCGTGCGGCGGGTCGAAGTTGCCGATGGACGAGCCCGGATAGAACACCAGCCGCCCCTTGCGCGGAATGTCTGCGGGCAGCACCACGCCCTGGGTCATGTCGCCGCCCACGGCGCGCGCATCCAGCCCGGGGAAGTCGTCGCGCAGGCCCTGCACCGCGGCCTGCAGGAAGTCGGCCGAAATATCCACCCCCACGAAGCAGGCGGGCTGCACCAGGCGGCACAGCGTGCGCGCCTTCTGGCAATTGCCCGCACCCAGCTCGATCAGCGTACGGCCCGGGCCCACAGCACGCCCAATGCTGTCTGCGTGCTGCTGCATGAGCGAGGTTTCGGTGCGGGTGGGGTAGTACTCGGGCAGGCGGGTGATCTCCTCGAACAGCTCTGAGCCGTGCTGGTCGTAAAAGTACTTGGGGGAGATGCTGGCGGGGCGCTGGTTCAGGCCGCGCGTGATGTCGTCGGTGGGGCTGGGCAAAGGCATGGATCTTGAAGCGTCTGGCGCGGCATGGCTTGCCACTGCTGGTAATAGAGCGGAATCGCCGTGGAGCCCACAGGCTCCGAGCCGGCCATCCCACCCGCAGGCTGGACCGTGGAAGGCAATATAACCCCACGGCCATCGGGACATTCTGCGGCGGCGGGATGATGCGGTGTGTAGGTCATTTCCCCGTTGCCTGCGGCGCACAGGCCGCCTACACCGACCGGCGCGGCACGGCTGCGGCACTTTTTGCGCGCCGGGTGGCTCCGACCGCCGTGCGTCCGACACGGAGCCGATCACCCACCCGCAGCCGCCCCAGGCAGGAGCCCGCCATGCCCGACAACATTGCCAACGCCCACCTTCCGCCACGGCACACCGCCCCCACACGCCGCCAGTGGCTGCAGCAGGGCCTGCGGGGTGCTGCGCTGGTTGCCGCACCGGCGCTGGTGCAGCCGGCGGCAGCCCAGGCCCGCGCCATGCCCACACCGCGCCAGACCGAGGGGCCTTACTACCCCGTGGACATCCCGGCGGACAGCGACGGCGACCTGCTGCGCAACGGTATGCTGCGCTACACCCAGGGCGAGGCCGTCTGGGTGGAAGGCCGGGTCACCGACACACAGGGCGTGCCGCTGTCGGGCGGCACGGTCGAGATCTGGCAGTGCGATGCCGACGGCCACTACCACCATCCGGGGGACGGCGGCAAGGCAGCGGAGGCCTTCCAGGGCTTTGGCCGCGTGGTGCTGGGGCGCGACGGACAGTACCGGTTTCGCACCATCCGACCGGCGCCGTACACCGGCCGAACCCCACACATCCACTTCAAGGTGCGGCTGCCGGGGCGCCAGTTGCTGACCACACAGATGTATGTGGCCGGCGACTCCGGCAATGCGCGCGACTACCTCTGGAGCCGGCTGAGCGAAAAGGACCGTGCGGCGCTCACGGTCCGCTTCGCCGCCTCGGCCGACGGCGTGCGGGGAGAATTCCCGATCGTCGTGCAGACCTGATAGGGTCGCAAGGCAACGGCACCAGCCTGCGCCCCCGTCCATTCACCTGCCCCGCACCCGCACCACACGCCCGCATGGATTCCGTCACCCAAATCGTTCTGGGCTCCTCCGTTGCCATCGCCACCCTGGGCCGCCGCACCGCCGTGTGGAAGGCGGCGCTGTGGGGCGGCATTGCCGGCACGCTGCCGGAGCTGGATGCCTTCGTCAACCATGGCGATGCCATCCTGAACATGGTGCTGCACCGCGCAGAAAGCCATGCCCTGTTCTACCTGACCGTGCTGTCGGTGCCGATGGCGTGGCTGGTATCGCGCCTGCACCGCGAAGCGGACCGGTTCACGCGCTGGTGGCTGGCCCTGTGGCTCGCCCTCATCACCCACCCGCTGCTGGACTGGATGACGGTGTACGGCACGCAGCTGCTGCGGCCCTTCACCGACACGCCGTATGCCGTGGGCAGCGTGTTCATCATCGACCCGCTGTACACCCTGCCGCTGCTGCTGGGCGTGCTGCTGGCGCTGGCGATGCGCCAGGGGCGCGGCATAGCCTGGGCACGCGCCGCGCTGGTGGTGAGCACGGCGTACCTGGCCTGGGGCGTGGCCGCACAGCAGATCGCCACCCGCCAGGTGCTGGCGTCCGCGCCGGTGCCGCACCTCACGCCGGAGCAGCTGCTGGTCACGCCGGCCCCCTTCAACACCGTGCTGTGGCGCGCCGTGGCCGTCACACCCACGCACTACTACGAGGGCTACTACTCGCTGCTGGACGGCGACCGCCCCGTGCGGTGGACCACCCACGTGCGGGGCGCCGATCTGTATGCACGCTACCGTGACCACCCCCTGGTGGACCGCGTGGCCCGGTTCAGCCACGGTTTCTTCAAGATGAGCGAAGCGGCCGGGGGCGACGTCTTCATCACCGACCTGCGCATGGGCAACGAGCCCACGTACAGCTTTCACTTCAACCTGGGCACGCCCGCAGAGATGGCCGCCGGCCAGCGCGCCGCCACGCTGCAGATGCAGCGCCCCGACCTGGCCACCGCCCTGCCCTGGCTGTGGAAGCGCATGTGGGGTGCCGACGTGGTGCTGGCCGCGCCAGCGCCTCCGCAAGGCCGCACGCCGTAGCTGCGTAGCTGCGTTGCTGCGGTGTGGAGCCACTGACAAAGGATAGAGCCGCGCGCTGGCGCGCTGGCCCAGTGGGCTGTACTGCGTGTGCGCGCCCCACCGGCACCTTGCCCTGCAGCGACGGCTTGGCATACGCTTGGCAACGCCAGTGCCCCCATCTTCCTCTTCACAACCACCCAAGGACACCCATGCTCAAGCTGCGCCCCAACTGCGAATGCTGCAACAAAGATTTGCCGCCCGACTCCACCGACGCCCGTATCTGCACCTTCGAATGCACGTTCTGCAGAGGCTGCGCGAGCACACGGCTTGACCACATCTGCCCCAACTGCGGCGGCGACCTGGTGCAACGCCCGCGCAGGCCCGCGTCCAAGCTGGCCAAGTACCCGGCATCCACCGAACGCGTGCTCAAGCCGGTGGGCTGCGGACTGCTGGCATGACACTCGCGCGTTCGCGACGCTGGTGCAGATAGCCAGATCGGGACGCACGGTTTGCTGATCAAGGCAGGCAAGCCCGCTGTCTCCCGCTGCGCCGGATCCAAAGCGGCGCTGCCCAGGCCAGCACCACCGTGGATCCGGCTTTGCCGGTCCGCAGGAGGCACTGCCACGAAGGCGCGCAGCGCCTCAGGGGGAGCCCTCTAGAACCTCCAGCCCAGGCCCACGCCCACCAGCACGGGGTCAGCCTTGAAGGTGCCCAGCTTGGCGCCGCCCGCCGACACATCGGTCTTGATGAACACCTTCTTCACGTCAAAGTTCAGATACAGGTTCTTGGCCAGCGGAATGTCCACACCCACCTGCAGCGCGGGGCCGAAGCTGTTGCGGTCGATGTCCACGCCCGCCGGCAGGCGCACGCCGGAGAAGCGCGTGTAGTTCACGCCCGCGCCCACATAGGGCTTGAAGCCGGGCGCGTTGAAGTGGTACTGCACCAGCAGCGTAGGCGGCAGGTGCTTGAGCGAGCCGATGGCGGTGCCACCGGCGCTGAGCGTGTGTTTCTGCGGCACGGTCAGGATCAGCTCGGCCGCGATGTTCGGGTTGAAGAAGTAGGTGACGTCGACTTCAGGAATCGTCTTGTCGTTGATGGCAAGGCCCAGGGGCGTGCTGTCCTTGTTGGCGCTGTCCAGGTGCACGGCGCGGGCACGCACCATCCACGGCCCTTCGGCCTGTTGCGCCATGGCAGCGCCAGAGGACAGGACACACAGGGCAACGACAGCCAGCAGGTTCTTTTTCATGTTCAGTTCACATCGGTTGGACGGGGACGACCCCCGTGCATCCATTGAACTGCTGCGGCCGCCCGCCGGCCTTGCCCTATCTCAAGGCCCGCTCACCCGCCCTTAGACATACATCAAGAAAGAACAAAGGCCTGCACCTGCAGGCCTTGCCACACTGCCAGGGGCTGCCCTGCTCGCACTCAATGCGCCGCCGACTTGCCCCGCACGCGCTTGACCAGCGTCACCGCGGCCAGCACCAGCCCCCCGGCGATGATGCCGACCACCGCGTTCAGCAGGTTGGGCACCAGCACGGCCCACAGGCCGCCCACCGGCCACTGCGCCGCTGCCGCGCCCGTGCCCTCTACGGCGTGATGAAGCGCAGGCACGCCGTGCACCAGGATGCCGCCACCCACCAGGAACATGGCCGCCGTGCCCGCGATGGACAGGCCCTTCATCAGCCACGGCGCGGCGCGCAAAATGCCGTTGCCCACGGCCTGCGCCGCGCTGCTGGCCTTGCGGCTGAGCCACAGGCCCAGGTCGTCGAGCTTGACGATGCCGGCCACCAGCCCGTACACCCCGATGGTCATGATGACGGCGATGCCGGACAGCACCGCCACCTGTTGCGAGAACGGCGCGTTCGCCACGGTGCCCAGCGTGATGGCGATGATTTCTGCCGACAGGATGAAGTCGGTGCGCACCGCGCCCTTGACCTTGTCCTTCTCGAAAGCCACCAGGTCCACCGCCGGATTGGCATTGGCCTGGGCATGGCTCTCGCGTTCGGCCGCGTCTTCATGGGGTGCGTGCAGCAGCTTGTGCGCCACTTTCTCGAAACCCTCGAAGCACAGGAAGGCGCCGCCCACCATCAGAAGCGGCGTCACCGCCCAGGGCGCAAAGGCGCTGATCAGCAGTGCGGCGGGCACCAGGATGACCTTGTTGATCATCGACCCCTTGGCCACTGCCCAGACCACGGGGATCTCGCGCTCGGCACGCACGCCGGTGACCTGCTGGGCGTTGAGCGCCAGGTCATCCCCCAGCACACCGGCCGTCTTCTGCGCGGCCACCTTGGTCATGACCGACACGTCGTCGGCCATGGCCGCGCTCTTCTTGGCTGCGACCTTGGTCATCAGTGCCACATCGTCGAGGATGGTGGCGATATCGTCGAGCAGGGCCAGCAAGCTGCCAGAAGCCATGGGGAATCCTTGAAGAAAATGGTTGTGGGTGGGGCTGTCCGGCGGATCGCGCGGCACCACGGTGGCCGCATGCGCGGCCCCGGGCACGGGTGTGCGGCCCCACCGCTGTGGGCTGCACTATAGCAACGCGGTGCAGGCCATCGCGATGTTGCAGGGCTGGCAGGCACGGGCCGGTACCTGCACGCGCAAAGCCCGCCCGGCAAAGCGGCGGGGGGCTTTGCTGCCAGGCACTTCGCGGCAAGGCGCATACTCGCGGCTTCACCCACCAACTCTGGGGGTCCCTGCAAGCCCGTGCTTGGACGGGCTTCGCACCCCGCCATGCCAGGCTATCTCACCAAGCAGGAGGACATCGCCATCGCCGGCGCTGCCGACCTGGTCATCCGTTCACTGCTGGACAAGCAGCAATTCAGCGACCCCGAGGGCGCCGCCGAGGCCCTGGGCATCTCATCGGCCGCCTGGCCGCTGTTCGGCCTGCTGTGGCCTTCGGGCGCGCAGCTGGCGCAACGCATGGCCACCCGGCCTCTGCGGGCCGGAGAGCGCGTGCTGGAGATCGGCTGCGGCCTGGGCCTGGCCAGCCTGGTGTGCCACCGCCGCGGGGTGGACGTCACCGCCAGCGACTGCCATCCGATGGCCCAGCAGTTCCTGCAGGAGAACACGCGCCTGAATGGCCTGCCGCCCCTGCAGTACCGCACCGGCCAATGGGGTTCGGACGCGCCCGCCCCGGCCGGTGCCGTGCAGGGCCGCTTCGACCTGATCATGGGCAGCGACGTGCTGTACGAGCGCGATGCGCGCGCGTCGCTTGCGGCCTTTCTGGACCGCCATGCCGGCAACGGCGCCCAGATCTGGATCGTGGACCCCAACCGGGGCAACCGATCCACCTTCCACAAGCAGATGGCCGTGCACCGGTTCGAAGTGGTCGAAGAGCGGCTGGACCACCCTGCGCTGGACGCCACGCCCGCCTACAAGGGCCGTCTGCTGGTTTACCAGCGGCCATTGCTGGACTGAAAAACGCCTGACGACCCCGCGGGCGTCGTCAGGTAGCCAGGTGGCCGTTTGCCAGAAAGCGGCCTGCAGCGCAGGTCAAGGTGCGCGCAAGGAACCAGCTCAGCAGCCTGTAGAGCCGGCCGGCCGGCAGGCAGTCTCCCGCCAGCGTTGCCAGCACCCGCCCGGCCTGGGGCCTTACCCCACCCACTTGCGGGCATTGCGCCAGATGCGCATCCAGGGGCTCGATGCGCTGCGGTCGCCGCTGGTCCAGCTCATCTGCACATTGCGGAACACGCGCTCGGGGTGCGGCATGATGGCCGTGAAGCGCCCGTCCGCGGTGGTCACGCCGGTCAGGCCGCCCGCGCTGCCGTTCGGGTTGAAGGGGTACTGCTCGGTGGGCGCACCGTGGTTGTCCACGAAGCGCATCGCGGCCACGGCCTGGGCCGCGTTGCCGCGGAACTTGAAGTTGGCATAGCCCTCGCCGTGCGCCACGGCAATCGGCAGGCGGCTGCCCGCCATGCCGGCAAAGAACAGGCTGGGCGACTCCAGCACTTCCACCATCGACAGGCGGGCCTCGAAGCGCTCGCTCTGGTTGGTGGTGAAGCGCGGCCAGTCCTGCGCGCCGGGGATGATGTCGGCCAGCTCGGCAAACATCTGGCAGCCGTTGCACACGCCCAGGCCGAAGGTGTCGGCGCGGCCGAAGAAGCCCTGGAACTGCTCGGACAGCACCGGGTTGAAGGTGATCGAGCGCGCCCAGCCGATGCCGGCGCCCAGCGTGTCGCCATAGCTGAAGCCGCCGCAGGCGACCACGCCCTTGAAGTCTTCGAGCTTGACGCGGCCGGTCTGCAGGTCGGTCATGTGCACGTCGTACGCCTCGAAGCCCGCCTCGGTGAAGGTGTAGGCCATCTCGATGTGCGAGTTCACGCCCTGCTCGCGCAGGATGGCCACCCGGGGTTTGGCCAGGTTCAGGAACGGCGCCGCCACGTTGTCGGCCGCGTCGAACGTGAGGTGCACGTGCATGCCGGGGTCGGTGGCCTCGCCCGCCGCAGCATGCTCGGCGTCGGCGTTGGCGGGGTTGTCGCGCTGCTGGCAGATCTTCCAGCTCACGGCGTCCCACACCTGGTGCAGGTCGGTGAGCTTGGCGCTGAACACGGCCTTGGCGTCACGCCAGACCTGCAACTCACCCTTGCCGGCGTCGATGCTCGACGACTGCGGACGCGTCTTGCCCACGAAGTGGCTGAATCTGGACAGGCCGTGCTCGCGCAGCACCTGCATCACATCGTTGCGCTCTGCGGTGCGCACCTGCAGCACCACGCCCAGTTCTTCGTTGAACAGGGCCTTGAGCGTGAGTTCTTCACGGCGTGCGCTGACCTGCTGCGCCCAGTTCTTGGCGTCGCCGGTTTCCATGCGGCTGTCGCTGATGCCGTCGCCTTCGGTGACCAGCAGGTCCACGTTGAGCGACACGCCCACATGGCCTGCAAAGGCCATCTCCGCCGCAGCCGCCAGCAGGCCGCCGTCGCTGCGATCGTGGTAGGCCAGGATGCGGCCCTGGGCGCGCAGCGCGTTCACGGCGTTGACGGTGTTGACCAGGTCCTGCGGGTCGTCCAGGTCGGGTACCACGTCGCCGCTTTGCTCCAGCGTCTGGCCCAGGATGCTGCCGCCCATGCGGTTCTGGCCCTTGCCCAGATCGATCAGCACCAGGGTGGTGTCGTCTTCCTGCGCATCGAGCTGGGGCGTGAGCGTGCCGCGCACATCGGACAGCGACGCGAACGCGCTCACGATCAGGCTGACGGGGGAGGTGACCTTTTTCTTGTCATTGCCGTCAGACCATTGCGTGCGCATGGACAGCGAATCCTTGCCCACTGGGATGCTGATGCCCAGGGCGGGGCACAGTTCCATGCCCACGGCCTTCACGGTGTCGTACAGCGCAGCGTCTTCGCCGGGCTCGCCACACGCGGCCATCCAGTTGGCCGACAGCTTCACGCGCGGCAGCTCGATGGGCGCGGCCAGCAGGTTGGTGATGGCCTCGGCCACCGCCATGCGGCCCGATGCGGGTGCGTTGATGGCGGCCAGCGGCGTGCGCTCGCCCATGCTCATCGCTTCGCCGGCAAAGCCCTTGTAATCGGCCAGCGTCACGGCGCAGTCCGCCACCGGCACTTGCCAGGGGCCGACCATCTGGTCGCGGTGCGACAGGCCGCCCACCGTGCGGTCGCCGATGGTGATGAGAAAACGCTTGGAGGCCACCGTGGGGTGGGCCAGCACGTCGATCACGGCCTGTTGCAGCGGCACGCCGGTCAGGTCCATGGGCGCGAACTGGCGCTGCACGGTGGTCACGTCGCGGTGCATCTTGGGCGGCTTGCCCAGCAGCACGTCCATGGGCATGTCCACCGGCAGCTTCTGGTCGCCCGCCACCACGGCGGTGTCTTCCAGCACCAGCTGGCGCTCTTCGGTGGCCGTGCCGATCACGGCGAAGGGGCAGCGCTCGCGTTCGCAGAACGCCTTGAACAGCGGCAGCGACTCGGGCGCGATGGCCAGCACGTAGCGCTCCTGGCTTTCGTTGCTCCAGATTTCCTTGGGCGCCATGCCCGATTCTTCGAGCGGCACGGCGCGCAGGTCGAAGCGCGCACCACGGCCGGCGTCGTTGGTCAGCTCAGGAAAAGCGTTGGACAGGCCGCCCGCGCCCACGTCGTGGATGGCGAGGATGGGGTTGGCAGCGCCTTGCGCCCAGCAGTGGTTGATGACCTCCTGCGCGCGGCGCTCGATCTCGGGGTTGCCGCGCTGCACGGAGTCGAAGTCGAGCTCGGCCGCATTGGTGCCGCTGGCCATGGAGCTGGCAGCGCTGCCGCCCATGCCGATGCGCATGCCGGGGCCACCCAGCTGGATGAGCAGCGAGCCGGCGGGGAATTCGATTTTCTTCGTGAGGCCTGCGTCGATCACGCCCACGCCGCCGGCGATCATGATGGGCTTGTGGTAGCCGCGCTGCACGCCGGCGACTTCCTGCTCGTACTCGCGGAAGTAGCCTGCCAGGTTGGGGCGGCCGAATTCGTTGTTGAACGCCGCGCCGCCCAGGGGCCCTTCGACCATGATCTGCAGCGGGCTGGCGATGTGCTCGGGCTTGCCCACGGTGCTGCCCCAGAGCTTGGACACGGTGAAGCCCGCGAGGCCGGCCTTGGGCTTGGAGCCCCGGCCGGTGGCGCCTTCATCGCGGATCTCGCCGCCCGCGCCCGTCGATGCGCCCGGGAAGGGCGAGATGGCGGTGGGGTGGTTGTGCGTTTCCACCTTCATCAGCACGTGCTGGGTGGCGCTACTCTTTTGATAGCTGGTAGCGCCCGCTGAATCAGCGTTAGAGGCCATTTTGGCCACAAATCGCTCGACCTCGCCGCCTTCCATGACCGAGGCGTTGTCCGAATACGCGATCACCGTGTGCTGGGGCGCCAGCTGGTGGGTGTTGCGGATCATGCCGAACAGCGATTTTTCCTGCGCCACGCCGTCGATGGTGAACTGGGCGTTGAAGATCTTGTGGCGGCAGTGCTCGCTGTTGGCCTGCGCGAACATCATCAGCTCCACGTCGGTGGGGTTGCGCGCGAGGCCGGTGAAGGCGTTGACCAGGTAGTCGATCTCGTCCTCGGCCAAGGCCAGGCCGAAACGGGTGTTGGCGGCCTCCAGCGCACCGCGGCCACCGCCGAGCACGTTGACATGCTCCATGGCGGCGGGCTGCAGCTCGGTGAACAGCGCTGCGGCGGCGGCGCGGTCGGCCACCACGGACTCGGTCATGCGGTCGTGCAGCAGGGCCGCCACCTGGGCCAGTTGCTCGGCGGTCAGCTCGGGCGTGCGGCCCAGCAGGCCGGACTTCAGGCTGATGCGGTATTCGGTGATGCGCTCCACGCGGCGGATGGCGATGCCGCAGTTGCGCGCGATATCGGTGGCCTTGGAGGCCCAGGGCGACAGCGTGCCCAGGCGCGGCGTGACGACGATGGCAGCGCCGTCTTCGGGCCCGGCGTAGGGGTCGCCGTAGGTGAGCAGGGCCGACAGGCGCTCTTGCTCGGCAGGGGTGGGGGCCGCATCCGTGGCGACCAGGTGCACGAAGCGCGCTGCAATGCCGTCGATTTTGGGGTGGATGGCTTGCAGGGCCGGTTGGAGTTGCTGGGCGCGGAAGGTGCTGAGGGCGTTGCCGCCCGCCAGCGTGGTCATGTGCAAGGTCACTGTAGCGGCCTGTTGGGTGTGAGGGTACGTGGTGGCGCTGACGCGAAGCCCCCGGCCGGTGGGCGGGAGCCAAGTGGTCAGCCGGGTATTTTACCGGGCTCACCGGGCGCCGCTGCAGCCGGCGGGGTGCGATGGGATAATTGCAGCATGAGCATCACCATCAAAAGCGCCGCGGACATCGAAGGCATGCGCCTGGCGTGCCGCCTGGCCTCCGAAGTGCTGGACTACATCGCCCCGCACATCAAACCCGGCATCACCACCAAAGAGATCGACCGCCTGGGCGCCGAATGCATGGCGCAGCAAGGCACCATCTCAGCCACCGTGGGCTACCAGCCCCCCGGCTACCCGCCCTACCCGGCCTCGCTGTGCACCTCGGTCAACCACGTGGTGTGCCACGGCATCCCCAACGACAAGCCTTTGAAGAAGGGCGACATCGTCAACGTGGACGTGACCGTGATCACCAAGGACGGCTGGTACGGCGACAACAGCCGCATGTACATCATCGGCGAAGGCTCCATCGCGGCCAAGCGCCTGTGCGCCATCACCTTCGACGCCATGTGGCACGGCATCGTGCAGGTCAAGCCCGGCGCCCACCTGGGCGACATCGGCCACGCCATCCAGAAGTTCGCCGAGGCGCAGGGTTTCTCGATCGTGCGCGAGTTCTGCGGCCACGGCATCGGGCAGAAGTTCCACGAAGAGCCCCAGGTGCTGCACTACGGCCGCCCCGGCACGCTGGACGAGCTGGTGCCCGGCATGGTCTTCACCATCGAGCCCATGATCAACGCCGGCCGCCGCGAGGTGAAGGAATTCGGCAACGACGGCTGGACCATCGTGACCAAGGACCACAGCCTGTCCGCCCAGTGGGAGCACACGGTGCTGGTCACCGAAACGGGGTACGAAGTGATGACGCTGTCGGCCGGCTCACCGCCGCTGCCGTCCTTCGTGACCGCGACCAGGACCTGACCCCACGCCGGCCCCTGCCCGTCGGCGCGCACAACTCTTGCATGGCTTTTTGCATGGCCCTTCTTCATCGCGACGCCCGACGACCATGACCGACATCCAAGCCCTGCCCGAGGTGCGCCCCCTGGCCGACGTGCATGCCCTGCGGGATGCCTACCGCCGCGACAAGACCGCCCTGCTGACCGACCTGCAGGCCACGGGCGCCTCCACGCGCGGCATCCGCGTGCTGCTGCGCAGGCTCTCCACCCTGGCGGGCAACCTGCTGCAGACACTGTGGCAGCGCGCCGAACTGCCGGCCGACATGGCGCTGGTGGCGGTGGGCGGGTTCGGGCGCGACCAGCTTTTTCCGTATTCGGACGTCGATGTGCTGCTGCTGCTGCCCGAGGGCGCGGCGCCCGAGGCCGGCAGCGTGCTGCGCACCCAGCTCGAAGGCTTCATCGGCAGCTGCTGGGATGCGGGGCTGGAGATCGGCTCGAGCGTGCGCACCGTGGCCGAATGCCTGGCCGAGAGCGCAGGCGATGTCACCGTGCAGACCTCGCTGCTCGAATCGCGCCTGGTGTGCGGCAACGCGGCGCTGTTCGCCGAGTTCCAGCGCCAGTACCGGCTGCAGATGGACCCGCAGGCGTTTTTGGTGGCCAAGACGCTGGAGATGCGCCAGCGCCACAACAAGTACGAGAACACGCCCTACTCGCTCGAGCCCAACTGCAAGGAGTCGCCCGGCGGGCTGCGCGACCTGCAGATGATCCTGTGGGTGTCCCAGGCCGCGGGCCTGGGCCGCAACTGGAAGGAGCTGGCCGCCAGCGGCATGGCCACGGCTTTCGAGGTGCGCCAGATCGAGCGCAACGAGGCGGTGCTGTGCCTCATCCGCGCGCGCTTGCATGCGGCTGCCGGGCGACATGAAGACCGCCTGGTGTTCGACCTGCAGACCGCCGTGGCCGAATCGTTCGGCTACCGCTCGCAGGCGCCCGACGGATCGCGCCTGCCGATGCGCGCCAGCGAAAGCCTGATGCGGCGCTACTACTGGGCAGCCAAGGCGGTGTCCCAGCTCAGCCAGATCCTGCTGCTGAACATCGAGGAGCGGCTGAACCCCTCCACGCACGAGCCGCGGCCCATCAACGAGCGCTTCTTCGAGAAAGCCGGCCTCATCGAGGTGGCCAGCGACGACCTGTACCAGCGCGACCCGCACGCCATTCTGGAGACCTTCCTGCTCTACCAGACGACGGTGGGCCTGAAGGACCTGTCGGCCCGCACCCTGCGCGCGCTGTACAACGCCCGGGGCGTGATGGACGCGGCCTTCCGGCGCGACCCGGTCAACCGGGCCAACTTCATGCGCATCCTGCAGCAGCCCTCGGGCATCACGCATGCGATGCGGCTCATGAACCAGACCTCGGTGCTGGGGCGCTATCTGTGGGCGTTTCGCGGCATCGTGGGGCAGATGCAGCACGACCTGTTTCACGTCTACACGGTGGACCAGCACATCCTGATGGTGCTGCGCAACGTGCGCCGGTTCTTCATGGCTGAGCATGCGCACGAATACCCCTTCTGCTCGCAACTGGCGGGCGGCTGGGACAAGCCCTGGCTGCTGTACCTGGCGGCGCTGTTCCACGACATCGGCAAGGGCCGCGGCGGCGACCATTCGGTGATCGGCGCGCAGGAGGTGCGCAATTTCTGCCGCCAGCACAGCGTGGACCGCGAGGACGCCAGGCTGGTCGAGTTCCTGGTCAGCGAGCACCTGTCGATGAGCCGCATCGCCCAGAAAGAAGACCTGTCGGACCCCGACGTGATCGCCGCCTTTGCGCGGCGCGTGGGCAACGAGCGCTACCTCACGGCGCTGTATCTGCTGACGGTGGCCGACATCCGCGGCACCAGCCCCAAGGTCTGGAATGCCTGGAAGGGCAAGCTGCTGGAGGACCTGTACCGCTCCACGCTTCGCACCCTGGGCGGCCGCGCGCCGGACGCCGCCGCCGAGATCGAGGCGCGCAAGCGCGAGGCGCTGGTGCTGCTGGCGCTCAGTGCCCTGCCCTTCGAGGCGCACAAGGCCCTGTGGGCCACTCTGGATGTGAGCTATTTCATGCGCCACGAGGCGGCCGACATTGCCTGGCACACGCGGCACCTGTCGCGGCATGTGGGCACCGCCAAGCCGGTGGTGCGCGCGCGCCAGTCGCTGGCCGGCGACGGCCTGCAGGTCATGGTGTATGCGGCCGACCAGGCCGACCTGTTCGCGCGCATCTGCGGCTACTTCGACCGTGCGGGCTTTTCCATTCTGGATGCGCGCGTGCACACGGCCAACAACGGCTATGCGCTCGATACGTTCCAGGTGGTGGCCTCTTCCGCCGCCGCGCAGCCGGGACACTACCGCGAGCTCACGCACATGGTCGAGAGCGACCTGGTGCGGGTGATCGAAACCGGTGGCCCGCTGCCGGAGCCCGCGCGCCGGCGGGTGTCGCGCCGCGTCAAGAGCTTTCCGGTGGCGCCGCGCGTCACCTTGCGGCCGGACGAAAAAGCGCAGCGCTGGCTGCTGGCCATCTCGGCCAGCGACCGCGCAGGCCTGCTGTACCTGGTGGCGCGCATCCTGGCGCACCACCACCTGAGCGTGCAGCTCGCCAAGGTGAGCACGCTGGGCGAGCGGGTGGAAGACACCTTCCTGGTGCAAGGGCCCGAGCTGCAGAACAACGCGCGGCAGATTCAGATCGAGACGGAGCTGCTGCGCGAGCTTTCGGACTGACAACGAAAGCGCGCGCGGCGATGCGGCTCTGTTGCGCTACTCAGTCGTCTTCGTCCGCGCTGATCTCGGGGAACAGCACTTCGGTGAAGCCGAACTGCGTGAAGTCGCGCACCCGCATCGGATAGAGCTTGCCGACCAGGTGGTCGCATTCATGCTGCACCACGCGTGCATGAAAACCATCGACCGTGCGGTCGATGGGGTCGCCGTACGGGTCGAACCCGGTGTAGCGGATGCGCGCCCACCGCGGCACCTTGCCGCGCAGGCCGGGCACCGAAAGGCAACCTTCCCAATCCTCTTCCTCCTCATCGCCCAGCGGCGTGATCACCGGGTTGAGCAGCACGGTGGGCGGCACCACGGGGCGGTCCGGATAGCGGGGGTTGCGGTCGTTGGAGCCGAAGATCACCAGCTGCAGGTCCACCCCGATCTGCGGTGCGGCCAGGCCCGCGCCGTTGACGGCGCGCATGGTGTCGAACATGTCGCGCACCAGCAGGTGCAGTGCGTCGGTGTCGAACTCGGTGACAGGCTGGGCAATGCGCAGCAGGCGCGGGTCGCCCATCTTGAGGATGGTGTGAACAGTCATCGTGGGGGTGGTGAAGACATGGTGGAGCGGCTGCTCGGTGGGGCGCAGCATAGCGCGGCCGGCCTGGCGCTGCACACAGCGTGCCAAAAGAGCCGCTCCACCCCGACACAGGCCGACACAAGCCGGCACCGGGCGACAATAAGCACCATGGCCAACAAGCCCCCAGACCCAGACATCGCCAGCGCCGCCCCTGACAGCGGCCCGCCGCTGCGCCCGCTGCCGTGGCCCGTGCGGTGGCTGCTGCTGGCGTTTGCCGTGCTGTGCCTGGTGATGGGCATCATCGGCGTGATCGTGCCGGGCCTGCCGACCACCGTGTTCATCCTGATGGCCGCGTGGGCGGCAGCGCGCAGTTCTCCGCGTCTGTACCAGTGGCTGTGGAACCACCGGCTCTTCGGGCCGCTGCTGCGCAACTGGGCCCAGGGCGGCAAGGTCAGCCGCCGCGCCAAATGGAGTGCGGCCATCTTCATGGCGGCCAGCGCCGCCGTGCTGTGGGTGGGCGGCGCACGCACCTGGGTGGCGGCGGTGGCGTCCGCATGCATGGCGTGCGTGCTGGTGTGGCTGTGGCTGCGCCCCGAACCCTGACATGGCGCAGGAGTGCAGCGCTGCCACGGCCACCCGGCCCCACGGCACCCATGCAGGCCACACGTCGATTGCGTGACGCGAGTTTTCAGAGCGCTATTTTTGTGTATATAATCTAAGTCTTGTTCCTCGATAGCTCAGTCGGTAGAGCGCCGGACTGTTAATCCGTAGGTCCCTGGTTCGAGCCCAGGTCGAGGAGCCAAGAATTTTGCAGGCCCTGCATGTGTACGCGGGGCCTTTCAATTAGTCAGTTGCAAGTCGTACCGATATTCCTCGATAGCTCAGTCGGTAGAGCGCCGGACTGTTAATCCGTAGGTCCCTGGTTCGAGCCCAGGTCGAGGAGCCACACGGCAAAAAGCCCACCATGCACGCCATGGTGGGCTTTTTTATTGCCAGGCCACCGCGCCTGCATGCGCTGGCACCCGAGCAGCGCAACATGCCGGACAATGGCCCATCATCCTGCCACTGCCTGCCTGACCCATGCCCCCGCAACTGCCCTGGCTGGAGCCCCAAGATCCCCTGCCCCACCCCGACCAGGCCTGGGGCCAAGACGACCCCGCCCCCGGGCTGCTGGCCGCGGGCGGCGTGCTGGATGTCGCACACCTGCAGGCAGCGTACGGCCAGGGGACCTTTCCCTGGTACGGCCCCGGGCAGCCCATCCTCTGGTGGGCGCCCGACCCGCGCATGGTGCTGCACGTGGCCGAATTCAAGCTGCACCGGTCCCTGCGCAGAACCCTGCAGGCGTTTCGCGCCAATCCGCGTGCCGAGATCCGCATCGACCACGCATTTGACGCCGTGATCACGGCCTGCGCGACCAAGGAGCGCGACGGCCAGGCAGGCACCTGGATCGTGCCGGAAATGATGGACGCCTACACCCGCCTGCACGAGGCCGGCCACGCGCACAGCGTGGAGACCTGGATCGATGGCCGGCTGGTGGGCGGGCTCTATTGCGTGGCCCTGGGGCAGGCCGTGTTCGGCGAATCCATGTTCGCGCACGCCACCGATGCCTCCAAGATCGCGCTGTCGGCCCTGGTGGCACTGTGCCGCCACCATGGCGTGCAGCTCATCGACTGCCAGCAGAACACCCGCCACCTGGCATCCCTGGGTGGCCGCGAGATCGACCGGCGCACCTTCGTCGCGCATGTGCAGCAGGCCCAGCGTTTGCCCGCACCCGCATGGAGATTCAACCCCGTATACTGGACCGAGCTGCTGCCCTCCACAGTCTTTACGGCATGACGCAACTCAACGACCTTCCGCTGCAGACCCTGCAGTTCTACGCGACGGCCCCGTATCCCTGCAGCTATCTGCCGGACCGGCAGGCGCGCTCGCAGGTCGCCACACCCAGCCATTTGATCCAGAGCGACGTCTACTCGGACCTGGTCGCGAAGGGCTTCCGCCGCAGCGGCATGTTCACCTACCGCCCCTACTGCGACGGCTGCCACGCCTGCACACCGCTGCGCGTGCTGGTCAATGAATTCAAGCCCGACCGCAGCCAGCGGCGGTCCGTAGCCCGCCACGGCAACCTGCAGGCGCGCGTGCTGCGCCTGTGCTTCGTGCCGGAACACTACCAGCTGTACCTGCGCTACCAGAACGGCCGCCACGCAGGCGGCGGCATGGACCACGACAGCATCGACCAGTACACGCAGTTCCTGCTGCAAAGCAGGGTGAATTCGCGGCTGGTGGAGTTCCGCGAGCTGGATGCGCACGGCGAGCCGGGCGCACTCAAGATGGTGTCCATCCTGGATGTCCTGGACGACGGCCTGTCGGCGGTGTACACCTTCTACGAGCCCGAGCCCCACTGCAGCTACGGCACCTACAACGTGATGTGGCAGATCGCACAGGCCCGCTCGCTGGACCTGCCCCACGTGTATCTGGGCTATTGGATCGAAGCCAGCGCCAAGATGAACTACAAGGCGCGCTTTCACCCGCACGAACTGCGCACCGACGGGCAGTGGCTGCGCACAGGCGACACCGCCCCGCCCAACCCCTGACAGCGCGTTTGCATTTCACAAGATAAAATGCGGAGGTCGCCACAGCACCGCCGCCATGAAAAAAAACGATCCGAGCATTCCTGTCAAACCCAGCGTTCAGGTCCTTGAGCGCATGTTCACGCTGATCGATGTGCTGGCTTCGCGCGAGGAAGCCATCTCCCTCAAGGAAATCAGCGAGAAGACAGGCCTGCACCCGTCCACCACCCACCGGATCCTGAACGACCTCACGATCGGGCGGTTTGTGGACCGGCCGGAATCGGGCAGCTACCGCCTGGGCATGCGGCTGCTGGAGCTGGGCAACCTGGTCAAGGCACGCCTGAGCGTGCGCGACGCGGCACTCACACCCATGCGCAACCTGCACAAGCTCATCCAGCAGCCTGTGAACCTGAGCATGCGCCAGGGCGACGAGATCGTGTACGTGGAGCGCGCCTACAGCGAGCGCTCCGGCATGCAGGTGGTGCGCGCCATCGGCGGACGGGCGCCCTTGCACCTGACATCCACCGGCAAGCTCTTTCTGGCGCTGGACGACCCGCAGCGCGTGCGCGCCTACGCCACGCGCACTGGCCTGGCAGGCCATACGCGCAACAGCATCACCCAGCTCCCCCTGCTGGAGCGCGAGCTGGCCAAGGCGCGGCAATACGGCATGGCACGCGACAACGAGGAGCTGGAGCTGGGCGTGCGCTGCATGGCAGCCGGCGTCTACGACGACCAGGGCAAGCTGGTGGCAGGCCTGTCCATCTCGGCCCCGGCGGACAGACTGGACGAAGGCTGGCTGCCCAAGCTGCAGGCCACAGCCAACGAGATATCCCACGCACTGGGCCACACCGCCAGCGCGGAGCTGACGGCCGACGCCGCGGCACGCGGCACCGGACTGGGCTGACGGACCGACGGACCGACGGACCCCGCGCCAGCCAGGGCCGCGCACGCGCCCGGCTTGCAGCGCGGCCGCGCGGCATCGATGGCTGTACCGTGCAATGCCTTGCCCCCCGGTGTACCGCCTTCGCGGATTGGCCCAGCAAAAAGGCCGGCCTGTGTTGCCACAGCCGGCCTTTATTCATGGGCCCCCTTGCCGGGGTTCAGCCCATCCGGCAGTCAGATCGCACGTGGCGCCGCCTGCCCATCTGCCTCTACTTCACCAAATTACTTCACCGCGGGGATCGCGGCACGGGCCTGCAGCGGTGCAGCCAGCGAGGATGGCAGCGTCTCGACCCAATGGCGCACGCGCTCTGCGTCTCCCAGGCGGCTGAATTTGCCTGCCGAGTCCAGGAACACCATGATCAGCTTGCGGCCGGAGATCTGGGTCTGCATCACCAGGCAGCGACCTGCCTCGGAGATGTAGCCGGTCTTCTGCAAGCCGATGTCCCACGTGGGGTTCTTCACCAGGCCGTTGGTGTTGTTGTATTGCAACGTGCGCTGGCCCACTGCCACCTCGTATCCGGGCGAAGTGGAGAGCTCACGCAACAGTGGGTCGCCATGTGCGACGTTGACCAGGGTGGCCAGATCGCGGGCGCTGGACTGGTTGCGGCTCGACAGGCCGGTAGGCTCCACATAGCGTGTGTCGGTCATGCCCAGCAGCTTGGCCTTGGCATTCATCTGCGCCACAAAGACTTCCAGACCGCCGGGGTAGGTGCGGCCCAGGGCGTGGGCTGCGCGGTTCTCGCTGGACATGAGCGCCAGGTGCAGCATCTCGCCGCGCGTGAGCGTGGCACCGACCACCAGGCGCGAACGGCTGCCCTTTTCGGTGTCCACATCGTCCTGCGTGATGGTGATGGGCTCTTCCATGGGCAGCTTGGCCTGGGAAATGATCATGCCCGTCATCAGCTTGGTCAGCGAGGCGATGGGCAGCACGGCGTGGTCGTTCTTGGACAACAGCACTTCGTGCGTGTCCTGGTCGATGACGAGTGCGACGCTGGACTTCAGGTCCAGGGGGTCATTGACCTCGTGCAGGCCGGCGATCTGCCCGAAGGAAGGCTTGGCAGGCACAAAAGCGACCCGGGTGGCCGCCTTGGAGGTCTTGGCAGATACGCGCACGGGCTTGGTCGCCGTGGCAGCCTTGCGTGGCGCTACAGACCGCTTGGCGCTGGCGCTCGAAGCGCTGGTCTGCTGTTTCTTGACGGATGCTTTTTTGCGTTCCTGGGCGTGCGCGCCGGGCGCAGCCAGCGCCGCGCTCACGACAACAAAGCCCAAAAGCTGGAGAAAACGGTTCACTGCGGCGCGGCGGAGATGGTGCATCCAAATGCTCCAAACGGTAATAAGTGTTGAGCAGTGTACTGAATCAAAAAAAGTCGCGCAAGATCAATACCTTGCGCGACTTTCCGAGAAAGTGAATGAAATTATAAATTCACCGCTCAACCTTGTGCAGCCACCCGATCAGCTTTACTTTGTAACTTGTTCAGGGCGCTCAGGTAGGCCTTGGCAGACGCCACGACGATGTCCGGGTCAGCCCCCACACCGTTGACCACCCGGCCGCTGTTTTGCAGGCGCACCGTGACCTCGCCCTGGCTCTCGGTGGAGCCGCTGATCGCATTGACGGAGTACAGCACCATCTCGGCCCCGCTCTTGACGTGCGACTCGATCGCCTTGAGCGATGCGTCGACCGGGCCATTGCCGTCCGACTTGCCCTGCACTTCCCGGCCTTCGACCGTGAAAACGATGGTGGCCTGGGGACGCTCGCCGGTTTCGCTGTGCTGCGACAGCGACACGAAGCCGTACTGCTCCTTCTCGCTGGTCACGCTTTCATCGCTGACCAACGCGAGGATGTCCTCGTCGAAGATCTCGCTCTTGCGGTCTGCCAGTTCCTTGAACTTGGCGAAGGCGCCGTTGATCTCGGTTTCGCTGTCGAGCTGAACGCCCAGCTCCTGCAGGCGCTGCTTGAAGGCGTTGCGGCCGCTGAGCTTGCCCAGCACGATCTTGTTGGCCGACCAGCCCACGTCCTCGGCACGCATGATCTCGTAGGTGTCGCGGGCCTTGAGCACGCCGTCCTGGTGGATGCCGCTGGCGTGCGCAAACGCATTCGCCCCCACCACCGCCTTGTTGGGCTGGATCACGAAGCCGGTGGTCTGGCTGACCATGCGGCTGGCAGCCACGATGTGCTTGGCGTCGATGTTCAGGTCGAGGTCGAAATAGTCGCGGCGTGTCTTGATCGCCATGACGACTTCTTCCAGCGAGCAATTGCCCGCACGCTCGCCCAGGCCGTTGATGGTGCATTCGACCTGGCGTGCGCCGCCGATCTTCACGCCGGCCAGCGAGTTGGCCACCGCCATGCCCAGGTCGTTGTGGCAGTGCACGGACCAGATGGCCTTGTCGCTGTTGGGCACGCGCTCGCGCAGCGTCTTGATGAAGTTGCCATACAGCTCAGGGATGGCGTAGCCCACGGTGTCGGGCACGTTGATGGTGGTAGCGCCTTCGGCGATCACGGCTTCGAGCACGCGGCACAAAAAGTCCGGGTCGCTGCGGTAGCCGTCTTCCGGGCTGAACTCGATGTCGGCCACCAGGTTGCGCGCAAAGCGCACCGACTGCTTGGCCTGCTCGAGCACCTGCTCGGGGGTCATGCGCAGCTTCTTTTCCATGTGCAGCGCGCTGGTGGCGATGAACGTGTGGATGCGCGCACTGTTGGCGCCCTTGAGCGCCTCGGCCGCCCGCGAGATGTCGCGGTCGTTGGCCCGCGAGAGCGAACAGATGGTCGAGTCCTTGATCGCATTGGCAATGCTCTGCACCGCTTCGAAATCACCGTTGGAGCTGGCCGCGAAACCGGCTTCGATCACATCCACCTTCAGGCGCTCGAGCTGGCGCGCGATGCGCAGCTTCTCGTCCTTGGTCATCGAGGCGCCGGGGGACTGCTCCCCATCGCGCAAGGTGGTGTCGAAAATGATCAGTTTGTCAGCCATGTCGTTCTCCTGGTATCGGTGGGTGGGGTCCCGCAACGTCAAAAATCTGGCGCCCAAAGCAAAAGGCCCGTTGCGGGTGCATACGGGCCTTTGAAGAAAAAGTGTGCGCGTGCGCCTACTGTCTCCGCCCGTGGGGAGGTAGCAGTAGCGCCAGAGCAAACGTGTTCATGCTGCGCAATGTAGCACAACTGCGCTGCGACAGCGGTGCGGGTCACTTGTGCAGCCCGCGCTCGTCCGGTTCATCGGTCGAAGTGCTGATCACGCTGCTGTGCTGGCCCTTGGCCTTGCGCCAAGCGTACACGCCATAGCCGCTCACGCCATAAAAAACGAAGACGCCGAACAGCACGATGGGCGGGTGGATGTTGATGATGGCAATGCCCAGCGCAATGAGCACGATGGCTGCAAAGGGGACGCTCTTTTTCATCTGCACGTCCTTGAAGCTGTAGAACGGCACATTGGTCACCATGGTCAGGCCCGAGTACAGCGTGAAGGCGAACATGATCCACGTGATCTGCGACCAGCTGAGCCAACCGTCCTCGCCAGGGTGCACGCCCAATTCGGTCATGAGCCAGATGAAGCCTGCCACCAGTGCCGCAGCGGCGGGCGATGGCAGCCCCTGGAAGTAGCGCTTGTCCACCACACTCGTGTTCACGTTGAAGCGCGCCAGCCGCAAGGCCGCGCAGGCGCAGTACACGAAGGCAGCGATCCACCCCCAGCGCCCCAGGCCCTGCAAGGACCACTCGTACGCGATCAAAGCCGGTGCCGCGCCGAACGACACCATGTCGGACAGCGAGTCCATCTGCTCGCCGAAGGCACTCTGGGTATTGGTCATGCGGGCCACGCGCCCGTCCAGGCTGTCGAGCACCATGGCGCAGAACACGCCGATCGCCGCCTGGTCGAACCGCCCGTTCATGGCCATCACGATGGAATAGAAGCCACCGAACAATGCCGCCAGCGTGAACAGGTTGGGCAGGATATAGATGCCCTTGCGCCGCTTGCGCACGATCACGCCATCGTTGTCGGCGGACTCGTTGCCATCATGCATTCCATTGACCTCCAGCGCTTGCCTGTCTTGCGCAAGCCGCTATTAAATTTATAGTTCTTCAGCGCGCCCCCCGATGATCGGGTTCGGCGCCGCACGCACAAAAGGCGAAGGCCGCAGTGTAGCGCCTGCGGGCGCTGCGCCCCGTGGCCGCAGCGATGGCGCCGCGAACCCCACAGCACGGCCATCACCCAGTCCGAGCCGCCCGGCGCACAGCAATACCGGCAACGAAAAAGGCCACCGAGGTGGCCTTTGTCGATGTTTCTTCCCGCAGGAGAAGAATCAGTTACGGGTCTGGTCGACCAGCTTGTTCTTGGCGATCCAGGGCATCATGGCGCGCAGCTTGCCACCCACCACTTCGATGCTGTGGTCGGCGGTGTTGCGGCGGCGGGCCGTCATCGATGGGTAGTTCAGGCGGCCTTCCTGGATGAACATCTTGGCGTATTCGCCGTTCTGGATGCGCTTGAGGGCATTGCGCATCGCCTTGCGCGACTCTTCGTTGATCACTTCAGGGCCCGTCACGTACTCGCCGTATTCGGCGTTGTTCGAGATCGAGTAGTTCATGTTGGCAATGCCGCCTTCGTAGATCAGGTCCACGATGAGCTTGAGCTCGTGCAGGCATTCGAAGTAGGCCATTTCTGGGGCGTAGCCGGCTTCGACCAGGGTTTCGTAACCCATCTTGATCAGCTCGACGGCACCGCCGCACAGCACGGCCTGTTCGCCGAACAGGTCGGTCTCGGTTTCTTCCTTGAAGTTGGTCTCGATGATGCCGGCCTTGCCACCGCCATTGGCTGCAGCGTAGCTCAGGGCCAGGTCACGGGCCTTGCCGGACTTGTCCTGGTGCACGGCGACCAGGTGGGGCACGCCGCCACCTTGCGTGTAGGTGTTGCGCACGGTGTGGCCAGGGGCCTTGGGGGCGACCATCCACACGTCCAGGTCAGCGCGGGGCACGACCTGGTTGTAGTGCACGTTGAAACCGTGGGCGAAGGCCAGCGATGCGCCTTGCTTGATGTTGGGTTCCACGTTGTTCTTGTAGACGGCTGCGATGTCTTCGTCAGGCAGCAGGATCATGACCACGTCGGCAGCCTTGACCGCGTCGTTGACTTCCAGCACGTTCAGGCCGGCCTTGCCGACCTTGTCCCACGATGCACCGCCCTTGCGCAGGCCGACCACGACCTTCACGCCGCTGTCGTTCAGGTTCTGTGCGTGGGCATGGCCCTGCGAGCCGTAGCCGATGATGGCCACGGTCTTGCCCTTGATCAGGCTCAGGTCGGTGTCTTTGTCGTAGAAAACTTTCATGGGTCGCTCCGGTAAAAATACGTTGTCAGGGGGAAAAACGGTGAATTGTCTTACATAGGATTGGGATGCGGCCGGATGGCTACGCGGGGAACCGCAGACAGTGCTTTGGCACGGCAAGGCTCCCCAACGACGCTAGCCGGTCGAAGGCAAATCCGTCAAACGCGAAGAATTCGCTCGCCGCGGCCGATGCCGCTGGCACCCGTGCGCACGGTTTCCAGAATGGCCGTGCGGTCGATGGCCTGCAGGAACGCGTCGTTCTTGGACTGGTCGCCGGTGAGCTCGATGGTGTAGCTCTTTTCGGTCACGTCGATGATGCGGCCGCGGAAGATGTCGGCCATGCGCTTCATCTCCTCGCGCTCCTTGCCTACCGCACGCACCTTCACCATCATGAGCTCGCGCTCGGTGTAGGCACCTTCGGTGAGGTCGACCACCTTGACCACTTCGATGAGGCGGTTCAAGTGCTTGGTGATCTGCTCGATCACATCGTCGGAGCCCGTGGTCTGGATGGTCATGCGCGAGAGCGATGCATCCTCGGTGGGCGCCACGGTGAGCGATTCGATGTTGTAGCCACGGGCGGAGAACAGGCCCACGACGCGCGACAGCGCGCCGGGTTCGTTTTCCAGCAAAACGGCAATGATGTGTTTCATGGTGTCCAGATTCCTCTTTTCGCTGCCCTCCCCTGCGCACGGTAATGCGCAGGCTCGGCAGGCAATAGATTCGTCGAAGTGAAGCTATCGAAGTGATAGCAGGGGATGTTCCTGCAGCAACGGCAGGGCCGTCGCCGCAGGCGCAGCGGGAGCCGACAGCCTGTGTCTACAGATCCTCGGAGCCCAGCAGCATTTCGGTGATGCCCTTGCCGGCCTGCACCATCGGGAACACGTTCTCGGTGGGGTCGGTGCGGAAGTCCAGGAACACGGTGCGGTCCTTGAGCTTGCGGGCCTCGCGCAGGGCAGGCTCCACATCTGCGGGCTTCTCGATCAGCAGGCCGACGTGGCCGTAGGCCTCGGCCAGCTTCACGAAGTTGGGCAGCGCATCCATGTAGCTGTGGCTGTAGCGGCCGGAGTACTCGATCTCCTGCCACTGGCGCACCATGCCCAGGTAGCGGTTGTTCAGCGAGCAGATCTTGATGGGCGTGTTGTACTGCAGGCAGGTCGACAGCTCCTGGATATTCATCTGCACCGAGCCTTCGCCGGTGATGCAGAACACTTCGGAGTCTGGCTTGGCCAGCTTGATGCCCATGGCGTAGGGGATGCCCACGCCCATGGTGCCCAGGCCACCGGAGTTGATCCAGCGGCGCGGCTCGTCGAAGCGGTAGTACTGCGCAGCCCACATCTGGTGCTGGCCCACGTCGGACGTGATGTAGGTGTCCGCGTCCTTGGTCATGTTCCACAGCGTTTCGACGACGTACTGGGGCTTGATCACGTCGCCACTGCCCATGCTGTACTTGAGGCAGTCACGCTTGCGCCAGCCTTCGATGGTGTCCCACCAGGCCGCCAGCGCACCCGCATCGGGCTTGGTGCTGCTCTCGCGGATCATGGAGATCAGCTCGGTGAGCACGTCCTTCACGTCGCCGACGATCGGGATGTCGACCTTCACGCGCTTGGAGATGCTCGACGGGTCGATGTCCACGTGGATGATCTTGCGGTCGTTCTGCGCGAAGTGCTTGGGGTTGCCGATCACGCGGTCGTCAAAACGCGCGCCGACGGCCAGCAGCACGTCGCAGTTCTGCATCGCGTTATTGGCTTCGATGGTGCCGTGCATGCCCAGCATGCCCAGGAACTTGCGGTCCGACGCCGGATAGGCGCCCAGGCCCATCAGCGTGTTGGTGACCGGGTAGCCCAGCATGTCCACCAGGGTGCGCAATTCGTTGGTGGCGTTGCCCAGGAGCACGCCGCCGCCGGTGTAGATGTAGGGGCGCTTGGCCGCCAGCAGCAATTGCAGCGCCTTGCGGATCTGGCCGCCGTGGCCCTTGCGCACCGGGTTGTACGAGCGCATTTCCACGCTTTGGGGGTAACCGCTGTAGGGCACCTTCTTGAAGGAGACGTCCTTGGGCACATCGACCACCACGGGGCCGGGGCGGCCGGTGCGTGCGATGTGGAAGGCCTTCTTCATCGTCGCTGCCAGGTCGCGGGCATCCTTGACGAGGAAGTTGTGCTTGACGATGGGGCGGGTGATGCCGACGGTGTCGCACTCCTGGAAGGCGTCGAGCCCGATGGCGGGCGTGGGCACCTGGCCGGAGATGATCACCATGGGGATCGAATCCATGTACGCGGTAGCGATGCCGGTCACGGCATTGGTCAGGCCCGGTCCCGAGGTGACCAGCGCGACGCCCACTTCGCCCGTCGCACGGGCATAGCCGTCAGCGGCGTGGACGGCAGCCTGTTCGTGCCGCACCAGCACGTGCTGGATGGTGTCTTGCTTGTACAGCGCGTCGTAGATATAGAGGACAGCGCCGCCGGGGTAGCCCCAGATGTACTGGACGTTCTCGGCCTGCAGCGACTTGATGAGGATCTCGGACCCCATGAGGTCTTGCGAAGCCTGGGCCGAAGAAGCAGAGGAAGAGGGGGAAGTGTTGCCCTGCGAAGCAGCGGCAGCTGAGGAAAGTTCAGCCTTGGAGATTTCCATGATCGATCAACCTTTGTGAATTTCTCTGACGAAAAACCTTGGGTGCCCCTTGCACGCGCTCTTGTGAAGCCAGCTTGGAACTTGAGGCCAAGGACATGGGCGGGATGATTGCCGCGCCGGACCGTGACCCGTTTGCCTTTTGAATTGCAGCGCCGATTATCGCACTGCAACACATGTAAAACCGCAGCGCGCCAAAAAAATCACCAGCCGGTGCGATAATCACAGGCTTACCGGGCCAGTTAGCCACATTTTTGTGGAGACTTCGGCACCACTCCCTCCCCGGACCGACCTGTCTTGGCCACTGAACAAGAACTCTCCGATTTCCTCAAAAGTGTAGAAAAGCGCGCTTTCAAGCGCTCGGTCTACCACGTGCGCAATGAGGAAGCGGCTCTTGATATCGTGCAGGACAGCATGCTCAAGCTGGCGGAGCACTACGGCGACAAGCCGGCGGCAGAGCTCCCCATGCTCTTTCAGCGCATCCTCTCCAACTGCACGCTGGACTGGTTTCGCCGCCAGAAGACGCGCAATGCACTGTTTTCGAGCATGAGCGACTTCGAGGGCCCCGGCGAAGATGGCATGGATTTTGATCTGCTGGAAGCGTACTCGGGCCCGGAAGGCGGCGAGCGGGCCGAGAGTGCAGAAGACCTCACCCGCCGGGCCCAGACCTTTCACGAAATCGAAGCCGAAATCGCCGAGCTCCCACCACGTCAACGGGAAGCATTCCTGATGCGTTACTGGGAAGAAATGGATGTAGCAGAAACGGCAGCCGCCATGGGTTGCTCTGAAGGCAGCGTCAAAACGCACTGCTTTCGTGCGGTACAAACCCTGAGCAAGGCGCTGAAGGCCAAAGGAATCGAGCTATGAACACTGTACAGACCCCCTCTCCCCAGGCACTGGCCGCCGCCGACGTCTTTGCACGGCGGGTGACGGCACGTTTGTCCGGTGGCACCGACCAACTCCCGTACGAGATCGCAGAGCGGCTGCGCGCCTCGCGCATGCAGGCCCTGGCCCAGCGCAAGAAGGCCGCGGCTCCCGTGCGGGTGGCAGCCCCGGTGATCGTCAACGCCGGCGGCGGCAGCGCCACCCTGGGACGCGGTGACAACGAGCGCGGCGGCTGGTGGAATGCCCTGGTCTCCGCGGTGCCCCTGATGGCGCTGGTGGTGGGCCTGGTGATGATCAATATCGCCCAGGACGAAAGCAGCACCAACGACGTCGCCGAAGTGGACGCCGCTCTTTTGACCGATGATCTGCCACCGGCAGCGTATGCCGACCCTGGCTTCGTACAATTTCTCAAGACTTCCGCGCAGCCCAACTGACTGAGTCGCCCGGCACTGCCCACCCCCGTACTGCATGCACCCAAGCCCTTCCGACGCTTCCCCCGCCCTGCCAGCCCTCGTGCTGGCTTTGGCGCTCTTGGGCGCGTTCGCCGTGGTCGGCGGCCAGGTGCTGGGGCAGATGCGCATGGTGCCCGGCACCGTGCTCTCGGCTGGTGCAGAAGCGGCCGTGGCAAGCCCCAACAATGCGCGCGCACAGTCGCGCCATGGCGCCTCGGTGGTGCCCCAGGTGGAGACCGGCCCTGGCTGGGAGACCCTGAACACCCCCCAGAAGCTGGCGCTCTACCCCCTGGCCGAACGCTGGGCGTTGATCAGCGAAGCGCAAAAACACCGCTGGCTGGCGCTGGCGGCCAATTTTTCGAGCCTTCCCGAAGAAGAGCAGGCCAAGTTCCACGAACGCATGACCGACTGGGCGAACCTGAGCGCGCAGCAGCGCAACCAGGCCCGGCTGAACTATGCGGTGACCAACCGCCTCGCGCCGGACGACAAGCGTGCCCAGTGGGAGGCGTACCAGGCGCTGTCCGAGGACGAGCGCCGAGCCCTGGCGGCCCGCGCCGTCCCCAAGCCCAAGGGAGCCGCCACGGCACTGCAACCTGTGTCCCCGAAAAAACTGGCCCAGGTGCCGGCGGCCACCGCAGCCAACCCCGCCCGCCCGAACGCCCCCAAGATCCCCCCGGTGACCGACCACTCGCCCCGCGTGGCTGCGCCGGTGCCCTCTTCGGTGGCTGCGCCTGCCGCGTCCAACCCCACCGCGGCGCCCCAGGCGCCTGGTGCTGCGGTGGTAGAGACGGCCCCTGTCTCCGTGCCCGTGGCCGTGCCGGCGGCCCTGCCCCCTCTGGGCAGCACCGCGTCAGAAGCGCCTGCGGCCCCGCCACCCGTCACGCCCGATAATTCCGGTCTGTACCCACAATGACCGTGCCGCCCGCCGGCACGGCCTGACCCGTTCACCGGATGATGACTGCTTCTTCTCCCGCCAGTGCACCGCAGGCCGGCTCCGCCAGCACCAGCGCCACCCCCTCCGACACCGCAACCCCGCCCCAACGCGCCATCACACCCAGCCTCTGGCGCCGCATGGCCTGCTGGCTGTACGAAGGCATGCTCATGTTTGGCGTGGTCTTCATTGCCGGCTACCTCTTCGGCACCCTGAGCCAGACGCGCAACGCCATGGACAACCGCCACGCGCTGCAGGCCTTCCTGTTCGTGGTATTCGGTATCTATTTCACATGGTTCTGGGCCAAGGGCCAGACGCTGGCACAAAAGACCTGGCTCATCCGCGTGGTCGACAAATCCGGGCGGCCCATCACGCAATTGCGTGCCTTGCTGCGCTATGTCCTCAGCTGGGTGTGGTTCCTGCCGCCACTGGCGGCCTACCTGTTTGGCGTGCCGGTGCTGGAAGTGCTGGTCCTGCTGGGCGGCTGGGTGGCCATCTGGGCCATCCTGAGCCGCTTCCACCCCGAGCGCCAGTTCTGGCACGACGCGCTGGCCGGCACGCGCCTGGTGCACTTCGAGCTTCCCAAAAAATAGCCTGCCGCGCCCCGCTGGGTGGCGCAAGCTGTCATGCGGCTGCGAGACAATGCAGGCATGTCCTTGCCTTCACCCGAGCCCGTGGCGCCCGCCAACCCGCAAAAAGCCCGTACGGGCCTGAACCGCATATGGCATGCGGCCGGCTATTCGCTGGAGGGGCTGCGTGCAGGCTGGGGTGAAAAGGCATTCCGCCAAGAGGCCATCGCCGCCGCGGTGATGCTGCCCGTGTCGCTGTGGCTCGGGCGCAGCTGGGTGGAAGTGGCGCTGCTCGCGGGCTCCGTGCTCATCGTGATGATGGTGGAACTGCTCAACACAGGCATCGAGACCGCCATCGACCGCATCGGTCCCGAGTGGCATGACCTGTCCAAGCGCGCCAAGGACATGGGCAGCGCAGCCGTGTTGCTCGCGTTGCTGCTGTGCAGCGGCATCTGGGCTGCGGCCCTTTTTCAGAGGTTTTTCCATGGCTGAACCCGCTTTTTCCATTTGTGTGTACTGCGGCTCGCGCCCGGGCGAGAACCCCGCCTTTGCCGAGGCCGCCAAGGCTGTGGGCCACTGGATCGGCGGCCATGGTGGCCAGCTCGTCTATGGCGGCGGGCGCAGCGGCCTGATGGGCACGGTGGCCGAGGCCACACGGCAAGCAGGCGGCCGCGTGGTGGGCGTGATTCCGCAGGCGCTGGTGGACAAGGAACTGGCGAATCGCCTGTGCGACGAGTTGCACATCGTGCAGACGATGCACGAGCGCAAGGCCATGATGGCCGAGCGCAGCGACGCCTTTGTGGCGCTGCCCGGCGGCGTCGGTACGTTCGAGGAACTCTTCGAGGTCTGGACCTGGCGCCAACTGGGCTACCACGACAAGCCGCTGGGCCTGCTCAACGTGGCGGGCTACTACGACGCACTGATGGGCTTTCTGAACCACAGCGTGGCCAGCGGCTTCATGGGCGAGTGGCAGATGGGCCTGCTGCACTCCGGCAGTGACACCAGCGGCCTGCTGCAAACCCTGGTCGAGCAAGCCGGAACAAATGCCCGCCACACCCCGCTGCGCTCGGTGATCTGACGGCCGGCAAAAACTGGCGCGGCCCAGGCCATCGACCTCCACGCAAGGGCCGCCCCAGCGGCATGGCGGCGTTTCACTTGCGTGCGCTGGCGGTGTCCCCTTTTTCCGAATGGCGCAGCCATTCAAGAGAAGGGGGAAGGCGCGAAGCGCCTCAGGGGGTTGTCAGCTCATACAGCCGCGTCGTCGAGGTCGCCCGTGCGGATGCGCACCACGCGCTCCACGGACGTGACGAAGATCTTGCCGTCGCCGATCTTGCCGGTGCGCGCCACGTTCACGATGGCGTCGACGCAGCGGTCCACATCCTCGGACTTGACCACGACCTCGACCTTCACCTTGGGCAGAAAGTCCACCACATACTCGGCGCCGCGGTACAGCTCGGTGTGGCCTTTCTGGCGGCCAAAGCCCTTCACCTCGGTCACGGTGAGGCCCGTCACGCCGCATTCGGCCAGGGCTTCGCGGACTTCTTCGAGCTTGAAGGGCTTGATGACGGCAGTGATCATTTTCATGGCGTGTCTCCTGAAAGATTTAAAAGAAGGAAGGCTGGGGGCGCAGCGCCAAACAAGCGCTAGCTAGGCCCTGAATTTGCTGGTGATAGGGTAACGCCAGTCCTTGCCGAAACTGCGGCGCGTCACCCTTATCCCTACGGGTGCCTGCCGGCGTTTGTACTCGTTGAGCTTGATGAGGCGCGTCACGCGCTCCACATCGGCGCGCGCAAAGCCGCTGGCGATGATGGATTCGATCGGTTCGTCATTCTCCATGTAGCGCGCCACGATGGCATCGAGCACCTCGTACGGCGGCAGGCTGTCCTGGTCCTTCTGGTCGGGCCGCAGTTCGGCGCTGGGCGGCCGGGTGATGATGCGCTCCGGGATCGGGCTGGCACCCGTGCCGTAGGGGTCGTTGGCATTGCGCCAGCGCGCCAGGTCGAACACCCGCGTCTTGGCCACGTCCTTGATCACCGCAAAGCCACCCGCCATGTCGCCGTACAGCGTGCAATAGCCGGTGGACATCTCGCTCTTGTTGCCGGTGGTGAGCACGATGGAGCCGAACTTGTTGGACAGGGCCATGAGCAGCGTGCCGCGGATGCGCGCCTGCAGGTTCTCCTCGGTCGTGTCCTCGGCCAAACCGGCAAAGTCGCTGGCCAGCGCGGCCTTGAAAGCCTCGAACTGCGGCTTGATGGAGATTTCGTCATAGCGCACGCCCATGCGGTCCGCCATGTCGCGCGCATCGATCCAGCTGATGTCGGCCGTGTAGGGCGACGGCATCATCACCGTGCGCACCTTGTCGGCGCCCAGCGCATCCACGGCAATGGCCAGCACCAGCGCCGAGTCGATACCGCCCGACAGGCCCAGCAGCGCGCCCGGAAACCCATTCTTGCCCACGTAGTCGCGCACACCCAGCACCAAGGCATCCCAGAGGTCTGCCTCCAGACTTTTCTCGGGCGCCACTGTTGCTTCTATTTTGATAGCGCCTTGCGCTTGCTGCACCTGTGCAAACACCAGTTTTTCTTCAAACCCCGGGCCGCGCCCAGCCACCGAGCCATCCGCATTCAGCGCGAACGATCGGCCTTCGAAGACCACCTCGTCCTGCCCACCCACCAAGTGGGCATAGACCAGCGGCAGGCCGGTTTCGGTCACGCGCTCGCGCATGGTGGCCTCGCGCTCGGCGCTCTTGCCCAGATGAAAGGGCGACGCGTTGATGACCGCCAGCAACTGCGCGCCGGCCGCGGCGGCATCGCGTGCAGGGGCTGCAAACCAGGCGTCTTCGCAAACCAGCACGCCCACGCGCACACCGCCCACCTCGAACACGCAGGGTGCACTGCCCGCGACGAAGTAGCGGCGCTCGTCGAACACCTGGTAGTTGGGCAGTTCGCGCTTGGCATACGTCTGCTCGACGCGGCCCTCGCGCAGCACGCTGGCCGCGTTGTGGCAGGGGCTGAAGGCCGGCGCATCGGGTGCCAGGGCTTGCGGGTGGCCCAGCAGGATGACCAGGCCTTTCAACCCTGCCGTCTCGCGGGCCACGGTTTTCACGGCATCATCACAGGCCGCGATGAAGGCGGGGCGCAGGAACAGGTCCTCGGCCGCATAGCCGCAGATCGCCAGCTCGGGAGTGAGCATAAGCCGAGCGCCCTGGGCGTGGGCCTCGCGGGCCGCGGCAATGATCTTCTGCGCATTCCCGGGCATGTCGCCCACGACAAAGTTGAGTTGCGCAGTGCAAATGGAGAGCGTCATGGAACTGGAGTCGGCCCCTGTGGCCGGGTTGGATACCGCCAATGCAGGCCCGCACCGCAGTGGGCGGCACGGGAGAGCGCATGGCTGAGGAAGCTGCCATTATCGCCCGCGTCATCGCGTCCCCGCTCGATGTGGACGCAGCCGCTTGGAATGCCCTGCTCGCACGCCAGAGCCACCCCACGCCCTTTTTGCGGCACGAATACCTGGCCGCCCTGCACGAGAGCGGCAGCGCGGCGCCCCGCACCGGCTGGGCGCCGCGCTTCATGACGCTGTGGGACGGCGACACTTTGGTGGCCGCCTGCCCGCTGTACCTCAAGAACCACTCCTACGGTGAATATGTCTTCGACTGGGCCTGGGCCAGCGCCTACGAGCAGCACGGCGCACCCTACTACCCCAAGGCCGTCATCGCCGTGCCCTTCACCCCGGTACCGGGCAGCCGCCTGTTGGCACGCGACGACGAGACCCGGGCGCTGCTGCTGCAGGCGGTGTGCCAATGGTGCGATGAGGAAAACGTGTCGTCGGTGCACATGCTGTTTGCGAGCGATGCGGACATCGAAGCCAGCGCCCAGCAGGAGCTGATGCTGCGACGCACCGTGCAGTTCCACTGGACGAACACCGCCCCGGCACACGGCGACGAAGCTCCCGCCGCGCCCCAGGCCGGGTCGCAAGCAGCGCCCATTGCAACGGCGCCACTTGCCACCACCGCAGCACCGCCTGCGCAACACAGTGGCGGCCGGCCGTTCCACAGTTTCGACGACTTCCTGGCCAGCCTGACCCAGGACAAGCGCAAGAAGATCCGCCAGGAGCGCCGCCGTGTGGCCGATGCCGGGGTGCGCTTTCGCTGGGCGCGCGGCACCGACATCAGTGCGTCAGACTGGGACTTTTTCTACCGCTGCTATGAGCGCACCTACCTCGAACATGGCAACCCGCCCTACCTCACCCGCGATTTCTTCGCGCGCATGGCAGCACACTTGCCGCAAGCGTGGCTGCTGTTCATCGCCGAACGCGACGGACATCCGATTGCTAGCAGTTTGATAGCAATCAGCGACCATCCATCCAGCGGTGGCGCACCCTGCGAGTCTGAAAAAGCAACACCCATCGCAGCCTACGGCCGCTATTGGGGTGCCCTGGAGCGCGTGGACTGCCTGCATTTCGAGGCCTGTTACTACCAGCCTCTGCAGTGGTGCATCGAGCACGGCGTGCACCGCTTTGAAGGCGGCGCACAAGGCGAACACAAAATGGCCCGCGCGCTGCTGCCCGTACAGGCCACCAGCGCACACTGGCTGGCGCATCCGGCCTTCGCAGAGGCGGTGGAGCGGTTCTTGGCACGGGAAACCGAAGGTATCGAGGGCTACTTGGATGATCTGAAGGAGCGCAGCCCGTTCAAACCGGGCGTGAGCACCACCGGCAAGGGACCGACGCCCAAACCATGACACGGCTGCCTTGGCAACGACACCGGGAGTCCCCAGCGGTCACCGGTCAACAGTCCCTGCGGCTGACGTAAAAAACACCATCGGTGTCTTCGTCCACCTCCAGCTCGATGGAAACAAGGCCCGTGGCGCCGGACAGTGACCACGCGGTGTCGGCAATTGTGCCGTGGTTGGCGACCACCAGGCCCAGGAGCTTGGCGACGTCGCTCGAAGGGTGGTGAGGCCAGGTGACGCCGATATCGATGTTCTTGCCGTCGTCACTGCAACTCAAGTGGATTCTTGCGTCCGCGTCCGTGCTGCCAGGGCTGGGTTCGGCATGGCTGCGCAGCATCGATCTGACAACGTCCAGCGCGGCGCCGGGGTCTTCTTCGCCGACCATGGAGTCGCGCACTAGCGTGGGGTTGATGAAATGGGATTGCATGATGGCCTCCTGTTTGAACCTGCGGCGGTAACCCAATGGCTGACGGGGCTCGCGTTGCATCGCATCGGCAGCGTCAGAAATGCACCTTGGCAATGGGCCCTGAAGTCCGTGGCCACCGGGTGCGGTCTGATTCATTAGGGGTGTGCCGGCACGGGGGCGTTTGTCAGAAATAGACGCGCGCCTTGGTCAGACAGGCCAAGGTGGTTTGCACAAGCCGCACAGCAGCACCGACATCCTCAATTGCAACCAAAGGCAACAACGACGGGGCCTTCCCTGGTATCGCAGTTGTCTGACAGACGGGGGCTGCCTGGCTTGCTGAAATAACACCGTCGACCATTGAGGCGACGACCCAGGTCATTGAGGCCTTCCCATTTTCCAAAGGACATCGCCATGAAACGCCACCCCATGCCGCCCGGAACGCGTGCTCTTGCTGCGTTTGTCGGTACCGTCGTTCTTGCCGTGCTGGCTGCTGCGTCTGTGATGACGCCGGACATCGCGGTTCAGTCGGCGGATTCCATGGCGATGCTTCCTGGCGGTGTGGACGAAATTCTGCCTGCCAACCTGTTTGAATAAGCAGATTGGCGAGGCGACTGGCGAGGGTGAAAGCGCCCTCATGGGCTTTGTCATTGGCTACCGGCGCAACAACAACTAGAAAAAACCATAGCATCGGAGTACCATTTGGCGCTGCACACCATGGCTTCCGATGGTGGCCTAGAAATGGAGGTCGATGATGAACTCACGTTTTCGCATCCCTGCAGGCCCCACTTTTCACACGCTTCGAAACGCCTGGCCCATCGCAGCCATGGCTGTTGCTGCTGCGGTGTTGGGCTGCTCCAGCCCCCGTGACGGCAATCTGGACGAGTTCGCGCGATGGCATGAGGGTGCGCGGGCCCAGGCCCAGGCAGGCACCCTGAGCTGGAGCGAGTTCTACCGGCAGAGTTTTGACCGGCTGACCGCGCTGCCGCCTTCGCTGCAGCAGGACACACGCCTTGAGAACACCGTGCTGCTGTTGTCCACCGCACGCAAATACGAAGCCCAGGAGATCAGCGCCCAGCAATTTGCCTCGGAGCGCGACCATATCGAGAGCCAACTGCAGGCGCGACTGCGGTAAGCCGCTCGCACCGCAGGCAAGGTGCCGGCCTAACTGCGCGCGATGCGCTCACCGCGCTCCGTGCGACCCAGAGTGGTTCGGCGCTCGATCCCCTGAATCGACCCGCCTGATTGATCAGCGGCCCGGAGAGCCCTGCTCCACGATGTCGATGCGCCGCTGCAGCGCGGCCGCGGCCTCTGAATCGCCCGCAGCCTCAGCCCGCTGCCGCTGAAGCACCAGCCACGCCATGAGCGGCCTACGCCACCCCTGGGCGGAGGCGGTATCGACAGCCGTACCCATCACAGCCGGATCGGCGCGGCCCGTCTTGAACAGCACACCGGCAGCCACCAGCCGTGACAACGGGTCTTGCACCGCAGCCACGGCCGCAGCGTGGGCCGACACGGAGACCGCACGCTGCGGCTCGGGCAGCAGTGCCGCCTGGGCCGGCTGCAGTTGCCCTGCCAGGTAGTCGGCGTATGCCTGCTCGGCCGGCGCCGCGTCTGCGCGCAGCGCCTCGAAACGCTCGCAGGGCCCGGGCACGAGGCTGGCCACCATCGCTGCGCAGCGCACAAGTTCCAGGCGCGCCAGCAGGTCGGGCCGTCCCGTGCGCGCCACTTCGGCCCGTGCGCGGTCCCATTCGAGTTGCTCCACGCGTGCATTGCCAGACAGATACGCCTCCACGGCCTTCTGGGTCGATGCATGGGCGTTCATCTGCCAATCCGGCACGGGGGGCTTGCTGGAGCAGGCACCCAGCATCCACAAAGCCGCAGCGGCAACCAGCGCTGCCCTCCCTGCACGGAATCGAATGGGCAAGGCAAGCCGGCCGCGCGTTGACATCATCGATGCAGCAGTCTTCATGGCAGCTTGAGCTCCGTGTCCCGCGCAAAGGGCCACTTGCGGTTGATCTCGTTGACCAGGCTTTCCACCTTGCGCAGATTGCTTTCCACCTCGGCGCGCAAGGCACCCAGGTCGGTGGTGGCCTCACGGGCGTTGGCGCCGATGGCCTGCGCCTCGACCAGCACGGCATCCACCTTCTGCAGGCTGGTGCGGGTGTCGGCCAGCAGCCCATTGAGCTGGGCCACCGTAGCCCGCACTTCCGGCACCAGTGCGTCCTTGCTGCCGTCGCTGCCGAACACCTGGCGGTCCGCGCGGGCGGCCATGCCGTCAAGGCGCGCGAGCAAGGCGTTGGTGCGCTCCAGCGTGGTCACGATCTTCTTGGCATCGGCCTCGCTGCCCATCAGCACGCCCAGCACGCCCCCCGGGCCATTGAGCCTTTCGGTGAGCGTGCGCACCTGCGCCAGGCTCCCGCCCAGGGCCGCGTCCTGCGCCGTGAGAGCGTTCAGATTCGTGAGCAGTTCGCGCGCCGATGCCATGAGTTGGGGGATCTCGGCCGTGGCGTCGCCCCGCAGTACTGGGCGCACGGCCCCGTCGAGCAGAGGCTCATCGCCCAGCATGCCGGTGTAGGCGCGAATGTTGGTGCCGCCCACGATACCGCGCACCAGCGTGAACACGCTGGACTGGCGCAGCCAGTGCGCGTCCTTGCGCGGCACGTCGACGATGATGCGGGCATTGCCCTCGTCGGCCAGCTCGATGCGGCGCACACGGCCGATCGGAAAGCCCGAGAAGGTCATGTCCATGCCCACGACCACGCCCTCGGAGTCGTCGGCCGTCAGCACCAGGGTCTGCGTGGGCTCGAAGGCGCCGCGCGCATAGAGCAGGTACAGCCCCGAGCCCACGATAAGGGCGAGCGTGAAGATCAGCAGCGCCGCCGCCTTGATCTCCAGGTGCGCCACGGGCCGCAGGGTCTCCACGGAGGGCTCGTGCAGAGCGTCGGCCGGCGGGCCGGGCGCAGGGGTGCGGTGGGATGAGTCGTTCATAGGCCAGGAATGGGGGCAGGGATTTGCAGGCGATAGCGAAGGGCAGGCGGTGGCGGCCGGTGGCGGTCAGTAGTAGTTGCCCATGAGCGACGCCACTTCGATCAGCAGCAGCACCGCGAACATGCGCGCCAGACCGCCCAGTTCGGAATCAGGCTGCGTGCGATCGCCCGAGTCGTACAGGCCCGCGGCCATCGGTATCAGCGCCACGGCCAGCGCAAAAAACACCGTCTTCATCGCAAACACCAGGGTCACGCTGGGGCTAAACACCTGGCCGAACATGCGCGTGTAGCTCTGCAGCCCTGCGAGGTTGAAACCATACACCCCCAGATACGCCAGCACCAGCGACACCACGCAGCTGAGCGCAGCGAGCGTGATGCAGGCGAAAACGCCGGCGATCACACGGGGCAGCAGCTCGATGCGCACGGGGTCCGAGCCCTGCGCGCGCAGCGCGTCGAAGCGCCCGTTCTGCCGCAGGCGCGTGATCTGCGTGCCGTTGGGAATGGTGCAGCGCATCGCCACGAACAGTGCGGCGGTCAGCGGGATCAGCTCCAGCACCAGCACACGGATCACCATCTCGAGCGCATAGCGCGACAGGCCGTAGCTCAGGGCCGTGACCACCACGATGCGGGTGAGCACCAGGCTGATCAGCGCAGCCAGCACCGTGAAGCCCAGCAGCACCGGCGCGGTGTCCAGATAGAGGTGGCGCGCCAGTGCGCGGCGGGTGCCCCGGCCGTAGCTGGACGGCGACAGCACCAGCACCAGCATCACAGCGCCCAGGTACAGGATGCGCCACCACGCCAGCGCCCAGCGCCGCGCGGTGCTCCACACACGTTCGGGTAGGGACAGGCCGGGCAAGCGCGCAATCATGGGCAGATCATAGCGGGCGAGCCGTGGGCGGCCACTGCAGGAATGCACGACGTGCCCCATGATGTTTTCAGGCCCTGCCGCTCGATCTACAAGCGCCAACAGCTATCAATTCAATAGCAAATGGCGGCACGTGAAACACCTGCTCACACCCCAGCGCCCACCTCGCCCACACGAGCGGGTCTGCACTGCCTTGCCGCAGCACTACACGTGCCGCTTGCCGACGCCCGTGCCACCCGCGGCCGCGGGCTGGGCGTCTGCGCGCGCGTGCAGGGCTTCGATGATGTGGCAATGGGTGTCCGATCCGTCGCAGCGGCCGCGCAGCGCCTGCAGGTCCGCTTCCAGCGCCTGCAGCTCCGCCAGCCGGCTGCGCACGTGCTGCAGGTGCTCATCCAGCGTGTCGCGCGCGGCTTCGCAGTCGGCCTTGCGGGACCAGTCCAGCGCCAGCAGCGTGCGCACCTCGTCCAGGGACATGTCCATGGCACGGCACAAGCGGATGAACCTCAGGCGGTGCACATCGTCGGCGCTGTAGAGCCGGTAGCTGTTGTCCTCACGCACGCCGGGCGCCAGCAGGCCTTCTTTTTCGTAGTAACGGATGTTGGCGGCCGACACGCCCGACTGGCGGGCCACCTCGCCGATGCGGTGCTGGGGAAGTTGCGCAACAGTCTGCGTCATGGCTTGACCTTCAAGTGACTTCAAGGTTTCCAATCATGCCATCGCATTGCAATACCTGCAGAGATTCACAGAAAGAAGGTCCTCATGTCCGCCAGTTGCCAGCACCACCATCACGACGACGGCCACGGGCACGGCCCCGCCAGTGCCGACCCGCGCTACCGCCGCATCCTGTGGGTGGCGCTGATCGTCAACGCGGGCATGTTCCTGCTGGAGATCGGCGCGGGGCTGCAGTCCGGCTCGGCGTCCTTGCTGGCCGACGCCATCGACTTCCTGGGCGATGCGGCGAACTATGCGCTGTCGCTGTGGGTTCTGTCCATGGCCCTGGCGTGGCGCGCACGGGCGGCGCTCGTCAAGGGCGTGAGCATGCTGGCCTTCGGCGTGGCCGTGGTGGCGCGCGTGGCCTGGGGCGCATGGCAGGGCGTGCCGCCCGAACCATTGACCATGGGCGGGGTCGGCCTGCTGGCGCTGGCCGCCAACCTGGGGGTGGCGGTGCTGCTGTATGCCTACCGCGACGGTGACGCCAACATGCGCAGCGTATGGCTGTGCACCCGCAACGACGCGCTGGGCAACATGGCGGTGATGGTGGCAGCGCTGGGCGTATTCGGCACCGGCACCGCCTGGCCGGATCTGGCGGTGGCGGCCATCATGGCCGGGCTGGCCATCAGCGGCGGCTGGAGCGTCATCCGCCAGGCGCGCCTGGAGCTGGCAACGGGCGCCCACGCCAGCAACGGTGCACACTGAATGCGCGTGCATCTGTCGACCCGCCTGGAGGCACCACCCGCATGGGTGGCCCGGCAACTGCAAAGCACGGCGGTCTTTCGCCACATCACCGCGCCGCTGATGCGGTTCAAGCCCACGGCCGGCGCATCGTGGCCCACCGAATGGACGGCGGGCGAGCTGAAGCTGCAGATGTGGCTGCTGGGCGTGGTGCCGCTGGGCTCGCAAACCGTGCGCATCGCGATCGAGCCACCACCACAGGCGCAGCCCGGCCACTGGCCCACCCTGTGGGACCACGGCGACGGTGCGCTGATGCGCCGGTGGGACCACCGCATCACGCTGCAGGCCCTGCCCGACGGAGCCACCCTCTACACCGACGATATCGATGTGGTCGCCCGCCACATGCCTTGGCTGATGACGCCCCTGAGCGCGGTGTTTGCCCGCTGGTTCTTTGTTCACCGCCAACGCCGCTGGCGGGCACTGGCCGCCACCTTGGCGGCGCAGGCGCCGTCACCGAGCGACCGGCACCGCGCCGTCGACGACCTGCTGCACGGTTTTGCGAGCGCGAGCGAAGCGCCACCGGCCATGCGCTGGCAGTGGCTGGAGGCCGCCCACGTGCTCGGCCAGAACTCGCTGCACCTGCACTAGCGGTCGCACCTTGCGATGCTGCGCTATGCATGGGCGTTGCGAGACCTGCGCGAATGCCTGGGCCAGTTGCTGCGGCTTGCCCTCGTGCCCCTGGGCCACCTGCTGGCCCGGCCGCCCGCCGGAAACACCGGGCGTGCCCATGTCAACGCGTTCAAGCCCATGGCACCGGCGGACGAGGTGGCCGCACTGATCGACCTGGCGCTCAGCGGAGCACTGCGCCCGCCGCCCACTGGTGGCGCATAGGCATTGCGGAGGGCGTCGGCCTCTGCCTGTGTCAGAGCCCGGCGCCGCCCCTGTCGGCGTGGAGCGCACGGCGGGCGGCGTGCGGCAGTTCGCTGCAACGCTCAAAAAAGGCTTCGAGCTCGGTGGACTTGTCGAACACGCCGTCGGCGCCCAGGGCCTTGCACTGGCGGCGCATGTCCGCCGTGGCGTAGTTGGACAGCACATAGACCTGCTGCCCCGGGTGCCCCTGCCGCGATGGCGGTTGTCGGGCCCAGAGCCCCTTTCTTTGCTGCAAGGCCTCCAGCACATCCATTCCGGAGCCCTCCTGCAGGAACAGATCCACCACCGCCAGCTGCCAGTCCTCGCGCCACTCGGCCAGCGCCTCGATGGCATCGCTGGCCGTGGCGGCAACGGCCACGACCTGTGCGTCCGCCAACTCTTCGAGTGCGGGGATCAGGGTTTCCTGGATGGTTTTGCTGTCTTCGACGAGGATGGTGCTGAGAGGCATCTGCGGGCCCTGCTGTCTGTTTGCCATGGCGAAGTCTAGAATCTCACCTCTTACGACATCCCGGCATGTAGGCGATTGCGCCGCGTCCCCGATGGGAGAAGTGAAATCTTCTGACTCAGAGAGACTTACATATGCCCAGCGCAGCCCCCACCACGCAGCCCTCCGACATGGCGAAGGTCTTGCACAACAACCAGGAAGCCGCAGAGCAGATCAAAGCCGCGGCCAACGATCTGGACGTGGTGCATGCAGTGCTGACCACGCAGATTCCGGACGCAGCCCTGCAAGGCGATCTGCAGGCGGCGGTAGAGCGCACGGACCAGCTCGAACAGCAGCTGAGCGAAACCGCCCAGGCGCTGGACGAGTCCAACGAACTGCTGCAGCGCCACATTGCGGGCGATGCCAGCACCCACACCAAGGCCTAGGCGCCGCGCCCGGCCCCTGTCCATCCGCGCAAGCATGTGCAGGGCAGGTTCGGGTGCAGACCGTGCCGCTATGCCCTGGGCCGGCCCCGGGCACCGCGGTTGGCGGCCACGCCCATGCTGCGGGGCCGCGGGCTGTTGGCCTGCTCCAGCCACAGCAGCGAGTCCATCTGCGACAAGAAGCGGCGCAGATAGTCGGGCGAGAGGTCCTGCATCAGGCTGAGCGAGCGCAGCATCAGCTTGTGCGGGTTCAGCGGCCCGGCATTCTCCGGCCCACGGTCGATGGCCTGCGCCACCTGCTGCTCGGCCGCGATGCGGGACCAGACCTCGCTGAACTGGCGCACGCTCTTCATGTCCGACGCACTGGCACCACCTTCGATGCGCACCCGGTCCGCATCCGCCTGGGCCCGCGCATCGAGCTCGCGGTTGAGCAGCGCCAGGGGTGAAGGCGCCGCGGTGGCCGCTGTTGCCGCCGGTGCGGCGCACTCCCCCGTCTGCGCCGCCGTGCCGGCGCCCTGCGCATAGGCGGCCACGGCCCGCTGCAGCCGCTGCGCCAGCACCTGCTGCACCGCCGGGGGCTGGTGCTGCATGCGGCTGGCCATCACCTCCAGGTAGCGGTAGCGCACCGGGTCGTGGCCGTCGGCACCATCGGCCTGCAGCGATTCGAGCGTGGGTTCACTCATCGCGTACGGGCCGGGCGCCAGAGGCCTTGGGCACGGGGGCCATCTCCACCCGGCGGTTCTGCGCGCGGCCCTTCTCGTCCGCATTGGAGGCCACGGGCTGCTCCGCACCAAATGCCGCGGCGAACACCTGCGACGACGGCATGCCCTCGTCGATCAACGCCCGCGCCACCGTCAGCGCCCGCTGTGCCGACAGCTCGAGGTTGTCGGCAAAGCGCTGCTGGCTGCCGCGCAGCAGCGTGGTGTTGTCGGTGAAGCCGCTGACCATCAGCATCTCGTCGCGCTCGCGCAGGTAGACCTGCAGCGGTTGCACCAGGCTTTTGAGCAACTGGCGCCCCTCGGGCCGCAGCTCGTCGGAGCCCGCCGCGAACAGCACGCTGCCGCTGATGCCGATGCGCCCGTCATTCACCGTGACGCGGCCACTGGCCAGGGGGCCGGCCAGGGCCTTTTCCAGGGCCATGCGCCGCTGCTCCTCGTGCTGGCGCTTTTCCACCTCGTGCTTGAGGCTGGCCACCAGGTCGATCTGCACCACCAGCACGCCCACCAGAATGAGCACAAAAGCACCCAGCAGGCCCGCCATCAGGTCACCGAACACCGCCCAGACCGGGGCGGTCTGCTCTGAGCCGTCGTCCAGGCTGTCGATGGTGTCGTCCAGCCCCATCATCCGGCCACCTCCGGCTCGGAGGCGGCCACCGCCCTGCCCTTGAGCCGGCGCAGGTCTTCCACAATGCCCTGCTGCGACGCAATGCTCAGGTCGATCACCTCACGCGCCTGCGCCACGTAGTAGGCCAGTTGCTCGTCGCTGCGCGACAGGGACTGACCGATGGCGCCTTCGATGCGCTGCAGGCTGTCCATGAGCTTGTCGTTGCTGGCGGTGAACAGCCCCACGCCGTGTCCGAACGCCTCGCCCAGGCTCGACAGCTCCACTGCGCTGGCCGCCACGTGGGTCGCCGCTTCGTCCGCCTTGCCGACCTGGCTGTCCAGCGCCTGTGCAAACTGCGACGCCGACTGCTCCAGCACCGACGCCGCCGTGCCCACCAGGGATTCGATGGCGCCGCGCTGCTGGGCCGCGGCTTCGTTGACGGACTGCAGCAGCGTGCCCAGTTGCTCCATCATGGCCGTGCGCTCGGCCAGCGCCACGTTGTCGCGCTCGCTCAGTTGCGTCATCTCGTGGCGCAGCTGGGCGATGACCTCGGCCGCAGCCTGCGGCACGTCAGATGCTGTTTGCAGCAGCCGGGTGAGAGGTGCCTCCAGCGCCGACCCCAGCGTGGCCAGGTGCTGGGCCACGGCCTCCTGCAGGGTCTCCAGGCGATCGACCGCCGCACGCCCGCGTTCGGCCTCGGCATCGCGCAGCGCGGCCAGCTCGGTGCGCCACACGCCTGCCAGCGCATCCATGCGGTCGCCCTGCGCCTGCAGCCACTGGGCCTCCGCGTCGGTGCGGGTGCGCAGCAAGGCTTCGGACTGGTCCATCAGGCGCGCGGTACCATCCAGCGTCTTGGCCACCTGCTCGCCCATGCGTCCGGTGAGCCCCGTCACGGCGGTCTCGAGGGCGTCGCACACGGCCTGCTGGCGCTCCAGCGTCTGGGTGCTCACGCGCTGCCATTCGGCCGTCAGCGACTGCGCAATACCCTCCATGGACGCGTTCCAACCGGCCAGGCGCGCCTGGTCGGCCGCCATCTGGGCGGTGTGGGAGTGCGCCACCGTGTCCTGCAACGACGACAGCAGCGCACCGGAGCGCTCGTCGAACGACTGCGTAGCTGCCTGCAGCGACTCGCCCAGCTGTGCGGCAGCACCTGCGAGCGCCTGCGTTACGCCTTGCTGCTGCGCTGCGGCCTGCTCACCCGCACGCTCCCATTGGACTGCGATCGAGCGGGCGGTGTCTTCCATCGATGCGCGCCAGCCGGCAATGCGCTGCGCGTCGGCTGCTGCCTGGGCCGCGTGGGTGTGCGCCACGGTATCTTGCAGCGATGCGACCAGGGCCGTGGAGCGCTGCTCGAAGGCCTGGGTGGCTGCCAGCAGGGACTGGTCCAGGCGCGCTGTGGCGCCCTCCAGCGCGTCGCGCATGCCTTGCTGCTGCTCCACGGCGCGTGTGCCCGCCCGCTCCCACTGCGCTGCCAGCGTCTCGCCCATGCCTTCCATCGACCGGGTCCACCCCGCCAGGCGCTGTTCGTCGGCCGCCTTCTGGGCGGCGTGCGACTGCGCCGCAGTGTCCTGCAGGGCCGCGTGCAGCGCTGCGGAGCGTTGCTCGAACGACTGGGTCACGGACTGCAGCGCCCCATCGAACCCGCCCATCAGGCGGTCCTGCACCTGCGTGTGCTTGTCCAGGGCCGATGTCCAGGTGTCCGAGACCTGGCGCGCCGTGCCCTCCCACTGGGCTGTCAGCGCCTGCATCTGGGCCGCCGTCGCATCGGCCAGCCGCTGGTGCGCGCGTTGCGATTCCTGCACCAGTTCGGCCATGGCCTGCTCGACCACGGGCCGCAGCGTTTCGCCGGCCACGCGGGCGCTGGCGCCCAGGCTGTCGTGCAGCGATGCGCCCACGGCGCCCGCCAGCTGGGTGTAGGCCGACGACGCCTCGGTGTGAAACCCCTTTTGCTGCGCCAGCAATTGGTCGGCCAACTGGTCGTGCCGCCGGTCCAGCCCGTCCACCAGGGCCTGCAGCCGCTCGGCGATCAGCGGCATCACTTGCGCCTGTTGCTGCAGCGCCTGAAAAGTCTCTTCGCGGCGATGGCTGGCCGAGAACGCGCGGAACACGGTGGGAATGCGTGCGTCAAGCTGGCGCACGGCCACCAGGCGCTCGCGGCGCGTCATGGCAGACAGCAGGCCCAGCATGGCCGAGGCGGCCACGCCCGCCACCGAAGTACCGAACGACAGGCCCAGGCCCTTGATAGGCTCGGCCAGCGCGGCGCGGATGCCCTCCAGGCTGCCCGAGGTCTCCAGCGCGAACACCGCGCCCTTGAAGGTGACGACCATGCCGAGGAAGGTGCCCAGCATGCCCAGCATGACCAGCAACCCCACCAGATACGGCGTGAGGGCCGGCCCCGGGAGCACGGCACGCTCCCCCTCGATGCGCTGGCGCACCGGGTGGCGCAGCGCGGCGGGCAGGCGGTCGAGCCAGGGGCCCAGCTCCACCAGGGGCTGCTGCGAGCCATCCGCCAGCGCGGTGGTCAGTGCCACGGTGCCACGGCGAAACTGCATCAGCTCGACCGCGCCCAGCACGTAGACCGCACCGATCGCCACCGTCATCGCCAGCGCCAGCGGGCTCGCCCCTACGAATCCCCACCCTACCCAACCCACTGCCGCCAGGCCCAGGGCAAATACGGCAGCCATCACACTCTTGTTCATTCGTGTCGTTCCAAGTTCTCGTTGCGGGCTGCTTCCAGCAGGCCCAGGATCGGTTGCAGCCGCACATGCATCTCGGCCAGAAGCAGCGCCTGCATGTCGCGCTCGAACGCGTGCAGCCATCCGCCGGGTTGCCGCCAGCGCTGGGGTTCATCCGGCAGCCCCTGGGCCGAAAGCCGCTCCTGGTGGGCGCGGCGCAATTGCACCAGGCGCCGGTCCAGGTGGGCGGACAAGGAGGCCCACAGGCGCTGCTCGCGCACAAAGCTCAGTTGTTCCATCACGGTATCCAGGGCCGCCAGTTGCCTCAGGCCTCGGGAGCGTTGCGACACCCCGTGGCGCACCTGCGCGCGCAAACCCAAGAGCTTCGCATCCATCTGCTTTTGCAGGCCCAGGTAGCGCGGCGCGTGAAAGCCGTACTCGGCCTCGGCCTGCAGGTCGGGCGCCTGGGCACGCGTGTTGTCGGCCCGCTCGCGGGCCGGCTTGGGGGGCACGGGTTTGGACGACGCCAGCGCCGTCAGCTCCGCCTGGGTGCGCTCGTACAGCGCCTGCAATGCCTGCAGGTCCGCCACGCCCGCACCAGGCGCCTCCCCGGCCGGAAAGGCATCGATGGCATGCAGCGACCGGCTGAGGGTGACCGCATCCACCGTGCTCAGCCACTGGCCCAGCTCTTGCGCCACATCGGCACGCGCAGCCGCGCCCGCATCGGCCTGCATCCATTGCTGGAGCAGGACTACGAGTCCGGAGCTGCTGAGTGTGTGTTGCGGATACATCCCTGAGAAACCATTCACTGCGACGGCCATCCCCCAAGGGGAGAAAGCACCAGGGAACCGATCCCCCGCGGGCAAAACCGCCTATTTTCGCAGGAACCGGCCGACCGCCCGCCGCGCGCCCCCCGGGGTTGCAGGTGTTACATCTGCGGCACACCGGCAATGCAAGGATTCCCTATGGGCATTCCGTCCCACCCGCCCTTGACGAGCGACAAGTCCGGCACGCGTATTGCATGGTCCAATTCACGTCCGCATCCCGCACGGCCCTGCACCGCCCCATCCATGTCGAGCTCCCCCGCCAGCCCCGTCCCGCCCTCCACACCTCTGCCAGTAGCCGCGGCACCCGCCGCCGTGCCGCACACGCTCACCGAGGACGCGGTGGCCATCTTCACCGGCGTACTGCTCATCTCTCTGGGCGTTGCGTTTTTCACCACGGCGGGCCTGCTCACCGGCGGCACCGCAGGCCTGGCTTTCCTGCTGCACTACGCCACGGGCATCGGCTTCGGCAAGATCTTCTTCGTGCTCAACCTGCCGTTCTACTGGCTGGCATTGCGCAAGCTGGGGCGTGCCTTCACGGTCAAGACCTTCATCGCGGTGCTGTTGCTGTCTCTGCTGACGGAAATGCAGTCGCAATGGCTCCAGTTCGCGCAGCTGCAGCCGCTGTACGCCGCCATCGCCGGTGGTTTGGTCACCGGCACCGGCTTTCTGGTGCTGTTTCGCCACCGCTGCAGCCTGGGCGGCGTGGGCATTGCCGCGCTGTACCTGCAAGACCGCTACGGCTGGCGTGCCGGCAAGGTGCAGATGGCGGTGGACTGCTGCATCGTGCTGCTGGCCCTGTGGACGGTGGAGCCCATGCGCGTGGCCTGGTCGATGGCGGGCGCCGTGGCGCTGAACCTGGTGCTGGCCATGAACCACCGGCCAGGGCGCTACATGGCGGTGTGAGGCGAGCCTTCGTCGCTGCCCGGCGCGTTGCCCCGCGCGGCCGCTGCCCCACTGGTTGCAGGCGCCATGAGCCGCTGCTCGATCTCTTCCATGGGCACGGGCCTGCCCAGCAGGTAGCCCTGCCACAGGTTGCAGCCGTGGCGCTCCAGAAAGGCGCGCTGCTCTTCGGTCTCGACGCCTTCGGCAATGACGTCGATGTCCAGGCTGTGCGCCATGCCGATGATGGTCTGCACGATGAGTGCATCGGCCTGCTGGATGCCGATGTTGCGCACGAAGCTCTGGTCGATCTTGAGCTGGTCCAGCGGCAGCCGCGTGAGGTACGCCAGCGACGACTGCCCGGTGCCGAAGTCGTCCATCGAAAACCGGAGCCCCAGCGCGCGCAGGGCGTGCATCTTGTCGATGGTGTCGTCCACGTTCTCGAGCGCCAGGCTCTCCGTCAGCTCCAGCTTGAGCTGCTCGGGCCTTGCGCCTGTCTCGCGCAGCACCGCCACCACCCGCTCCACGAAGTGCGCATGGCGGAACTGCCGGGCGCTCACGTTCACGGCCACCTGCAGTGACGATGTCGCCGGGTGGCCCTGCCAGCGCCGCAGCTGCAGGCAGGCGGTGCGCAGCACCCATTCGCCGATGGGCACGATCAGACCCGTCTCTTCCGCCAACGTGATGAACTCGAGCGGAGCCACCATGCCCCGCACCGGGTGGTTCCAGCGGATCAGCGCCTCGGCCCCCACCATGCGCAGGCCGACGCCCATCTGCGGCTGGTAGTGCAGCACGAACTGGCCCTGCTCCAGCGCCACGCGCAAATCGCCTTCCAACGCAGCGCGAGCGGTGACCGCCGCCTGCATCATGGGGTCGAAAAAGCGGATGCTGTCGCGCCCCGCCGTCTTAGCGGCGTACATCGCCAAATCGGCATGCTTGACCAGGTCTTCCACCGTCTGGCCCTGCGCGTCGAACAGCACGGCGCCCACGCTGGTGGTGCTGTGCACGTGGTGGGATGCCAGATGGTAGGACTGGTTGAGCGCCAGCAGAATCTTCTCGCCCACGGCCTGGGCCTGCTCGGCGGCTTCGGTGGCCTGCGCGCCCAGGTCCTCCAGCAGCACCAGAAACTCGTCGCCCCCGAGCCGCGCCACCGTGTCGCCCTCGCGCACGCAGGCGGACAGGCGCTGCGCGACTTGCTGCAGCAGCACATCGCCCATGTCGTGGCCCAGCGTGTCGTTCAGGGTTTTGAAGTGGTCCAGGTCCAGGCACAGCAGTGCGCCCAGCATGCCGGTGCGGGCACTGGTGGCAAACGCCTGCTGCAGCCGGTCCATCATCAGGCGGCGGTTGGGCAGGTGCGTGAGGGCGTCGTAGAAAGCCAGCGTCTCGATCTCTCGGGCAGCCTGGGTCCGCTGGGTCAGATCGCTGAGCATGCCGACGTAGTGCGTCAGCACGCCGCGCCCGTCGCGCACCGCCGTGATGCCCATGGAGTTGAGCCGCACCTCGCCGCTCTTGCAGCGGTTCCAGATCTCGCCGCGCCATTCGCCGGTGGTGTTCAGGCTGGCCCACATGGCATCGAAGAACGATTTGTCGTGGTGGCCGGACGCCAGCAGGCTCGCCGGGCGGCCCACGGCCTCTTCCGCGTCGTAGCCCGTGAGCCGCGTGAAGGCGCGGTTGGTGCGCAGGATGATGGTGTCCGGGCCGGTCACCATCATGCCCTCCTGCGAGTCGAATGCGATGGCTGCAATGCGCAGCTCGCGCTCGTCGCGCCGGCGCGCGGTGATGTCCTTGCCCACGCCCCGGTAGCCTGCGAAACGGCCCTCGTCGTCGAATACCGGCGTGCCGCTGACGGACACCCAGTATTCCTCGCCCGACGGGGCGACGCGTTGGAATTCGAAGTCGCGGAATTCCTCGTGCCGGGCCAGCTGCGCGCGGTGTTCTGCCCACTGCGCATCGCTCACGCCCGGAGAGTTCACCTCCCAGCGGGTCTTGCCGATGAGCTTGGCAGCCTCCTGCACGGGCGGGCTTTCGGAGCTGCCCTCCAGCCGCGTGAGGCGCAACTGCGCATCCTGCTCCCAATACCAATCTGACGACAGCGCAGCCAGCGTGCGAAAGCGTGCCGCATTGGCCTGCAGTTGCTCGCGCGCCTGGTAGGCGTCAGTCACATCGCTGAACACCAGCACCACGCCGACGATCTGGCCTTGCGCGTTGAGGATGGGGGCTGCGCTGTCTGCGATCTGGTACTCGGCGCCGCTGTGCGAGATGAGCGTGGTGTGGTTGCTCAGCTCCACCACTTCGCCGCCCTCCATTACCAACTGCACGGGGTCGAGCTGCGCCTGCCGGGTGCTGGCATTGACCACACGGAACACATCCCGCAGCGGCCGGCCGATGGCCTCGGCCAGTGGCCAGCCCGTCAGGCGCTCGGCCACGGGGTTCATGCGCGTGATGTTGCCTGCTGCATCGGTGGCCATCACCGCGTCACCAATGGAATGCAGGGTGATGGCAAGGTTCTCTTCGCTCTGGCGCAGCTGGATCTCGGCGGCCTGCCGGGTGCGGGCCATGCGGTCAAAGCGCCGGCCCAGCTCGGACAGCTCGGCCACGCCCAGCGTGCGCTCCAGCGGCACATGGCGGCCCTGCGCCAGCTCGTCGGTGGCCGCAATCAGGCGCTGCAGGGGCCGGGTGACGGCGCGCCGCACACCGGCGCGCGCCAGCAGGAACGACAGCGCCACACCCATCAGCAGGAAGGCCATGTCGATCCACATGTGCTTGTTGGCCTCGGCGTACAGCGCCCCCAGCGGCACCGTCAGGCTCATGGTGGCCACGGCCTTGCCGCGCGATTCGATCAGCGGCTGGAACACCACCAGGTGCGGTACCTTGGCCGTGGTGCGCTGCAGCACGCCCTGCCCGGACTGCAGCAGTGCGGCGCTGAACTCGGCGTCATCGTCCAGCACCGATCCCAGCTCGGCGGGGTCGGGCGGAAAGCGGGCCAGCACCTTGCCGTCGGGGTCGGTCACGCGGGCCACGGCGCCTTCGGGCAGGCCCAGGTCGGACAGGCGCCGGCTCCACCACTCCAGGCCGACCACCGCCACGGCCGCGCCCACCGGCTGCGTACTGCCCGGTGGAATGACGGGAACCGCAAAGTTCACGCTCGCCACCTGCGCCGCCCGGTCGATCTGGAAGGCCCCGACCGAAAATTCGCGTTCGGTCAGGGCCCGCTGAAAGTACGGCCGGTTGGCCACGTTCACCGGCGCCTTGAGCGGGCGGGCATTGCACAGCAGTTCCCCGTCGGCCCGCGGCACGCCGATGTTCACGTACAGGGGCTGCAGGGCCAGCACCTCGGCCAGAAAGACGCCGCACGCAGGTTGCGACGGATCGTGCACCTGCGGCAGGGTGGCCAGCTTGCCCAAGAAGTCCTGGGTGTACTGGATGAGCCGCTCCTGGCCCGCCACCACCGCGCGCAGGGTGAGCTGGGCCCGCTCCTGGGCGGCCGACACGCCTGCCAGCCGGTGCTCGCTGGCCTGGTGCACCACCAGTGCCGCGGCGGGGAGCGATGCCACCAGGATCAGCCAACGGATTCTGGCGGAGAGGGTGCTCCAGAGTGCGGCGATCCGAGGCGGCCACGAAGGCATCAGCGACCTTTCAGGGGGACGGGGCTTCTTTGCGGGGGGGCATGGTTGACCATCGACAGCGCCGGCGCCAGCGGCCGGACAGCGTTTGTCCATCCTAATCAACTCCGCGCGAAATATGTACTCATATTTGCGCATGGCATCGGCAGAGCCACGTGTAGGAAGACGCCCTCACGGCTGGCCGGGTGGCAGGCGTGCGGCAGCGCAACAACGTGCGGGGCTCCCGTATCATCACGGGATGCGTCGCGGCTTTTACTTCGTGCTGATGGTGGTGCTGGTCCTCAGGGGCCTGATGGGCACTGCCATGGCCGCAGGCATGCTGCCGTCGGTCCCCGCCGGCCCGGCACCTGCCCCGGCGCACGGCGCCACAGGGGCCCACGCTGCGCCAGCCTCCGCGTCCCCGGCCGCACCCGCGGCAGCGGCGCACGGTTTCAGCCCGGCCATCGTGGGCGTACCGGAGGCCGGCCATGAACAGGGGCATGACCACGATCACGACCACGGCCACGATCATGACCACGGCCAGGCGCCCACAGAGGACTTGCCGGCCGTCGCCTGCCACGGTGCAACCGACGCCACAGGCGGCTGCAACGCGCACAGCCACCACACCAGCACCTGTTCGGCCTGCGACATCTGCCACTCGGCCATGCTCGAAGGCCCGGCGGCGCTGAGCCCCGCGCCCATACCGCAACGCTCGGGCCTGCCCCGCGCGTTCGCGCAGTTCGTCAGCGCCCCTGCGGCGCGCGCCATCAAGCCCCCCATCGCCTGATCTCCAACGCCCGAAGTGCGTCTGCACTCGGGGCCTGTGGCGCCGGCACGGCGTGACTGCGCAGTTGGAGCGGCGACTTTCCCCCTGCTGACCGAGGCACCAGCCTGCACACCGCAGCGCTGCAGCCCACGGAACGTGCGGGGCGGAAAGCGCACTGCTGCAACGCGTGCGATCACACCACCGGGCGCCCCCAGGCCCCGACACCCCGGCTGCGTGCCCGCACCAGCCTGCAGCGCTCCCACGATTTCGTTGTCTGGAGATCTCCATGCGCTTTTCTGCACACCCATTTTTTCTGCGGACCTCGCGGCACACCGCACACCTTGCGCTGATGGCGCCCTTGCTCGCGCCGCTGGCCCTGGCAAGCCCCGCAATTGCCCACGCTGCGGGCGCTGGCACCGAGCCCGCCGCCCACCACGGCGCCGCAGACCCCGATGCGCCCAGCGCCCCGCTCACCTACCAAAACCTGGGGCCGCAACCCCCTGTGGCCCATGCCGCAGCGCAGCCCCTGCCCTGGCCACAGGCCAACCAGGCAGTGGCCGCATTTCCCCGCGGCCACGCGGACATCCTGGCGTGGGAGGCCCGCGAGCGAGCGGCGCGCCGGCCCGCCGCGCCCGGTGCCGGACCTCAACACCACCCCGCAGCACCGGGGGGCCAGCCATGAACCGCAGCACCCTCCCCGCCGCAACCGCGGTACGCGCTGGCCGCCACGCCCCCTGCCGCTGGAGCCTGCTGGCCGCGGCAGCCCTGCTCGCCGGCTGCGCCAGCGTGTCACCCGACGGCCTGCGGGGCGACGTGGCCGCGCTCACCGCCCACCGCACCGGCAGCACATCCCGGGCGGCATTGCCTCCCGTTGGCACGGCAGCCAGTGCGCAGGCACAGCAGGCCGTGCAAGCGCTGCTGGCAACGCCCCTCACCCAGGATGCTGCCGTGCGCATCGCACTGCTGAACAACCCGGGGCTGCAGACACGGCTGGCCGCGCTGGGTGTGGCCGATGCCGAGCGCGTGCAGGCCATCACGCTGCCCAACCCGCATGTCTCGCTCGCGCGGCTCCAGAATGCCCATGAGCGCGAGATAGAACGCAGCCTGGCGTTCAACCTGCTCGACCTCGTGACGTTGCCTTGGCGCACCGAGCGGCAGGCCGAGCGCCTGCAGATCGCCACGCTGCAAACGGCGCAGCAAGTGGTGGTGCTGGCGGCCGACACGCGGCGCGCCTGGCTGCGCGCCGTGGCGGCGCAGGAGGTGGCCGGCGCGCACGACCGCATGGCAGCGGCGGCCCAAGCGGGGACCGAGTTGGCCCGCCGCATGGTGCGCGCAGGCAATTGGAGCCGACTGCAACTGGCCCGCGAGCAGGCCGTGCTGCACGCGGTGAACGCCCAGCACGCCCGTGCCCGGCTGGCAGCCGCCACAGAGCGCGAGCAACTGAGCCGCCTGATGGGCCTGTGGGGCCTGGCGGCGCAGCAGTACACGCTGGCCGACCGACTACCCGCGCTGCCTGCCGACCCGCTGCCTGCGGAGGGCCTGGAGGCCACCGCGCTGCGCGAGCGCCTGGACGTGCAGGCCGCGCGCCGCCAGCTCGACACGGACGCCCGCCAGCAGGGCTGGCGCCGCGCGGGCGCCGTGTTCGGCGACATCGGCCTGGCCTACCAGCGCAACACCGCGGCAGAGCGCGACACCGGCCACCGCGAGATCACCCGCGGGTGGGAGCTGGACCTGCCGCTGCCCTTGTTCGACTGGGGCGGCGCTGCCCGCACCCGCGCCCAGGCGCAGACGCAGCTCAGTGCAGCGCAGTTGCAGGACACCGCCGTGCGCGCCCGCGCCGAGGTGCGTGCCGCGTGGCTGACCTACCGCACCGCGCTCGACCTGGCGCACCAGCAGCAGGGCGAGGTCGTGCCGCTGCGCCAGTTCATCACCGACGAGACCACCCTGCGTTACAACGGCATGCTCGCCAGCGTGTGGGAGCTGCTGGCCCAGGCGCGCAGCAGCACCCAGGCCGTGGCCGATGCGATCAACGCTCAGCGCGACTTCTGGCTGGCCGAGACCGACCTGCAACTGGCCCTCACCGGCACATCCACCGGTACATCGCCCGAGTCCCTGCAAGGCCTGCCTTCCGGCGCCGCAGCCCCCTCCACACCACAAGGCCATTGACCATGAACCGCCGCCATTTCTTCTCCGGCGCGGCCACAGCCGTGGCCGCCGCATCGGTGGGCACCGCGGCCCTGGCCGCACTGCCCGAACCCGCCGTGCAGGCGAGTGCCGACACCGCGCCCCCGCTGCACCCGCCCACCGGCAGGCCCTACCACCCCGTGGTCACGCTCAACGGCTGGACGACCCCGTGGCGCATGAACGCAGGCGTCAAGGAGTTCCACCTGGTGGCAGAGCCCGTGGTGCGCGAGGTCGCCCCGGGCTTCGTCGTCAACATGTGGGGCTACAACGGCCAGAGCCCCGGCCCCACCATCGAGGTGGTCGAGGGCGACCGCGTGCGCATCTTCGTGACCAACCGGCTGCCCGAGCACACCACCATCCACTGGCACGGCCAGCGCCTGCCCAACGGCATGGACGGCGTGGGCGGGCTCAACCAGCCGGCCATTCAGCCGGGCAAGACCTTCGTCTACGAGTTCGTGGCGCGCCGTCCCGGCACCTTCATGTATCACCCGCATGCCGACGAAATGGTGCAGATGGCCATGGGCATGATGGGCCTGTGGATCACGCACCCCAAGGCTGCGCATCCGCTCATTGCTCCGGTGCAGCGCGACTACGCGTTCCTGCTCAACGCCTTCGACGTGGAGCCCGGCGCGCGCACCCCCAAGGTCAACACCATGCTGGACCACAACATCTGGTGCTGGAACAGCCGCGCCTTCCCGGCCATCAGCCCGCTGGTGGCGCGCCAGGGCGAGCGCGTGCGCATCCGCGTGGGCAACCTCACCATGACCAACCACCCCATCCACATCCACGGCCACGAGTTCGAAGTCACCGGCACCGACGGCGGCCCCGTGCCGCGCAGCGCGCGCTGGCCCGAGGTGACCACCGACGTGGCCGTGGGCCAGATGCGGCAGATCGAGTTCATTGCGGACGAGCCCGGGGACTGGGCCTTTCACTGCCACAAGAGCCACCACACCATGGGCGCGATGGGGCACGACGTGCCCACCATGATCGGCGTTCAGCATGAAGGCCTGGTCGGCCAGATCCAGAAGATCGTGCCCGACTACATGGTGATGGGCGAGCGCGGCATGGCCGACATGGGCGCCATGGAGATGCCGCTGCCGGAGAACACCTTCCCCATGATGACCGGCACCGGCCCCTACGGCCCGCTGGAGATGGGCGGCATGTTCACCACCTTCAAGGTGCGCGCCGACCAGGCGGCGGGCGACTACCGCGACCCCGGCGACTACCCGCAGCCGCCCGGCACCCAGGCCTATGAATGGCAGGGCACGCCCGCCAGCACACCCCCTGCCCCACGCACCAGCAACCCGGGCACCGCCCCGGGGGCGCCCAACGCCCGCAAGCCCGCGCCCGGCGGCCACGCGCACTGACCACGGAGATCCATAGCCATGAATGCTATTCAATTGATAGCTGCTTGCGCTCTACTGGCAAGCGGTAGCGCCTCTTTTTCTCATGAAAACACACCGCACCACACCCGCAGCGCGCCCGCAGCCAAGGAGCAAAAGGCCTGGGGCATCGCAGGCGACGACCGGGCGGTGGCCCGCACCATCACCATCCGCATGACCGACGACATGCGCTTCACGCCCAGCCGCATCGTGGTGCGTGAAGGCGAGACCGTGCGCCTGCGCGCCGAGAACAAGGGCCGGGTGCTGCACGAGATCGTGATCGGCACCCGGGCCGACCTGGATGCGCATGCCGAACTGATGGCCAGGCACCCCGGCATGGAGCACGACGAGCCATACATGGCCCATGTGGGCGCGGGCCAAAAGGGCGACATAGTGTGGCAGTTCAACCGCCCCGGCGATTTCGACTTTGCCTGCCTCATCCCCGGCCACTACCAGGCAGGCATGACCGGGACCATCACGGTGAGCCCCCCCCTGAGGCGCTGCGCGCCTTCCCCCAGAGGGGGACGCCACCGGTGGCCCGGCAAAGCCGGTTCCACGGTGGCACTGGCGTTGTGCTGTGCCGGTTTCGACCGGCGGTAGCGGATTGAGGTCCCACGGACACGGAACATTCACGAACGCAGAGAGAAAGAAGGCATCCCATGCAACACCCCGCAACCGGCAACCGCCGCACCTGGCTGGCCCGCAGCGCGGGCCTGCTCGTCGCAGGCGCCCTGCCCCTGGCCACACCTGCAGCGGCCCCCACCCCCCTGGAAGTCTGGAAAGACCCGAACTGCGGCTGCTGCCAGGACTGGCTGGACCACATGCAGGCCCATGGCTTTGCCGTGAAGGTCCATGACACGGGCAACAACGCCGTGCGCGCCCGCATGCGCCTGCCGCCCCAGCTGGGCTCGTGCCACACCGCGCTGGTGGGCGGCTATGTGGTCGAAGGCCATGTGCCCGCCAGCGACGTGCGCGCCCTGCTGCAGCAAAAGCCCAAGGCGCTGGGCCTGGCGGTGCCCGGCATGCCGGTGGGCTCGCCCGGCATGGACGGCGCCGCCTACGGCAACCGCCGCGACCCGTACGACGTGCTGCTGGTGCTGCGGGACGGCAGCACCCGCGTGTTCAACAGCTACCACCGAAAGGCATCCACATGACGAACATCGCCATCACCCTGGCCGCCAGCCTGCTGATCCTGGCGTCGGCTCCTGTCCTCGCGCAGGCCCCGGCACAGGCCTCTGCAGCCACGGCGAGCGACAGCCACAGCGCCCAGGGCGCCCACGGCACCCACAGCACCGACGGCGCGCAGCAGCCGGCATCGGCGGCCGCACAGGCACCGCTGAGCGAGGGCGAGATCACCCGCTGGGACCCGCGGACCCTGCGCGTCACGCTGCGCCACGGCGAGATCCAGAACCTGCAGATGCCGCCCATGACCATGGTGTTCCGCGTGCAGGACGCGGGCGTGGTGGGCAGCCTGCAGACGGGCGACAAGGTGCGGTTCCGGGCCGAGCAGGTGGGCGGTGCCTACCATGTGGTGCACATCGAAAAGGCGCCATGACCTGGCCCGCCGGGCATTGACGCAGCGCCAGCGCGGCGCGGCACCAGGGCTCCATAATCGGCAGCCATGAGTTCCCACGCACTGGCCGGCGACGCCGGCAGCATCACCCGCGTGGCCGGCATCGAAGTCGGCCACTTCACCGAAACCCGCCGCCCCACCGGCTGCACCGTGATCATGACCCGCGACGGCGCCGTGGGCGGCGTGGACGTGCGCGGCGCAGCGCCCGGCACCCGCGAGACCGACCTGCTCGACCCCTCCAACCTGGTGGACAAGGTGCACGCCATCATGCTGGCCGGCGGCAGCGCCTGGGGGCTCGATGCCGCCAGCGGCGCGGTGCGCTGGCTGGAGGAGCGTGGCATCGGCTTCGACGTAGCCGTGGGCCGCCTGCCCATCGTGCCGGGGGCCGTGCTGTTCGACCTGCTGGTGGGCGACATGCGCATCCGCCCCGATGCAGCAGCCGGCTACGCCGCGTGCGACGCCGCCTCCACCGCCGACCCGGCCGAAGGCAACGTGGGCGCGGGCACGGGCGCGGCGCTGGGCAAGATCTTCGGTATACAGCGCGCGATGAAAGGCGGCATCGGCACCGCGTCCGTCACGGTAGATGGCGTGACGGTGGGCGCGCTCATTGCCTGCAACGCGCTGGGCGACGTGGTGGACCCCGACACCGCCCAGGTGATCGCCGGCGCCCGCACCGACGACGGCCTGCGCCTGCGCGACACGCGCCGCGCCCTGCTGCGCGGCGACCCGCCCCAGCCCTTGCTGGCGGGCACCAACACCACCATCGGCGTGGTCGCCACCGACGCCGTCATCACCAAGGTACAGGCGCACCGCCTGGCCGTGGCTGCGCACGACGGCCTGGCGCGCAGCATCAACCCGGTGCACACCATGTCCGACGGCGACACGCTCTTCAGCCTGGGCACCGGCCGTGCCGGCAAGAGCCTGGGCATGATGGTGCTGGCCACCATGGCGGCAGAAGCCACCGCCATCGCCACGGCGCGCGCTGCGCGCGCTGCGCGGTCCATCACGACGGCCGAAGGGCTCTACCTGCCTTGCGCGGGCGACCTGGGCAGATGAATGGCGGGGCGCCGCCGCCCTGCTCCTGTCTTCTCCATACCGCCGCGCCGAGCACCTGCATGCCGGCGTGCGCGATCCGATAGCTCAGCCGGTCGGCCACCCGGGGGCCGAAGCATTCATAGACCCAATGCCACGGTGGTTGGAAGCGTTCACATGCGTCCCGTGCGGCCAGCGCGCCGCGCGCTGCGCCGGGCCAGCCACAGCACCACGCCCGTCACGCAAAGCACCGTCACCGCCACGCCCAGCACGGTCACCAGGATGCGCCCCGGCAGCCCCGCGATGCGCCCGGAGTGCAGCGGAAACTGCAGGCGCATGAACAGGTCTCCCGCGCTGCCCTCGCCCGGCACGCGCTGCCCGACCAGGGCGCCCGTATCGCCGTCGAAGTACAGGCGCGGCGGGCCCAGGCCCGCCCGGCTGACGCCGGGCACGTAGAAATCGACGCCATACAGGCCGAACGCAGGCCGATAGGTCAAAAAGCCCGGCGGGTCGGGCCAGCCGCGGCGCAGGCCTTCGGCGCGCGCACGCTCCACGATCGCGGCCCTGTCGACGGTCGGTGGCACGGCGCGCTGCGCGGGGCCGCGCGGTACCCGGTCGTCGAAGGGACTCGGGCTGGTGCGCGAGATCAGGTTGACCAGCGGCTCCATCACCTCGTCGTGCAGGTTCATCGCCACCGACGAGACGGCCAGCACCAGCATGAGCGCCCAGGTCCACACGCCGCCCGAGCGGTGCAGGTCGAAGTTGATCGCCTGCCCGCCCCGCGCCCACCGGAATCGCAGCGACTTGCGCCAGGCCGACAGGCGCGGGAACGACAGCCACAGCGCGATGAAGCAGTCCACCGTCCACAGCATCGCCACCGCGCCCAGAAACCACACCGCCCAGTCCACACCCCAGGCGCGCGGCAGGAACAGGGTGTGGTGCAGCTTGTACAGAAAGGGCACGATGTTCTCGCGCGCCAGCGATGCCTCGCCCCAGGTGCGCCGGCCCTGCACCTGCGCGGTGGCAGGGTGCACGGCGATCTGGTCGAACCCCAGCGTGTACGGATTGCCGGTGGCGGGGTCGGCGCGGGGCTCCACCATCATCACCAGTGTCTGCCCCGGCGGCGCGGACAGGGGCAGAAAGCTCACCTGCCATTGCGGGTGCGCGGCCTCCACGCGGCGCGCGACTTCGGTGGCGGTCAGCAGCGGCGCGTCCGAGGGAACCGCGCGGTGAAAACCGGGGTTGAGCCAGCGGTCGAGTTCATGCTCCCACGCGATGACGGAGCCCGTGAGCCCGGCCACCGCCAGGAACACGGCCATGAACAGGCCCACCCAGCGGTGCAGCAGTACCAGCAGCTTGCGCATCAATTTGTCCGATGGAGGTCGCACCCGCCTGAGGCCTGCGCGCTGGGCGAGGCCCACGCCAGCGACCGCCGCGCAAGGGCCGCCCCAGCTGCACAGCAGCGTTTCACGTGCGTGCGCTGGCGGTGTCCCCTTTCCCGAATGGCGCAGCCATTCGAGAGAAGGGGGAAGGCGCGAAGCGACTCAAGGGGGATGCTTTAGAACCGGTACGCGGCGGCCACCCGCACCTCACGCCCAAAGCCCAGCGCGCAGAACTGCGCACCGCCCCGGAAGGTGTTGCACTGGGTCTTGTAGCGCTTGTCGGCCAGGTTGGTCACGTTGACCGACAGGCGCCAGGCGCCGACGTCGTAGGCGGCCATGGCATCGAACAAGGTGTAGCTGTCGTTCATGGGCAGCGGGCCGGTGGCCACGCGCAGCTCGCCGGGCGCGGCGCTGATGTGGCGCGCGCCCAGGGCGAGCTCCAGCGGGCCGCGCTGGTACTTGCCCCAGAGCGACGCCACGTGCTCGGGCGTGGCGCCAGGCCGCTCGCCCACCTCCAGCGCGTTGTTGCTGCGGGTGACCTTGGCGTTCAGGTACGTGTACGCGCCGATCACCGAGAAGCCGCCGCCCATGTCGCCCGAGCCCTGCAGTTCCAGCCCGCGGCTGCGCACTTCACCGGTCTGCACGTCAAAGCGCGGGTTGATGGTGGACGGCGTGCGCACGTTGCGCTTGCGCAGGTCGAACGCTGCGGCGCTGAGCGTGTAGCCCGCGTTGGCCGGCGCATAGCGCACGCCCACCTCGGCTTGTTTCGCCGTCTCGGGCTCGTACGGCGCTCCGTTGGCGTCCACTGCCGTCACGGTGGTCAGCGGCGGCTGGAAGGCGGTGTTGAAGCTCACGTACGGCGCCAGGCCGTTGGGCGCCAGGTAGATGGCGCCGGCGCGGCCGGTGAAGGCGCTGTCGCGCCGGTCCACGTGCGTGGTGGCGAAGGGCGCGGTGCCGGTCAGCCGCGCGTCGTACTGCGTGTCGATGTGCGCCGTGTCGTAGCGGCCGCCCAGGCTGACCACCCAGCGCTCGGAGAGCTTGATCTGGTCCTGCAGGTACAGGCCCACCTGGGTGTTGCGCGCCAGGGCCCGGTCGCTCAGGAAGTTGTCGGCCCAGTCGGGCTGCAGGTAGACCGGGTTCACCAGGTCGATGGGCGCCACCGCGCCATTGAGCGACTGGATGCGCCAGTCGAGCTTGGAGTGGTAGTAGTCCAGGCCCGCCAGCAGCTGGTGCGAGACGTCACCACTTTTCAAGCGCGCCTCGACGTGGGTGTCGACCACCAGGGTCTTTTCGGCATCGGGCCGCACCATGGCCAGGCGCGCCATGCTGCGCTGGTCGGCCAGCAGGCCGCGGTTGCGCATCTCCAGGCGGTGGTTGCTGCCATCGAGGTAGCGCAGGTTGTGGCGCACCGTCAGCGCGTCGTTGAAGGAATGCTCGAGCAGGTAGCCCAGCGAGTACGCGCGCTTGTGGTGGCCGGAGCCGGGGCCGTTGACGTTGATGCGCTCGTTGGCTGCGCCGAACGGCGTGTTGCGGTAGTAGGGAATGACGTAGCCGGTGTCGTCGTCCTGGTAGTGGGCCAGCAGCGTGAGCGTGGTGCGGTCGCCCTGCAGGGTGAGCGCCGGAGCCACGTAGGTGCGGTCGGCGCGCAGGCCGTCCCATTGCGTGCCGGCCTCACGCCCCAGCACCGTGAGGCGGCCGAGCACGGTGCCCGATGCGTTGAGCGCGCCGCCGATGTCGGCAGTGACCTGGCGCCGGTCATGGCTGCCCAGCTCCAGCCCCACCTCGCGCTGCATGCCGGCACGCGGGCGCTTGGTCACGGCGTTGATGAGGCCGCCCGGGGCCGACTGGCCGTACAGCACCGAGGCCGGGCCGTGCACCACCTCCAGCCGCTCCAGTCCATAGGGCTCCAGGTTGGTCATGAAGCCGTTGTGGATGAGGCGCATGCCGTCGCGGTACAGGCCGGTGCCGGTGAGGTAGAAGCCGCGCACCGAGACGTCATCGTCGGTGATGCCGTAGTCCGCGGGGCGCACGCCCGCGCTGTAGCGCACGGCCTCGGCCACGCTGGAAATCGCCTGGTCGCGGATCTGCGCGGCCCCGATGGTGGAGACCTGCTGCGGGGTCTCCAGCACGGGCACGTCCATCTTGGTGGCGCCCGCGCCGCGCGTGGCACGGTAGCCCTCCACCGGGCCCCAGGCGGATTCGCGGTCGGCCGTCACGCGCACGGCGGGCAACTGGGTGTCGGTGCCGGATGGCGACGACGCTGCGGCCGGACTGGCGGCTGCGCGGCGCAGCGTGTAGCCGCCACCCGAGCGCGCCACCGCCTCCAGGCCCGTGCCTGCCAGCAGCCGAACAAAGCCTTGTTCCACCGCCACGCTGCCCTGCAGCCCCGTGCTGCGCAGGCCGTCGGTCAGCGCAGGCTCGAACGACAGCGTGACGCCCGCAGCCCCCGCAAAGCGCGACAGCGCCGGGCCCAGGGGGCCTGCGGGAATGTCGTAAGTACGCGGTGCCGGTGCGGCCACGGTGCCTGCAGCGCCGGCGCCAGATGACTGGGCTCCTTGGGCCATGGCTTGGAATGGCAGTGAGGAGGCCGTCAGAGCCAGGCCGAGGCACAGTGCCTGTGCGGCGCGTGCGGGCGCTGTGGCCACAGCAGGGCGTGGATGGTGGTGGGCCAGCGGCGGCTGGCCGCGCAAAGCGTGCGGCCGGTGCGGCAGGTGCGATGCGTGTGATGGGTGCGCCATGCGCGTTCTCCTCGGAGTTGGTATCGGTCAGAAAGCGGTGTTCCGATACCTGCCGTGTGAACGCGAAAAAAGTGACACGGTCTTCATGATATTTTTCAAAGGCCGTCCATGGCGATGGACCCCATGCCCCGAACACCCCTCCCCTCGCCGTACGCCGCGACCGGTCGCAGGGCCGGGCCTCGTCAGGCCGGAACCAGCGTGACCCAATAACGCGTGCGCATGACCACCTGCACGGGCAGGGTCTCGCGCAGCATGGCCAGGATGTATTCGGTGTCCTGCAGCTGGAACGCGCCGGAGATGCGCAGACCCGCGACCTGCGGGTCGCAGCGCACCACACCCGGACGGTAGCGCGAGAGCTCGCTCGCAAAGTCGCTCAGCCGCATGCCGTCCGCATACAGCACGCCCTGCGTCCATGCCAGCGCTTGTTCGCTCAGCGCCGCCACAGCCTGCACGCCATCCTGAGTGAAGCTGCACTGATCTCCAGCGCGCAGCACCCGGCCCGTGCCCTGGTGCGGCGTGATCTCCACCGCACCCTCGGCCACCCCCACGCGCGCCTCGCCGGCATCGCCCAGCCGCACCGCAAACCGCGTTCCCAGCGCACGCAGCCAACCCTGGGGTGTCTCCACGCGAAAGCTGCGGTGGCCGCCCGCATCGGTCCCGGTGGTGATGAGCACCTCGCCCGCCCGCAGGCGCACCAGGCGCTCCTGCGGGCTGAAGGCGGCGTCCAGTGCGGTGGCGGTATTGAGCATGACGCGCGAGCCGTCGGCCAGGACCACGCTGCGCTGCTCACCGACAGCGGTGCGGTGGGCGGCCGTCCACTCCTGCCAGGGCAGGTGGCGCCAGCCCAGGAAGGCGGCCGTGGGGGCCGTGCCCACCCATGCCAGCACGCGCAGTGCGGCGCGCCGGTTGCCCCCGCGCCGCGCGGTGGCCAGCAGGGGCATCCCCAGAGGCGCGGGCACTGCGCCAAAAGTGCGGGACAGCCGCTCTGCCCGCTGCCAGGCCATTTCGTGGGCAGCGTCCTGCGCGCGCCAGCGTTCAAGCGCCTGCCAATCGGCCGGCTGCGCCTGGCCTGAATGAAGGCGCACCAGCCACTGCGCAGCCTCTCGCAGCACGGCGCGGCCAGGCGCGCTGGCGTCGTTGTCTGGTGGGCGGGCTGGGGATGCGCCCCGCCCTCGCCCTGCACCTTGCGGGTCTGCGTGTGGCGGCCCGCCGGCGCGGCCGTTCATGCCATCGCCAGCAGGCAGCATTCGAACCCCTGCGCCATGTAGCGCTTGACGGTGCGCTCGCTCACCTGCAGTTGTTGCGCGATCTCGGCATAGCCCAGGCCTTCGAGTTGCGACAGCAGGAATGCGTGCCGTGCCTTGGGCGCCAAGCCCTCCAGCATGGCGTCGATGGCATGGAGCGCTTCCAGAATGAGCGCGCGCTCTTCGGGCGATGGCGCCATGGGTTCGGGCATGAGCGCCAGCGCGTCCGCATAGGCCAGCTCCAGCGCCTGGCGGCGCCAATGGTCGCAGACCAGGCCCTTGGCGATGGTGGTGAGGTAAGCGCGAGGCTCGCGCAAACTTTGCAGCACCTGCGGCCTCAGCAACACCCGGACAAATGTGTCCTGCGCCAGGTCGGCCGCCTCGTCCCTGCAGCCGAGCCGCCGGTACAGCCAGGCACGCAGCCAGCCGCTGTGGTCGCTGTACAGCGTGTGCGGAGAGTGAACCTGACTGGCGTCAGCGGCGGTCATGCAGATCCAAGGGACAGAGGTGATGTTGCCGGAATTATATTGAGAATAATTCTCAATACCAAACAATGTCACCCCTCTTAAGTCACCCATCGCATGTAAACGCAAGGAATATCCGCGCAAAAAAATGTAAATAACAATACAAACAATTGATTATTGGCCGCAACTATCAATTAAAAACTGGACGTACGCACCGTTGCAGTGCACCCTGAGGCTGGACAGGTTCACCACGCAGGGCGCGCGTCAGTGTGTCTTGGCGTTTCTTCTTCAATTTTTTGTGGGGAGAAGGCAATGCGAGCATCACAAAGAGCGCAACGACCGGTTGGTTCATCGACGACAAGCGTCCGTGCGCACGGACTGCACAGCGTGCAGAAGCTGCGGGGCGCCAGCATCATCCTGGCCTGCTGCGCATGGGCGTGCACCGCTGGCGCGGACACCCTCACCGGCAATCTGCAATCCCAGATCCAGCTCACGGCCGGCTGCATGATTGCCGGCAGCTCCGGGGCGGCATCGGGGGTCAACTTCGGTACGCTGGACTTCGGCACACGGCCCAGCACCTTTACCGGCACGGTGCAGGCCTCGGCATCCGGCGGCGAGAGCGTGTCGGGCCCTACGCAGCTGGTGTGCTCGCCGGATGTGCTGGGCATCAGCATCCAGGTCGGCCCTGGCAATTACGCGGGCCTGGGCGGTGCCATCGGTGCCGGCACCCGGGCCATGCGCAACGGCAACACAGCGGCCTACATCCCCTACGACGTCTTCCGCGACTCCGGCCACACCCAGGTCTACCCACTGGCTGCGGCCATCAACGGTATCGCGGTGCCCGCCAACGGCGCGGCGTTTCCGCTGCCGATCTACGGTCAGATCAACAAGACCGACCCCACGGCACTGCCAGCAGGCATGTACATGGATACGCTGCAGGTCACTGTGACCTACTGATTCTTTCGTGCCTCTTCCACCGTAGGGCACGGGTGGGACTTCCCACCACCCAGAGCCCCCCGGCAACACCACGGCTGCGCACGGCAGCCACAGGGAGATCCCGATGAAGAAAATCATGCAGGCCATTGCAGGGGTGAGGCTGCGCGCGAAGCGCCTCACCAGTGTGCAAACACCGCTCCGGCTGGCGCGGGCATCGCGCCTGGCGCTGCTGGTGCTTCCAGCGGCTGCGCTGGCGGCCACCATCCCGACCAGCCCCACGTTCACGGTGTCGGCGTCGGTGGTGCGGGGCTGTGTGGTCTCCGGCAGCACCAGCCAGGTCAGCGGCATTGCGTTTGGCAGCATCAACTTCGGCAGCCACCCCGCGCTGCAGTCGGGCACCATGCAAACCATGGCCGGCAGCAGCATGGGAGGCCAGGCCAAGCTGGTGTGCACCCCTGGCACCGCCGTGCAGATCAGCATCGACGGCGGGCAGCACGGACAGGGCGTGCAACGGCGCATGTCCAACGGCGCAGGCAAGTACGTCCCCTACAACCTGGATCTCGTGCAGGGCGCGCCAGCCCCGCTGGTGCCCAATGTGCCGGTGGGCCTGGTGATCGACGCCACGCCGCTGGCCCTGCCCGTGCGCGGCACCGTCACGCTGCCGGGCTCTACGGCCGCAGCGGGCATCTATGCGGACACCGTGCAGGTGACGCTGTCATGGTGAGCGCATTGACCACCGATGCCACCGTGCGCCCCTGGCGCACCGCCGCGCGGTGGCTTTGCGCACTGGGGCTGGCCCTGGCCGCTGCGGCGCCCGTGAATGCCGCCACGCCGCTGATGATCTGGCCGGTGGACCCGATGATCACCGAGGAGCAGCAGGCCGTGGCCGTGTGGGTGGAAAACCGGGGCGTGGCCGCGGTGTCGCTGCAGGTGCGGGTCATGGACTGGAGCCAGACCGAAGGCGAGGAGTTTCTCTCGTCACAAAAAGAGGTCGTGGCAAGCCCCCCGATCAGCGTGATCCCGCCGGGCAAGCGGCAGCTGGTCCGGCTGATCGCGTCGCAGCCCGTGCCACCCGAACTGGAAGTGGCATACCGCGTGCTCATCGACGAGCTGCCTGCACCCGATGACCAGTCCGGATCCCCCACACAGGATGAAACAGGCATGGGCATACGGCTCAAGGTGCGCTACGCCATCCCGCTGTTCGTGTACGGCCGCGGCGCGCAGCCATTCAGGGCCACGCATTCGCAGGCACAACGCGGCAGCAAGGGCAAGCCGCTGCCGCCGGACCTGACGTGGAACACGGTCAAGGACGGCAAGGCGCACCGCCTGGTGGTGCGCAACAAGGGCAAGGGGCATGCGCGCATCACGGCCGTGCGCTGGGGCACCCGGGCACCGCGGCCTGATGTGACCATCAATGAAGGCCTGATGGGCTATGTGCTGCCCAACAGCCTGATGCGCTGGGAACTGGAGGCGCCACCGCCCGGCGACCCGGTGCTCAAGGCCAACATCAACGGGCATGAGACCCTTGTGCCCCGTGGCGAGTAGTGAGCGCGCCTCCCTGTGGATCCGCGCCGGGCGTGCCCTGGTGGCCAGCAGCCTCGTGCCGGCGCAGATATCGGCCGGCACCGTGACAGCACCGGCCCCGCCCGCGGACCACCCTGCTGCGGCACCGGTGCAGCATGCGCTGGCGGTGCCGCCCGCCATGCCGTCCGCTGCACCGCCCCAGTCGCCGTGGGATGCACCTGCGACCGCGTGGCCGCCGCCTCCCGGCGCTTCGCTGCTGTACCTGGATGTGCAGATCAACGGGCAGCCCCAGGGGCAGCTGGTGGAGGTAGTGCAGAACGGGGACGATTTCGAGATCGAGGCCGAGACGCTGCGGCGCATGCACATCCACAACGCCCAGCCGCGCAACACGCGCCTGGCGGTGAACCGGCTGCCCGGTGTGTCGGTGGAATACGAGCCGCTCACCCAGCAGCTGTCGCTGACGGTGCCACCGCAGTGGCTGCCCATGCAGCGGCTGGCCGACGAGACGCCGCAGGAGTCGCCCGACAGCACCACCGGCAGCGGCTGGCTGCTGAACTACGACATCTACAGCACGCACTCGCGCAGGCACTCCCTCACGTCGCTGTGGTCGGAGCAGCGGTACTTCAGCCCCGACGGAGTGGTCTCCAACACCGGGCTGGTGCGCCTGCAGGTGCGCGACGCCACCCGCGGGTATGTGCGCTACGACACGCGCTGGACGCGCACCGACACCGGCACCGCCACCGAGGCGATCTATGGCGACATCGTCAGCGGCTCCCTGCCCTGGAGCACGTCGGTGCGCCTGGGCGGTGTGCAGTGGTCGCGCAACTTCGGGGTGCGGCCCGACCTGGTCACCTATCCCCTGCCCCAGTTTGCCGGCCAGGCCGCGGTGCCGTCGGCGGTGGACCTGTTTCTCAACGGATTCAAGGCCTTCAGCAACCGGGTGGCGCCCGGTCCCTTCACGCTCAGCGAGATGCCGCTGGTCAGCGGCGCGGGCACCGCGTCGGTGGTCACCACCGACGCGCTCGGCCGGCAGGTATACACCACCATCCCGTTCTATGTGCACCGCGAACTGCTGCGGCCCGGGTGGACGGACTATTCGCTGCCGCTGGGCGCGCTGCGCCGCGACTACGGCGTGCGCAGCTTCTCGTATGGTCGGCCCGTTGCCACGGGCGTGTACCGCCAGGGGCTGTCGGATGTACTCACGCTGGAGGCCCAGGCCCAGGCGGGCAAGGGCCTGGGCGTGGCCGGTGTGGGGGGGCTGGCGGGGCTGGGCATGATGGGCATCGCCAACGCGTCGATCACCCGCGGCTACACATCGCGCTCGGGCAGCGGCTGGCAGTACAGCGCCGGCTGGCAGTACAACACGCAGCGTGCGGGCATTTCGCTGCAGCAAAGCGGGCGCACGGCGCGCTTCGGCGATGCCAGCACCTACGCGGACGACGGCTATCAACTGCCCAGGAGAACCCGCCAGTTGAACCTGAGCTGGACGCTGGGCCGGGGGGCGGTGTCCGCAGGCTGGCTGGACACACGCGACGCCCGCAGTGAGCGCAGCCGCATCGCGTTTGCCAGCTACAGCACGCCGCTGCGCGGCAACACCTACCTCACCGTGACGGCCGGGCGCACGCTGGAGACCGGCGAGAACCAGTTGCGCCTTCAGTTGACGTACTTTCTGGGTGACAACGCCAGCGCGCAGCTGGCGTCCGGCAAGACCCGCGGCTCGACCCAGACCTATGCCAGCTACCAACGCTCGCTCCCCACGGAAGGCGGATGGGGCTGGAACGCGTCGCACACGCTGTCGGGGGGGCCCGAGCGCTACGGCCAGGCCTCTGTGCAATACCGCAACGCCACGCTCGCGGTGGAAGGCGGCGTGAGCACGAGCGCGGGCCAGACCATGCAGTGGGGAGGACTGGCCGGGTCGCTCGGGGTCATCGACGGGCACGTGTTTGCGGCCAACCGGGTGCACGACGGCTTCGCGCTGGTGTCCACGCAGGGCATGCCCGACGTGCCGATCATGTACGAGAACCAGCTGGCGGGCTACACCAACGCCCAGGGCTACCTGCTGGTGCCCAGCGTGCCCGCCTACTACCCCGGCCGTTACGCCGTGGACCCGCTGACGCTGCCGCCCGATGTGGACATCCCGGCGCTGGAGCGGCGCATGGCGGTGTCGCGCAACGCGGGCATGCTGGTGCAGCTGCCGGTGCTCAAGATGCGCACCGCCACCATCACCCTCGTCGACCAGGACGGCAAGCCCGTGCCCGCCGGCAGCGCCGTGCACCACGCGCCCGGCGGCATGCACACCGTGGTGGGCTGGGACGGCGTGGTGTACCTCACCGTGCTGCATCCCCGCAATCAGCTGACGGTGCGCACCCCCGAAGGCACCGAGTGCCGGGCTGAATTCAGCGAGGCCGACTACGCCGCGGCCCGCGACCTCGTCGTGCCCTGCTCGAAGCCCGCAGCCGGTGCGCAGAAAGGAGCCCCCCGTTGACCCGACCCGACACCCTGCCGGCGCCGCCGCCCACCACCACAGAGCCGTCCATCGACCCGATGGCCGCGCAGACGCCTCCCGGCAACCCTCGCACGCCATCTGCCAACGGAGCGTGGGTCACCCGATGCCCAGGGCATGTTCTGCGCAAGGCCTGTTCAACGCGCTGGCGCGGCCTGGGGCTGGCAGCGGTCCTGGCGACGTGCTCGCTGCAGGCCGCAGCCGTGTGCACCCCGGTGGAGAGCAGCGGCGTGCTCGGATCGCACCCGTCGCAGCGCGTGCGCACGGGCTCGCCCATCACATCCACCGCGGAGTTCCGGTTTGGTTGCGGCACCGTGGTGCTGGCCCTGCTGTCGGCCCCCACGCTGAAGGCCAAGATCACCACGCCGGTCACAGGCCTGACCCTCAAGAACACCACCAACAGTGCCATCACCGTGCCCTACGAGATCGCCCCGGTGGGCGGCGGCACCTACACGCCGGGGCTGCTGATCCTCGACCTCAACAACACCAACGTGGTGTCCTTGCTGAGCAACAACCAGGCGATCATCGGCATCAAGATCAGTACGCTCACGGGCGCCAACGTGCCCGCCGGTACCTACACCGACAACATCACCGTGAACTGGACGTACGCCAACATCTGCGAAGGCGTTGCGGTGGGCAACGCCTGCGTGGGCAACCTGCGCACGGGCAGCACGGACCGCACCATCACTGTCACGCTGGTGGTCACGAACGACTGCACCATCACGGCACCCAACGTGCAGTTCGGCTCGGCACCGCTGCCCAGCGCCTTCGGCACCGTCTCGCAGAGCATCACGCTGCTGTGCACCAAGGGCATCACCTACACGGTCGGGCTGGACATGGGTTCCTACGCCAGCGGCGCGCGGCGCCAGATGGCCAGCGGTGTCAACCGGCTGCAGTACAACATCTTCAAGCAGGACCAGTCGGTCTGGGGGCCACTGGCCGGCGCACGCGTGTCCAGCCTGGGCGTGGCCGACGGGCTCACGCCCCAGGTGATCCCGTACACCGCCACCATCTATGCCGACCAGCCCGCCGTACCGCAAGGCAGCTACAGCGACAGCGTGAAGGTGGATGTGCAGTTCTGAGGGCTGCGCCGTACAGAACTCATTGCAAGGCCTTCGAACCGCAGCACAATATCCACACCCATGTCGGCCAACGCATCCACACAACGCCCGTGCCCCCCTGCATCATGCTGGCCGTACCCACCCAGACTGCAAAGAAGGAGAACTCCATGAAAGACCCGGCTCTTCGGAAACACGCCTGGCTGCTGTGCCTGCCCTTGCTGGTGAATCCTCTGGGCGCGCAGGCCCAGGACCCACTGGTGGATCTGCGCTCCAACGGCAGCTACACCTCCTACCGCCTTCCAGACGACACCACCCAGGTGGACTTGGTGGAGCAGACGCAGGGGGCCTGCCGCTTCAACCGCACCTGGGGCTACGACCTCACCAACCGCGAGCTGTGGACCAACGGCGGCTGCGGCGGGCGGTTCAAGGTCTCGCGCAGCTATGCCTCAGGCAACAACAATGGCAGCAGCTCCAACGCCGGTGCCGCGGTGGCCGCCGTGGCAGCCATTGCGGGCATCGCCCTGCTGGCCAATCACAACCGGCACGACGACGACCGGCGCCCCGAGTACCCGGACCCTGGCTACGGCGGCCGGGGTGGCGAGATCCGTGTGGACGGGCGCCTGTGCCTGGATGTGAGGGGCGGCAAGTTCCAGCCCGGCACCACGCTGCAGGTGTATGAATGCAACGGCACCGCATCCCAGCGGTTTGCAGTGGGACGCGGGGGCGAGATCCGCGTGCGCGACCTGTGCGTGGATGTGGACCGCGGCGACCCGCGCGATGGCGCGCGGGTGGTGCTGTGGTCCTGCTCGGGCTCCCGCAGCCAGAGCTGGACGTCGCGCGGCGGCCAGATCGTGAGCAACCTCAACGGCAAATGCCTGGACGTCGAAGATGGCCGCGTGCGCCAGGAAGCCGCTGCCATGGTGTGGTCCTGCAACCGCAGCCCCAGCCAGCGCTGGTGGTGGTAAACAAGGGAGACAAGCACCATGAAAAGCCCCCAGACCATGACCCATTCCTCCCTTCATGCGGCGCGCGCTGGTCGCGCAGGTCTCGCAATGGAGATGCGCACCGGTGCGCTCGCGATTGCGATTGCGGCACTGTGGTTGGCACTGTCCGGCACAGCGCGTGCTGCCGACACCCCTGTGTCGTCGCCCGCAGTGCCACCACGCCCCGCCGCCGCCGCGCCAGGCCATGCGCACGGCCACAAGGCGCCCGCCAAGCCCCGCGGGCAGCGGCTGCAGGCCATCTGCTCGGCCGCCGACCTGAACCATGATGGCAGCGTGTCGCTCGACGAGTTCCACCAGGACATCGTGCAGAGCTGGCACAGCCTCTCGCCCGACGCCACCGGCTACGTGCAGCTGGCAGACCTGGCCCAGGTGCCCCGCATGGGCAAAGGCCGCCTGAAGCGCCTGGCGGCCAGCGACAAGGACGGCGACGGCAGGCTGTCGTTCAAGGAAGTCGTCGAAACCCGCATGGCCTATTTCGAAGCTGCGGACAAAGACCAGAACGACGCGTTGTCGATCGAGGAATGCGTGGCCTACGAGCGCCAGCGGCGCGACGCGAAACCGTAGGCCACTGCGGCGGGCACGGCGGCCCGCCGGACAAACGTGCGACGCCCCGGGGGGTGACGGGCTGCGCGGGCCGAACCTGCCCCTGCCGGTGGACAGCGCGGGCCGCTACAGACTGATCGGCGGCTTGAATGCTGTGCGGGGTCGGGCCCGCCAGGAAAGCCGTGCGTGCAACCTGCTGATACGTTGCCACACAACGGCGCTGCTTCCATGCGCTGCGTGGCACGGATAATCGGCGGATTCCCAGCAGCGCCCTGCGGTGCTGTGCCCACCGGCACCCCATCCACATCGCCAGCAGATCCGCGGCAGGCCGCAAGGGCTTGGCCCCACATCGCGCCCACCGCCCACTGCCCATTGCGTCCACCCATGCCCCAGGCTTTTCGAAACACCTTTCTGACCTTGCGTGACCTGGTCGCCTCGGCAGGCCCGCTGGCCTTCCTGGCGGTGGGACTGTTGGTACTGGCGTACTGGTGGCTCAACCCCAACCCGCCCAAGACGGTCACCCTGGCCACCGGCCCTGCGCAAAGCGCGTACGAGGAATTCGGCAAGCGCTACCAGAAGGCGCTGGCGGCCGACGGCATCGAGGTCGTGCTGCTGCCCAGCGACGGTTCTTCGCACAACCTGCAGTTGCTGCGCGACGGCAAGGCGGACGTGGCGTTTGTGCAGGGCGGCACGGCCCAGTTGCTGCCCGACGATGCGGACCAGCTCGTGTCGCTGGGCAGCCTGTTCGTGGAACCCGTCTGGCTGTTCTACCGCACCGATGCCGCCGAGCGCGCCTACAACACGCCTCGGCTCGACAGCCTGCGCCAGTTGCGCGGCTGGCGGGTGAACGTAGGCTCGGACGGCAGTGGCGTGCCCAAGCTGATGGAGACGCTGCTGGAGGCCAACAAGGTCGAGCCGGGCACGGTGAAGATGACGCGGCTCGGGCAAACCCCCGCCACCGTGGACTTTTTGGCGGGCAGGCTGGACGCGCTGGTGTTTGCCTCGGCGCCTGAATCGCTGATGGTGCAGATGCTGCTGCAGACCCCGGGCGTGCAGCTGCTCGATTTTGCGCAGCACGAGGCCTATGCCCGCCGGTTTCCGTTTCTCACGCCCGTGACCCTGCCGCGTGGTGTGGTCGACCTGGCCACCAATGTGCCGACACGCGACGTGCGCCTGGTGGCATCCACCACTTCGCTGCTGGCCCGCGACGGCACGCACCCTGCGTTGCTCACGCTGTTCGCGCAGAACGCGCAGAAGCTGCACGGAGGTTCCGGCTGGTTCAACCGTGCGCGGGAGTTTCCCAACTCGCGCGCGAGCGAGCTGCCCATCGCCAAGGAAGGCGACCGCGCCATGAACGAGCCGGTCCCCATGCTGCAGCGCTATCTGCCGTTCTGGATCGCCAATCTGATCGACCGCATGTGGCTGGTGATGGGCATCTTGCTGGCCGTGATGCTGCCCCTGTCGCGCGTGGTGCCGCCGCTCTACCAGTTCCGCGTGCGGTCGCGCGTGTTCCGCTGGTACGGTCGGCTGCGCGAGATCGAGAACGACATGGAAGCCGGCCGGTCGGACCCTGCCGACCTGCTCACGGCCCTGGACGCCCTGGAGGCACAGGCCGAGAAAGTGAGCGTGCCTTTGTCCTATGCGGACGAGCTGTACGCACTGCGCAGCAACATCCACCTGATCCGCAAGAAACTGCTGCGGCTGCAGGCAGGCGGCCACCCTGCAACCTTGCCAGCATCGGGCGCGCCGGGCGAACCAAGGGAAGCAGGCGTATCGAAGGTGCAGGACGATGCGAAAGATTCCGCGGGTGCAGCATCCGCAGCGACCGGGCCAGCACCGCAGCATCCTTGAGCCTTCGGAGCTCTGGCCACCCCGGCGCTGAGCGCGCCAGCAGGGCCGGTAGTTCCCCCACCCCCGCGAGGGGGGTGCTCAGCGCCCCTTGGTGGCCGGCTTGCCGCCAGGCGACAGGGGCGCAGACTTGGACAGGGGTGCGGACCTGGACAACGGCGCCATTTTGGAGCTGGAGGGCGCGCGGGACGAGGACGACCGGCGGGGATCCCCGCCCGCGTCCGCCCCGGCGGCGTCCATGCTGCGAGCGCTAGCGGGCTTGGCGGCCGGCGCGGGGATCACCTTGAGGGAACCTTCCGCCGCCAGCTTGTCGCGCATGCGGCGTGTCATGGACTGCGTGCTGGCATCCGGCGCCGTGAACAGGAACAGCGTGCCGTGCGGGCTGGACCAGGTGAGCTGGGTGCGCACCACGCGGCCGTTGGTCACGAGTTCCACCCAGGCGCCGATCACAAAGTCGGCATACGGGTCAGGCAATGCGTCAACGGGCGCCTGTGCGCTGTCCTGCGGCGGCTCGGCCGCTTCGGGTGGCGCGGGTTCTTCCTGTGCAGCCGCGTCGACGGCAGGCGCGGCCTCGGGCACTGGTTCCGGTTCGGGCCTGGCGGCGGGGGCCGCAGGCGCCTTCTCGAACGCTTCCTGGTGCAAGCCGACCAGCCGCTGCAGCAGTGCGCTCGTCTGCACTGCCGGGTAGCCAATGGTCTTGAGGCCCTTGCGCAGCTTGGCCAAGAGGCCGGGGATGGAGTCGTTCAGGCGGTCCGGGTCTTGCCGGGTCAAGTCCGGTTGCGAGCTCCACAGCAGCACGGGCACCAGCGCCAGATAGCCACCCGGGTCGTCGTCCTCGGACTCGGCAGGCTTGAGCACCTGGGCCAGCGCCACCACGTCGGCCCACGGGCCCGCGGCGAAGTCGAGGATGTCGGCAGGCACGTTGCCCACGTCGGCCAGTTTGCGGATGTCGGCGGCGATCTTTTCGGCCAGCATCTCGCGCTGCTCTGCATGCAGCAGCGCTTTCTGTTGCGCCTCCTGGTGCGCCTTGAGTTTTTTCTCCTGCGTGTCCCAGGCCGACTGCAGGGCCTTCAGGACCGTGTCGAAAGGCCCGGCGTCCTTGATGTCGGACGTGGCCAGGTGATCGACCGCGCCCTTGACCAGGCGCATGAAGCTGCTGAAGCCCGGCGCCGTCTCGGCCGTGAAAGCCAGGCTACGCTGCGTCAACTCGTCGAGCAGGCGGCGGGCCGGGTGGCTGCTTTCCGTGAAGAAGCGGCCGTCATGCAGCACCAGTTGCTTGAGCGCGGGCTCCAGCGTCTGCACCGCTTTTTGTACTGGCGGGAGCAGGCGGGCGTCCTGGGCGATGTTGAACATCATGCGCCCCACGACTTCGGTCGCCACGGCGGTGGACTGGGCGGCCCCGTCCATGGGCATGGTGGCATACACCACGGGCGCCACGCCCGGCGGCAGGCGCCAGCCGGAGAGCGGCACGGGCAGCGACCCTGGCTGGCTCATGCTGACCGCTCCGGCGGCACCGCCGCCGGCAAGGCGGCCGACCAGGCGCTCCAGCTGCGCCATGTCCTCCATCGCCTCGGCCGCTGCGCCCGCAGGATAGTAGGCGGGGCCCGTGCCCGAGGGCACGCCGGCGCCATGGTGCACCGCGTTGGCGGGCATCGTGGGCTGCATCGGCATCGCCCCTGCGGGCACTGCGGCGACAGGCATCGCACCGTAGGCACGCGGATCGAACGGATCGCCCCCCGCCAGCATCTGGCGCAGGATGCCCACCGTCAACAAGGCTTCTTCGGCCGCAGGGACCATGCCGCCCTGCTGGGAGTCGCCGCTCCAGCCGGTGGACGGGCCCATGGTGCTGCGCCCGTAGCCACCGCTGGACGGGTCGCCCATCGGTGCATTCATGGACTGGCCGTAGCCAGAATAACCACTGCCGTACCCTGTGCCCGGACCGCCATAGCCGGTGCCGTACCCCGTCCCGGCATACCCCGGGCCGGCGCCGCCACCTGCTGCGCCCCGCCCAGCGCCTGCCGGCGTGCCGAGCACGGCGTAACCCACGGGCTGAACCCCGTGCTCGCGCAGGCTGGCGGCGGTGCGCCGGTATTCTTCGACCAAGAGCTTGCCCAGCAGATCGCGCATGTGCTGCATCCACAGCTGGCGCACCTCGGGCGACACCCCGGTGTCGCCCACGACCTGCTGCAGCGCGCGGATATAGCTTTCGGGCCGCAATGGGTTGCGTTCCGGTTGAACGCTGCGCAGTCCCTGCGCAGAGCTCACCAGGGTGTTGAGCTCGGCCAGCACGGCGTCGGTAGCGTGCAGGGCCGATTGCTGGGCCTTGGACAGCTCGACCTGCGCCTGCATCTCGTTCTCATCCATGAGCGAGAGCTCGCCGAAGTCCATGCCGGTATCTTCGGCGGTGCTGCGGCCTTTGCCGATGGACGGGCCCTCGGCAAAGGTCTCCAGCAGCGCCATGGAATAGCCCTTGACCAGGGCCGCTTCGTGCTGGTTCAGCAGGCGCAGACTGTCACTGACGAGGTTGCGCTGCTGGATGTTGCGGACGCTCGACTCTTCCTCGGTCAAGGCTCCCTGGGTCACCTTGACCAGCTGTTGCATCAACGCTTCGCCCCCGCGCACGGCGTTGACGACGCAGGCACGGAACACGGTTCTCGACTGAGACGCAGGCTGGGACATGGTGGGGAAGAATCGGGCGACAGGTTTCCAGATGCAATCCTACTTGACCTGAAAGCTTATTTCAGGCCTTGGAACCAGCTCCTGATGGCTTATTTCAGTGCTTTGTAGCGCATGCGCTTGGGTTTGGCGCCTTCTTCACCCAGTCGCTTCTTCTTGTCGGCTTCGTACTCCTGGTAATTGCCGTCAAAGAACGTCCACTGGCTGTCACCTTCGGCCGCCAGGATGTGGGTGGCAATCCGGTCGAGGAACCAGCGATCGTGGCTGATTACCAACATGGTGCCGGCGAACTCGAGCAGCGCATCTTCCAGCGCCCGCAGGGTTTCCACGTCCAGGTCGTTGGACGGCTCATCGAGCATGAGCACGTTGCCGCCCGCAATCAGGGTCTTGGCCAAGTGCAGTCGACCGCGTTCACCCCCGGACAGCATGCCCACCTTCTTTTGCTGGTCGCTGCCATTGAAGTTGAACCGGCCGCAGTAGGCGCGGCTGGCCATCTGGAACTTGCCGACGTTGAGGATGTCCAGGCCGCCCGAGACGTCTTCCCACACGGTCTTGTCGTTGGACAAATCGTCACGGTGCTGGTCCACGAAGGCCATCTTGACGGTGGAGCCGATGACGACTTCGCCCGAGTCGGGCTTTTCCTTGCCAGCGATCAGCTTGAACAGCGTGGACTTGCCCGCGCCGTTGGGTCCGATGATGCCGACGATGGCACCCGCAGGGATGTTGAAGCTCAGGTTGTCGATCAGCACGCGGTCGCCGAAGGACTTGGTGACGTTCTTGAACTCGATCACCTGGCTGCCCAGGCGGTCGGCCACGGGGATGAAGATTTCGTTGGTTTCGTTGCGCTTTTGGTATTCGAAGTCGCTCAGTTCTTCAAAGCGGGCCAGACGGGCCTTGCTCTTGGCCTGGCGGGCCTTGGGGTTCTGGCGCGACCATTCCAGTTCCTTCTTCAGGGCCTTGGCGCGGGCTTCTTCACCCTTTTGCTCGGCTTCCAGGCGGGCGCCCTTCTGGGTCAGCCAGTCGGAATAATTGCCCTTGTAGGGAATGCCGGAGCCACGGTCGAGCTCCAGAATCCACTCGGCGGCGTTGTCGAGGAAGTAGCGATCGTGGGTGATGGCCACCACGGTGCCGGAGTAGCGCTGCAGGAACTGTTCGAGCCAGTCGACCGATTCGGCGTCCAAGTGGTTGGTGGGTTCGTCGAGCAGCAGCATGTCGGGCTTGGACAGCAGCAGGCGGCACAGCGCCACGCGGCGCTTTTCACCACCGGAGAGAACGCCGATGTTGGCGTCCCATGGGGGCAGGCGCAGGGCGTCGGCCGCGATTTCCAGCTGGTGCTCGGAGTCCGTACCCGCCGTGGCGATGATGGCTTCCAGCTCTGCCTGCTCGGCGGCCAGCGCATCGAAGTCGGCATTTTCTTCGCCGTACGCGGTGTAGACCTCTTCGAGGCGCGCCTTGGCGGCGAACACCTTGCCCATGCCGGCTTCCACGCTTTCGCGCACGGTCTGGGTGGGGTCGAGCTGGGGCTCCTGGGGCAGGTAGCCGATGTTCAAGCCCGCCATCGGGATGGCTTCGCCCTCGATTTCCTTGTCCAGGCCCGCCATGATCTTGAGCAGCGTGGACTTGCCGGAGCCGTTGGTCCCGAGCACGCCGATCTTGGCGCCGGGGAAGAAGCTCAGGGAGATGTCTTTCAGGATTTGCCGCTTGGGCGGCACGATCTTGCCGACGCGGTTCATGGAGAAAACGTACTGCGCCATTACATGGACCTCCGCGAGCACAGCGAGTGAAGGCCGCCGACGGCAGACCGTAGTTTCGACAAAACGTATTGGGACATGGGGTGTCTAACCTGCAAAAGTGAGCAGAAATTCTGCGTGCAAACCGAGATTATCAGGCCATGCGACAATACGCTTCGTGACGGGCTCCAGTTGCCCGCTGCATCAGCACGCTGCTGGGGACGAAGGAAGCACCCAAACTTCCGGGCTCCCACTCATGAACCTCATCGGCTTGAGACTGGCTCGGCAACCTCCGGTTGCACGACAGGCCGATACCAGCGCCCCGGATGGGCGCATTCAACGACATGACATTTGACGAACTGAACCTGGCTCCTGCCATCCTGAAGGCCGTGCACGAAACGGGCTACGAAACCCCCACGCCCATTCAGGCCCAGGCCATCCCCGCCGTGCTCGCAGGCCACGACCTGCTGGCCGGCGCGCAGACCGGCACCGGCAAGACTGCTGCGTTCACCCTGCCCCTGCTGCACCGCCTCTCGCAAGGTGCTGCGCCCAAGAACAAGTTCGGCGGCAAGGGCATCCGCGCCCTGGTGCTGACGCCCACCCGCGAGCTCGCCGCCCAGGTGGAAGAGTCCGTGCGCGAATACGGCAAGTACCTCGACATCAACTCCACCGTCGTCTTCGGCGGCGTGGGCATGAACCCGCAGATCGACCGCATCAAGCGCGGCGTGGACATCCTGGTGGCCACACCCGGCCGCCTGCTGGACCTGCAGCAGCAGGGCTTCCTGGACCTGTCGACCGTGCAGGTGCTGGTGCTCGACGAAGCCGACCGCATGCTGGACATGGGATTCATCCACGACGTGAAGAAGGTGCTGGCGCTGGTGCCGCGCGACAAGCAGAGCCTGCTGTTCTCGGCCACCTTCAGCGACGAGATCCGGGACCTGGCCAACACCCTGCTCAAGAACCCCCAGAGCATTCAGGTCACCCCGAGCAACACCACGGTGCAGCGCATCACGCAGGTGATCCACCCCGTGGGCCGCGGCAAGAAAAAGCAGGTGCTGCTGCACATCATCCAGCAGCACAACTGGAGCCAGGTGCTGGTGTTCACCCGCACCAAGTTCGGCGCCAACAACGTGGCCGAGTTCCTGACCAAGAACGGCGTGAACGCCATGGCGCTGCACGGCAACAAGAGCCAGAGCGCCCGCACGCAGGCCCTGGCCGGCTTCAAGAGCGGCGACATCCGTGCCCTGGTGGCCACCGACATCGCGGCCCGCGGCATCGACATCGACGAGCTGCCGCACGTCGTGAACTACGAAATCCCGAACGTCTCGGAAGACTACGTCCACCGCATCGGCCGCACGGGCCGCGCCGGCAACAGCGGCGAAGCCGTCAGCCTGGTTTGCATGGACGAAGAAGGCTTCATGATGGACATCGAGCGCTTCACCAAGCAGCAGATTCCCGTGCAGGTCATCGAAGGCTTCGGCCCCGACGCCGGTGAAAAGGCCGAGCCCATCGCCATGGGCCGCCAGACCATCTGGGGCGGCGCAGGCAAGCCCCCGAGCCGTGACGTGATGCAGGCTGCCGCCAAGGCCGCCCGCAGCGAAATGATGGAACGCATCCGCACCAACAAGGCCGGCCAGGGTGCTGGCGGCGGTGGTGGTGGCGGCGGCGATCGCGGCCCCCGCCCTGCGGGTGGCGGCAACGGCGGCGGCCGTGGTGGCCGCGCTGGCGGCGGCGCAAGTGCTGGCGCCGGCGGTGGTGGCGGCAACAACGGCCCGCGTGGCGGCCGTGCCGGTGGTGGTGGCGGTGGCGGAGCACGCGCCGGCGGCCAGGCGCCTGCACGCGGCCGCTCCGGCGGTGGTGGTGGCGGCTACGGCGGTGGCGGTGCGCCCCGCTACGACGACTCGCAACCTCCCCGCCCTGACGCCCACCTGGGCACGCATTCGGGCCATAGCAACCCGGGGCATCGCGCTTCCGGCCATGGCGCGGGCGGCCAGCCCGACCCGATGCGCACCAGCGTGGACAGCATGGGCGGCGGCCGCCGTGGCGGCGGTTATCGTGGTGGCAACGGTGGAGGAGGCGGCTATGGCGGAGGCGCGGGTGGCGGTGGTGGCCGGGGCAACGGGCCTCGTGGGCCAGGCGGTCCTCGCGGATCTTTTAACCGCTGATCCATCCCGTTCAGCGAACGCGGCAGCACCGGCACCCCCTGCGGTGCATGTGCTGCATGCCCAGGGCCGGCGCGCGCCAGCACTGAGCCACCCACGGCTGCACCTGCACGCCGTGGACTTTGCGGCCCTGCCCGCCCTGCCGCCCGTGGATGATGTCTACATCACGCTGGGCACCACCATCGCCGCGGCAGGCAGCCAGAGCGCCTTTCGGGCGGTCGACCACGACGCCGTGCTGGCCACGGCCCGCGCCGCGCGCGCGGCCGGCGCCACACGCTGCGGCGTGGTCACGGCCATGGGTGCCAACCCGCATTCGCGCATCTTCTACAACCGGGTCAAGGGCGAGGTCGAACGCGACCTGCAGGCCCTGGGTTTCGAGACCCTGGTGATCGCGCGCCCCTCCCTGCTCATCGGCGAGCGGACGGCTCTGCAGCAGGCGCCGCGCCGTGCGGAATCGTTGTCCATCACGCTGTTTCGCTGGCTCGACCCCGTCCTGCCGGCGCGCTACCGTGCCCGCCCGGGCGCGGATGTGGCCCACGCGCTGGTGCATGCCGTACAGTCACTCCCAGCCGGCCTGCATGTGCTCTCTGGCCACGCGCTGCAACCCATGGGCTGAGCCGCTCCGGCTTTGTGCGGGGTGCACGCATCCTTTGCCCCATCCCGCTCACCGCCATGCGCCCCAACGACATTCCAGTTCCGCTGGCCACCCTGATGGTGGCCACCTGCAACGTGCTGAACCTGGCCAACCCCGGGCGCATGTTCTATGACAACCAGGACCCGTATACCCAGGCCGAGTTCGACCGCAAGCTCACCTGGCTCGGAGACCGGTTTCGCACCCTCAACGCCGATGTGCTGGCAGTGCAGGAGGTCTGGGACGATGCGGCCTTGAAGGGCGCTATAGGCCGCAGCGGCCTGCGCTATGACTTCGTGGCGGTGCCCGGTGCCGAGAACAACGGGGCAGTCCATGGCGGTGGCGCCCAGGGCACGCCGCGCGTAGGCATCGCCACGCGGCTGAAGGTGGACGCCCTGCAGTCGTTCGCAGAGTTTCCGCCAGGTTTCGAGGTCGATGTGCCTGGCTTGGGCCGGCACTTGCGCTTCGAGCGCCCTCCGCTGGTCGTCACCTTGCACATGAAGCATGGACAGACGCTCAACGTGCTCACCGCCCACCTCAAGTCGAAGCGGCCCAAGTTCCTGCAGGATGCGCAAGGCCACCCGCTGGAGGACCGCAGCGACCCCAAGGTGATGGCCCTGGCTTCGCTGCGCTCGCTGATCATGCGCGGGGCCGAGGCCATGGCGCTGCGCTGCCTGGTGATCGACCTGCTGCACCGCACCAGCGTGCCCCTGGTGGTGCTGGGCGACTTCAACGACACGCCCGACAGCGTCACCACGCAACTGATCTGCGCCACCAACGAGATCGCCTACGACCGCGGCGCGCGGGACGTGGCCCTGTTCAATGCCTATGAACTGCAAGGAGACGCCGCGCTCAAGAAAGATGTCGCGTACTCGCACATCCACCAGGGCTCGCCCAGCGTGCTGGACCAGATCCTGGTCAGCGAGGAGTTCCTGCACAACGGCCGCAACAGCATCGGCGACGTGCGCCGGGTCGACTACTTCAACGACCATCTGCACGAAGGGCGTGACCGCTCCCGGTCCGACCACGGCTTTGTGCGGGCCCTGTTGCGCCTGAGGATGCAGGCAGACGCACGACAAGACACAGCGGCGGCCGGCGGCGTACCGCCGGACAGGCCCCAGCCGCACTCTCCCGCGCCCCAGGCCACCACAGCGGCATCCTCTGCCGCGGCACCCGGGCCATCCATGCCGCCCCCTCCTTTCGATCCCGTGACGAAGCCATAGGGCGGCCGGGCACGGCCGAGCTGTCAACCACAGGTTTGCAACGGGATGTACGCTGACACCGGAGCGGGCAGGTGCGCAGGTAACATCGCCGTAACAAAGCCGCCCTGCGGCCCCACTGGCAAAACCACCATGACCATGCATACCTTCTTCCGGCGCACGCGCGGCGCGGAGCCCCAACCCTTCTCCGCCTGGTCGCCGCAGACGCCCTGGAAGATCTCTGCCGTTCTGGCGGCGGTGCTGCTGACGGCATGCTCCAGCACGCCGCTGCCGCCCTGGCCTTCCACACCCACAGCGCGGCCCAATGCGCCAGCCCCGCTGCCCAGCCGTGCCCAGAAAGGCACGGTGGTGCCTGCACCGCTGGGTCAGGCAACGGCGCCCCGGCCAACGCAGCCCCTCGGCCCAAGCCAGGGCGTGGTGGCGAGCCCGCTGCCGCCGCCCGCTCCGCTGGTGGTGCAGAACGACGGCCCGATGTCGCCACCTTACGGCGCGGCGGTGGCGGCCCAGTTCCCCGACCCCGCGGTGGCCTACGCTACGCCGGGGCTTGCCGCAGACCGCAGGGCTTTCACTACGAACGCAGAGCTGGCGCAGTGGCTGCAGTCGCTGGACGACCCGGCGCAGCGCGGTGCCACCCGCACCCGGTTGCTCAACCTGGGCATGTCGCAGCGCGGCGAACCCATCCTGGGCCTGCTGGCCACACGCGCCCCGGGCACGTCCCCTGCTCAGCTGGACAACAGCGGCCGCCCCACGGTCGTTCTGATCGGCCAACAGCACGGCGATGAACCCGCAGGGGCCGAAGCCTTGCTCGTCATCAGCCGCGAGCTGACCCAGGGGTTGCTGGAGCCTTTGCTCGACCGCATCAACGTGGTGATTGTTCCCCGCGCCAACCCTGACGGAGCCGCGGCGGGCACACGGGTCACGGCCAACGGCGTGGACATGAACCGCGACCACCTGCTGCTGAACACCCCCGAGGCACGTGCCCTGGCCGGCGTGGTGAATGAGTACCGCCCCATCCTGGTGGTGGACGCGCACGAATACACCGTGGCGGGCCGCTATCTGCAGAAGTTCAATGCCATCCAGCGCTACGACACGCTGCTGCAGTACACCACCACGGCCAACTACCCTGAGTTCCTCACCAAGGCATCGCAGGAGTGGTACCACCAGCCCATGGTGGCCGCACTCAAGGCCCAGGGCCTGACCAGCGACTGGTACTACACCACCTCCAACAACCCCGACGACAAGCGCATCTCCATGGGGGGCACGCAACCCGACACCGGCCGCAATGTGAACGGACTGAAGAACGCGGTGAGCCTGTTGATCGAAACGCGCGGCGTGGGCATCGGCCGCATGCACATCCAGCGCCGGGTGCATTCGCAGGTCACCGCCATCGGCAGCGCGTTGCGCAGCACCGCCGAGCGTGCCGCCAACCTGGAGCAGGTGCGTTCCTTCGTGGCGCGCGACATCAGCGCGCAGGCCTGCCGTGATCAGGTTGTGATCGAGGCTGCAGCCACCCCCACCCAGCGCGAGCTGGAGTTTCTGGACCCCGACACCGGGGCGGTGCGCCCCATCCGCGTCGAGTGGAACTCCTCGCTCACGCTGCGTCCCACCAAGACCCGCGCCCGGCCTTGCGGCTATTGGCTGTCGGCCAGCTCCACCGCCGCCGTGGAGCGCCTGAAACTGCTGGGACTGCAGGTGATGCGCGTGGCCGAACCTGGCTCTGCCCTCGCCGACACCTACCGCGAAACCTCGCGCGAGTCCGGCGACCGGCAGGATGTGATCGGCACCATCGCCGGAGGCACCGGCATCGTGCGCGTGCAGGTGGCGCCTATGCGCAGCGCGATCGACGTGCCTGCCGGCAGCTTCTACATCCCGCTGAACCAGCCACGCGCCAACCTGGCGGTGGCGGCGCTGGAGCCGGACACGCAGAACAGCTACTTTGCCAACCGCGTGATCGACGACCTGGGCCAGACCGCGCGCATCATGAGCAACCCGTCGCTGGTGTTTGAAGAAACGGATTGAGGCGACAGCCGCTGCCTCATGCTCATGCTCGGGCTCGGGCTCAGGCTGTGCAGATGGGCTGGGCCTCATACGGTCTTGAGCGTGTGACGACGGGCAGTTTGGCAGGCCGCGCCCAGCTCGTTGTTGTGCCTGGGTGTCGACTCTGCACGCACCAGTGCCCCCAGCCTGCTGCAGCGGGCCAGTCGCAGCAGACCCACACCCAATCGCTATTTCTCCACTCAGCTATCTATTCGATAGCATAAAACAGCCACCCATCCAGCGGTAGCACGGCTTTTGGCAGATATTCAGATACGGCTGTGCAGCGCCGCGGGAGCCGTCGCCCGGGCGCGGCGTGTCTCTGTACGCTCCACGACGTAGCGCGACATGGCCTGGGCCAGCGCCTCGTCGGCCAGGAACACCGCACTGTCGCACTCCTGCGTGAGCCGGCGGGCCTCGTCGCTGTTGTGGCTGCGCACCACGGCTTCGATGTGGGGGTTGAGCATGCGCGCCGTGCCGATGATCTGTCGCACGTTCAAGGTGTCGGGCGTGGCGATCACCAGCATCGCCGCGCGTGCAATGTGTGCCTGGATGAGCACGGCCGGGTCCACCGCATCGCCAAACACGGCCGCCACGCCGGACTCCCGCAGCGACTCCACCAGTTCGCGGTTCTGCTCCGCCACCACGTAGGGAATGTCGTTGGCCGCCAGGGCCGCCGCCACCCGGCGCCCGACCCGGCCGTAGCCCACCAGCACCACCTGCCGCGCCAGATAGCGCGAATCGGTGGTCATGGGCAACTCGGCCAGCGGGTCGTCCCGCTGCTCCAGCCGCCGCGCCAGTGCCGAGCGCGCCCGCAGCCAGTCCTGCAGCGGCGCAATCGCGCGAAAGAGCATCGGGTTCAGCGCCATCGAGATCAAGGCGCCCGCCAGCACCAGGCTGGCACCTTCGGCCGGCAACAGGCCCAGTGACGAACCCAGCGCGACCAGGATGAACGAAAACTCGCCGATCTGCGCCAGGCTGGCAGACACCGTCAGCGCCGTATTGAGCGGGTAGCGGAAGGCCAGCACCAGGGCTGCCGCCGCCAGCGTCTTGCCCAGCATGATGATGGCCACCACGGCCAGCACCTGCACCGGCCGGTCCCACAACACCGAGGGGTTGAACAGCATGCCCACGGACACGAAGAACAGCACGGCGAAAGCGTCGCGCAGCGGCAATGACTCTTCGGCGGCGCGGTGGCTGAATTCCGACTCGCGCATCACCATGCCCGCAAAGAACGCCCCCAGCGCGAACGACACGCCAAACAGCGCCGCAGAGCCAAACGCGATGCTGACCGCAGCCGCCACGACGCACAGCGTGAACAGCTCGCGCGACCCGGTGCGGGCCACCTGCCAGAGCACCCACGGAAACAGGCGGCGCCCGACCAGCAGCATCAGCGCCACAAAGCCGCCCACCTGCAACAAGGTCCATCCCAGGGTCTTCCACAGCGCAGCGCCATCGACGGCCTGGCCCTGGGCGCCATTGCCCCCCAGAGAACCGGCCAACGGCGGCAAAAGCACCAGCACCAGCACCATGGCCAAGTCTTCGACCACCAGCCAGCCCACCGCGATGCGCCCGGTGTGGCTGTCGAGAATTCCCAAGGTCTCCAGCGCGCGCAGCAGCACCACCGTGCTCGCCACCGACAGCGCCAGGCCGAACACCAAGGCCCCGCCCCAGCTCCAGCCCCACCACACGGCCAGCGCCATGCCCAGCGCTGTGGCCACCATCATCTGCACCACCGCCCCGGGCACAGCGATACGGCGCACCGCCAGCAGGTCGCCGAAAGAGAAATGCAGGCCCACGCCGAACATCAGCAGCATCACGCCGATTTCGGCCAACTGGCTGGCCATGGCCATGTCCGCCACGAAACCGGGTGTGTACGGCCCGATCACCACACCGGCCAGCAAGTAACCCACCAGCGCAGGCAGCTTGAGCCGCGCGGCCACGAACCCCAACGCCAGCGCCAGCCCGAGCGCCGCGGCAATGGTGCTGATGAGATTGACGCTGTGTGGCATGGGCAGAGGTGGAGTAGGAAACGGGCAGGCGCGCGGCACGATCGCCACTCCGTTATACCCGCATCCGCGATCAACTTGCGATTACAACCCGCAAATGCCGCCCGGCGGCCAGAACATGCCCCGCCGCCGCAGGTATGATCCAGGGTTCGCGCAGCGGCATGCGGCCAGGGCAATCTCAATGTATGACCCGCACCATGCCAGCGCTTCGGCCTTTGCGGCCGACACCCATCCATCTGCCCGTAGCTCAACCGGATAGAGCAATTGCCTTCTAAGCAATAGGTCGGGGGTTCGAGTCCCTCCGGGCAGGCCACTCATTTCATTGGCCGTCATCCTTTCGTCGTCGCCTCACCCATGGGAGTGACTGCGGCTGCGCAACCATCCGCGCACATTGGCGAGACTGCGCCAATCACTCAGGCCGCGGTGTCGGGCGCACGCAAAGCTTCATGCGTTGGCAGCCCCTGGTGCTGCGGCAGAACCCGCGCCGTTGCAGTGCAGCGCGGCCACCTGCCGTGACCCGGCCAGCTGGCGCCGGCGTCGCCAGATCAAGCCAGGCATTCAGCGACGCCATGCAAGAGTCGGGAAAACATTGCCAGAGGAGCCCCAAAGACAAAAGCCGCTGCAACCTTGAAAGTTGCAGCGGCTTTGCTGATTTGGGGTGGCTGATGGGGCTCGAACCGGAAATGGGGGGTGTCAGGGGGGTTTCCGGGGTCCTTTTCAACCGTCAGCACCAAGAGCGTGCCCCTTGGCTCCCCCCTACTGCCCCGTCGCCGCCCCCCAAAATGCCCCCTGGCTTCACACTGTGCTTCCTGGGCACACCGCGACTCAAATCCATAGCCCAAACGCGCTGCCGATGGATATGCCCCATCGCCCTCAGGCGGATGACAAGTCTCTCATGCGATCGAAATGTCGTTCTGAAGCACCTCCATCGCACTCAACGCAGCTCTTCATGCGCATAATGTTGCCCTAGCTGATCAACTAGATCAACTTGCAGATAACTTGAAATGAAAAATGATCGACTAGTTGATCATTTCTCTGGCTTATTGTTTTTCGATGAGGCGACGCATGATCCGGATCCACCTCTCAAGATTGCTTGGTGAGAACAAAGAAAAATTGGCTGACCTTATACGGGCAACCGGATTGGCGCGTAACACTGTCTCGGGGCTGTACCACGAGACCACATCGCGGCTGGACATCGAAACCCTCAACACGATTTGCAAACACTACCAATGCAGCGTGGCAGAACTGTTGGAGTACGTTCCCGATGAGGGAGAACCTGCAGTAGACGTCGCCTGAATGCCCGCAATCAGCGCGAGACAAATATGAAGAAAATTGCCTGTGTAGATCTATTTTGTGGAGCAGGAGGACTCACTCACGGCTTCGTGCTGGAGGGCCTACCTGTCGTGGCAGGACTCGATGTGGATCCAGCCTGCCGCTATCCCTATGTCACCAACAACCACGCACAGTTTCTTGAACGTGACATCAGCAAAGTCACGACCGAAGAGCTGAAGAATCTGTTCGGTGACGCCGAACTGACAGTGCTGGCGGGCTGCGCACCGTGCCAACCATTTTCGACCTACGCGCAGCGTTATGAGGTCGATGGGAAAGACGGCAAATGGGGCTTGTTGTATGAATTCGCGCGTCTCGCGCAAGGCGCATCTCCGGACATCATCACGATGGAGAACGTCCCTACAGTCGCCAAGCACGAAGTGTTTCATGACTTCGTAGATACCCTGAAGCGGCTTGGATACACCGTGTGGTTTGACGTGGTGGATAGCTCGAAATACGGTGTGCCGCAGATGCGGCGGCGGATGGTCCTTTTCGCTTCGAAGCATGGTGAGATCAAGATGATCTCACCGACGCATGAACGGCCCAAAACCGTTCGGCAGGCCATCGGCCGCTTGAGAGCCCTTGGTGCCGGCGAAATGGCACCAAGAGACCGTCTTCATGCATCGTCGTCTCTATCACCCAAGAACCTCCAGCGCATTAGGGCATCAAGGCCTGGTGGAACGTGGCGAGATTGGCCACAGCACTTGGTGAGCGAGTGCCATAAGGCAGAGAGTGGACGTACCTATCCTGGGGTATACGGACGGATGACGTGGGACCAGCCTGCGCCCACCATGACCACTCAGTGCTATGGATTCGGCAATGGCCGATTCGGGCACCCGGATCAAGACCGCGCCATCTCTCTGCGCGAAGCGGCGATTCTGCAAAGCTTTCCCCGAAAATATGCGTTCGTCCCGCCGGGTGGCGAGGTCAGTTTCACCGCACTTGGGAGACTGATCGGAAATGCAGTCCCTGTCGATCTCGGGCGGGCGATCGCGCGCAGCATCAACGGTCACATCGCATCGGTCTCGACCTGATCGCCCTCTGACTGCGCAACATCAATGGAACGCGCTCCACCCTCGTCGCTTGAGACTAGCCGTCGCATGGCCAAGGTCAAGCAAAAGGATACCGCGGCAGAGATAACTTTGCGCCGGGAACTCTTTCGAAATGGCATGCGTTACCGCGTCAACTTCGTGGTGCTCGAGAAGCCAAGGCGCGTGGCCGACATCGCACTCCCTGGATTACGCATCGCAGTTTTCGTCGATGGGTGCTTCTGGCACGGTTGTCCGCAACATGCAACTTGGCCGAAGCAGAACGCGGAGTTTTGGCGGCAGAAGATAGAGGCGAACCGGCTCAGGGATGCGGATACCAATTCAAGGCTGCTTGAACTGGGATGGACGGTACTGCGATTCTGGGAGCATGAGTCTCCAGTTGCAGCTGCAGCTGCAGTCGCACAGACGGTTAACGCCGCAAAAGCAAGGCGCTGCGAATCGCCGGTTAGTGCTCACAAGAAAAAATAACAGAAAGATTGGCAGCTCGAATGGAAATTGCGAACGAACCGAAGCATCAGATCTACAGTGCTCGTCCCGAGCTTGGTCAATTGGTCGAGGTGCGGCGACGCCAGTGGATCGTGGCAGACGTAAAGACGTCCATGTTGGACTCGTCCTCCGCGATTCAGAACTCCGTGAAGCTCTCATCTATCGACGAGGATGCTCTGGGTGAGGAACTTGAAGTCATATGGGAGATTGAACCCGGCGCTCAAGTCATCGAACGCGCGGGCCTGCCCGCCATTACAGGACAGGATGATTCGGACACGCTTGAGGCCTTCCTAGACGCCGTGCGCTGGGGTGCCGCCACCAATGCGGACAGAGGCTTTCTACAAGCGCCGTTCCGTAGCGGCGTCAGCATCGAGGACTTCCAGCTCGACCCACTGGTGCGTGCCATCGACATGGCCCGCGTTAATCTGCTCATCGCCGACGACGTCGGCTTGGGCAAGACCATTGAGGCCGGTCTTGTCATCCAGGAAATGTTGCTGCGGCACCGTGCCCGCACAGTCCTGATCGTCTGTCCCGCATCACTACAAGAGAAGTGGCGCGTCGAGACGCTGGAGAAATTCGGCCTCGAATTCCGAGTCGTCGACACGGCCTACATCAAACAGTTGCGCCGAGAACGCGGCATCCACGCCAACCCGTGGACTTCGCATCCGCGCTTGATCGCATCCATGGACTGGGTCAAGAGCGGCGAAGGACTGCGCGCCATGCGCGACGTTCTGCCAGCGCACACCAGCTATCCACGCAAATTCGACATGCTCGTCGTCGACGAAGCACACAACATCGCCCCCGCTGCCGGTGCGAACTACGCGCTGGAAAGTCAGCGGACGCGCTTCATTCGCTCCATCAGCCCGCATTTCCAACATCGCCTGTTCCTCACCGCAACCCCGCACAACGGCTACACGGAATCCTTCACCTCTCTGCTGGAGTTGCTGGACGACCAACGCTTCGCCAGAAACATCCTGCCCGATGAAAAGCAGTTGAGTCAGGTGATGATCCGTCGCCTCAAGAGCGATCTGGTCGATGCGGAAGGCAAGCCGCTCTATGCACAGCGCAAGCTGCAGGCGTTGCTGGCCTCGTACTCTACACAAGAGCGGGTCATTCACCAGAAGCTGAACGATTACTGCGCGAGCCGGGAACAGGACGCAGAGAAAGCAGGAAATGCTTTCGGCACATCGTTCGTGAACCAACTGCTCAAGAAACGGCTCTTTTCTTCTCCTGCCGCCTTCGCGTCCACCCTCGAGAAGCACATTGCCAGTCTGGCCAATGGCCACCAGCGCAAGGACAAGGAAGCAATGGCGGACCGCATTTTGCGCAAGGCCATCCTGCGAGTCGATGAAGACTACGCCAACGACCAAGAGGTCGAAAACGCCCAGTCAGAGGCCGTCGAAGAGGCTTCACGTCGTGCGCAATCGCTGACGGCAGATCAGCAACAAATGCTGAACGAACTGAGATCGTGGGCGCAAACCGCCAAGAATCAGGTCGATGCCAAAGCCAAAGCCGTCCTCGACTGGCTTACGGCCAACCTCAAGACCGATGGTCAGTGGAATGATCGTCGGGTCATCTTGTTCACCGAATACCGCACCACGCACCAGTGGGTGCACGAGATCCTGGCCAGTCACGATTTCGGTGGCGATCGTCTGGCCATACTTCACGGCGGCATGGCGCAGGACGAGCGCGAGAAAGTCAAAGCGGCCTTCCAGACATCGCCCAAAGATTCGGCGGTGCGAATCCTGCTGGCCACCGATGCCGCATCCGAAGGTATCGACTTACAGAACCACTGTAACTGCCTCATCCATCTAGAGATCCCTTACAACCCCAATGTGATGGAGCAGCGCAACGGTCGTATCGACCGACACGGTCAGCGCCAAAAGGAAGTGCTGATCTGGCACCCTGTCGATGGCGGCGAGCAGGGCAAGGCAACCATCGGCGGTCACGGTGACGACATCATCCGGGCGCTGCGTAAACTCGAATCCATGCGTTCGGACATGGGCAGCGTCAACCCAGTCATTGCGCCGCAGATGTCAGGGCTGATCGAAGGTTCACTCAAAGACCTCGACACCCGCCTTGCTGAAGGCAAGATAGCCAAGGCCAGACGCTTCGTGCGCGCCGAGCGCGAACTGAAAGACCGGGTCGCCAAGCTGCACGAACGGCTTCTGACCACGCAGCAGGATTTTCACCTCACGCCAGAGCACATCCTGATGGCGGTCAAGACGGGCCTCAAGTTGGCAGGCCGCCCGCCACTAGAGCCCGTTGCTTTGCCTGATGCCCCTGCTGGCACTGTATTCATAATGCCCGCGCTGTCGGGCTCGTGGGCGCGCTGCCTCGAAGGCTTGCGTCACCCCCACACACTGCAAATTCGGCCCATTACCTTCGATCATGCCGTCGCCACCGGGCGTGACGACGTAGTGCTGGTTCACCTGAATCACAGACTGGTACAGATGTGCCTGCGCTTGCTGCGCGCCGAGGTCTGGGCGCAGGACGATGTGAAAAAGCTGCACCGTGTCACGGTGCGTTCGGTGCCGGACGCACTGATCGATGGGCCTGCTGTGGTCGTCATCTCGCGGCTGGTCGTCACGGGTGGCAACCATCATCGTCTCCACGAAGAACTAACGGTCGCCGGGGGCTATCTGAGCGACAAATCATTCCGTCGTGAGGAAGGCGTCACCAAAGTCCAGCAATGGCTAGATCAAGCCAAACCTCTGACAGCCCCAGACTCTTTGTTCGATGCCATCCGTGTGCGTTTCGACCGTGAGCAAAGTTCTATCCTGCAGGCGGTTGACGCCCGCTCGAAAGACCGGCTGAAGTTCTTGACCAACACCCTGCAATCCCGTAAGCAGCAAGAAGTGGCCGACATTGGAACCGTGCTTGATGAGCTTGAGAAAGCCATCCAATTTGAGCTGAAAAAGGATCAGCAACCTGCGCAGTTATCACTCTTCACCGAAGACGAACGAACACAACTCAGGCGCGACACCGCCGCATTGGAGGCGCGTCTTGCCCGCATTCCAGCCGAGCGCCAACAAGAGGCCGAGGCCATCGAAACCCGCTACGCCAAACTGAACGACCGCACCTTCCCGGTCGCCGTCATCTTTCTGGTGCCTGCATCTGCTGTTCAGGGAGGTGCCGCATGAGTGCTCCCAGCGTGCACGATGATTGGCTGTCGCTGATCGAGATCTCTGGCCCGTTCCTCGCCGTTCCCGTTCTCAAGGAAGCCTTCCCACAAGGACTGGAAGAACTGGATGCCACCAAGCGCAAACGTCTGCGCCAAGCCTACGAGGAATGGCGCGAAGCGCTGGAGCTGGAAGACGCGCAATTTGCTGAGTTGCACGTGGCCTGGCTCAACGAGGTGTTGTCACGTGGCCTTGAGCTCGATGAAGACGGCAAAGGCGACGTTCTCAAGCGCGCCGACTGGTGCGCCGCCAACCTCAAAGCCAGCTTGCCCGAACATGGCGTAACGCTGTCGCCCGATCTTGCGGTAGTCGATGAGCAAGGCGCCAACAAGCCGCTGATGCTGATCCAGACCTATGCGCAAGAAGTCGATCTCGATGCAACACTGAAGCTGGACGGCTGGGCCGCCATACCCGCCGATCGCATGGTTGCTTTGTGTCGCTCACTCGGTTGCCGCCTCGGGCTGGTGACCAACGGCGAGCGCTGGATGGTGGTGGATGCCCCGGTCGGTGCCGTTACCACTTTTGCCAGCTGGTATGCCCGCATCTGGAGCCAGGAGCCCATCACCCTGCAGGCATTCGTACACCTGCTCGGCATTCGTCGTTTTTTTGTCGATGAATCCGAACAACTACCCGCACTGTTCGATCGCTCCCTGAAGTTTCAGGACGAAGTTACGGACGCCCTTGGCGAGCAAGTGCGTCGCGCCGTCGAAGTGCTGATCCAGGCGCTCGACAAGGCTGACCAAGACCGCAGCCGCGAGTTGCTGCGCGGCGTGAAGGAAGCCGAACTCTACGAAGCCGCGCTGACGGTGATGATGCGGCTGGTCTTCCTGCTCTCCGCTGAGGAGCGTGGCCTGCTGCTCTTGGGCGACGAACGCTACGAAGCCAACTACGCGCTCTCGACCTTGCGAATGCAATTGCGCGCCGAGTCGGATGAAATTCTAGAGCGCCGCTGGGACGCATGGTCACGCCTGCTGGCCGTGTTCCGCGCCGTGTACGGTGGCATCAAGCACGAAAACCTGCGTCTGCCTGCGCTGGGTGGCTCCCTGTTCGATCCGGATCGTTTCCCCTTCCTTGAAGGCCGGGCCAAAGGCTCCGATTGGCGCATCGACGTCGCCAAGCCCCTGCCAATCGACAACCGCACCGTCCTGCTGCTGCTCGAAGCCATCCAGCAGTTCCAGGGGCGCACGCTGTCCTACCGGGCGCTGGACGTCGAACAGATCGGTTACGTCTATGAGGGTCTGCTGGAGCGCACCGTCAAGCGCACCGCCGAGGTCACGCTGGAACTCGACGCCACCAAGAGCGCCCAGTCGCCTTGGGTCACGCTGGCCGAACTCGAATCCGCACGGCTGGACGGTGCCGAGCGACTCGCCGAACTGCTCCAGCAGCGTTCCGGCAGTTCCGCCAGCCGTGTGCGCAACGATCTCAATAAGTCTCTCGACAATGAACTTTCCGGTCGCTTGCTCACTGCCTGCAACAACGACGAAAAACTGCGCGACCGCATCAAACCCTTCGGCCATCTGGTGCGCACTGATCCTTGGGGCTATCCGCTGATCTACCCAGCCGGAGCCTTCATCGTCACCACCGGCTCCGATCGCCGCGAAACCGGCACCCACTACACGCCGAAATCGCTCACCGAAGCGATCGTCGCCGAGACACTCACACCCATCGCTTACATCGGCCCGGTAGAGGGAAGGCAACGCGTGGATTGGGCACTGAGATCGCCCGCCGACTTACTCGAACTGAAAGTCTGCGATCCAGCCATGGGCTCGGGGGCTTTTCTCGTGCAAGCCTGCCGATGGTTGGCCGACCGGTTGCTGGAAGCTTGGGCGCAGTGCGAGGTGGAGGGCAAGATGATTGGTGTCGATGGGCTGTTGGCAGATACCAATGCCAACGTCGAGAGGCTGCCGCGCGATACCGAGGCACGCACCATCGCCGCTCGTCGCCTCGTTGCAGAACGGTGTCTCTATGGCGTCGATCTAAACCCATTGGCAGTCGAGCTGGCCAAGCTCTCTATCTGGCTGGTAACGCTGGCTAAGGATCGCCCTTTCGGCTTCCTTGATCACAGCCTGCGCTGCGGCGACAGCTTGTTAGGAATCCATCGGCTGGATCAACTCACCCAGCTTTCGATGAATCCCTCGGGTCAAGACCAACTGCGCCTTTTCAGCCAGAACATTGAGCAAGCAGTATGCGAGGCCATCGAACTCCGCTCGCGTTTACGTGAAATGCCCATTCGCGACATCCACGACGTGGAGGCCATGGCCTATCTGGACGCTGCTGCACGTCGCAGACTCGAAGTACCGGACTGCATCTGCGATGCATTCATAGGAGAGGTGTTTGAGTCTGGTGGCCATAGCGCAGGACTAGAAAACGCACTCGCGTCTCTAGCCATTCAGGCTGGACAAGCTATCGACGGTGACGAGAGTGCACTGGAATCGATGCGCCGTCGATCGGTTGCTGCGCTCTCAATTGATATGCCCACCAACAAGTCGGCGCGGCGACCTTTTCACTGGCCGCTTGAGTTTCCAGAGGTTTTCGTTGGTCCTAGAAGCGGCTTCGATGCGATTGTCGGCAACCCGCCGTTTTTGGGGGGAAGACAAATGCCGGGAAAGCTTGGGATCCACTATCCGGAATACCTCCGAACGACGTTCGGCACATCGGGACCAGCAGATCTCGTCTGTTTTTTCTTTCGGCGTGCGACGATGCAAATAATTGGTCGGAGCGGTTGCTTTGGCCTAATTGGAACAAACAGTCTTTCCGAAACAGTAAATTCTGAGGCCGCACTCAGGCCTGCTATCGCAAGCGGCATAACGCTTTATAGAGCCTACAAATCAGTTCCATGGCCAGGAGTGGCAGCGGTCTCTATTTCCATGATCTATGGATTCAATGGGTCTTGGCAAGGCAAAAGGCTGCTTGACGACGAATGCGTCGAAGAAATATCACAAGGCCTCGACGCTGCTGGCCACGCGGGAGATATCCGTCTTATCGGGCCAAGGTTTCCAACGTCGCAAGGCGTCAATCTATTTGGACAGGCCTTTGTGATTGATGGTGACAAAGTTATGCCGCTGGCGCAGAAAAACCCAGAAATCAAAAATTACCTGAGAATTTTTGTGAATGGTGACATCTTGAATGACACACCATCCTACACGTCCACTCAACATGTAATCGATTTCGGAGAGAAAAATAAAACTGAAATCGATGGATGCCACGAAATCATTGACGAATTATCTGAAAAAATTTCATACGAGCGCCGGAATCAGACTAGGCAAGTTCATGAAAGCCGTCCTTGGCTACACTGGGACAAGCGAACGCGATTTCTTGAAGCCGCACGTCAACGGAAGCAATTTTTTGCATTGACGATTGTCTCCGCTTACTTCGTGGTTCACAAAGTATCAACCATTAGTTTGTATGCCCACGGAGTCCAATTGTTTGATAGTGAATCGCAATTTGATTTTGCAATTCTCCAATCTTCTGTGCATGAGTATTGGGCGCGTTTTACTTCTGGGTCGCTTGGTCAAACTCTACGCTATACAGCCTCGAAGTGCTGGGCGACTTTGCCTTGGCCATTGAATGTTTCGGATGAGACGGCGAACGTCGCCGGCCAGCTCCTGACCTTCCGCTCAGAATTGATGGAGCGAAGGGGTTGCGGAAGCAATTCAATATACGAAGAGTTTCATGATCCAAAACACCATTCCGCAGATATAAATAGATTGAGGGAAATGCATCAGGCTTTGGATCGCAAGGTCATGGATGACTATGGCTGGAGCGACATTTGCACCAACTATCAAATGGTCAAACAAGGCAAGGCGACCCGACTATCGATATCAGAAGACTCCCGCAGAGAGTTAATTAAGCGTCTTGTCTTGCTAAATGCGAAGAATGCTCCGCCTGAAACCAAAAGGAAACAGAAGGCATTAACTACCACTCGAACTTCTTTGCCCGGGCAATCAGATTTTAATTTCGAAAGTATCGCGAGTGAAGTCGGTACGCAACTTCCTTGCAGCCTCTCTGTCGTAGATTTTCTGAAGCAGCGGCCTGGCTGGCATGCCAAGGCTGACATCGTCATCGGTGCTGGGATTTCGGAAAGGGAATGGAGTGGCGCAATTGCTGAACTGACTGCGAGTGGCGAAGTTGAACGGCAAGGGGAAAAGCGAGGCACACGTTACCGCGTCAAACAAGGAAGCGGATCATGAAATGGAAGCCGTCGTCGCACGGAATCTTTCCAACACGATCCGAAGCGCATCAAAAAAGGGAGGTCAACACATGACAAAACCAAGCACTGATACCGCTCAGGCGAGCCCGACGAAGCAGTTCTTCGTATCAATGCTCACGCGTGACATCAGCCTCGCCGATGCGATTCTCGACTTGCTCGACAACTGCCTCGATGGCGCAATGCGGCTGGCCAACGGGAATGGCGTCGAATACGCCAAGCATTTCGTGGACATCGAAATTGCCGACGACCACTTCTCCATCGCCGACAACTGTGGCGGCATCCCACGCGATGTCGCCAAGAACTACGCGTTCAAGATGGGGCGCGAACCCGATGACGAGCGCGATTCGGATGCCGAAACCATCGGCATGTACGGCGTCGGCATGAAGCGCGCGATCTTCAAGATGGGGCGCAACGCGTTGGTGCGAACTCGGCATGGCGAGGATACGTTCGAGGTGCCCATCACATCGGAATGGCTGGATGCGAAGAACTGGGACCCGCTTCCCATCAATGAACCGACCGAGGCAGAGGAAAGGCTGGACGAGCCCGGCACCAAGATTCACGTCACTGACCTGTATGAAGGCGTCTCGCGGCACTTCGCCAACAGAGCCTTTGAGAACGAAGTGCGCACCGCTATAGCGGAACACTTCACGATGTTCATCCAGTGGGGCCTGAGGATAAAACTCAATGGAACACTGGTGGAGCCCGTGCGTGTCGAGGTGCTCGTTTCGGCAGACGAGAAGAGTCCTGCCCCTTACATCTACCAGAAGACGATAGATGGCGTGCTCGTCTCGATCACCGTCGGCCTCAACACGGGGAAGAGTCTTGGAGATGATGATGAGGATGAAGCGGGATTTGAACGTGACCGCTCGTCTGCCACTGCGGGTTGGACGGTGCTTTGCAACGACCGTGCGGTCATCGTTGGAGATAAAGGTCGTCTGACGGGCTGGGGCGACGGCATTCCGCTGTACCACCCGCAGTTCGCCATCATCACCGGCATCATCGAGTTCCGTTCCAAACACGCCGACAAACTGCCAGTAACGACGACGAAGCGTGCACTCGACACCTCGTCGAACGTCTGGCTGGAATCCCTCGTCAAGATGAAAGAGGGCATGCGCATCTGGATTTCGTACACGAACCAGTGGAAAAACCATCCGCGCGCCGATCAGTCGAGTCATTGGGAGTCTGCCAAGCCGATGCCGTTGAGTCGCGCCATTGAGGTCGTGTCCGCTCGCAGCGCCACGCGAAAGATTGCGGACACGATCGAATTCAACCCACTGAAGGCGAAGGTTTTGCCAGAGCCGGAAGACAAGAAACCATCGTCCCGGAAGATCGTCTTTTCGCGTCCTGCCGAGGAAGTTCGGCTCGTCTCCAAGCTGCTGTTCGATGACCCGGATGAAAAGGCTGGCATCGTCGGCGATAAGTGCTTCGAGATGCAGCTCACCAAGGCCAAGAAGCAGGAGAGCTGACGATGAGTGCTGGATCGTCGCTGCCATACCGGTTACGGCCCAACAAAGCCGTGGATCGTGAGCTGTTCCTTTCGCTGCTGATGCGCCTTGCTCCGAAGCTCGCGCTCGAAAATTACCACTATGTCGGCCTGGGTGGGCCTTTCCTCGAAGACTTCCGGCTGATCCACGGTCGGGTCGGCATCGCCAAAATGACCTGCATCGAGACGGAGGAGCAGGTTCACAAGCGCCAGCTGTTCAATCGTCCTATCGCCTCAATCGAGTGCGTTCACAAGAGTCTCGAAGACTATCTTGACGAAACCAATCTCGATTCACCCGCGATCATCTGGTTCGACTACACGGAACCCAAGGGCATCACCTCACAGATCGAGCGGTTCGCGCGCACCATTGGCACCGTCCCGATCGGCAGCGTTTTGCGGATTACTCTAAATGCAAATCCCAGCTCACTCGGCAGGCCGGACGGAAATCTTTCAGAAGCAGAGCTTATGGAGTGGCGACTTCAGGCATTCCAAAGGCGCCTCGGTGCACTTTTCCCGCATGGACTGATTGCAGATGGGATGAAGCAAGAGAACTTCGGGAAAAGCCTGCTTCATGCGCTCAAGCTGGCAGTTGAAAAGGAAGTTCTCAGTTTTCGAGATCGCCGTATCGTCTGGGCACTGGCCACGCACTACGCCGACGGGCAGGCGATGGTGACGGCGGCCCTCGTGGTCTGCCAGAACGACGACAAGACCATTGAGGAAGTGGTACAGGCATGGGAGTTCCATGCGACGACCGACGCGCCGCATCGGGTCGATTTGCCTGCGCTCTCTACGCTGGAGCGACTGACAATGGAATCGAACGACGACGCCCGGGCCAAGATGGGTTTTGACCTGCCGATGTCAAACATGGGCGAGAACCCGTTCGATGTGTTCAAGAAGTTCTACCGTATCTATCCGCATTTCTCGCGGATCGAGCTTTAATCCTCGGAATTGAGGACGCAAACATGACACCCCCCCCCAATGCTTGGATCGCCATTGATTATGGTCTTTCCGCTGATCCCGCGCTGGCACCCTATACGTTGCGGCTGAAAGGCGAGGGTTCACTGTACCAAGGCATCGCCGATGACGATTGGGTGTTGATCCTAAACACCGCTGGTCACATCACCCGGGTCGGGCGGGTATTGCGGGTTCGGTCTAACCTTCAAACCACCACGATCTACTTCGACCACATGCTGTTGGTCGATCCGGCAGTCTCGATTGGTCTTGCCTCGCTCACCCCGCCATCCACCGGTAGCGTTGGCCGCATTCAGTGGACGGACTTTCTGGAGTCGCTCCCCAAGGCATTGAACAATACCATCGACGAAGTGCCGATCATTGAGGATCAGGCCTATATACGCGAGCTGCTGCAATTGGCCGTGATGGACGACTTGCTCGGCCCCGCTGACGGCCCCCGTGAACGCATCGTCGACATGGGTGTGCGGGATCGCTATCTGGTTGGCAAACTGGCCCCCCGTGAGGCCGCACGGGGTGGCATCGAGGGGTTGGACGGACCACTGGCCAATGACGACACCGAAGAGCCCACGGAGGCTAAGGCTCCCGGACGTCACGAGCCTGGGGCGGAGTTTGGAACGGCCACCGGGCGTGTGGAGCCGGAATCAGATTCGGCGGACGAGATTGATGCCGCCAGCAACCAGTCTCTGGTGCCCAGTAGTTTGGGCATGACTTTCTGCGTTGATGGTGACGCCGACAGGATCGAGATCGAAGCGCGTTGGGGCCGGTACGAGCGCGTGCCGAATGACGAGCATGAGCTGCTCAAGTCCAACGGGCAGAAGGCCAAGGTGTGGCAGCGCATTCCTTGCGGCGGCAAGATCGTGCTGCCGCTGACCGAAGGCGCGATACCGCACCAGGCACCCGACAACGAGTTTCCCGAAGTGCGCGTGCAGGGTTCCATTCGGGCCAAGAATGCCAATGGCGATCGCCTGGTCACCTTGTTCCTGGTGAATGCGCAGGAGGAGCCGGACACCAACCGCGATACGGCGTGGGTGTTTCAGCCCGAATTGATCGTACGCGCGGAGACCGATGCTGCCAAGCGCGCCATCTTCCGGCGCAGGCCGGTGCTGGACGCAGACGGTATGGACCCGGAGCGAGAAGCGCTGGAGATGATCTACCGCAACCGCGTCGAGTTCGCCGTGGGCCATGGTGTTGCCGTACACGCCGACACCACAGATGACGTTACCCTGGCCACCGAGGTGCGTACCACGGTGATGCCGCAGTACGAGGTGCAGGTCACGGAGACGCCAGGCCTTGATCCATCCGATCGTCCGGCAATGCGTCAGATGGTCAGCAGTGGCTTGCTGGATATGCAGAGGCTGGCGACCTTGGAAATAGATCCGCTGGTCGATGCCCTGAATACATTGACCCGAGATTACGCTGCTTGGATTGATGAACAGCGCACTCGCATCGGGGACGAAGTCACCGGCTACGACACCCAGTCGCAACATGCGATGGATCGCTGCCAGGAGATCCACACTCGCCTGCAGCAGGGTATCGACACCCTGAAAACCAATGAGAAAGCGCTGGCGGCGTTTCGCTTCGCCAATAAAGCGATGGCCACGCAACGCGTGCGCAGCCAATACGCGCTGGCCATGCGTCGGGGTGAGGATGTCACCATCGACAAGTTCGATGTGCTGAAAAACCGCAGTTGGCGTCCATTCCAGTTGGCATTCCTGCTGCTCTCGATCCCGTCACTTGCAGATCCGAGTCACCCGGATCGCGTCCAGCCCGTCGAAGCCTATGCCGATCTGCTGTGGTTCCCCACCGGCGGCGGCAAGACCGAGGCCTATTTGGGCGTGGCGGCCTTCACCATGGCCATCCGGCGCATGCAGGGCAATCTCGGCGGGTTCGACAGCTCGCGCGGTTTGGCCGTGATCATGCGCTACACGCTGCGCTTGCTGACGCTGCAACAGTTCCAGCGTGCCACGGCATTGATCTGTGCCATGGAAGTATTGCGACGTGAAGCCCTGGACAAGGGCGACAAGTCCCTCGGCGCGGAGCCCTTCACCATCGGCCTGTGGGTTGGCAACAAGGTTACGCCGGGCACGACCGAGGACAGTCACCGCGCCATTGAGGATGTGCGTAATCCCGGAAAGTACAACGCCGGAGCTGCATCGCCCGCGCAGCTCACCAGTTGCCCGTGGTGTGGCTCAGAAGTGGCCCCCGGGCGGGACGTCGAAGTCGACAAAGGCTCTGGGCGTACCTTCGTCTATTGCGGCGACAAGAAGGGTCGCTGCGATTTTTCCAAGGGCAAGTCCAGCAAACAGCCGCACCCGGGGATTCCGGTGCTGGTCGTGGACGAAGAGATCTACCACCGCCCACCCACGATGATGATCGCCACCGTGGACAAGTTCGCCATGATGGCGTGGCGTGGTCAGGTGCGCACTCTGTTTGGTCGCGTGGGCCAGGAATGCGAGCGCCACGGCTTGCTTTGGCAAGGTGCCGATTGCAATGGCAATCATCAAGCGGGCAGAGGCTTACCTTCCACCAAGGTGAAGGCCATCAACCCGATCCGTCCACCCGACTTGATCATTCAGGACGAGTTCCACCTCATCAGCGGGCCGCTGGGCACCATGGTGGGCTTGTATGAGACCGCCGTGGATGAACTGTGCGGCTGGACGCTTGATGGCAAGACGGTCAAGCCAAAGATCATCGCCTCCACGGCAACGGTGCGCAAAGCCAAGGAGCAGGTGAACAACGTTTTCATGCGTCGTGTGTCGGTGTTCCCGCCGCATGGACTGGACGTGGAAGACAACTTCTTCTCGGTGCAACGCCCGATTGAAGAAAAGCCCGGGCGGCGTTACCTCGGCGTGTGCTCACCCGGCAGTTCTCGCCCCGCGATGTTGATCCGCGTCTATACCGCGTTCCTGACAGCAGCGCAGGAACTGTTCGATCACTTCGGAGAACCTGCTGACCCGTACATGACCATGGTCGGCTACTTCAACTCTCTGCGTGAGTTGGGCGGGATGAAGCGGCTGGCAGAGGACGATGTTCAGACGCGTTCTTACCGCGTGCAGATGAGCATGGTGGAGCGCCCCGCACTGGCACAACGCAGCATCAGCAACATTCGCGAGCTGACGTCGCGGGTATCGAGTCAGGATATTCCCAAGTACCTCGACAACCTGGAAGTCAAGTTCAAGTCCGAGTTCGACACTGCCACCGGCAAGTATGTGACCCGCTGGCAGGAAGGTGATACGCGCGCCATTGATGTGGTGTTGGCGACCAACATGTTGTCAGTGGGTGTCGATGTGAACCGGCTTGGCCTGATGGCCGTGAATGGACAGCCCAAGGGAACCGCCGAATACATTCAGGCCACCAGCCGTGTCGGGCGTTCCTTCCCGGGCTTGGTCTGCACGGTGCTGACTTGGGCCAGACCGCGTGACCTGTCGCATTACGAAACCTTCGAGCACTATCACGCCACGTTCTACAAACACGTCGAGGCGCAATCGGTAACGCCATTCTCGCCACGCGCGATGGATCGTGGTCTGACAGGCTCGTTGCTGAGCCTGATGCGTCTGGAGAACGACGAGTTCAGCCCGAACGAAGGTGCTGGCCAACTGAGCATGTCCAATCAAGTCGAGATCGTCGATGCCATCAAGGTGTTGGCGACTCGCGCGGGCAATGTTGCCGAAGATAACGCGCGTAAGCAGTTGGCCGAGGCTGAACTGAAAGAACGCGCCGACGAATGGGCAAAGGAAGTCAGCAAGGGCGGACGCATCTTGGCCTATGAGAAGCGCGGCCCTGAGAAAGACAAGACCGTTGCACTGATCAAGTCGCCGGGGCTTCAAGCCTGGGACAACTGGACCGTGCCGATGTCGATGCGGGAGGTCGAGCCTGGCGTGCGCCTGATCATGAACACGAGCCATATTACGGACGATCACGATTGGAAGCCTCGTCCCGCAACGAAGGATGAGGACTGAACATGATCATCAACAACAAGACCCCAGTCGGTGAAGTACGCCCCAGCCAACTGCTGTGGACATATGGCCCCGGGGCGCTGATCGACTTGCCCAGCCTTTCCGTAGTGACACTTGGCATCGACCGCTGGGAAAAGGATCGCTGCCAGCCGATTCAAGAGACACGGCTGCTTGCTGCCGTTCGCAAGGTTCTGGGAGCGCAGGTCGAGAACCTGCGGATGCCGCCATTTCAGAAAAGCGAGCTCGTCGACGTCTGGTCGGCCGAGGCCAACATTGGAGTTCCCGTCCGGCCATTCCCGCGCTGGATGCGCTGCGTGAAGTGCGGCCTGCTGTCGCCCTTCGATGCTGGTCTGTTCGAGATCAAGGAGAACCGCTTCAGGCCGGAGCGAACCCGCTTCGTTCACAAAGGCTGCCGTGGTTCCAAAGGCGACCAACCGGCCAAGGATGCGGATGCCGTCCCCGCACGTTTCCTGTTGGCCTGCCGCGATGGGCACCTCGACGATTTCCCTTGGCGCTACTTCGTCCATGGAGGCAACAGCTCGTGCAAGGGCACGCTGCGCTTCTTCGAGAGCGGCGCATCGCTACAAACCGAAAACTTGTGGGTGAAGTGTGATGCCTGTGGGACCTCGCGAAGCATGGCACACGCCTTCGGCAAGGCAGGAAAAGAGAATCTGCCGGGTTGTCGAGGGCGGCATCCCCACCTCGACCACTTCGATCAGGAATGTGATGAGGAAGCGCGCGCGGTTCTGCTGGGGGCCACGAACAGCTGGTTCCCCATCACGCTCTCGGCGCTCGCGATTCCTCAGACCAAAGACCCTCTTAGTCAGCTGATCCAGGATGGTTGGGAGTTTTTCGAAGATCTGGATTCCGAAGCCGAAGTGTCAGTGACGGTGAAGGCACTGAAGAAGACCGGGGCGCTGCCAGGAATCGATAAATATGCTGCGGCCGCGATCTGGACGGCCATTGAGGCGCACCGCTCCGGCGGCGGGCAGGATGTTGTGAGTGAGGCCGATATCAAAGGTCCCGAGTGGGATGTTTTGACCGAGGCCAATCCGCCCACGGATTACCCACACTTCATGAGCAGAAAGGTCGGCACGCCACCAGGACTCGGTGGCCATATCAGTCGAGTCTTGCTTCTCGAACGTTTACGCGAGGTGAATGCGCTGCTGGGCTTTACTCGAGTCGAAGCGCCCGAAGAATCCGGTGATCCCGATGAACGCCCACAAATGGCTGGCCTGTCGCGCAGCAAGCCAGACTGGGTGCCAGCCAACCAAGTTCACGGTGAAGGAATCTTCATCCAGTTCGATGAAGCTGCGCTCGTCGAGTGGGAGGCTCTGGATGGCGTCAAGAAGGTCGATCAGATGCTCCGTGGTGGCCATAGGGGATTTCGCAATTCGCGTCATCTCGACCCGAACGACGGCTACCCCGGCATTCGTTATGCAATGCTGCACACGCTTTCTCATCTGCTGATTCGAGAGTTGGCGCTGGAGTGCGGATACAACGCCGCGAGCATTCGTGAACGCATATATGCGGACACATCGGGCGATAGCCCGCAGGCAGGCATCCTCATCTACACAGCAGCGGCCGACTCGGACGGCACGCTGGGCGGCCTCGTCGATCTCGGCAAACCAGAAAATCTTGGCCGCTTGCTGGAGCAAGCGTTGAATCGTTCGAAGATCTGCTCCTCTGACCCACTCTGCTCAGAACATGATCCGGCGAAGGATCGTTCCCTGCATGGAGCTGCCTGCCATGCGTGCAGTTTGGTTGCGGAGACCTCATGTGAGCGGGGCAACCGCTATCTTGATCGAGCACTGCTCGTGCCGACACTGGAACGCGCAGACGCTGCTTTCTTCAAGGGTTTTTAACGTGGAAAAGCTCTTGGACGCGGTGGGAGCTGTGGTTTGTCTTGTCTCTCCGGAGAAGGTTCAGGCAATAGCTAACCGGATTCGTCGAACCGAAGCCAGAAGAGCTATCGGCCAACTTTCAGACTTAGTCGGCACGCCCACCGCAGCGGGGGTCATTGATAAGCTCGTCGAGACGTGGAGTGCTACCAGCGTTGGAGCAGAGGAACTTGCGTCGATGCTGCTCGCCGCCAGCCACGTTTTCACCAAGGTGGCGAGTCAGCAATCCATTGAGCTCGTGTGGACGGGTCCGACGACACCGCTCGTGTCAGCCAGAAGAACCGAGCAGGCTTTGTTGCAGGTCATCAACGCCGCCGAGCACACCCTGTTCATTTCCAGTTTCGTTGCCTACGACGTCTCGACCATCGTGAAAGCGTTGAATGCTGCGGGCGATCGTGGTGTGACCATCAATATGCTGCTTGAATTGTCTCTAGATCACGGAGGCGCCATCTCGTTTGACGCGATCGGCAAGATGCGGGTACTGGTGCCCGTGGCGAAACTCTATGCGTGGCGCGAAAAGGTCGGTCCGTTCATCAATGGATCTGTCCACGCCAAGGTCGCCGTCGCCGATGGCCATGTGTGTTTCATAACCAGCGCGAATTTGACGGGACACGCAATGGAAAAGAACATGGAGGCTGGCGTTCTTATTTCTGGTGGAAAGCTTCCAAAGCTACTTGAAGATCATCTTCGCGCACTCATCGATACGAACGTGATAACCCGGATGTGAGCGCTATGCATTCCAGATGGCTGATTTGGCGCGGAGGGAGTTGACTAAGTCTCCCGGGCGTGTTGTCTCTGTTGGTTGAGCATAGATTGATCAATCAGCCTGAAGCATGAAGAGTCAGCGCCTTGGCCGTCCAAGCACCCGCAGGAAGTCCGGCCGGGGCGTGTTCACATTGGATTCCGAGTTCGGGCTAAGAGGCCCTGTCAACACCGCAGTGACCGTACGTTTAGGCACCATTTGCGCCGCCCGGCGGCGTCGCCAAGGCAACAGGTCGGACGCAGTCTCTTCGACGTCCCTCCTTATGCGCTGCAGGTCGGGCGTCGGCTCCGCCCGCGCGGCCAATCGGGCCTTCATGCGCATCAGCTTCCCCAGTTGCTCGTCAAGAGCCAGCACTTGTGCATTCTTGGTCCGAAGACGGGCATTTAGACTGGCGCGGCCCTTGGCCGCTGCCCCCTTCTTGCCGACATGCACGGTTGGCAGACGGGCGATTCCCCGTGCCTTGAAGCTCCGGTGGTCAACACGTTCAGCGGACCCTTTGCGCGCCAACGCGGCGTTGACAGAGTCCTGCCATCGTGGCCGAAGCCACGAAACGGAGTCCGCAGCGCCACTGCGTCGGCAGGCGATGGGGTCGAGCCGCTCCACCTTCTTGCCGAGCACACCGTCTGCTGCGACAGCGCACGCGGTCATCAGCAGATGTGCGTGGTAGTTCCGGTCATCACCATCACGCGACGGCGCATGCAGCGCGCAATCCACGCCAACGCCGAACTCGTCGGCAATCTCGCGTGCAAAGCCAAATGCCAACTCGGCGCGATCATCAGCATCAAGCTCAGTGGGAAGCGCCAACACGACCTCCCGCGCGAGGACGGCATCGCGCCGACGGTGGTGCACTTCGACGCCGTTCCAGAACTGCTGCCGGTCGTCCACATGCCGACCGCCTGGCAGCTGAATGCGCGCATCGAGCACACCGTGTCGACGACGGTAGTCGAAGACCAACCCGGTGCGCTCATCGCAGATCAGCACGCCGGTACGGTACGCAGCGGCAGCCGTCGCCGAACGGCCGCTAGCGCGTGCGATCGGTGCGCGTGCACTCAAGTGAAAAATGGCCATATGAGTTCTCTCAGGGTGTCGGGGCGCAGCCCTGACCGCACGTAATCCTGCGAAGGGGGATTACTCTAAGTGCGCCCTTCGGGGGCAGGCCGTCCGTGCCTTTCTTCCAATAGCCATTCGCAATATGGGCCAAATGAACAGGGGCAATCAGTACCGCGCAGCCCCACAGATGGCTCGCCGATTCCTACACTTGTAATGAGCAAACGTATCCAGGAACGGCCATGACATCCAGAAGCATCGAGTCCATTGACCTCAAACTGCAGCAGCTCAGAAACCAACGGTCTCAACTGCTAGCAAAGCAGTGCGACAAAGAGCGCAAACGCAGTACGCGCCAAGCGATCATCATTGGCAAATGGATCATGACCAAACAGGCCGTGCTCGCGGCAGCGATCGCACAGGAGCTGGAGCGTGATCAAGATCGCGCGGCGTTCGGCTTGCCGCCGAAAGCTGAAAAGACTCCGCGGATCCCGGGCAATACGCACGTAGACATCCTGCTTCCGCTGGACGACCACCCCGCATCTCCATCAACAGGTGTCCAGAACCCCGAGTAACCGCAACGCCCAGCGCGCCGAATGCCGCAGCTGGGCGGTTACCCGCCGCGCCGGCCCGCGTCAGCTCGATGTGAAGCCCATCGCCGGCCGACGATGCTGCGCGCCGTCCATGCGAAGTGCCGGCCAGTCCTCCGCGTTCAGATGATCCCGTTGTGCCATCACGGCGTGTGCGAATGCGATCTCCATCGCGAGCTTGATGGATCGCGGACTCATGCCAGCAATCTGCCGGTCCAGCGCGTCGGGCAGCTCTGCCGAAAACTGCACTCTCATCTTGCGAATCAGCTCGGCCAGGATTTCCCGGGCGATCGTGTTGAGCTGCGTCGGCGATGGCTGTGCGATGTGGAACACGAGCATTCGCGAGCGCAGCGGGGCCGGTACCTCGCTCAGGTCGTTGGCTGTGGCGACGATCCTGAGATGGCTGGCGTCGAACTCCAGGTCTGGCAGCGATTGGTCGACGAAATGCTTTGCTGTGTGCTCTTCCAGTAACGAATACAGCGGCCCAAGCGTGCTGTACCCGATGGTGTTGGCCTTGTCGATCTCATCGAGGACCACCAGGCCATTGGCCACAGGCGCATGCCCAGCTCGGCCCCACGCCAGCGATTCGAACAGCTGACCGGGCGAGGAGTTCGACCAGAAGGTGCTTGAGCCCGCGATCGTGCTGGAGTTCGTCTCCGCCGCCACCGACAGGAACAAGGGCGGCGGCGTGCCAAGAAGATCAGCCAGCGCATTGGCGAAACGCGTTTTGCCGATGCCCGGACCGCCTACCAGCAGGAGGGGCGCCAGCCGATGGGGCAGCCCTTCCGAACATAGCGCAATGTGCGGACGAATCGCAGTCTCGATCGCTTGCTCGAAATTCGGAAAGCTCTCTACCAGAGCATCAAGCCGACGCTGCCAACTGGCTGGGATCGATGCCATTGGCCGGCTGAGGCCACTGAGCGCGAGACGCTCCAGGGTCTGCGCGATTCTGCGGCCGGCATCGCCGTCACGCCCTTTGACACGCTGTTCAAGCTGCTCTGCATTCTCGGCGAATCGGAACACATCGATGGGGTTGCACTGACGCGGCCCGGTGACCAGTCCTAGCAGGTCGAATTCGCCCTCGACCGGAGGCAGATCGAGGTCCGGCACGTCCTCCATCGCCAGAGGCTTGGCCTCGCGAATCTCGGCGGCGAAGCGTCGGTTGTGCAGTTCCTGCAGGACGTCGGCCAAGCTCGTGAGGGTCGTATGTTCGAGATCACCACGGCGTGGCGAGAAGTCGAACATGATATGGAGCGCGCCGCACACCTTCACGCAGTTGACGGTGGCTCGACGCGGTTGCCTTCGCCCCAGAATCAGCACACACGAGCGGAGGAACAGTTCGCTCAGTTGCCTTCCGTCGCGCGTGAGTGCGGGGTCGAGCCGAACACTCAGCCAATCGGGGCATTGGAACAACGGCAGTACCTCGGCCACGCCGACGGTAGTCTCAAAAAGGTTTTCGGTCATCAGCATCTCGCAGTTGGGCGGACGAAGTCCGCGATGACGCCGTCAAGTGCGGCGCGCCAACTGGAGGTATGAATGACCTATCTCCGCAATCTGCGTATTCGGCGACCAGACAGCCACTGGCCGGCTGCCGTGAAACGGCATGACGTCAGGGTGGCGGGGGTGGATCGCATTGCGTAGTGGAGTTGACCAATGCCGTCACTGTACGGGCTGCCGAAGGTCAACGCAAGAAACTGCCGCGCTACTGGCGGCACCACGGCAACTACAGATCGTCCGGATCTTTGAACTGTTCCGGATCGACCAGGTCCTTGAGCGGCACACCGACCGCGTCGGCAAGCAGCGCCATGTTGTCGATGGAAATGTTTCGCACACCGCGCTCGACGCTGCTCACATAGGCCCGTGTCAGGCCTGCGTCGAACGCCATGACTTCCTGGGTGATATCTCTGTTGCGCCTGGCGCGGCGCAGATTTCGAGCAAATACGGCTCGCGCAGTCAATGTTTTTGCTGTCTTCTTCATACAGAAGAAGCGTGTGTTGCAGGCGCGCAAACCTCCACTCACTTTGCTGTACATAATGACAACTTTAAGATTCAATAAGTTTTACAATAGATTCAAAAAACAAACTCCTGTTGTCTTCATGACGACTTTGGGGATCAACACACCGCATGTCCAACGCCGCCCGCCCTGAAGCCTTCGCCGAGGCCGCCAAATCCGGCCTCACCGCGGCCAACGCCGCCACGCTCGCGACCTGTACCCTCGTTGGCGGGGCGCTGAGCGTGTTCGCAGATGTCGCGCCATCGGGCTGGAGCCACGTGATGGGCTTCGTCGCACTGGCAAGCTGGCTGTGCAGCATCACCCTGGCGCTGTACCTGGCCGGCCGCAGCACTCGGCCGCAGGAGCCCCGAGGCCTGCTCACGGCAGTGGCGGACGGCGTGAGACTGGCTGCAGCCAAGCCTGGCATCGCGGCCATGGCCGTACTGATGACGGCGGGGGCTGCCTTCACGGTCTGGTCGAGGATGCATAGCGATCAGGGCAGCGTGCTGCGCTCGCTGGTGGCGACGCAGGAACGCGCAGCTGCAGCCGCGGAAACCGCAGCGGAGCGCACTGCCGCAATCCAGGCCGACACACAGTCAATCCGTTCGGCCGTCGGCCGGCCAGCGACTCCAGCGGAGCTGCTCGTCCAAATGGGATACGGAACGGGCGACAACGACGTGTGCCGCGCGATCAGCACTGCTGCGGTCAAGGCGCTGCAACTCATGCAGCAGATCGCGGAGTTCAAAGCACGCCTGTCTGTGGCGCTGGGTGGCGGGCAATACGCACTGTGCATCGAAGAAGCGCTGGCAGAGCCTGCCCGCGGGCCGGCTGTCGCCCTAGCCCTTCAGGAGATCGACATCAGCCCCGAAGACGTCAGCCGGCTGTATGTCGCTCAAACGATCGGCTCCAGCAACTCTGGGGCACTGCGACCGCTTGAAGTGCTGGCGAAGCTGGGAATCGAGCGTGATCCACGGGCGAGGCTGACATCGGCTCGGGCTACGCCGCTGATGTATGCGGTCTGGACCGACAACCTGCCTGTGGCCGAGGCCCTGCTTGCCAAGGGCGCAGATGCGAACCAGACCAGCCGCTTCGACTATGCCCTCGGAACCAAAATGACCAGCGTTGCCGTCTCTCCGCTCGCTGAGGCGCAAAGACTGGGCCGGCCGGCCCTGCAAGAGATGCTACGGGCAGCCGGTGCCCGTGTGGAGATGCAGCAACTCCCCTATTTCAGATGACGTTCCCCGTCAGCGCTTTTTGTTTCAACCATAAGGGGTCGTCATGATCGAATCGCTTCTTCTCGTCTTCTACGCGGCTGCGTCCGTCGCTCTGGCGGTGTGGGTCCGCCGCACGTTCAGGCTGCGGCTGGACTGGGCACATCCCCGCATGCGCAAGCCCATTTTCGATGGGCATGTGCGCAGCACCGGCGGCAATGGAGCCCTGGGCGCAGCTGATGCGGTCAGCACTGCGGCTCTGGCCAGTGCGTCGCCAAACGCAGTGATGGTGTTCGTCATCATCGTCGCGGGTCTCATCGGCGGTGTCATCGGCGCCGGCGTGCTTCCTGCTCTCGTCGGTGGCGTCGGGCAGCCCGGATGGCTGGGCATGATGGCTCTGGTGGTAGCCACCCTGGCCTGGGTCTGGATCGGCGGATCCCTCGCGCTGCCCATTCTGGCCCTGGCCTTCGGCCTCGCGCCGATCCTGGCCGGCCTGGCGATGCTCGGGTTCATCGGCATGATGCTCGGGCAAACTTTCGGCTCCGGGCATCCAGGCCTGTTCGCCTCCACCGGAACATGGCAAGCTGGCTTCGGCGCACGGATGGACTACAACCTCTGCGCGGCCGGCACGGCAATGATCACGCTGGGGAACCCACAGGAGATCGCGCGGAAATGCAAACAGAAGGTCGTCGGCGCGCACCCCGTCGAGGGGCGATTCGCCGGCGTCTACAGCTGTCAGCCAGGCCAGCGCGTGGCGGCGATCGTGGAGGTTCGCCCCTACGGCCCCTTCCGGGACGGACTGAAGACTGCCGAGTTCAGTTTCGGCGATCGACCTGAGGCCATGTTTCCGACCGGAATGTTTGCAGGCGTTATCCGCCCGAGCGGCGCTGTGGGCGAATTTCGATCGGACGAGCTCAAGTGGATCCAGAAGCCTACAGCCGGCTGGGGCAAGCCGGATCAACTGGCCATCACTGCACAGCCGGCTGGCGGCATCAGCGTGAAGCTCCTGAATACCCCCTGCACAACACTCCAGGCTCAGCGATGCGAACCCGCCGAAGCCGGGCGGATCCCCACCTGCGAGAAAGAGCTCGCGCGGCAAGGCGTCAAGCTCTAAACGCCCAGGACGTTGGATGAACTGGGCAAGGTGATGGCCGATCAGGAGGCTCGGCAGGCCCGTACCCGCTGAGCCTCGCCAGATCACGCAGCGTGACGCTGATCGTGTGGCGCTGGAGCTGGAGCTGAGTCTGGAGTAGCGCCAGTGGCGTTCCGGGCTTCGCGCAGCTTTGCGATTTCTAGCACCTGTTCAGCGCAGAGCGTTTTCAGAGCAACAACCTCCGTGGAAAGTTGCCACATCTTCTGCTGTGTCAGCAGGTGAGCTTCCTGTGCCTCTTTTTGCTCGTCTTGCAGACGCTGGCGTTGCGTCTCGATCTTTCTTTCGCGTTCAGAAGCATCGTTTGCCCATTTCTCCTGCTGCTTCGCTTGCACTACTGCCACCGCTTCTGATTGCCTGGCCCGGGCAAGGGTCTCCTGACTAGCTTTCTCGCGTTCCTGGGAGTCCTTCAGCGCCTCCTTGAGAGGGATCAGTGACTTCACAATCTGCTCAGAGGTAGCGAGCTCCAGGCGCAGCGATTCAATACACGCACGTGCTTGGGAGAGTTGTGCTTCGGCATCAGCGTCCGCAGCAGCCAAGGAATTGCGCAACCGCTCGTTCTCACGATCACGCTCCTGCAGTTGCACTTGGCACTGGAGCAACTGCGCCTGCGCCGCAGCCAGTTCTTCTGAGTGGGCCATGAACAGGGCATCGAACTCGCGCACGTGGGCTGCAAGTGCGTTGAGGCCATCTTCCGCTGCTTTGGCGCGCAGCTCGGACTGTTCAGTGGCTTGGGCCACTGCTGTCTCGATATCGAAGACCATCATGCTTTCGATGGCGGGATTGAGCTTGATTTTGCTTTCGCTCTTCGCCTTCTCTGCTTCATTCAAGACCCGAAGTTGTTCGGCCACTGCGTTGATGTCGCGTCCCAGGAATTTGCTGAGCGAGCGCACGGTTACCTTCCAGCCGTTCTCTTCAAAATGTCGTTTACCGGCATCCACTTCGATGGGGTTGAGAGCCATGGTCGTAATGTCTTTCTGGTTGAATAACGATTGCGTTATGGGTTGTTCTTGGTCCGGTGTTATGGACCGTTATGGGTTATGCCGTGTTATGGCCGTCAGGTGATTTCATGAAGCCCGCATCCGGTGGTCCACGCGACGAGCCCCGCCTACATGGGAATCGCGCGCACGGCCGCTCCTGCCGCGATGCAACACAACTTGCTCGATACGTCGCATGTCCCCGGAGATGCGTGCAGATACAAGTCATGCCATCTCCATGGACCGGAGGTACGCCAGATACCCGTCTCGACGCAAGCTTTCGACAACGAGCCCGGCGCGGTGCGAATCGGAGTCGGCGACGTGTTTCAGGCGCAGCTGTGTCAACACGACGGACGCTTGGACCTCGTCTTCGGGAGCGATGTACCTGTAGATCCCGCTTCCGGAAAATGCGGATTTGCCATCCTCAGCATCCCTGGGATACAGCGCGCTGCCTTCGATCGTGTCGGTGTCCTTCACCACGGCATCAATCTCATGCTGGAGGTGCCTGCCATCCGTGAAGGTGCTGCCGCCCTTGACATACAGCGTGGCGAGGGGCGCACTGTGGCGTTCGGTGAAGGGCGATGCGGTCCACAGCACGTGCGCGGCACTGACCAGTCCGAGTGACCTCAGCACGTCCAATGCAGCGGCAGCCCTTTCTTCCGGCGTCTCTTGGCGACGACTGGGCAGGTCTTTGAACAGCTCGTCCGCATACTCAGCACTGATGCAGGGGAAACCGTTTTCCCGGACCAAGACCAGGCAATCTCCATCGTTGTGGAACAACGGCATGACATGTTCAAGATCGCGGATCGGCCCACCCCCGCTGTACGGCGACATAAGGCTGCAGGCGACCCGGGGATCCACTCCGGCATGGCGCTCCAGGTCAAAGTGCCCCAGCAAAGCGCAGTACAGCAGCAGGGCGTCCGTGAAGGGCCTCCCCCCGCGACGGCCGACCTGGGCGTACATCATGCGCATGAAGTCCGAATTCACACCCTTGACACTCCGCCGCACAGGACGCTTATCCGCCCCGTGGTAGGGATCCAGGAAGCGCTGGTCGATGTCGACAAGGTCGTCGATGCGCTCCGGATCGACCAACCAAGTGACGGCATGCCCGGCGGTCTTTGCGCTTGCCTCTTCCAAGTCAGCAACCGCGGGTGGCCGCTGAAGCGCATTGATGCCCAAGAGTTCCTCCACAAGATCAGGCACGCTGCTCTTGCGACTCAGCCCAGTGCGGTTCTCGACGGCTTTGGCGCCGTGGGTGCAGGCCCTTGGGTATTCGGTGTTCGTGTGGTCGACACCTGCCGCGAGTGCGAAGTACGCTGCGACCGCCCGCTCGCAAGCGTTTTGGTTCACGTAGCGCAGACCTGAGAAGGAGATCTGGAAATAGACACGGTCTTCTGACTCGTCTTCCAGCACCCCTGCAACTTCATCTGGCGTTTCGGCTGTTGTCATGCCACTGCGCCCTTCGAAACCCTTTTTGTCGCTTCCTTTGTGTTGGGTCGCGAAAAACGATGTGCGCTGACTTCTTTCCTATGAGCAATTGATGCTTGGAAAAATGGAAGCCTTGATTCCTCGAATGCTTGAATCGTTGAAGTGGGAAGGAGTTCGGATTCAGCCGCTCGCAGTGCGGGTTTCAGCGCATTTTGGATACAGCGGAGAACCATCCGAAAGACCGTCAAATGCATGGCGGAAAACCATGTGCCTTTGGGCGTGTAGGGTGGCGGCGAGCCCAGACGGTGGGGTGAAAAAAACATGGATTGATCCTGTCGTACGACCGCGGAATGCAGTCGATGCATCGCAGTCTGCCGACCGGTCTAGACGGGATCAATGATTTTTCGAGCCACCCAAAACGCCGAGATTTCTTGATTTTCCGGAATTATGAGATTCACTCAAATGCGAGTTACCTGAAGTGACTCAACGACTTATCTAAAAATATGTGATGTTGCTCAATGGTTTATGTTGTACTTGCTACTCCATCGGCTTGTTAATGTAAAGACACGAATGATATGTTGCAATAAAACAACACACAATGATGGATAAGCGTTTTGTGACTCTTAGCTCTGATCAAGATATATTTTTCGCCTGCAACGATAAACTTTGTAGCTGAATCGAACCGCACAGGCGGTCACGTCACCCGGTTGATGCCGCGTCTCGCGCATGGCAACTTGACCAGCAGATCGAGACGTGGCCGATGGCGCCAACTGGCAGTGTTGCAAAAAAGCGTCACGCCTTTGATTCCGCAAGTTCGCATTTCTTGACCAGTTCACCCATGTATCCAGATACTGGCGGCGTCCTTGAGCGAAAAAGAACCTGTTTCGGCAATGTGGGTGCACGGATCGCAGCATGTAGTGAAAGGACTGACTAGTGCACTGACGACGTCAGGGGTAGCCCCCTGATCCATGACGGAGCCCGGCGAACAAGATCTCCCGGGGCAATGGACGGTCGGAAATTGATAGATCCGGTTCGTGTCCTCTAATTCTGGGTAGGGGGATCAGGAGCGCAAAGTTGCGACGGACGGTGACCCGGTTCTCTTCCCCTCGGGGATTTTGAACCTTGGATCACCATGCACGAATGCCAGAAATCGGCCGGCCTCCCGAGCCATATCCTTCCTGTCCGTCTGTCGCGCACTGCTGTTTCCACAGCAGTCAGCAATTTGCGCTGCAGTTCAGCGCTCGAATCACCTCGCCAGGGATTTAATTCGCCGTGGCAAGCGCAAGTCGAAGAACTTCAGGACGGAATGAAGCGCCGTCCCGAGTGGTCACTGGGCCAACTGAGCGAAGGGCTCACTCGATGAGCGCGGCCCAAACCCTGACCGTCGACGCTGCAACCGGATTCGTGACTGTGAAGAAGGCTGCCGAGTTGACCGGCCTCTCGGTTAAAGCCATTCGCCGCAAGCGCGAAGAAGGCATCTGGCGCGAAGGACGCGAGATCGTGGTCGGCCCTGACAAGCGGATCTACGTGGACATCGAAGCCTTCCAGAAGTGGGTTCGGGGGCTGCAATGAAAACGGAAACCTCAATCAAGAGCCTCCCCGGTGTGGAAAAGCGCGGCAACTCGATCCGCATTTCGTTCACAACCCGGAACGGAACGCGCCACAAGAAGACCTACAAGCTCGACGGCATCGTGATGGCACCTACCGGGCCCAACATGAAAGCCGCGATGCGGCTGGTCCAAGAGATCAAATCAGAGATCAAGCTCGGCGTCTTCGACATGTCACGACACTTCCCCGACGACGTGGAGGTGCTCGCCGCCGCGCAGGCCGAACAAGCCAAGCGCCGTACAGTGGCGCAGCAGCTCGACATCTGGCGCTCATCTCTGATCGTCGCCCCCTCCACTGCGGAGGGTTACGACACCGCCGTGCGATTCTGGAAGAAGGCGCCGGCTGCTGCCCCCCTGGAGGGGCAGACGTGGCAGGACATGCCACTGATCGGAGAGGTGCCTATTGACGCCCTCGTGCTGTCGCAGGTCAAGGCGGCCTTGGCCAGCAAGGCCCACCGTTCAGGCAAGACAACCAACAACTACATCAGCGTGCTAAAGCAGGCGCTGGATCTGGCTGTTGGCGATCGGCTCATCCCTGATCACCCGGTGGTCGGCAAACCGGTGAGGCGCACATGGCAGGCCGGTACGCCTGACCCATTCTCCAAGGCAGAAGCCAGCCTGATCGTGGCGAACATGTGGTCGCACTACCCTCCACAGGTCGCAGCCATGTGCGAGTTCTGGTTCCTCACCGGCTTGCGGACGTCCGAGTTGCATGGTCTGCGGTGGGGATCGGTCGACCTTCGGCAGGGGACGATCCACATCCACGAAGTCATGGTGCGCGGCAAGTCCAAGGCGACGACCAAGACGAACAAGGATCGGCAGATCAAGCTGCCCCAGCGCGCTCTGGATCTACTCAAGGCGCAGAAGGCCAACACCTATCTGCGTGGAGAGCACGTTTGGGATGACCCGCGCAACGACGGTGGCCCCTGGGTCGACGAGCGCCCCTTCCGCCGGTCGTACTGGACGCCGACCATCAAACGCCTGGGCATCCGCTACCGCAAGCCCTACCAATGCCGCCACACGAACGCCACGATGCGACTGATGGCCGGCCAGCGCCTTGGTTATGCAGCGCAGCAGATGGGGCACACGGTAGATATGTTCGTGCACACCTACACACGCTGGATCAACGACGGGCACAGCGCGCTGGAAGACCAAAAGCTCGAGCAATTCCTGGCGCTAGAAACGCCGGACCAAAAGGCAACGGGAGGTATCGCTTGACCGATGCGCCTTCTACAACATCTAAAGCCACCAATTTGGATCTTAGGAAGGCCTGCCACCGCGTGAAGCCATAACCGGACATCAAGCCTAAGACCCCTCCCTTCATCCCAGAGTTCCGTCGTCAGCTAGCCTGGTAGCCGCAGACGGGCTCCCCTCATATTCTTACCCTGTATGTCGAAAGCACTTCGTACACGTATCCGCCGAAATCTAATCAGCTTGATCGATAGCCAAGGCAGCGTCAGCCTCGCTGCTCTGGCCATCGGAGAAAGAGGTGTCGCAATTTCCGGCCTTCGTAACTCTAGGCCCAAAACCACTTTTAGGTTTGTGTTCACAACGCAGCCTGATTTCATTGAGCTGCATGAGCGACATGCTGGCGTCAATGAGCTACTGCCGTCAACGCCGTCACTGCATTTTGGCCTTGAGAAGGGCGAGCGGGAATCGACGGAAATTCGAATCCTAGAAGATATTGCTGACCTACCGACTGACGATCGGTGGAGTACACGCATTGCGAAGGGTTTACAAGACGGCGAGGACGATATTTGGTTGAATGACTGGCTATCCGCCCTGATGGATGACTGCCCGGAAGCTCAAAGCAGGATTCGACGAGCGCTGATCAAGACGATCGACGAGCGGATGCTTGAGGACATCGAAGACGCTATTGCAAACGGTCTTGCTGCAATCGCCGAACACCGGTACGCGTAGGCTGGATCTGAACCGACCCGGGGCGGTTCACCACAAGGCCTTGGCCGCTTGGTCGCTCATCGACAAGGCCCTATGAGGCAGAGATCTTGGGCCAAGCGTCTCGCCCCAATTTTCAAGAATCGCCGTCATCCATGGGATACCAAGACTGATACCGCCCGGACGTAACGGGAGCACCGTCGCGCTTTTCATGCTGATTGCAGCGCACACATAGCAACTGCAAATTAGTGATGTCGTTCAAGCCCCAGCTCGATAGCGGAACGATGTGATCGTAGTTCTCGACGTTGTCGATGTTCAGCAGACCCGTAAGATCTGTATCGCACAGCACACAACGCCCGCGGTCGCGGAAGAACACCGCTCGCCGCGCCCAACTTGGAGGCCGCACGCGCGCAAGCTTGCCACTGGACGTTAAAAGCGAACGATCAATGTCTTCTGCCAGATCCCAATCGCCAAGTTCCAGGATCCTCGACGCGAAGACATTGAACATCATCATGAGTTCGCGGTTCTGAAAGAGAACGTGGAAGACTTCGTCCACCGTTTGCTCGATCAGTTCTCCATAGGCGGCCGATATCCAAATCTCGTTCATGTATTCGTAGATATCGTCCGCATCGGCAGACTCGAACTTCTTGCCCTCGTCCTTCAGGAATTCGAAGAAGGTCTGATGATCGATTCCATGGTGTTTGAAGGCGTGCTCGATAGGCAACTTGTGCGGCTGCAAGTCCGCGATCGCGGGCGGGATGTCCTTGAAGTTCGCATAGATCGACTTTTGCTTCTCGATGTCGAAGTCGTCAGCCTGCTCCGAGTGCACCCCTTGGATCACGAATCCAATGAACAAGTGCAGCACCGATCGCTTTTCATAGGGCGCGAGCCAGCCAGCCCATTGCTCGTCGCAGTGAAATCCTTCCAACCAAAGCAGGTGGTCAAACGGCTGCTTCAGAAATCCGCTGACCACATCGCACATGTTGTAGGTCTCGTAGAACCTGGCCTTGAACTGCATGTTCTTCCCTTCTCGGCCATCGGTCGCTCCGTGGGGATGAGGCCCACCTCTCCTGGCGGTCTCTCCCGCGCCGCTCTCAACCCCATGCGACCCAGCAAGCCAAATACTCGCCAATCACGATGTGGGCATAGTTCCCGTGGCCTTGGCCAACCAAATAGCGATAGCGCCCCTCCTGCACATCCAGCCAGCCGTCGGGCATCTGACCTCCCAACGGCAACGCCCTGAGGAAAGCGCGGGACCCCAGCTCTGGCCAGACCGCCATGGGCCCCGGCTCAGGGCACTCGAAGAATTCGCGGCTCTCGGCCGTCAAGACCGAAAGCGGCGCGATCTCAAAGACATCAGGATCGTCCCGCTCCTGAACGCTGAGCTCGAAATGCAGATGGCCGCGCGCGAGCTTCAGGACCACATTGCGCACGCGATCCATGTCCGGGTGCCAAGTCTTGCCCCCATTTTCGTCGACGGTAACGGTGGACTGAATTTCCGCGGCTAACCTCGGCGTCTTTGAGAGGATCCTTTTGATGTTCTCGCGACGCAGCTCCTTCGGCTCGGTCGACCCCCACATGACGCACTCCAAAAAGCACGCTAGGTATTGCTCGTCCAGCGAAAAGGACTTGTTGCATGCCAAGCAGGCCTCAACCACTGGCAGATTGGGCGGATAGGGCTCGTCCAGCAGAACCTTCGAGGGGCAATGATCCCTCGTATCAGGCATCGTCCCGCAGTAAACGCAAATCCCCGTCAGCCGCTCGTCGACGAAAAGCTTTCCTGGGTCTTCCATCATTCCCTTCTTGTGCGCGTCCCGGCCAATCACCGCGGCCTCATTCCCTGCCTCAGGCTTGCGGCGAATTCCCCTGCTCGTACCCGGCGCGCCCACCGCCTTATTCGGTGTGAATCCGGGCATCTACGCCCTGCTGTCCGGTAGGTTTGTAAGCGCAAAAAGACAAACTGGCCGCATCGGCCCCTTGGGAAAACGAGTGCTTGGCCAAGACCAGCGCCTCACCAAAGAGGATGACGACGCGGTCGCCAATCATTTCGCGCTGTGCCTCGCCGACCGGCACTTCTTGGTACGTCATGCCATCATGTGTAATCGACGCCGTCCAACATTCAAGGAATCTCGCGTCCCGGCTCAATCCATGTGTATGTGCCGCGACAGTTTCAGTTGCTTAGCCTCGAAACGAAGATGTCGCGACATGGCTGACATGGATTGCTGTGATCGGCGGTGTAAGCTGATGCCGGCCAAGTAAAGCTGCAGTGTGCTCGCATCGCCGATGCACTGGTGAATGCGAGCGAGCAGCGCTTCGAAATGCGTCTACCCCTGGCAGTTGAGCGTGGCGGTCTTGCGATGCTGCTGATTGGCAGCATCACACGGAACTCCTGTCGTTCCGCCGTCGGAGCCAAGCGTCAGGCAACCGCAGTTCCTTCGTGCTTGACCTTGAGCTTGGATTTGCTGGCAGAACGAGCTGCCGACTTGCGAGCCACACCGGACGCGCGCGCGCGATGTGGCGTCGATGACTTGGCCAGGGAGCTCAGGCTATCAAGCATGATCACGGTCCCCGCGCCCGTTCTGACAGCCACGGCCAGTTCTCCGCCCATGGCTTCCACGTACTTGCGCAGCGTCGAGAGCAGCAGGTCCGAACGCTTCTCCAGCTGAGCCACGGCGTTTTGTTTGACATTGAGCACTCGCGCCACTTCGTCCTGGGTCTTGACCAATGCCGCGCGGACCTCGGCCAGCGAGTCCGCGTGGCGAACCATCTCTTCGGCCAGGACACTCGCCTTGCTCTGGATGAGCTTCTGATCCTCAGCAGAAAACTCTTCGATAATGCTTTGCAGTGTGGTGCTCATGGTGACTCTTTCTTCGCCTTGGCGAGCTTCTTCAGGTGGGCGTCGAACCGCTTGTCGGCAGTCTTGATCAGGGTTTTGTAAAACGCTGCCTCGTCCTGTCCCTGCTTATCGCCAGCCACCAGCACATAGGCCTTTCGCTGGGGATCGAAGGCGAAAGCCGCCCGCCAGATCTCCGAGCCGTTGTGGGCCTTGAAGCGCAACTCCTTCATGTTGTCGTGCTTCGAGCCATTGAGCGTGTCGACATGAGGCCGTCCTGTCTTCGGTCCTGCCAGCTCGATGGCCTTGGCAGCAGCAGCCAGTTCGCGGCGTACGTCCAAGTCGAACGCGCGGAACTCCGGCAGGAATTCATCGTGAAAGATGACTTCCCACTTCTCCGAGGGTGCCGGTACAGCAGGTTCGGACGCCAACGACGATTTCTTGGATCTTCCCGCCATAATAATTTTAACGTGATATCACTTTAAAATTATCCCACAAGCAGAGCATGGCTGTCAGAGATCGCGCTGTCAAGACAGGCCCTGCCCGCAGCCTGCTCGACTCAGGACAGAGGATTCCACCTCGAAGCGACATATTGATGGCGACAGTCAAAGGCGACATGCATCCCGCATGACGTATTGAGGCAGTGCCTGCGGGCGATGCTTGAGCGAGTCGATCTGCTTAGACGCAGCAAAGACCCGTCGAAGTCTGGCAGTCCGATGAGGCCACCAAAGCACAGGACAACCGTCAGCGATTACCGCTTCGCCCCTGGCGTGCCCCTGAAACGAAACAAGGACCCGAAGGTCCTTGTTTTTACTGGCATTTTTTGGGGTGGCTGATGGGGCTCGAACCCACGACAACAGGAATCACAATCCTGGACTCTACCAACTGAGCTACAGCCACCGTAGATTCATATTATAGCCCGAGATTTTCACGTCCCGGGCTTCCCGGCTTAATTTTCTGCAGTGACCTGCGCCGTGGTGTCTGGACGCGGTGCCTTGATCTGCACCTTGAAGCGCTGCTTGAGCAGTTCGTAGTACGCCAGGCCTTCGGCCGTGGTCCACCACTGCACATACTGCTGGCGCTCTTGCTGGGCGCGCTGCGCGTCCGGTGCCTGGCGTGGGACCACGCGGTTCACCTTGACCACCGCGTAGCCTTCAGAGCCCAGGTCAACACCGGCAAAGGCTGGCAGGCCGTCCGACGGCGCGCGCAGGGCGGCGTCGATCACCTGGCGCGACTGGCCCTGGGGCTGCTCGCGCGAGATCTCCACCGCCGCAGGCAGGCCGGTGGCAGCCGCGGGGTTGGCCTTCCAGGCCGCCAGCTTGGTTTCGCCTTCCTTGCGCGCCTGCTCGGCCGCGCGCTGGGCGATGAACAGCGACTTCACGCGTGCGCGCACTTCGTCGAGCGGCAGGGCACGTGCAGGGGTGTATTCGGTGATGCGGCCTGCAGCCATCTGGCTCGTGCCGACTTCAACCGCTTCGGTGTTGCGCTTGTTCTGTACCGAGTCGGCGGAGAACAGGGCCTCCAGGAACTTGCTGTTGGCCAGCGGGCCCTGGGCGCCGGGGGTGGGCGTGCGCGTGACGCCGGTGGCCTTTTGCACCTTGAGCTTGAGCTTGTCGGCCACGGGCTGCAAGCTGTCGGCCTGCTCGTACACGCCGTTGGCAAACGACTCGGCCACCTCGGCGAACTTGGCTTGCGCCTGCTGCTGCTTGAGCTCGGCTTCCATCGAAGGACGCAGTTCCTCGAAGGTGGGCTGGCGGGGCGTCTTGATGTCGGTCAGCTGGATGATGTGGTAGCCGAAGTCCGACTCGACCACATCGCTGATCTCGCCCTTCTTGAGCGCAAAGGCCGCGTCCTCGAACGGCTTGACCATCGCATTGCGGCCGAAGAAGTTCAGGTCGCCGCCAGCGACGGCAGAGCCCTTGTCGTCCGACGATTTCTTGGCCACCTCGGCAAAGCTCGACGGCGTCTTGCGCACCTGGGCCAGCAGTTCTTCTGCGCGGGCCTTGGCCTTTTCGCGCTCGGCCGCCGGGGCGTCCTTGGGTGCGTTGATGAGGATGTGGCTGGCGCGGCGCTCTTCCTTGCCCGACAGGCGCGCGAGATTTTCCTTGTAGTACGTGCGCAGGTCGTCTTCGCTCAGCGAGATGCCGGCACGCACGCTGTCCAGGTCAAGCACCACATATTCGACAGCGGCCTGCTCGGTTTGCTGGAACTGCGCGGTGTGGGCCTTGTAGTAGGTCTCCAGGTCCGCGTCAGCAGGCTCTGCCTTGGATGCGAAGTCTGTGGCCTTGAAGCGCAGGATCTGCACTTCGCGCCGCTCGTAAAGCGGGTCCAGCGCCAGCTTGATCTGAGCATCGGTACCAAAGGCCGAACCCATCACGCCGCCCATGACCTGGTTGACCGACAGGTCGCGGCGCACGTTGGCTTCGAAACCTTCGGGCGTGAGGCCCTGGCTTCCGACCAGAGCGCGGTAGGCCTCGGCGTCGAGCGTGCCGTCAGCGCGCTTGAGGCCGGCGATGGCAGGGATCTCCTGCAGGCTGCGGGCCAGGCGTGCATCGCTGGTGACGAGGTGCATGTCTTTGGCTGCTGCAGCCAGCACGCGGTCGCGCACCAGGCGCTCCAGCGTGGAATAGCGGGACTGGGGCGAGTCCAGCAGCTTGGGATCGACCGTGGGAGACTGAGCGCGGATGCGGTCAGTTTCCATGCGATGAGCATTGTCCCAATCGGTTTGGTTGATCTTGTGGCCATCGACGCGGGCAACCACCGGGCTCTTTTCAGAGAAGTAGTTGCTGTCGATACCTACCAGCACAAACGATGGAATGATCAGCAAGAACAATAAGATCATGACGATCTTGGAGTGCTTGCGGATGGATTCAAACATGGTCGATCTTTCAGAAGACAAAAAACAAAAGGCGAACTTGCGTTCGCCTTTGTTCGGTGGGTGGTGGGTCCTGACGGTCTCGAACCGCCGACCTACTCCGTGTAAAGGAGCCGCTCTACCAACTGAGCTAAGGACCCCGCCTAAACTGATCCTCAGTTCAAGGCATCTTTCAATGCCTTGCCAGGACGGAACTTTGGAACTTTAGCAGCTTTGATTTTAATCGTATCGCCAGTACGGGGATTGCGACCGGTACGAGCGGCCCGCTTGCCCACTGCGAAAGTGCCGAAACCGACGAGCGAGACAGTGCCGCCCTTCTTCAGGGTCTTCTTGACGGCCTCAATCGTGGATTCCAGGGCACGCGCAGCAGCGGCCTTGGAGATGTCGGCGTTGGTAGCGATGTGCTCAATCAGTTCGGTTTTGTTCACAAGAAGCCTCTCGGGAAAGAGTTGATGGAATGTCTCGCGGATATCTGGTCTTCACACGTCCCAAAGCGCAGCCTGAATGAGACTGGTTGAAGGCAGACGGGGGAATGACTGGCATACACAGCAGTGGCTGCTGCATCAGATTAAAGCCATCGAGTTTCCGGGTGTCAATACAACACGCTGTTTTGCGGCAGCGTAGCGGTCAATTCTAGTCGTATTTCATGCTGCGACTGGGCGTGCGGACCGTTTTGTCTCATACATGCCGTATGGGCAGCATTCCGTATTGACACCCCTCCTGCAGCAAGGCACGCGGACGCAAAAGGGGCTTGAAATCCAGCGTAGAAAGGCGTTTGTGGTGCACGTGGAGTGCGTATCGGGCGCCGCAGCACCATCCAGGGCGGACGCTCGCACCACGGCAGTGCGCAGCAGACCATGCGGCCGCATCGATCACCGGCATCACCCGCCACCATGCCGCATTGACAAGCGTGGCAGCAGCCCCAAGAACCGCTGCATGACTGAACTCACAGCAGCATCACCCGGCCAAGCAGGCGCAGGCAGAGGCAGCCGCGCCAGAACTACTTCACGCGGGCCCGGATCTCGGGCAGTGCCTTTTGCAGGTAGTACACCATGGACCACACCGTGAGCACGGCAGACGCCCAGATCAGCCAGGTGCCCCACACCCCGGTGTCGATCATGCCGAACAGCCGGGCGTCGTACAGCAGGAAGGGGATGGCCACCATCTGCACCGTGGTCTTGACCTTGCCGATCATGTGCACCGCCACGCTCTTGCTGGCGCCGATCTGCGCCATCCACTCGCGCAGGGCCGAGATGGCGATCTCGCGGCCGATGATGATCAAGGCCACGAACACATCCGCGCGCTGCAGGTGCACCAGCACCAGCAGCGACGCGCAGACCAGGAACTTGTCGGCCACGGGGTCGAGGAAGGCGCCGAAGGACGAGGTCTGGTTGAGCTTGCGCGCCAGGTAGCCGTCGAGCCAGTCGGTGGCCGCGAACACCACGAACATCACCGTGGCGATGAGGTTGCGGGTGGCAGGATCCAGCGGCGCATAGAACACCCCCACGATCAAAGGTATCGCGACAATGCGCGTCCAGGTCATCAGCGTGGGGATCGTCCAGAACATGGCGGCGATTGTGTCACGGCCCGGGGTGGCCCCACGCGCCGCGTTGCATGCACGCACCGCCTGCACGGCCAATGTGATCGTGCAGCAACGCTCCAGGTCAGCGCAGCGCCCGGTAGATCTCTTCCGCCAGCTCGCGCGAAATGCCGTCCACCGTGGCCAGGTCTTCCACGCTGGCCGACGCTACGCCGCGCACGCCGCCAAAGCGCTGCAGCAGCCGCGCACGCTTCTTGGGGCCCACGCCGGCAATCTCCTCCAGCTGCCCGCCGCCCACCCGCACCTTGGCGCGCGCTGCGCGCATGCCGGTGATGGCGAAGCGGTGGGCCTCGTCGCGGATCTGCGCCACCAGCATGAGCGCGGCCGAATCCTTGCCCAGGTAGACCTTCTCGCGGCCGTCGGCAAACACCAGCTCTTCCAGGCCGACCTTGCGGCCCTCGCCTTTCTCGACGCCGACGATGCGCGTGAGGTCAAGCCCCAGGGCCGTGAAGACCTCGCGCGCCACGCCCACCTGGCCCTTGCCCCCGTCGATCAGCACCAGGTCGGGCAGGCGCGCCACGCCCTTGGGCTTGACGGCCCCCACAGCGGCCTCGGTGTCGGGCGGCGGGGCGGCGGCAAAGTCGATGCCCCCGGCTTCGCGCGCGGCCTCCACCACCTTGCTGTAGCGGCGCGTGAGCACCTGGCGCATGGCGGCGTAGTCGTCGCCGCCGGTAATGCCTTCGATCTTGTAGCGGCGGTACTCGCTGCTTTGCATCTTGTGGTGGTGGAACACCACGCACGATGCCTGCGTGGATTCGCCCGCCGTGTGCGAGATGTCGAAGCACTCGATGGTGAGCTGGTCCAGGTCCTCGGGCGGCAGGTCCAGCGCTTCGGCCAGTGCACGGGTGCGGGCCTGCTGCGAGCCCTCCTCCGCCAACAGGCGGGCCAGTTGCAGGCTGGCGTTCTTTTGCGCCATGTCCAGCCACGCGCGGCGCTGCTCGCGCGGCTGGTGCACCGCCGTCACGCGCAGGCCCGACTGCTGGGTGAGGGCTTCCATCAGCGCCTTGTCCACCGGCTCGCTCGTCACCAGCAGGGGCGGCACCGGCACCCCGATGTAGTGCTGGGCGATGAAGGCCTCCAGCACCTGCACTTCCACCGGCCGCGCCGGGGCCGCCGCCGTGCTGTCGGCGGCATCGTCCTCGGCCTCTTCGGCAAAGATGGCCGCCGCGTCTTCCACATGCACCGGGAAGTACGGCCGGTCGCCCAGGTGGCGGCCACCGCGCACCATGGCCAGGTTCACACAGGCACGGCCGCCCTGCACCCGCACCGCCAGGATGTCCACGTCCTTGTCGTCCGCGATCTCGATGGATTGCTGGTGCAGCACGCGCGACAGGGCCTGGATCTGGTTGCGCACCTCGGCGGCCTGCTCGAATTGGAGCTTGTCGGAGTGCGCCATCATGCGCTTTTCCATGGCCTGCAGCACCTCCTGCGTCTCGCCGCGCAGCAGCGCCTCCGCATGCTGCACGTCCGAGGCATAGGCTTCGGGCGAGATCAGGTCGACGCAGGGGCCCGTGCAGCGCTTGATCTGGTACAGCAGGCAGGGCCGCGTGCGGTTGGCGAACACCGTGTCCTCGCAGGTGCGCAGCCTGAAGACTTTCTGCAGCAGCTGGATGGTTTCCTTCACCGCCCAGGCGCTGGGGTACGGCCCGAAGTAGCGGTGCTTCTTGTCGACCGAGCCGCGGTAGTACGCCATGCGTGGAAACACCTGCCCCGGCGCCTCGCCGCGCGCAGCACCGCCGGCCACGCCGGTGATCTTGAGATACGGATAGCTCTTGTCGTCCCTGAACAGGATGTTGAACTTGGGGTTCAACGTCTTGATGAGGTTGTTTTCGAGCAGCAGCGCCTCGGCCTCGGAGCGCACCACCGTGGTCTCCATGCGCGTGATCTTGCTGACCATGTGGCCGATGCGCGTGCCGCCATGGTTCTTGGTGAAGTAGCTCGACACGCGGCGCTTGAGGTGCCGGGCCTTGCCCACGTACAGCAGCGCGCCCTGGGCGTCGAAATAGCGGTAGACACCGGGCAGCGCGGGCAGCGCAGCCACCTGCGCCAACAGTTCTTCGGAATGCACATCAGACATGGCGCGTATTGTGGCCCCACATCCGATCGCTATGAAAATAATAGCTACCAGCGCTTTCCTATCCAGCGACGGCAGCCATTTTCAGCTCACATCATTCAGCTTCGATCTTCGACGTCTTGACCACACCGGCCCAGCCCGCCAAATCGGCCTTGACCTTGTCGCCCAACTGCTGCGGGCTCTGGTAGTCGGCAGTGGCGCCCTGCTCCTGGGCCTTTTGCTTGAACGCTGCGCTCTGCACCACGGTGCGGATGTCGGCGGTGAGCTTGTCCACCAGGGGCTTGGGCACGGCGGCGGGCACGAACACCGCAAACCAGGAGGTCGCGTCCACCTTGGGGTAACCGGCTTCGGCGGTGGTGGGCACATCGGGCAGGCTGGGCAGGCGCTCCTTGCCGGTGACGGCCAGCACCCGCAGCTTGCCGCTGGCGATGTGGGGCATGAAGGGCGGCGCGGTGCCGAAGGTCAGGTCCACCTGGCCGCCCAGCAGGTCCTGCAGCGCGGGGCCGGTGCCCTTGTAGGGCACGTGGACCATCTTGATGCTGCCCTGCTGCTCCAGCATGGCACCGGTCACGTGCTGCAGCGAGCCATTGCCCGACGACGCGTAGTTGAGCTTGCCCGGGTTGGCCTTGGCATAAGCCACCAGTTCGGCCAGCGTCTTCACCGGCAGGTCGTTGCGCACCACGATGATCTGCGGGGCCGAGATCACGTTGGCCAGGGGCTGGAAGTCGCCCTGCTCCCACTGCTTTTGCTTGGTCAGGTGGGGCGAGATCACGTGGTAGCCCGAGTACTGCATCAAGAGCGTGTAGCCATCGGCCTCGGCGCGCTTGACGGCCGCCGCCGCAATGCTGCCGTTGCCGCCGCCCTTGTTGTCCACCACCACGGACTGGCCCAGCACCGGCGTGAGCGCCTGGGCGAGCATGCGGGCCGACAGGTCGGTGGTGCCACCGGCTGCGGTGGGCACGACCATGGTGACGGGCTTGCTGGGGTAGGCCCCCTGGGCCCAGGCAGAAGAGGATGCACCGAGCGCCAAGATGGCCAGGGTGGTGGCGCCCAGGGCGGCCCGTGCCGTGAACGGCCTGCGAGAGAAGGTGGTCATAAAGGTTTTGTCTCCGTTGTTGTGACTGTCAAGAAATGGTGTCGCTGACGGGGGCCCACGATCGAGTCGGCGCCTATCAACTGCAACCGTTCACGCCGGGCTTGTCGAAGCGCCGCGCAGGGCTTCGACCAGCTCAACCCGAACGGTGGGTTCGAGTTCAAAGATGCCGACGCAACATGCGCGCGTGCCGGCCGGCGGTCGGCGTTTCAATCCACCGTGGCGCCGGTCTCCTTCACCACGCGCTGCCAGCGGACCAGATCGTCGCGCACCAGCGCGCCGAGCTGGGCCGGCGTGCCCTTGAAGGGCTCGCAGCCCACGGCGGCGAGTTTGTCGACCACGTCCTTGTGGTCCAGCGCCTTGGCCACTTCGGCCTGCAGCTGCGCCACCACGGGCGCGGGTGTGCCGGCCGGGGCGAACATCGCGTACCAGGGCGCCTGGCCGAAGCCCTTCAGGGTCTCGCCGATGGTGGGCGCGTCGGGCAAGGCCGCCACGCGCTTTTCATTGACCACGCCCAGCACCTTGAGCTTGCCGGCCTTGATGAACGCAATGGCCGACGGCAGGCTTTGCACCGACAGCGGCACCTGCCCACCCACCACATCGGTCGCTGCCGCGGCCGAGCCCTTGTAGGGAATGTGCTGCAGCTGGATGCCCGCGGCCTTTTGCAGCATTTCGCCGATCAGGTGATTCAGCGTGCCGTTGCCCGCCGACGCGATCGAATACTTGCCGGGGCTGGCCTTGGCCAGCGTGATCAGCTCGGCCACGTTCTTGGCCGGGAAGGATGGGTGTGCCACCAGCACGTAGCCGGCGGTGGCGATGGGCGCCACGGGCTCGAAGTCCTTGACCGCATCGAAGCCCGCGTTCTTGTACAGCGCCGGGCCGATGACGTGGGCGCTGTCGGCCGTCACCAGCAGGGTGTAGCCGTCGTGCTTGGCACGCGCCAAGCCCGCGGTGGCCAGCGTGCCGCCTGCGCCGGGGCGGTTGTCCACCACCACGCTCTGGCCCATCTGCTCGGACAGGCGCTGGGCCAGCACGCGGGCGATGGCGTCGTTGGCGCCGCCGGCGGCCTGGGGCACGACCAGCGTGATGGGTTTGGATGGGAACTTGTCTTGTGCGTGCGCGCCAAGCGGCGCGCCGCACGCCATGGCGCCCACGAGCGCGCCCAGCAACAGGGCGGCGTGTCGGCGGTGGAAGGTGTTGGTTTGGGGCATGGTTGTCTCCTGTCGTTGTGTTGTGGTCTTTGCCGCGGTCAGATCAAATCAGGTCACGCTCCGCCGCGCTCGCGCTGCAGCGCCCGGTCGCGGATGGCATCGAAATCTGCAGGCACGGGGTGCAGGTGCAGCCGGGCGCCGGCCTTCACGATCTGGCTCGGGATGTCGTGCCCGATCAACCCTGGCAGGCGTTCCGCCGCTTCCACCAGCGCGGCCAGGTCCACGCCGGTGTCGTAGCCCATGAGGCCGAGCGCATGCACGATCTCTTCGCTGCACACATTGCCGCTGGCGCCCGGCGCATAGGGGCAGCCGCCCAGCCCGCCCAGCGATGCGTCGAACCGGTCCGCGCCCGCATCGATGGCGGCCAGCACATTGGCCAGCCCCATGCCGCGCGTGTTGTGAAAGTGCAGCGTGAAGTCCACGCCCGGCCAGCGCGCACGCGCCGCCGCCGTGATCTGCGCCACCTGGGTGGGAAAGGCCATGCCCGTGGTGTCGCATAGCGTGATGCCGCCCACGCCCAGGTCCACGAACCGCTGCACCCAGCCGAGCACCGCAGCCTCGGGCACGTCGCCCTCCATGGGACAGCCGAACACGCAGGACAGCGACACGTTGACCGCCACGCCCGCAGCCTGGGCCACGGCCACCACCTGGGCCAGCGCAGCGAACGATTGTTCTTGCGTCATGCGCAGGTTGGCGATGTTGTGCGTGGCACTCGCGGACATCACGAGGTTCAGCTCGTCCGTGCGCGCCTCGATGGCGCGCTCGGCACCGCGCAGGTTGGGCACTAACGCGGTGTAGACCACGCCCGGGCGCCGCTCGATCTCGCGCATCACGATTTCTGCATCGCGCAGCGCGGGGATGGCGGTGGGCGACGTGAACGAGGTGACCTCGATCTTGGCCAGGCCCGTGGCCGACAGCGCGTTGACGAGCGCGATCTTGTCGTCGGTGGGCACGAAGGCCTGCTCCATCTGCAGGCCGTCGCGCGTGCCGACCTCCTGCATGTGGATGCGGCGGCCATGGCCCTGCCAGACGCTGGCGCCGGTCGAACGGGTAGTGGTGGTCATTGGATCACTCCCTTGCTGCGCAGCAGACCGATCTGCTCTGCCGTCAAACCGGCCTCGGCCAGCACCGCATCGGTGTCGTCGCCCAGGTGCGGCGCGCTGCTGCGGATGCTGCCGGGCGTGCCCGAGAGCTTGGGCACGATGCCCGGCACCTGCACGCTGTAGCCGTCGCGCGTCTGCTGGGTCAGCAGCATGTCGCGGGCCTGGTAGTGCGGGTCTTCGGCAATGTCCCGGGCTGTGTAGACCTTGCCCGCGGGCACGCGGGCACCGCCCAGCGTCTCCATCACCTGCTGCACCGAGCGCGCGGCGGTCCAGCTGCCGATGGCGGCGTCGATTTCTGCCACCCTTGCCACGCGGCCTGTATTGCTGCCCAGATCAGGCGCGTCGGCCAGGTCCTGCCGGCCGATGGCCGCCATCAGCCGCTTGAAGATGCTGTCGCCATTGCCGGCCACCAGCACCCAGCCGTCGGTGCAGGGGTAGGCGTTGCTGGGCGCGATGCCGGGCAGTGCGCTGCCCGCGGCCTCGCGCACCGCGCCGAACGCGCTGTACTCGGGGATCAGGCTTTCCATCACGTTGAACACCGCCTCGTGCAGCGCCACGTCGATCACCTGGCCCTGTCCGCCGTTGACCTTGCGGTGGTACAGCGCCGTCAGCACGCCGATGGCGCCGTGCAGCGCGGCCAGCGTGTCGCCGATGGACACGCCCACGCGCACCGGCACGCGGCCGGGCTCGGCCGTCAGGTGGCGCAGACCGCCCATGGCCTCGCCGATCACGCCGAAGCCCGGCAGGTCGCGGTAGGGGCCGGTCTGGCCGTAGCCCGAGATGCGCAGGATCACGAGGCCCGGGTTGAGCGCGTGCAGCTCGTCCGGCGACATGCCCCAGCCCTCCAGCGTGCCGGGGCGGAAGTTCTCGATCAGCACGTCGGCCTCGGCGATCAGGCGGCGGGCGATATCCTGGCCCTCGGCCTGGCGCAGGTCCAGCGCCACCGAGCGCTTGTTGCGCGACTGCACCTGCCACCACACCGACGTACCCTCCTTGATGAGGCGCCAGTTGCGCAGCGGGTCGCCGCCGGGCACGCCGGGCCGCTCGGGGTCGGCCGGGGCTTCGATCTTGATGATCTCGGCGCCGAACTCGCCCAGCGTCTTGCCGCAGAAAGGGCCGGCGATCAACTGGCCCATCTCGATCACGCGCACGCCGTGCAGGGCGGACGACGAAAAGGGTGAATCCATGGAAATAGGTGTCTCCTCGAGGGTGAATGCACGACGCGCCACGCGCCCCAACAACCCCGCCCGTTCACGCCGAGCTTGTCGAAGCGCGGCGCAGAGTACGGCTTCGCCAAGCTCAGTCCGAACGGCGGGTGTATGGGCCAGCGCCGGGCGTGGCTCTCTGTACGTTGGCGCGAATGATGCGCACAGCCTGCCCGTCTGCAAAACGCTGATGCACGAAGCTGCCATCGCAAACCGGCATGGTGGCGGAGCACCAGCGTTACCATCGACACCCCCGCCCACCCGCACCGCCATGAAGCTCGACCCCGTCTCCCTGCGCCTCTTCGTTGCCGTGATGGAAGAAAGCACCATCGCCGCCGCCGCCGCGCGCGAGCACCTGGCGGCCTCGGCCGTGAGCCGGCGCCTGGCCGACCTGGAGGGCACGCTGGGCGTGGAGCTGTTCACCCGCAGCAACAAGGGCACCGAGCCCACCGCGGCCGCCTACGCGCTGCTGAACCTGGCGCGCGGCGTGCTGAACGACCTGGACGGCATCGCCAGCCAGATGCGCGAATACGGCGCCGGCGTGCGCGGCCATGTGCGCGTGGTGGCCAACATCTCGGCCATCACGCAGTTCTTGCCTGCGCAGCTGCAGAGCTTCATGGCGCTGCACCCGCAGGTGGACGTGCGGCTGCAGGAGCAGATCAGCACGTCGATAGCCCAGTCGGTGGCCGAGAACGCGGCCGACGTGGGCATCCTGAACCAGGGCCAGTATGGCGACCGGGTGGTGCAGCTACCCTACCGCACCGATGAGCTGGTGCTGCTGGTGCCCACGGGCCATGCGCTGGCACGCCGCAAGAGTGCCCGCCTGGCCGACGCCCTGCCCTACGACTTTGTCGGCGCGCACCCCGGCAGCGCCATCAACAACCAGCTGACCCGGGCCGCGTCCGAGGCCGGCCTGCCGCTGCGGCTGCGCATGCAGGTCACCAGCTACGACGCCCTGTGCCTCATGGTGGCCGCCGGCCTGGGCGTGGGCGTGATGCCGCGCGGCAGCGCCGCCCTGTACAAGGGCACGCAGCCGATCCGCGTCGTGACACTGGACGAGCCCTGGGCGCACCGCCAGCTGGTGCTGTGCGTGCGGTCGGAAGAATCACTCTCCAGCGTGGCACGGCTGCTGGTGGACCACTTGCGCGCGGGATGAGGCGGCACCGATGATCTCGTCCCAACCCCCCACCTTGCCTGCCGATCCCGCCCTGCGCGCCCTGCAGTGGGACGTGTTTTGCCGTGTCATCGACAACTTCGGCGACATCGGCGTGTGCTGGCGCCTGGCCACGCAACTGGCAGCCCACGGCCAGCAGGTGCGCCTGTGGGTGGACGATGCCTCGGCCCTTGCGTGGATGGCGCCCGGCGGGTGCCCCGGCGTGGAGGTGCGCGACTGGCATGCCCCGCCGCCCGCAGCCGCCGAGCGTGCGCCCGATGTGATGGTGGAGGCCTTCGGGTGCGAAATTGCTCCTGAATTCATAGCTTACAGCGCGCTCTCAGCAAGCGGTAGCGGCCAAAAACCTGTGTGGATCAACCTTGAGTACCTTTCGGCGGAAGGCTATGTGGAGCGCAACCACCGCCTGCCGTCGCTGATCATGTCGGGCCCCGCGGCGGGGTGGACCCGCTGGTTCTTCTACCCCGGCTTCACGCCCGCCACCGGCGGCCTGCTGCGCGAAGACGACCTGATGGACCGGCACGATGCGTTCGACCGCAGCGCCTGGCGGGCGGCGCACGCAGCCGCCACGGGCTCGGCGCCTGCAGACGGGGCCGACGGGGCCGATGCCTGCTGGATCTCGCTGTTCTGCTACGAGCCCCCGGCCTTGCCGGCGCTGCTGCAGCAACTGACCCGGCGGGTCGATGCGCAGCGCGTGCAATTGCTGGTCGCCCCGGGTCGTCCGGCAGCAGCGGTGCACGCCGCGCTGGCTGCCGGCATCCAGGGTGAAAACGGGCCGCAGCGCTTGCCAGATGAGCGCGAGCAGCTATCCATTGCATACCTGCCGGCCCGCCCCCAGCCGGCCTTCGACCACATGCTCTGGGCCTGCGACCTGAACCTGGTGCGCGGAGAGGATTCGCTGGTGCGCGCCCTGTGGGCCGGACAGGCGCTGGTCTGGCACATCTACCCGCAGCACGACAACGCCCACCACGACAAGCTGCGGGCGTTCCTGGACTGGCTGGACGCGCCGCCCTCATTGCGGGCTTTTCATGCGGCCTGGAACGCCGTGGACGACACCGCGCTGGTCGTGCCCGACACGGCCACCCACGCTGAATGGACCGCCTGCGTGCGGGCCGCGCGTGCCCGGCTGCTGAGTCAGGATCACCTCGTCACGCAACTTTTGGGCTTTGTCGCCGAAAAACGGTAAAATCCAAGGCTTTGCGCAAAACAGGTGCGGCACATCGGTGCACAGCGCTTGCGCATTCCCGCCGCGGAACATGCATCGGCACGGCGCGCCTTCTGCCTTTCCCAGAGAAAGCTGAAAGCCACCGGCCCGCGCGTTGAGCGGCCCCAACCCAAGCAACTCGCTATGAAAATCGCTCAAGAAATCCGCGCCGGCAACGTGATCATGCACGGCAAGGACCCCATGGTTGTCCTGAAGACCGAATACGCCCGTGGCGGCCGCGGCGCAGCCACCGTGCGCATGAAGCTCAAGAGCTTGATCGGCAACTTCGGCACCGAAAACGTGTTCAAGGCCGACGACAAGATCGACAACGTGATCCTGGACAAGAAGGAGTGCACCTACTCCTACTTCGCCGACCCCATGTATGTCTGCATGGACACTGAATACAACCAGTACGAAGTCGAAGCCGAAAACATGGGCGACGCACTGAACTACCTGGAAGACGGCATGTCCCTCGAAGTGGTGTTCTACGACGGCAAGGCCATCTCGGTCGAACTGCCCACCAGCGTCGAGCGCGAAATCACCTGGACGGAACCCGCCGTCAAGGGCGACACGTCCGGCAAGGTGCTCAAGCCCGCCAAGATCGCCACCGGCTTTGAAGTGCCCGTGCCGCTGTTCGTGAGCCAAGGCGACAAGATCGAAATCGACACCCGCACCGGCGAATACCGCAAGCGCGTCTGAACGCCCGAAGCTGCCCTCAGCTCAGCGCAGCTTCGCTTCGGCCCACAAAAAAGGCTTCCCTCGGGAAGCCTTTTTTGTTTTGTGTGCGGCTTTTTCTGATCCAGCGCTTGGTGGGCAAGCGCTGGCAGCTATTTAACCATAGCAAATCAGACAGCCCGGGCGATCGTCACACCGGCACGGCCACCAGGTCATGCCCCTGCGTGCCCACGATGCGCGCACGGGTGAACTCGCCCACCTTCAGCTGCTTGCTGATCTTCTCGGGCGGCAGCAGGTGCACCACGCCGTCGATCTCGGGCGCATCGGCATAGCTGCGGCCCCGGCCGCCCTTCTTGCCCAGCGCGGGGGCGTGGTCCACCAGCACCTGCATGGTCGCGCCCACGCGGCGCTGCAGCTTGGCGATGGAGACTTCTTCGGCCACGGCCATGAAGCGGGCGCGGCGCTCCTCGCGCACTTCCATCGGCAGCATGCCGGGCAGCTCGTTGGCGGCGGCACCGTTCACGTCGCTGTAGGCAAAGCAGCCTGCGCGGTCGATCTGCGCTTCGCGCACGAAGTCGAGCAGGTGCTGGAACTCGTCTTCGGTCTCGCCTGGAAAGCCCGCAATGAACGTGCTGCGGATCACCAGCTCGGGGCACACCTCGCGCCAGCGCTGGATGCGCTCCAGGTTGCGCTCGCCGCTGGCCGGGCGCTTCATGCGCTTGAGGACATCGGGGTGGCTGTGCTGCAGCGGTACGTCGAGGTACGGCAGCACCTTGCCCGTGGCCATGAGCGGCAGCACCTCGTCCACGCTCGGGTAGGGATACACATAGTGCAGCCGCACCCAGGCGCCGTAGGGCTCGGCGATCTCGCCCAGCGTCTGCACCAGCTCCAGCATGCGGGTCTTGACGGGCTTGCCGTCCCAGAAACCGGTGCGGTACTTCACGTCCACGCCATAGGCCGAGGTGTCCTGGCTGATCACCAACAGCTCCTTCACGCCGCCCGCGAACAGGGCCTTGGCCTCGCTGAGCACATCGCCCACGGGGCGCGAGACGAGGTCGCCGCGCATCGACGGGATGATGCAGAACGTGCAGCGGTGGTTGCAGCCTTCGCTGATCTTCAGGTAAGCGTAGTGCTTGGGCGTGAGCTTGATGCCCGCAATGCCGAAGCCGCCCGGCACCAGGTCGACGAAAGGGTCGTGCGGCTTGGGCAGATTCAGGTGGACGGCATCCATGACCTCCTGCGTCGCATGCGGGCCGGTCACGGCCAGCACGCTCGGGTGCATCTCGCGCACCAGGTTGCCACCGCCCTCGGACGCGCGTGCGCCCAGGCAGCCGGTGACGATCACCTTGCCGTTCTCGGCCAGGGCCTCGCCGATCGTGTCCAGGCTCTCCTTGACGGCATCGTCGATGAAGCCGCAGGTGTTGACGATGACCAGATCGGCGCCGTGGAAGGTTTTGGAGGTCTCGTAACCCTCAGCGCTCAGTTGCGTGAGGATGAGTTCGGAGTCGGTCAAAGCCTTCGGGCATCCCAGGGATACAAAGCCGACTTTGGGTGTTTTCGTGGGGGAGAGTACTTCGCTCATCCCCGTATTGTCCCAGTTCCGGCGTTGCACCGGTGAAGGTATCCCTCCATCGCAGGATTTACGCTGCCAGGGGATGCTTAAAACGGGCACGATTCAGGCCAGTGCCACCGTGGATCCGGCTGCGCCGGTCCACCGGAGGCGTCCCCCTTGGGGGAAGCCGCGCAGCGGCTCAGGGGGTCTTATCTTTTAATTCCAAACGCCCCCAGCATCTGCTCCGTCTGCTTTTGCATCTGCTCCTGCATCTGCGTCAGCATGGACTGCGACTGCTCGACGTAGTTGCCCATCATGCCCTTCATCATCGGCGACTGCAGGCTCATGAACTGGGCCCACATTTCGGGCGTCACGCTCTGCGATTGCTCGGCCAGCTTGGCCTGGATGTCGGTGAAGGCCTGCACATTCTTTTCCAGGTAGGCGCCCATGAAGCCCTGCATCGCATGGCCATAGAACCGGATGATGTTGGCCAGTACCGCCTCGGTGAACATCGGGGCGCCGCCGGCCTCTTCTTCCAGAATGATCTGCAGCAGGATGCTGCGGGTCAGGTCATCGCCCGTCTTGGCATCGCGCACCACCACCTGCTCGCGGTCCATGACGAGCTGGCGCACTTCGGCCAGGGTGATGTAGGTGGACGTGTTGGTGTCGTACAGGCGGCGGTTGGGGTATTTCTTGATCACGCGCTGGGCAGACTTGGCGGCAGCGGCGCTTTGCGAATCGGGCACGACGAACTCCTCGGGGTGGTACCCCTTGTATTGCAGTGCAGCAGATTCTAGAAGTCGAACCCCTGCAGGCGGCGCAGGATAACCCTAATGGGGCGAAAGCCGCGCCGCATGGCGCGCACGGCGTGGCGATATCGGTCTTGGCTGACATGGCCAGGCCGGGTGATTCCCGACAATGCATCCAGACCACATCACGCGGGAAAGCATCACCATGGCTGACAGCACCACAAGCAAAGTCGACAAGGCCGAGAAGGAAATCGGCAACGTCCTGGCGGACCTGGAAAACGAGACCGATTCGGAAGTCCAGAAGATCGCCCTGGAAGACATGGTGGAAGTCGACCCATCGACCGGCAAGCCGGCGGTGCACAAGGGCGTGGATGTCACCGTCACGCCACGCCCCAAGCGGCAATGGATTCGCTAGGCATGCCATCCACCGGCCTATCCATCACGCGATCACACCTTCGGGCATTGAGCACACCTGCAGCCTGCTGCCTCCGGCGCCTTTGCGATGCTTGAGTTTCCATCGCTCACTCCCTGGTCATCCACAGGGCTCATCGCCCTCGCCGCGGCCTTGGTGGCCGCTGTCGCCCACCGCATAGCCGCAGTGGTGCTGCGCCGGGTGACCACCCCGCTTCCCCTGGTGCACACCGTGGTGGTGGCGTGCATCCCTGTCATGTGCGTGTTGCTGCCGCTGATCGCACTGCAGGCGGTCTGGCAAGGCGCCAGCGACGACCTGCCGCACATCGCAGGGGTGCGGCATTTGAACGGGCTGGCGCTCATCGCGGGCACCTGCTGGCTGGCCATCACGGCGATACAGGCCTTGGCCAATGGCATCGTGGCACGCCACCCTGCGGACGTCGAAGACAACCTCACCGCCCGACGCATCGCCACCCAGGCGCGCGTGCTGGCACGCACCGCCATGACGGGTGTGGTGATGGCCGGCGTGGCGCTGATGCTGATGACATTTCCGGGCGCGCGCCAGGTGGGGGCCAGCCTGCTCGCATCGGCCGGCGTGGTGGGGATCGTGGCGGGCATCGCGGCGCGGCCTGTGTTCAGCAACATGATCGCAGGGCTGCAGATCGCGCTGGCCCAGCCCATCCGCATCGACGACGTGCTCATCATCGAAGGCGAGTGGGGCCGCGTGGAAGAGATCACGTCCACCTATGTGGTACTGCGCATCTGGGACGAGCGCCGGCTGATCATTCCGCTGCAGTGGTTCATCGAGCACCCCTTTCAAAACTGGACGCGCACGAGCTCTGAAATTCTGGGCACGGTGTTTCTGTACGCAGACTACCGCCTGCCCTTGGAGCCTTTGCGGGCCGAGCTTCAGCGCGTGCTGGCTACCGCGCCCGAATGGGACAAGCGGGTGAACGTGCTGCAGCTGACCGACGTCACCGAGCGCACCATCCAGATCCGGGTGCTGGTCTCGGCACGGTCCTCCGGGCTGGCGTTCGACCTGCGATGCAGGGTTCGCGAAGCGCTGGTCACCTTTATCCAGCGGGAGTATCCGGACTGCCTGCCGCAGGTGCGCATTCCCGAGGCGCCACCAGCCAGCTTGCACACACCATCGGCACACGCAGAGCCGTCGCGTCAGGCCCCCACAGCGGGTTGACCTTGCGTTGTCATCACAACACCGCAGCGAGGTCGGCATGTTGGCTGGCAGAACGCCCCGCGGCCATCGCCTAACGTCAGGTTTTGAACGCTTTATCCCTACCCCAAGGAACGACGCCATGGAAACACCAGCCCCCTCCCCTGTCCCGCCATTCCCACCCGTCGACAACCCGCCACCGTGGTCCCCGGAATCCCCGCAAGGAGACCCACCCGCCCAGCCCGGAACCCCACCGGTGCAGGACCCTCCTCCACATTTCAATTGAAGTGACTGCAAGGAAAAATGCCAGCCTCACGGCTGGCATTTCTTTGGGATGGAGTGTCTATTTGACGCAGCAGACAGTTACAGATGCAAGCGCGTCGCTGATGGGCCCATGGCGCGCGTTGCACGGTACCTCATTTGGTGTGAGCACCGCCACTGGTCAAGGCCGCATGATTGATCGCAATCACCTGGGCGATTCCCAGAATGTCCGCACGGGTGATGGCCGCGGACGGGAACAACTCCGTGGCAAGACTCTGCGCCTCCTGGATCTGCGCCGAAGCCAGCACACACGATTGGTGCAATGTGCGCGCCAGCGCGATGTTCGAATCTTGGGCCATGTGGGTTCCTCCGTGAGTTGATGAAGCAGTATGACCGGGGACGGCCCGGTCGATCAACACTGTTCCACAACTCCGTGCTCACGCACTCAGAATTGGTAGCCCATCTTGAAGTACGCCACCATCAAGACCGCCATCACCGACGCAAAGGCGGCCAGCCAGAACACGCGAATGTCGTACATGCCCATCTCGGGATCAGTGTCTACAACGTTGTGGCCAGAAGTCTGTGGGTTGGTAGAGAGATTCATGATGTAACCCTTTAGTCTGTGTGAGCCTAGAAGGTAACTTCCCGCCCTTCCCCGCACTGTCAGACAAAAGCCAATCGTCACGAGGAGTTACGGCCGTCACCACGAGACGGACGGGACGGGACGGGACGGGACGGGACGGGACGGGACGGGACGGGACGGGACGGGACGGGACGGGACGGGACGGGACGGGACGGGACGGGACGGGACGGGACGGGACGGGACGGGACGGGACGGGACAGGCTCAGAGAGCGACATGCTCGACGACGTGCCATGCGACTCGAATCCCGGAAACAAAAAAGCCGCTCTGCGGGAGCGGCTTGAATTTGTATGCCAAATTTTCAGATTATTGAAGCCTGGTCTGCTTCAAAAGAAAACTTGGTAGGCGCGATTGGACTCGAACCAACGACCCCCACCATGTCAAGGTGGTGCTCTAACCAGCTGAGCTACGCGCCTGTCGTTGTTTAGACCACGATTATAGCCATAAAAAACAGGCGTTTTGAAATGTGCAGCGAAATCATTGCAAGGCTGCTGCCATCACTCATCAACGCCGACGCGCCGAACGCACCCCCGGCACACCCGACACGATGCCCAGCACCTTGTTCAGACGCCCCGAGTCGGCGACCTCGACCGTGAACGTCATCCAGGCCGTGCCTTTGACCGACTGGGTCTGCACGCCGATCACGTTGGTCTTCTCGCGCGCAAAGACTTCCGAGATGTCACGCAGCAGCCCCTGGCGGTCTGCGGCTTCCACGGCCACGTCGACTGGGTAGACGGCAGCCTGGGCGGCGGTTTTGGGCACGCCCCACTCCACCTCGATCACCCGCTCCAAGCTGCGCGCCGCCATCTCGCGGAAGTTGCTGCAGTCCGCGCGGTGCACACTCACGCCGTTTCCGCGGGTGACGAAGCCGCGGATGTCATCCGGCGGCGCGGGCTTGCAGCATTTGGCCAGCTGCGTCATCAATGAATCGATGCCCACCACCAGCACGCCGCCCTTGGGCGCCGATTCGTTGGTGCGGGTCTTCTTGAGCAGCAGGTAGTCGTCGGGCTGCCGCACCGGCTCGGGCGGGCGCAGCACGGTCTCTATGTTGCGCAGCGAAAACTCGTCCTTGCCCACCACTTCGAACAATGCGTCGGCGGACTTGAACCCAAGCTGCGCCGCCAGGTCGTCCAGCCTCATGGCCGTCCTGCCTTCGCGCTGCAGCAGCTTCTCGACCGCTTCCCGGCCGCGGCCGATGGTTTCATGCGTGGCCTGCGCGTTGAACCAGGCGCGCACCTTGGCCTTGGCGCGGTGGCTGGTCAGGTAGCCCAGATCGGCGTTGAGCCAGTCGCGCGACGGGCGGCCTTCCTTGACGGTGGAAATTTCGACCGTCTGCCCGTTTTGCAGCGGGGTGTTGAGTGGCACCATGGCACCATCCACACGGGCGCCACGGCAGCGATGCCCCACGCTGGTGTGCACGGCATAGGCAAAGTCCACGGGGGTCGCGCCCTGCTGCAACTCGACCACAGCGGCGTCGGGGGTCAGCACGTAAATGCGGTCTTCGAAGAGGCCGCTGTTGGACTCGGTGGTGCCCGACAGGTCCCGCTCCCAGGCCAGCAACTGGCGCAGCACGGCGATCTTGGCGTCGTACTCGCCCGTGGCGGACACGCCCGCATAGCCCTTGCTGCCGGCCTCCTTGTAGGCCCAGTGGGCCGCCACGCCGTGCTCGGCATGGTCGTGCATGCCCTGCGTGCGGATCTGGATTTCGATGGGCTTGCCGTTGTCGTCGCGCACGATGGTGTGCAGCGACTGGTAGCCGTTGGGCTTGGGTTTGGCGATGTAGTCGTCGAACTCCTCGACGATGGGCTTGAATTGCTGGTGCACCCAGCTGAGGGCCGCGTAGCAGTCCTTGACCGTGGGCACGACCACGCGCAGCGCGCGGATGTCCAGCACCTGGTCGAAGTTGAGCGACTTGCCGCGCATCTTCTTGACGATGCTGTAGATGTGCTTGGGGCGGCCCTGCACGCTGGCGCTGATGCTGTGCGCGCGCAGGTCGGCCTCGACGCGCGAGCGCAACTGCACCATGTAGACCTCGCGCTCGCCGCGTTTCTCGTCGAGCAGACGGGCGACTTCCTTGTAGGTGTCCGGCTCCAGAAACCGGAACGACAGGTCTTCCAGCTCCCACTTGATCTGCCAGATGCCCAGGCGGTTGGCCAGCGGCGCAAACACCTGCAGCGACTCACGCGCCAGGCTGGGCGGAACGGGCCGCTTGCTGGCGGCATGAAAGCGCAGCGTCTGCAGGCGCGAGGCCAGGCGCAGCATGACCACCCGCAGGTCGCGCGAGAAGGCCAGCAGCATCTTGCGCACGTTCTCGGTCTGCAGCGCCTGGCCATCCACACGGTCCCCGGCGCGGGCCTGCTGCTGCACCCGCATGAGCTTGGTGGTCTCTACCGCCAGCGCGGCGAAGTTCTCGCCAAACGCTTTGGAGATCACGTCGTGCGGCTTGGCCAGGTGAATGCAGGCATGCACCAGGTAGCTGGCCGCCTGCATGGCTTCGGAGCCGCCGATGCCTTTGAGGATGGCCGCCACGGCGTCGGCATGGGCCAGCGTGTTCTCCCCCGAATCGAGGGTTTCGCCCGCCATCAACGGCTCGGCAAAGGCCCTTGCGCGCACCAGCGCATTCACCTGCTCCGGCAGCGTGTGCGCCGTGGCCGCGATGAGCTGAGGAACGGCGTCTGGCTGGGGGGATGCGGTCGCAGCAGCGGAAAGGTTGGTTTTCATTCCGCCGCCGCACCTTCTGCTGCCAGCAAGAAACCCGTGACGGCGGCGACCTGGTCAGCTGCCACCAGCGTGGGCGCATGCCCCACGCCTTCGAACTCCACCACATGCGCACGGGGACCGCGCTGCGTCATGGCCTGCGCCGTATCGCGGGACAGCAGATCGGACTGTGCTCCACGCAACAGCAGCGTGCGCGCCGTGATGTGGTCGTACAGGTGCCAGAGCGCCGCTTCGCCCGCAGCCGCCGAGTCTTGCGTCAATGTCTTGAAAGGCACGGCGATCTGGGGGTCGTAATGCAGCGTCACGCCACCGTCCGGCAGGGGCCGCACCATCGCCCGCGACAGATCGAGCCACTGGGCCTCGGTGTGCGGCCCGAAGCTCGTGGAGATCGCCCACATCGCCTGGGCCGCCTGCTCCACCGATTCAAAGCGGGCCATCTGCCCCAGGTACTGCCCGATGCGCTGCAGCGCCTGCCACTGAATGACGGGCCCGACATCGTTGAGCACCATGCGGCGCACTGGCACCGGCAAGGGCAGGCCCGGCTGGCCCGCAATGCCCATGCCGATGAGCCCCCCCATGCTGGTGCCCACCCAATCCAGGGTGCTGATGGGTGCCTGCTGGTGCAGTCGCGCCACCAGCGACAGCATGTCGGCGGCGTATTGGGGAATCTGATAGCCCATGGGGTCTGCCAGCCAGTCGCTGCGGCCCCGGCCCACCACGTCGGGGCACACCACGCGCGCATGGCGGGCGAGCTCTGCGGCCAAGGTATCGAAGTCGCGCCCCTGCCGCGAAAGACCATGCACGCAGACGATCACGTGCGGGTGCGCGGGGTCGCCCGTCGCATTCCACTCCCAGTACGCCATGCGATGCTGCTGTGCAGGAGCAGGCGCTGCGCCTGCTGACACCGGTGCGGCCGCAGGGCCGGGGCACAGTACGTAGTTCAGCGTAGGTTCAATCATGGGGGGCGGAATCCGGGAGCAGCGCTTGATAATCAGCTGCGTTGCATCGTAATTCATTCGGGAGAGACTCTCATGCTGAAAGGCAAAACCGCCCTCGTCACCGGCTCCACCAGCGGCATCGGCCTGGGCATCGCCAAAGCCCTGGCCCGCCAGGGCGCCAACATCGTGCTCAACGGTTTCGGCGATGTGGACGGCCCGCGCGCCGAAGTGCTGGCCGCCGGCGAATCTGCAGGCATACAGGTGGCCTACCACGGTGCCGACATGAGCCGCGCGGCGGACATCGAAGACATGATGAAGTACAGCGCCTCGCAGTTCGGACGGGTGGACATCCTGGTCAACAACGCAGGCATTCAGCACGTGGCCAACGTGGAGGATTTCCCCGTGGAGCGCTGGGACGCGGTGATGGCCATCAACCTCTCCAGCGCCTTCCACACCTCGCGCCTGGCGCTGCCCGGCATGAAGAGCGCCAACTGGGGCCGCATCATCAATGTGGCTTCGGTGCACGGCCTGGTGGGTTCGGCACAGAAATCGGCCTACGTGGCCGCCAAGCACGGCATCGTCGGGCTGACCAAGGTCACCGCGCTGGAGAACGCCACGACGGGCGTCACCTGCAACGCCATCTGCCCCGGCTGGGTGCTCACCCCGCTGGTGCAAAAGCAGGTGGACGCCAAGGCGCAGGAACACGGCCTGTCGAACGAAGACGCCAAGAAGCTGCTGCTGGGCGAAAAAGAGCCCTCGATGCAGTTCACCACCCCCGAGGAGCTGGGCGAACTGGCGGTGTTCTTCTGCTCCCCCGCCGCGAACAACGTGCGTGGCGTGGCCTGGAACATGGACGGCGGCTGGGCCGCGCAGTAAACCCGGCAGGCCTGCGGGTCGGGCGCCGTGGCGCCGTCCCAGAAAAAAAGCGCCAGCCAAGATGGCCGGCGCTTTTTCCTTGTTCCATTTGGCTTCACCCCCACGCGCCTTCAACGCCTGGTGGCGGGCCGTTCCGTCAACGCATCTGCACGGAGCCGGACACGTTCACGATGACCTGGGCCTTGCCGGCTTCCACCGGTACCGCGGAATCCGAGAACGAACCCATCTTGGCCTCGGCAGCCATCATGCGCGGGCGAGGACCAGGCATCGACTCGTTGCTGTTGACCGCCACTTCGCGCAGGCTGTAGTTGCTGAAACCAAAGCCCTTGGCCAGTTCTGCCGCACGCGCCTTGAACTGCTCGATGGCTTGCGTCTGGGCCTCGCCCTCGACCTTGGCACGCGCCTCCCGCGACAGGCCGAAGGCCACCTGGCTGATGGACATTGTCTGGATCTTGCCGGCAGTGGTGGTGATGCGCGAAAAGTCACGCCCTTCCAGCACCAGCTCCGCCCGGCCCTGCCAGCCATTGATCTTGCCGTCCTTGCCATAACGCGGGTACAGGCCGAACGGGCCCGTGCGCACATCCAGCTGGCCGGGCTGCGCATTGCGCTTGGCTTCGGTCAGGGCCGTGTCAAGCGCCTGCTTGAGCTGGGTCTGCACGGTGGCTGCGTCGGCTGCCTCCTTGCTGGTGGCCAGGTTGAGCACCAGCAGGTCCTGCTGCACTTCGACCGCGCCTGTGGCCGACAACTGCACCACATTGCGCGGCTCGGGCACGGGCGCAGCGGTTTGAGCAAAAGCGGCTCCAGCGCAAGCCAGCAAAGCGCTGGCAGCTATCATTTTGGTAGTTTTTTTCATGGTCTGAATGTCCTTCAAGGCAAAACACAGCCTCCATGCGGGCATGTGCGGGCTTCACCATAACCGCACGGGATGGCAGCACGTTTGAACCACGGCGCACCAGCGTGCGAAGCTGGGCAAAACTTGTAACAGTTGGTCAAACCACCCCCCAAAACCCGAACTTCGGCGTTCCAAGTGGTCAGAATCGGCTCTGTTACAAATTGGACTTGAGATCTACATGGCCACAACAACCAATCGCACCGACAAAGTTCTCGTGGTGGACGACGACGCCCGTATCCGTGATCTGCTGCGCCGCTATCTGACGCAGGAAGGCTTCGAGGTCATGGTCGCTGAAGACGGCAAGGCCCTGAACCGCCTGCTGCTGCGCGAGACGGTGGACATCATCGTGCTCGACCTGATGATGCCGGGCGAAGATGGCTTGTCGATCTGCCGCCGCCTGCGCGCCGCCAATGACCGCACCCCCATCATCATGCTCACGGCCAAGGGCGAGGACGTGGACCGCATCGTCGGCCTGGAAGTGGGCGCCGACGACTACCTGGGCAAGCCCTTCAATCCCCGCGAACTCTTGGCCCGCATCCACGCCGTGCTGCGCCGCCGCCCCGCGCAGGAAGCCCCCGGTGCCCCGTCGGGCGACAACGAGGTCGTCACCTTCGGCCCATTCACCTTCGACCTGGGCACGCGCGCCCTGCAGCGCAATGGTGAAGAACTGCCGCTGACCACCGGCGAATTCGCAATGCTCAAGGCGCTGGTGCGCCACCCGCGCCAGCCGCTGTCCCGCGAAAAGCTGGCCCTGCTGGCACGCGGCCGCGAGTTCGAGCCCTTCGACCGCAGCCTGGACGTGCAGGTTTCGCGCCTGCGCAAGCTGGTCGAAGTCGATGCGGCCGCGCCGCGCTACATCCAGACGGTGTGGGGCGTGGGCTACGTGTTCGTGCCGGACGGAACCAGCTGAGCCCCTCTTCATGCGAAAGAATGACGGCAAGCCGAGACCCCCTTTCCGGCAATCCGTGACCGCCCCGCCCGACGCCACCAGCCCCGCGCCGCTCGAAGCCCTGCGCCTTGCGCGGGAGCAGCGCGCGCGCGTGGGGCTCAACCTTTTCTGGCGCACCTTCTTCCTGCTGGCATTGCTGCTGGTGGGCAGTATCCTGGCCTGGCTGCAGACGCTGCGGGCGCTGGAGTTCGAGCCGCGCACGCTGCACACGGCGCAGCAGATCGCATCGCTGGTCAACCTGAGCCGCGCTGCACTGGTGCACTCGGATGCGATTGCACGCGTCTCGCTCATCAAGACCATGGCGGACCAGGAAGGTGTGCGCATCCTCCCGCGCGAGCCCAAGGACAAGTTCGAGCTGCTCGAAGGCACGGCCCTGGGCAACCGCCTCACCGACGAGCTCACCCAGCGCCTGGGGCCCGACACCATCGTGGCCCAGAACGTGAACGGCGAGACCGGCCTGTGGGTGGGTTTCAACATCAACGGCGACCCCAACTGGCTGCTGATGGACCGCTCGCGGTTCAGCCCGGCTGGCGGCCGCACCTGGCTGATCTGGCTCATCACCGCGGGCGCCCTGTCGCTGGCGGGTGCTGCGGCCATCGCGCGGCTGATCAACCGGCCGCTCAAGCAGCTCTCGTACGCTGCCAACCGCGTCAAGGACGGCGACTTCGCAGCCAGCCACCTGGATGAAGAGGTGGTGACCAGCGAAATCCGCGAGGTCAACATCGGCTTCAACCGCATGGCGCAAAAGCTGGCCAAGCTGGAGCAGGACCGCGCAGTGATGCTGGCCGGCATCTCGCACGACCTGCGCACGCCCCTGGCGCGCCTGCGGCTCGAAACCGAGATGAGCGTGAACGACGAGGTCGCCCGCGAGCACATGGTGGCGGACATCGTGCAGCTCGACGCCACCATCGACAAGTTCCTGGACTACGCGCGGCCCGACCACGTCACGCTCACCCCGGTAAACCTGCATGCCGTGGTGTCGTCGTGCGTCTACGCCGTGCAGGACCACCGCGAGCTGCAGATCACGATGTCGGTCCCCGAGGACCTGAACGTGCTGGCCGACGAGGTGGAACTGGCGCGCGTGATCTCCAACCTGCTGGAAAACGCGCGGCGCTACGGCAAGGCGGAGGACACCGGCATCACCAACGTGGACATCGCCGCCAAGGGGCGCGAGAACTGGGTGCTGGTCAAGCTGCGCGACCACGGCCCGGGTGTTCCGCCCGAGCAGTTGTCCAACCTGACCAAGCCCTTCTTCCGCGGCGACTCGGCGCGCACCGCAGCGGCGGGCGCGGGCCTGGGCCTGTCCATCGTGGACAAGACCGTGCAGCGCATGGGCGGCATCTTCGCGCTGGCCAACTCCAGCACAGGCGGCCTGGTGGCGCACTTGCAGTTGCAGCGCGCCACAGGGCTACCGGATGGCGCCGACCCCAAGCAGCGGCTGCAACGCCCGTCCGTCAAGCGCCAGTTGCCCCGGCGCCGGGCCGAAGACCGGACGGCCTGATCGGCGCTCTTTCCCCAATGCAAAAAGCCCCGGACTTCGGGGCTTTTTGCATTGTGCCGTGCCGCACCTGGGCTGAGGTGGCTCTTTACGCTTTGCTCAATGCCGCGAGTGCGACACGACGGGGTGACGACGCACCAGCGTCTACCGTTCAACGCACCATGCACGGCGATTTGTTGTTGAACTTCCAGCCCGGAATCAGGTACTGCATGGCGATCGCATCGTCGCGCGCGCCCAGGCCGTGCTCCAGATACAGGCGGTGGGCCCGCTCGACCTCGTCCATGTCCAGCTCCACGCCCAAGCCGGGCTTTTTGGGGAGCTGGATGAAGCCGTCCTTGATCTGGAACGGCTCCTTGGTCAGGCGTTCGCCGTCCTGCCAGATCCAATGCGTGTCGATGGCCGTCACGCGGCCGGGGGCGGCGGCGCCCACGTGGGTGAACATGGCCAACGAGACATCGAAGTGGTTGTTGGAATGCGAGCCCCAGGTCAGGCCGAAGGCCTGGCACATCTGCGCCACGCGCACCGACCCGGCCATGGTCCAGAAATGCGGGTCGGCCAGGGGGATGTCCACCGACTGCAGGGCCAGGCTGTGGGCCATCTCGCGCCAGTCGGTGGCCACCATGTTGGTGGCGGTGGGCAGGCCCGTGGCGCGGCGAAACTCGGCCATCACCTCGCGGCCCGAGAACACGCCTTCGGCGCCGCAGGGGTCCTCGGCATAGGCCATCACGCCGTGCAGGTCGCGCGTGATGCGGATGGCGTCCTTCAGCAGCCAGCCGCCATTGGGGTCCAGCGTCACACGCGCTTCCGGAAAGCGCTCGTGCAGCGCGCGGATGGCCTCGACCTCTTCCTCGCCGCGCAGCACGCCGCCCTTGAGCTTGAAGTCGGCAAAGCCGTAACGCTCGTATGCGGCCTCGGCCAGGCGCACGATGCCGTCGGCGGTCATGGCCTTCTCGTTGCGCAGGCGGAACCAGTCGTTGTCGGCACCGGGCTCGGTGCGGTAGGCCAGGTCAGTCTTTTGGCGGTCCCCCACGTAGAACAGGTAGCCCAGCATCTGCACCGATTCGCGCTGCACGCCATCGCCCAACAGCGCGGCCACGGGCACGTTCAGGTGCTGGCCCAGCAGGTCCAGAAAGGCTGATTCCACGGCGGTGACCGCGTGGATGGTGATGCGAAGATCAAACGTCTGCAACCCGCGCCCGCCTGCATCGCGGTCGGCAAACTGCGCGCGCATGGCGTTGAGCACGGCGTTGTGGTGCCCGATGGGGCGGCCCACGATCAGCGCTCGCGCATCCTCGATGGTCTGGCGAATCTTCTCGCCGCCGGGCACCTCGCCCACCCCGGTGTTGCCCGCGCTGTCACGCAGGATGAGCAGGTTGCGCGTGAAGAACGGGCCGTGCGCGCCGCTCAGGTTCATGAGCATGCTGTCGTGGCCCGCCACGGGCACCACGCGCAGTTCAGTGACGACGGGGGTGCTGGCGGCAGAAGGGTTGGAAGAGGTGGTCATGGTGTTCTGGAATATGGGGGGAGCGCCCCCCGGTTCTTTCGTGTCAAAGCGGCTCACAAACCTCGGCGAAGCGGTTCTGGCCAGGCGCTACGTCGCAGGCAATGCGAGGAGCACGACAAGACGGAGCAACAACGCCACAAGAGGTTTTTGAGTCGCGCTCAATCGGCAGTGATCTTGCGGGTCTCGATGACTGTCTTCCAGCGCGCGAATTCGCGCGCCTGGTAAGCGGTGAAGGCTTCGGGCGTGCTGGCCACGATCTCCAGGCCCTGGTCGAGCATGCGTTTCTTCACGGTCGGGTCGTTCAGGGCGGCGATGGCTGCGTCCGAGAGCTTCTTCTTGAGCGCTGGCGGCAGGCCCTTGGGCGCGGCCATGCCTTGCCACGAGTACACCTCGGCACCGGCCACACCGGCCTCGGCCAGGGTGGGCACGTCGGGCAGCACCGGGCTGCGCTTGTCACCGGTCACAGCGATTGCATGCAGCTTGCCGCCGCGGATGTGCTGCAGCACGGCGTTCACGTTCTGGAACGAGAACTCCACCTGCCCGCCCAGCAGGTCGTTGATGGCCGGAGCGCCGCCCTTGTAGGGGATGTGCAGGCCTTCGGTGCCGCTTTGCTGCCAGAACACTTCGGCCGAGAGGTGGTCCGACGAGCCGTTGCCCGAACTCGCAAAGCTCACCTTGCCGGGGTTGGCCTTGAGCTGGGCGATCACTTCCTTCACGGTGCGCGCCTTCTGGCCAGGGGCGGCCACCAGCACGTTGGGCGCCTGCACCGGCACGGTGATGTAGTCGAAATCCTTGAGCGCGTCGTACGGCACGCTCTTGAGCAGGTGCGGCGCTACGACGAAGGCGCCCAGCGAGGACACCAGCAGCGTGTAGCCATCGGCCGGCGCGCGCTTGACCATGCCAGCGCCCAGCGTGCCCGTGGCACCGGGGCGGTTGTCCACCACGAAATTCTGGCCCAGTTTGTCGCCCATGTGCTGCGCCATGGCGCGGGCCACCATGTCGGTGGAGCCGCCGGCCGGGAACGGCACGACGATGGTCACGGGCTTTTCAGGCCAGGCTGCGGGTGTACCGGGCGCGGCCGTCTGGGCCGATGCGGCGAAAGCAAAAGCCAGGCTGCACGCGCTTGCGGTCAGCAGCAGTTTCTTGATGAACATGGTGGATGTCTCCGAAGTTGGATGGTTGACACAGCCCTCTGCGGGGCCTGGGTCGGGTCTTGCGTGGAACGGGATGGGGTCGGGCTGGGCGCGTAGTGCGGTTACTGCGGGCCTAGCTTGTCGATGAGCGCCTTGAGCTCTTCCATCTCGCTGGGCTGCAGGTCCGTCAGCGGCGCGCGCACCGGGCCGCCGTCGTGGCCCACGATCTTGGCGCCCGCCTTGATGATGGAGACGCCATAGCCTTCCACCCGGTTGCGGATGGCCAGGTAGGGCATGAAGAACTCCTTGAGCAGCTTGTGCTGCGTGGCGGTGTCGTCCGCCGCCACGGCCTTGTAGAACTCCATCGCGGTCTTGGGGATGAAGTTGAAGACGGCGGACGAATACACCGGCGTGCCCAGCGCCTTGTAGGCAGCCGCATAGACCTCGGCCGTGGGCAGCCCGCCCAGGTACGAGAAGCGGTCGCCCATCTTCATGAAGATCGAAGACATGGTCTCGATGTTGCCCACGCCGTCCTTGAAGCCGATCAGGTTGGGGCAACGGTCGGCCAGGATGGCCAGGGAATTGGCCGTGAGCTTGGTGCGGTCGCGGTTGTAGACGATGACGCCGAACTTCACGCTGTTGCACACCTGGGCCACATGCTCGATCAGGCCTTCCTGGCCGGCTTCGGTCAGGTAGTGGGGCAAGAGCAGGATGCCGTGGGCGCCCAGACGCTCGGCTTCCTGGGCATGGGCGATGGCGGTGCGGGTGGGGCCGCCGGCACCGGCAATGATCGGCACCTTGCCGCGGCAGGTGTCCACCGCGGTCTTGACCACCTGGCCGTACTCGGGGCCCGACAGCGAGAAGTACTCACCCGTGCCGCCGGCGGCGAACAGGGCGCTGGCGCCGTAGGGGGCCAGCCACTCCAGGCGCTCGATGTAGGTCTTGGGGCGGAATTCACCCTGCTCGTCGAAGTCGGTGATGGGGAACGACAGCAGGCCGGAGCCCATGATGGATTTGAGTTCTTGCGGGTTCATGGTCATCCAGTCAGATCAGATCGGTGGGTGGGAGATGGCAAAAAAACAGGCATCAGCAGCAGCGTCGTCGGCCGCGGCAGAAGTCATACAACCGCCTTGACGCGTCCGCACGTACCTGGGAGATACGCTCGATTTGCATTTTTCAAGCCAAATGTTAACGTTAACAAAATCATTCGATACTAAGGTTAACCCTTAGTCATGGGATCTCTTTGGCTATGCCGTGAAGCCTCCCAAAAAATGCTTTGCTATATTTTTAATAGCTTAAAACGCTTGACCATCAAGCGGTAGCAGCCATGTTTATTCAAAATCGCAGACAGTCAGGCAGCGGAAATCACCCTGGGGGACGCTTTCTGGACGCTGACCCTCACAGCGGCAGCTACGCCGGCCAATGCCACACTGAGTCGCGCCAGGCTCACCGCCGACCCCGTCCACGAGGCAATTCCATACTGCTTGTCGATAGACTCCGACCATGCAAGCCCCCCCCACTCCCGCCACAGCATCCCCCGCACCGCGCGACCGCCCTGCGGTCACGCTGCGGGAGGTGGCCGAGCGCGCGGGCGTGTCGATGATCACCGTCTCGCGCGCCATCAACACACCGCACCAGGTGTCGGAGGCGACGCGGGTGCGCGTGCAGGAGGCCGTCTCCAACATGGGCTACGTGCCCAACCTGGTGGCCGGGGGGTTGCGCTCGGCGCGCAGCCATGTGGTCACCGCGCTGGTTCCTACCCTGACCGGGCCGCTGTTTGGCGAGATGGTGCAGTCGCTCACCGATGCGCTGGAACTGCGCGGCTTTCAGGTGATGGTGGGCCAGGTCGGCTATGCGCACTCGCGCGAGGACGAACTGCTGCGCGCCATCGTCGGCCGGCGCCCCGACGGCATCGTGGTCACCGGCGTCATGCACTCGCCCGAGGGGCGCCGCATGCTCATGGCATCGGGCATCCCCATCGTGGAAACTTGGGACTTCACCGACACCCCCATCGACATGCTGGTGGGCCTGCGGCACGAAGCACTGGGCGCCGCCGTGTGCGAGCACCTGGTCGCCAAGGGCCGGCGCCACCTGGCGCTGCTCAGCGGTGGTGACGAACGCGCCGCCCGCCGTGCCCGCGGCTTCCAGGCCGCGGCCCTGCGCCTGGGGCTGCGCGAGCCGGCGGTGCGGCTGGGCAAGTCCCCCACCACGCACGCCGACGGTCGCGACGGCCTGGCTGCACTGCTGGCCGACGCGCCGGACATCGATGCCGTGTTCTGCAGCTCCGACATGCTGGCGTTGGGTGTGCTGACCGAGGCACGCGTGCGCGGCATCACCGTGCCGGGCCGGTTGGCCGTAGTGGGCTTTGGCGATATCGACTTTGCGCAGACGGTGAGCCCCAGCCTCACCACCGTGCGCATCGACGGCACGCGCATGGGGCAGATGGCGGCTCAGTTGATCGCCGACCGTGCCGACGGCAAGTCCGTGGCGGAGCCGGTGGTGGACATCGGCTTTTCCATCGTGGAGCGGGAAAGCGCATAGCCGCATCCGCCCAGGCGGCACATGCAATTTGTGGTGTATTGTATTGACATCATGCGCAGCACCGCCAGCTCTCCGCCGGACCTCGACCAGTTCCTCGACCACTTGGCCCACAAGGCCCAACCCGGCGAGCGACTGCCCACCATCCGCGAGCTGATGAAGCGCTTTGGCGCATCACAGATGCTGGTGCAGCGCGCTTTCCAGGGTCTCAAGGACCGGGGCCTGATCGACTCGCAGGTGGGGCGTGGCACCTACTTCCGCGGCACCGGCGCGCACCCTGCCGCAGCAGCGCCGGCCGACGGCGAGCGCCCCCGGGCTCACGCGGCGGGCGCCGCCCTCCCCACCGTGAAATCGGTGCTGCTGCTGCGCCGCTCCATCAGCATTGCGCGCGGCCGGGTACTGGTGGAAGGGCTGCAGCGCCGCCTGGCGGCCGAAGGACACCGGGTGCTGGAGCTGTCGTACAACGACCCGGACCATGCACTCACCGTGCTCAAGGGCCTGCCGCGCTTCGATGCCTGCGTGGTGCAGTCCACCTTCAAGGCCATTCCCATTGCCCTGCTGGCCGCGCTGCGCGACAAGTGCGAGGTGCTGGCCGTTGACGGCGCAGCCCTGGTGGGTGCCGACGTCGAGGCCGTCGGCACTGAATGGGGCGAACCGCTGGCCGCCGCCATCGAACAGCTGGTGCAGCAAGGGCACCGGCGCATCGCCTATGCCACGACGGCCCACCCCTATCTGGCCACGCAACTCGGGCGGCGCCGCTTTGCCAGCCTGCAGCACACCCTGCCCGGCGTGGAGCTGATCGAGATCACCCAGGACCAGCTCCCACACGAGGACTACGCCACACGGCTGGTGCAGCAGTTGCAGGCCAGCGCCGGTGGCAGCGGCGCCCTGCCCTTCACCGCGCTGGTGGCCTGGGGCATCGAGGACGGTGCCCTGTTTCAGCGCCTGCTGACCCATTCCGGCATCGCCGTGCCCGCGCAGCTGAGCGTAGTGCTGCTGGGCCGCACCGACCTGGCCAACGAGCATGCCGATTTCTTCGACGTGGTGGGCTGCAGCGTGGCCGATCAGGTGGAGGCCCTGCACGGCGCCATTACCGCGCGCTGGGCGGATGCCGACAGGCCCTACGGCATCCACCTCACGCCTGTGGTGCGTCGCGTGGGCACATCGGTGGCGGCTTTAGCCTGACAACCTGTTCACGAGCTGCCTGAGGTCTCTCATCGGCGAACTGGCTCCAAGCAGCCGGGTGCCACACGCGCCACCGTCTGCACCGTGAGCGCCGCCGACTCGCCCACATAGGTCTTTGCATCCAGCGCCCGCAGCAGGTCGGCCGGCAGGGCACCGCCGTCAAACGGTGGCAGCGCACGGATCGCCTCCACGAAGGACACGCCCTCGGACTGCGCGCGCTGCGCTGCCGCGTAGAGCAGGCGGTGCGCTTCATGCCGGCCCATGCGCTGGGTCAGCCGCATCATCACGGCTTCGGATGCGATCAGGCCCTGCGTCAGCCCCAAATTGCGCGCCATCGCCTCTTCGTCCACGACCAGGCCGCGGGCCAGGCGCGCCAGCGTTTCCGTGACCGAGGCGGCGATGATGGCGATCTCGGGCAGCAGGGCGTCCGCCACGTTGGTGGCCGATGAATCGCCCTCGTCCATGCGCACCATCGTGTCCTGCGCGGCCTGCACGCGGGTGCGCAGCATGCGTGCCAGGCTCACCAGCAGCAGCGCGGTGGAGGGGTTGCGCTTTTGCGCCATGGTGGAGCTGCCCACCTTGCCCAGGTGGAACGCCTCGGCCACCTCGCCGATCTCGGTGCGCTGCAAAAAGACGACATCCTGCGCGATCTTCTGGGCCGTGCCAGCGAGCAAGCCCAGCGCAGCCAGGTAATCACCTGCCCGGTCGAAGGACGACCGCAGCGGCAGCGGCGCTGCCAGCAGCCCCAGTTGCGCCGCCAGCCGTGCCTGGACCGCCGGCCCCAGCGGCCCGGTGGCGGCAAAGGTGCCGATGGCGCCGCCCATGCTGGCCGGGAAGCATGTGGCCAGCCGCTCGGCCAGGCGCTGGCGGCTGCGGTCGAGCTCGTCCACCCAGCCCGCGAGCTTGAAGCCCAGCGTCATGGGCAGCGCATGCTGGCCATGCGTGCGCCCTGCCATGGGCGTGGCCTGGTGCGCCAGGGCCAGCGTGGCCAGCGCATCGATGGCGCCATCCAGGTGCCCCGCCAGCAGCGCGTGCGTGCGCTGCATCTGCAGCGCGCTGGCGGTGTCGAAGATGTTCTGCGTGGTGGCACCCCAGTGGATGTAGCCGGCTGCCGGCTCGCCGCACAACTGCTCGAAGCGGTGCAGCACCGGGACCAGTGGGTGCTGGGCAAAAGCGATGGCCTCTGCGAGCTGCGGCAGGTCGAACAGCTCGGCACGGGCGTTCGCGGCAATCACGGGCGCCGCCTCGGACGGGATCACGCCCAGCTCGGCCTGCGCACGGGCCAGCGCGGCCTCCACGTCCAGCCAGGCTTGCAGCGTAGCGCCATCGCTCCAAAAGGCCTTGGCCTCGGCACTGAACCAGTGGCCCGTGATGAAGGATTCGAACATTCCGACCGCCATGTGTGCTCCGTTCATACAACCTAGGGTATGTCCCTGGATTGCACTTGTATTGTATTGATTTGATTAGAAAAATCTGAATAGATTCAGCATCGAATAGCACCAGGCACGCCTTCGATTGAGTTGCATTGTATTGCATTACAAAAAATCAATACATACAATTTGACTGTCAGCTACAAACCCCATCCCATCGGAGACAAGTCCATGACAAGGTATTCCCCGGCAGGTGCCCCCGCCTGCTCCACCTCTCTCGCGCTGTTACTGGCCTTCGCCGGCCTTGGTGCCTGCGGTGCAGCGCAGGCGCAGTCCTCGCTCACCATCTACGGGATCGTCGACCAGGGCCTGGCCCGCGCCAACGGCGGCACCACGCCGGGCGCGCTGCTGCCCGGCCGCGGCGTGACGCCCCTGGTGTGGACGCTCAAGGCCGGCAACACCTCGCGCCTGGGCTTTGCGGCGCGCGAGGACCTGGGTGGCGGCCTGTACTCGCGCTTTCAGCTGGAGCACCGCTTTGCCGCCGACACCGGCGCGCCCAGCAACCCCAATGTGTTCTGGCTGGGCCGCTCGGTGGTGGCCGTGGGCAGCAAGGATTGGGGCGAGGTGTATGCGGGCCGCGAATACTCGGCCGCCTACACCGTGGCGCTGAACGCCGACCCCACCTACTGGAGCTATGTGAGCCAGCTCGGCTCCGCCTACACCTATGCCAACTACACGCCGGTGGCCGCCACGGTGGAGGCCTCCAACATCCGTTGGGCCAACACGGTCGGCTACAAGTCGCCCACCATTGCGGGCGTCAGCGCAGAGGTTGCCGCAGCACTGGGAGAGGGCACACGCAGCAACGCCACCTCGGGCAACCTGCAGTACAAGAACGGCCCGGTGTGGCTGGGCGCCGCATTTGACCGGCTCGACGCCAGCACCCACTTGGCACTAGTGGCGGGCGGATACGATTTCGGCGTGGTGCAGGCCAAGGCCAGCGTCAGCCGCGCCAAGGGCGGCCTCAACGGCGATGCCACTGCCTACAGCGTCTCGGCCCTGGTGCCGCTGAGCTTCGGCCGCACCTATGTGATGTACGGGAAGCTCAACCCAGCGACGAACCTCGATTCGCAGATGATCGGCGTGGGCCTGCAGTACGACCTGAGCAAGCGCACTTTGCTCTACACCAACCTGGGTACCGCCCAGCGCGACGGGCTCACACGCACCACGGCGATCGATTTCGGCGTGAAGCACACGTTCTGAACAGGAGGCATGCCATGCAACGCAGAGAACTCCTGAATCAAGCTGCCGCCATCGCAGCAGGCGCACTGGCCCCCAGCCTTGCAGTCCATGCCCAGGGCGACAGCAAACCCATCTCGCTCATCGTGGGTTACTCGGCCGGCGGCAGCGCCGACCTGGTGGCGCGCGTCGTGGGCACAGAACTGGGCAAACGCCTGTCACGCACCGTCATCGTCGAGAACGCGGCCGGCGCCAGCGGCATGCTGGCCGCTCAACGCGTGCTCAACGGGCCCACCGACGGCAGCCTGCTCTACATGGGCGGCACCGACACGGTCGTGGTGCCCATGGTCAACGCCAAGGTCAAGCTCGACTGGGAGAACGACCTGGTGCCCGTGGGCCGCATGAGCACCGTGCCCATGATCTTCGCCGTGCCCAAGGCGGCCCCCTATGCCAGCCTGGCCGACCTGGTGGCGGCACTGCGCAAGGGCGGCAAGGACAGCATCAACTTCGCCACGCCGGGCATCGGCACCATGCAGCACCTGTACGGCGCGCTCATCAACAAGCAGGCCAAGGTCGCCATGCTGCACGTGCCCTACCGCGGCGGCACGCACATCACCAACGACCTGGTGGGCGGCCAGGTGGACAGCGCCATGCTGGTGCTCTCTACCGCGATGCCATTCCTCAAGGACGGCAAGATCAAGGCCCTGTCGGTCTCCGACACCGTGCGCGTACCCCAACTGCCCGACGTCAAGCGCATCGGTGAGGAAGACGGCTTCGCCGGTATGGCTTTGCCGCTGTGGCAGGGGTTGTTCCTCAAGGCTGGCACACCCGCCACCACCGTGGCCGCATACGACAAGGCCCTGAAGGAGACGCTGGCCCAGCCCGAGCTGCGCCAGAAGCTGCTGGACGCAGGCATCACCGTGGCACCCATGGGCGGGTCCGAGTTCAAGGCCTTCATCAAGCCCCAGGCTGCGCTGTACCGCGACATCGTGACCAACTCCAAAATCACGATGGAGTGACGGCAGACAGCAAGGCCGCCGACTGTTTGCGCAAGGCACCGCACCCTCCTGGTGGCGCTGGCGGTGCCTCCTTCGCCATGGCGGGTGGGACGACGGGGCGGACTCAGTTGCGCACCGCGCCCGCCAGTTTTTTCACCACCGGCGCCGTAGGCTCTCGTATATCGGTCACTGCGCTTGAAGCACCCGAATGCTGTGACAAGGCCTGGTGCGTGTCGTCGAAGCGGCACGCTGATGCTGCAGGCACAACGCCCGGTCACATTACCCGTCCAACACCGAGCGGCCGTCGGTTTTGGCGCGCAGCGCCTCAGGCTTTGTAGATCAGCGCCGCGGCCCGCGCTTCCATCGCCAGCCCCTGACCCACGGGCCCCAGGCGTTCGGCGGTCTTGGCTTTCACATTCACCTGGCCCGGCTCGATGGCCAGCGCCTTGGCAATGCACTCGCGCATGCCGGGAATGTGCGCAGCCAGGCGCGGGGCCTGGGCCACCACGGTGCTGTCCACATTGCCGATGGTGTAGCCCGCCGCGCGCACGCGGCGCGCGGCTTCCGCCAGCAGCACGGCAGAGTCTGCCCCGCGGAACTGCGCGTCGGTGTCCGGGAAATGGGTGCCGATGTCACCCAGGCCCGCCGCGCCCAGAATGGCGTCGGTGATCGCATGCAGCAACACGTCGGCATCCGAATGGCCCAGCAGACCCATGGTGTGGGGGATGGTCACCCCGCCGATCACCAGCGCGCGGCCTGGCACCAGCGCATGCACGTCCCAACCTTCTCCAATCCTGAAATTCATGTGTGCCTTTCGTTAGCGACTTACCCAGCTCTTGTGGCGTCGTTGCCCCGCCGTGCCGTACGTGCGTACTGCCTGCGGCCAAGCGCGTCGCCAGAACCGCAGGGCTGAGCTGGTGAGCCGCTCCTGTTCCGCTGCGTTGATAAATCCGAGTCTCGCACCAGCGAATCCGCGCGCGATGTGCTTCAAAAAATAGTCTTGCGCCCCGTCTCGGTGGCGCCCTGCCCGCGCTCGCCGCCGAAGCGCGCCAGCGTGGTGCCGTGGCCGCGCTGGGCCAGCACGGCTTCGGCCAGTGCAAAGTCGTCGGGGTAGGTCACCTTGAAGTTCTGCGCGCCGCCAGGCACCAGGCGCGGGTGCAGGCCCATCGCCTCCATCGCGCTGGCTTCGTCGGTCACGTTCGTTCCCACCTTCGCCAGGGCATCCTGCAGCGGGCCGATGCGGAACATCTGCGGCGTCTGCGCCAGCCACTTGTTGCTGCGGTCCACCGTGGAGGACACGCGCACGCCGCCCGGGCCGTCGGTCGATGTCTTGAGCGTGTCGGCCAATTGGTGCGCCAGCAGGCCGCCCACGCTGTCGTGCGCGCACACGTCGATGAGCCGGTCGATCTGCTCGGCCGTGACCAGGCAGCGCGCTGCATCGTGCACCAGCACCCAGTCGTCGCGCTGGGCGCCCCGCGCCTCCAGCGCTGCCAGCCCGCCCTGCACCGTGGCGGCGCGGGTGGGACCGCCGCAGTCGACCACAAAGAACGAGGGATGCGCGTGGGCCTGCAGAAAATGATCCCCAGGCGCCACGGCGACCAAGATGCCGGCCAGGCGGCCCACACCCGCAAATGCCGCCAGCGTGTGCATGACCATCGGGTAGCCCGCCACCAGGTGGTACTGCTTGGGCAGGGGTGGCAGCGCGGCTGGCTCGCCCGCCGCGGCAGCCAGCGCGCCGAAGGCCGACACGGTGGAGCCCGCCGGCGCGGCAGGCGGTGCTGCCACCGCCCGCGACCCGGTGCCCGCGCAGGGCACCAGCGCCCAGAACCGCCCCGGCGCCACTGGAGGGGCGTGGGACGTGGCGAGCGAGGATTGCAGCAGCGGATCGATGGTCATGAGGGTGCCATTTTAGGAGGGGCGGGATGGTGCACCGTCCACTGCGTCCTGGGCGCTGCCGCAGGCGGCGGCGGGCAAGCGCGTGCGCGGGCCCGGCAGAGTTCATGCGCAGGTCCTAGAATGCTCCGTTGCCCCCGAAACAGCCCGTGCGCTTTCTGCGCCCAACGGGTGCGGCGGGCCCACCGACGACACGTACCGTCCGCATGGAACTGCCCAAACTCTCCCCCGGAAAACGCTTCACCCTGCCCCGCCCCGTGGGCAGCGCCGATTCGCTGCTGCTGGCCCGCCTGGCCGAACGCGACAAGGCCGCCGGCCGCACCACCGCCATCGTCACGGCCGACGCCACCGATGCGCAGCGCCTCATCGAGGAAATGGCGTTCTTCGCGCCCGGGCTGCGCTGCGCGCTGTTCCCGGACTGGGAGACGCTGCCCTACGATACGTTCTCGCCCCACCAGGATCTGATCAGCGAGCGGTTGGCCACCCTGTGGCGCATCAGCCAAAAGGACAAGGACACCGGCGCCGACGTGGTGCTGGTGCCCGCCACTACGGCGCTGTACCGGTTGGCGCCGCCGTCCTTCCTGGCGGGCTACACCTTCCACTTCAAGGTCAAGCAAAAGCTCGACGAGGCCAAGTTCAAGGCCCAGCTCACGCTGGCGGGCTACAGCCACGTGTCGCAGGTGGTCAGCCCCGGCGAATACGCGGTGCGCGGCGGGCTGATCGACCTGTTCCCCATGGGCTCGCTGGTGCCGTACCGGGTGGACCTGTTCGACGACGAAATCGACAGCATCCGCACGTTCGACCCCGACAGCCAGCGCAGCCTGTACCCCGTGCCCGAGGTGCGCCTGCTGCCCGGCCGCGAATTCCCCATGGACGACGAGGCACGCGCCAAGTTCAGGAGCCGCTGGCGCGAGATGCTGGAGGGCGACCCGACCAAGAGCCGCATCTACAAGGACATGGGCGCGGGCGTGGCCACGGCCGGTATCGAGTACTACCTGCCGCTGTTCTTCGATGACACAGCGACGGTGTTCGACTACCTCGGGTCAGAGGCCACCGTCGTGCTGCACGGCGACCTGGAGCCCGCCTTCCAGCGCTTTTGGCAAGACACGAAAGACCGCTTTCGCCTGGTGCAGGGCGACCCCGAGCGTCCGGTGCTGCCGCCCGAGGAGCTGTTCCTCTCGGCCGACCAGTTCTACACGCGCGCCAAGGAGCATGCGCAGCTGTCCATCCGCCCTGGCGTGGAGGACATTGCCGACAACCCGCACTTTCAGAAGCTGGGCGACCTGTCGGTAGTGCGTGGTGCCGAAGACCCGCTGGCCCGCCTGCACGCCCACATCCGCAACACCCAGCACCGCGTGCTGCTGCTGGCCGAAAGCGCGGGCCGGCGTGAGAGCCTGCTCGACTTTCTGCGCGCCAGCGGCGTGAACCCGCCGGCCTTCGACTCGCTGGCCGAGTTCCAGGGCACGGCCGACGAAAAGGTGGGCATCGCCACCGCCGGCCTCACGGTGGGCTTCAGTTGGATCGAGGACGGCATCGACTTCGTCACCGAGACCGAGCTCTTCGCCGCCGGCCCCACCACGCGCCGGCGCAAGAAGCAGGAGCAGGTGAGCGACGTCGAGGCCTTGATCAAGGACCTGGCCGAGCTGAACGTCGGCGACCCCGTGGTGCACAGCGCGCACGGCATCGGCCGCTACCGCGGCCTCGTCAACATGGACGTGGGCAACAAGAACCCCGACGGCACGCCCGCCATGCAGGAGTTCCTGCACCTCGAATACGCCGACAAGGCCGTGCTCTACGTGCCCGTGAGCCAGCTGCAGCTGATCAGCCGCTACACCGGCGTGAGTGCCGACGAAGCGCCGCTGCACAAGCTCGGTAGCGGCCAGTGGGAAAAGGCCAAGCGCAAGGCCGCCGAGCAGGTGCGCGACAGCGCGGCCGAGCTGCTCAACATCTATGCCCGCCGCGCGGCGCGCGAAGGCCACGCCTTCCGCTACAGCCCGCAGGACTACGAGACCTTTGCCAACGACTTCGGCTTCGAAGAAACCGCCGACCAGAACGCCGCCATCCACGCGGTGATCCAGGACATGATCAGCCCCCGCCCCATGGACCGCCTGGTCTGCGGCGACGTGGGCTTCGGCAAGACCGAGGTGGCCCTGCGCGCGGCCTTCGTGGCCGTCACCGGCGGCAAGCAGGTGGCCTTTCTGGCGCCCACCACCCTGCTGGCCGAGCAGCACTACCAGACGCTGGTGGACCGCTTCAGCAAGTGGCCGGTGAAGGTGGCCGAGGTGTCGCGCTTTCGTTCGGGCAAGGAGATCACTGCCGCCATCAAGGGCATCGGCGACGGCACGGTGGACATCGTGGTCGGCACGCACAAGCTGTTGTCTGAGTCCACCAAGTTCCACAACCTGGGTCTGCTCATCATCGACGAGGAACACCGTTTCGGCGTGCGCCACAAGGAGCAGATGAAGGCCCTGCGCGCCGAGGTGGACGTGCTGACGCTGACGGCCACGCCCATCCCGCGCACGCTGGGCATGGCGCTCGAAGGCCTGCGCGACCTGTCGGTCATCGCCACCGCGCCGCAGCGGCGCCTGGCGATCAAGACCTTCGTCCGTAACGAGGGCACGGGTGTGATCCGCGAGGCGGTGCTGCGCGAATTGAAGCGGGGCGGGCAGGTGTACTTCCTGCACAACGAGGTGGAGACCATCGAGAACCGCCGCCAGAAGCTCGAAGAGATACTGCCCGAGGCCCGTATCGCCGTGGCCCATGGCCAGATGCCGGAGCGCGAACTGGAGCGCGTGATGCGCGACTTCGTGGCCCAGCGCTACAACATCCTCTTGTGCTCGACCATCATCGAGACCGGCATCGACGTGCCCACGGCCAACACCATCATCATGAGCCGCGCCGACAAGTTCGGCCTGGCGCAGCTGCACCAGCTGCGCGGCCGCGTGGGCCGCAGCCACCACCAGGCGTACGCCTACCTCATGGTGCCCGACACCGAGGGCCTGACCAAGCACGCCGCGCAGCGGCTCGACGCCATCCAGCAGATGGAGGAACTGGGCAGCGGCTTCTACCTGGCCATGCACGACCTGGAGATCCGCGGCGCCGGCGAGGTGCTGGGCGAGAACCAGAGCGGCAACATGCTGGAGGTGGGCTTCCAGCTGTACAACGAGATGCTCAACGAAGCCGTCAAGGCACTCAAGGCCGGCAAGGAGCCGGACCTGCTCAGCCCGCTGAGCGTCACCACCGACATCAACCTGCACGCCCCCGCCCTGCTGCCCGACGACTACTGCGGCGACGTGCACCTGCGCCTGTCGTTCTACAAGAAGCTGGCCACCGCCAAGACGCCCGACCAGATCGACGGCCTGCTCGAAGAGATCGTGGACCGCTTCGGCAAACTGCCGCCGCAGGCCCAGACCCTCATCGACGTGCACCGCCTGCGCGTGCTGAGCCAGCCCTACGGCGTGGTGAAGGTCGATGCCGCCCCGGGCGTGATCAACATCACCTTCAAACCCCAGCCGCCCATCGACCCGATGCGCATCATCGAGCTCATCCAGAAGAACAAGCACATCAAGCTGGCGGGCAACGAGAAGCTGCGCATCGAGCGTGAGTTGAAGGACCCGAAGGACCGCGCGCAGATGGTGCGGGATATCTTGCGCTCGCTGGGGCAGCCGGTGGCTGTGCCGGCTTGACGGGTTGCAGACTCTCCTCGCGCTGCGGGCAGTGGTGAATCCATGTTGACCGACACCGCGCGCAGGGCGTGGTCCGCCGCGTGGGCGCTGCTGCTGGTGCTGTGGGTGGTTGCAGCCTGGAGCGCGCAAAGCGGGTTCTCGTCCAGCGGCCCGATGAACATTCATTGGTCGCCCGGGTTTTTGGTGGTTATCAGCATCCCGGTCAGCGTGCTGGCCCCCCGGGCTGCCCTCAAGCTCGGAGCCCGGTTGCATCGAGCGGCCGCATCTATGGTGGTGGCGCTCACGTGCTGGTGGCAGTTCTGGCTACCCGCCACGATGAGGGACATCGGCTATTCAGTCCGCTATGACATCCCCGACCCGTACATCTGGCCAGGCACGCCGGGCTCTGCCGCGCTGGCTCTGAGCGTGGCGCTGTGGCTTTTCGCTCCGCTGGCGCAATGGACCGGGCGGCGGTGCTTGGTGAGCGGGGCGGTGGGTGCGGCGTGCACCGCCGCGGCAGTGCTGGCACTGGACGGGACGAATTGGTCGTATGTCCCGTGGCCGGCAGCTCTGGGCGGCGTCGTGGGGATCATCGTGCTGGTTGCGGCACGGCACCGCGTGTGGCCCGCATACCCGATGCTGCGGTGGCTGAGCCTGTGGTGTGCCGGAATGCTGGGGCTGATCGTGTTCTGGTTTGTCACCGAGGCTGTGGCGGGATGGGTCCCGCATTCAGTGAATGGGTGGTTTACAAGATGGCTGTACTCCTGAGACAAGGCCCTGTCTCTGCAGCAGTGTTTCGGTCAACCACGCCCGGTGGGTACCGCTGGGCAGATTAGACCCAAAAAGGCCGCTACCGCTGACCGTCCCGGGCCGAGTTGCTCAAACCTTCTTCCAGATGCCACTGCATGAAAAAGGTCAGGGCCAGGCCCAGAACGATGCCCGAGCCCCCCATCACCGCCGAAAAACGCGCCCGAACACTTCGAAACGGCGAAACCCGGTTCAAAAACCTGTTGATCATGGCGCCCCTCCAGGAGAACCATTGTGAGTCGCGATCGCCAAATCGCTAAGCGTTTTGTTACACGCGCGACGTGCGCCCGAAAGACTTGACGCAAGTCAAGGAAAAATCCCGCCACCGTCCGCACACTCGCCGCCTGGCACGACCAGGCCGCGATGCGCGGAGTTCCACGTCAGGACGACGTCAGAGGCTGGCCGTAGGATGCGCGCTTTTTGGAGCCTGGATGGCGCCGCGCACAGCGCCGCAGCAGGCAGTACGCAGATTGCACTTGCCGGTGCCTACAACGAAACCCAGAATGGGCAGTGCATGAACACGAGCATCCTCATCGTTGATGACAATTCCGCCATGATCCAGGTGATGGCGGGCATGCTCAAAGGGGTTGCCCAACTGCGGTTTGCCACGCGTGGCGGCGACGCGATGGAACAGATGGCACGCAGCATTCCCGACCTGGTGCTGCTGGACGCCGAGATGCCCGGCATGAGCGGCTATGAGGTCTGCGCGGCCATGAAGGGGGATGCCCGGCTGGCGAATGTGCCCGTGATTTTTGTGACCGGCCACGGTGAGACGGAATCCGAGGTCCGGGGCCTGGAGGCCGGTGCCGTCGACTTCATTACCAAGCCCGTGAACGCGGCCTTGCTGCTGGCGCGCGTACGCACGCAGTTGCGCATCAAGAGCCTCACCGACGAACTGCGCAATCTGGCCACGACCGACGGGTTGACCGGCGTGAGCAACCGCCGCCATTTCGATGAACTGCTGCTGCGGGAATGGCAGCGGTGCGCGCGCAGTGCCACGCCCTTGTCGCTCCTGATGGTGGACGTGGACCATTTCAAGCGCTACAACGACCACTATGGACACCCTGCGGGTGACAGTTGCCTGAAGGCCCTTGTGCAAGTCCTGCTGTCCGCGGGCCAGCGACCCGGGGATCTGGTCGGCCGCCTGGGCGGTGAAGAGTTCGCCATCATGCTGCCCGAAACGGATGCGGCGGGTGCGCAGGAGGTGGCAGAGCGCACCGTACAGGCGGTGCGCATGCTGGGACTGCCGCACGCAGCATCCCTTCATGCAGACCATGTGACGGTGAGCGTGGGCGTGGCGACCCGCTCGGCGCACGCACAGTCCCAGGCCGAGCCCGTGGATGACGAAGACCTGTGGGGGCTGGTGGGCCGCGCCGACAAAGCGCTCTACGCCGCCAAGAACGATGGGAGAGACTGCTGGCGCGCGTGGCGCCCAGGGTACTGAACCGATGGCTGCCGACCCGCGCCAGTCCAGCCAGAATGCCACCAACGTGGCGAGGATGTCGATCCTCGTGGCGTTGGTGGTGATGTGCATCACCCTGGTTGCAGCCGTGGTGGCCTACGACCAGCAGGTGCAGCAAAACCGGGAGGCCCTGGACAAGCGCTTCGACGGGCTCAAAGGCCGGGTCATGGAAGAGATCGCCGTGCGCATGCGGCAGTATGAGTACGGCCTGCGCGGCACCCGGGGAGCCGTGGCGGCGGCGGGCGACGACCTCGACCACAAGGCCTTCATGCGCTACAGCCAGAGCCGGGACTTCGCGCGCGAGTTCCCGGGGGCCCGCGGCTTCGGGTATATCCACAGGGTCGCCAGACAGGACGAGGTCGCCTTCGTGCGCAAGGTGCGGGCAGAAGACTGGATCGATTTCAGCGTGCACCAGTTCGAGCAGCATGCTGGCGATCTCTACGTCATCCAGTACATCGAACCCCTGGAACGCAACAATCCGGTGGTGGGGCTGGACATCGCTTCAGAGCCCTTGCGCCTGGCCACCGCTGTGACGGCCATGCGCTCCGGACAGGCCACGTTGAGCGGCCCCATCACGCTGCTGCAGGACGCGGGCACACCCTCCCGAGGCCTGCTGCTCATGCTGCCGGTCTACCGGTTTGGTGCCGCAACGGACACGACCGAAAGCCGTGAGCAGGCCCTGCGGGGTTGGGTGTATGCGCCGCTGCAGATGGACGAGGTGCTGCGCGGGCTCGATGTGGAGTCGGGGCATTTCATGCTGCGCATCCGCGACCGCCTCGCACCCGAGGGCCAGTGGCTGTACAGCAGCCATGCCGAGATGCCGGCCGAGCCAGGCATTGGAAGGCTGACCGCCCTGCCCCTGTTCGGCCGCGAGTGGGAGGTCGACATGCGGCCCACTCCCGCATTCGTTGCATCGCTCAACCTCGCACCGCCGCAACGCGAAGCGGTCATGGTCGTGCTATTGGGCCTGGCCGCGACGGCGCTGGCCATCGCCGTGCTGCACCTGGTGCACCGCTCGCGCAGCCAGTTGCTGGAACAGGCCAGGCGCGCGGCCATCGTGCAGGGGTCCGACGATGCCATCATCGTGCAGACCTTGCAGGGCATCATCACCGACTGGAACGACGGGGCCAGACGGCTCTTCGGGTACGAGCCTGACGAGGTGCTGGGCCACACCGCGCAGGAGCTGCTGGTACCCGCAGGGCGCGAGGGCGAAGACGAGTCCATGCTGGCCATGGTGGCCAAGGGGCAGCGGGTCAAGGCGTACGAGACATCGCGGCGCCATCGAGACGGCACGCTGATCGATGTCTCGGTCTCCGCCAGCCCCATCGAGGACAGCCATGGCCGCATCGTGGGCCTGGCCAAGACCTTGCGCGACGTGCGTGAAGTGCGGGCTGCAGCACTGCGGGTCATTGAACTGAACGCCACCCTGGAAGACCAGGTGCGCGAGCGCACCAGCGACCTGGAATCCGCAAGGCACGCCCTGCAAACCGTGCTGGACGCGATGCCATCCCAGATCGGCTACTGGGGCCCGGACCAGCGCAACCGGGTGGCCAACCGGGCGTATGGCGAATGGTTCGACATGGACCCCGCCCTGGTGCCGGGCATGCACCTGCGCGAGCTGATCGGCGAGAGCATGTACGAGATGTCTGCGCCCCACGTCCAGGCGGCGCTGCGGGGCGAGGCCCGCATGTTCGAGCAGACGCGTCGCGGCAACGAAGGCGAACGCCAGCGGCACTCTCTCGTGCACTATCTGCCGGACATTGCCGAGGGCCAGGTCAAGGGCTTCTACGCCTTCGTGCACGACGTGACGGAACTCACCGAGAGCCGCCTGCAGCTCGCCGCCGTCCAGCGGGACAATGCGGCGCTGCTGGAAACCCTCAACAAGCACACCATCGTGTCTGTCGCCGACCGCTGGGGCCGCATTGTGGATGTGAACGATGCGTTTTGCCGCATTTCCGGGTTCGAGCGGGACGAGCTCATGGGGCGCAACCACCGCATCGTCAACTCCGGTACGCACGCGGCGTCTTTCTGGGTGGACATGTGGCGCACCATCAGCGCGGGCCACAGTTGGCGGGCAGAGGTGTGCAACCGCTCGAAAAGCGGCGCTCTGTACTGGGTGGACAGCGTCGTGGCGCCGTTTCTGGATGCCCAGGGCCGGGTCGAAAAATACGTGTCCATCCGCACCGACATCACGGACCGCAAGCGCACCGAGATGCAGTTGCAAAGCACCCTCACGCTGCTGCGCACCGTCCTGGAGGCGTCCACACAGGTCGCGATTGTGGCCACCGATGCGCAGGGCGTGGTGACGGTGTTCAATCGCGGAGCCGAACTGCTGCTGGGGGAGCCAGCGCAGCAGATCATCGGACACCGCAATGCCTCGGATTTCGTCGAGAACGGCGATCAGGCCTCGGACCCAGGACCTGCGCCGATGCGGCAAGACCCCATGGACAGCATTGCTCCCGAAGTGAGAATGGCCCTGATCCACACCGCCAGCCAAGACCCCTTGCGCCAGTGGCGCCTGGCGCGGGCCGACGGAGGCCGGGTGCCGGTATCGCTGGCGGTGACGCGCATGGCCGATGCGACGGGCTCGTTCGTCGGGTATCTGGGCATCGCCCATGATGTGAGTACGCGCCTGGAGCAAGAGAAATCTCTGCGCATTGCCATGCAACAGGCGCGGGAGGCGAGCGACGCCAAGAGCCGCTTTCTGGCGAACATGAGCCACGAGATCCGCACCCCGATGAACGCGGTGATCGGACTGTCCTACCTGCTGGCACGCACCGCGCTCGACGGCGAGCAGCAACGCATGCTGCAGCAGGTGCAGGTGGCAGGCAAAGCCCTGCTGGCCGTCATCAACGACGTGCTCGATCTGTCCAAGATCGAAGCGGGCGAAGTGACGCTGGAGACGCTTGCGCTGGACATGGGCCAGGTGGTGCGCGATGTGTCCGCATTGATCGAGCCCCAGGCCCAAGCCAAGGGCATTGCCTATGTGGTGGATGGCGCAGGGCCGCCCGACATCGCGCTGGAGGGCGACAGCACACGCCTGCGCCAGGTCCTGATCAACCTGTTGAGCAATGCGGTGAAGTTCACCGACCAGGGTGAAGTGCGGCTCGAGGTGCGCTTTCAAGAACTGACTGCCGACACGGTGGAAGTCCGCTTTGTGGTGAGCGATACCGGCATCGGGATCTCCGAGGAATCCAGGCAGCGGCTGTTCGCGCCTTTTGTGCAGGCGGACACGTCCACCACACGCCGGTTCGGCGGCACCGGCCTGGGCCTGTCCATCGTCAAGCAGTTGGTAGAGCTCATGGACGGGCACATCGAACTGCACAGCCAGATCGGCCAGGGCAGCCAATTCATGGTGGCGCTGCCGCTGCACCGCGCGGCAGGCAGCCAGCCCGCAACGGCACCGGACGCCCCTGTGCCTGAGGGGCAAGGACTGCGCGGCATGTCACTGCTGGTCGTGGACGACAACGAGGTGAACCAGGAGGTGGCTGCCCGCATCCTGACCAGCGAGGGTGCCCAGGTGTCTGTCGCCCGGCATGGGCAGGCGGCGCTCGACCTGCTGGCACAGCATCCGGACCGCTTCGATGCAGTGCTGATGGATGTGCACATGCCGGTGCTCGACGGCCTTGATGCCACCCGCCGGATCAGGACCTCCCTGGGCCTGCTGCAACTGCCGGTCATCGGACTGACGGCCGGAGTCTCGTCGGCCGAGCGCGAAGAGGCCCTGGTCGCGGGCATGAACGCGATTGTGGGCAAGCCGTTCGATCCGCCCATGCTGGTGAGGACCATTCGCCGCCATCTGCCGGGCCACGATGACCTGGCCGTCCAGCACGCACTGCCACCTGCCGCTGAGCCCCCCGCCGACTGGCCGCGGGTGGAGGGGGTGTCCGCGCAGCTGTCCTTTTCTCGGCTTCAAGGCTCCACCGAGCTTCTGTGGCAAATGCTGCAACGCATTTCCGCCACGCTGGACAACCTAGCCGGGGCGCTGAACACAGCCATGCCGGAGTCCGCCACCGACGCCCGTCTAGCGGCTTCCCGGAATGCGGCCGCAGTGCTGCACGACCTCAAGGGCATGTCCGGAACGGTGGGTGCCGAGCAGATGCATGCCTTGGCCTCGCAAGCGCAAGCGTCGGCGCGCCGTGGCGACACCACAGGCATTGCTGTGCTGACGGCGCAGATGCAGGACATGGCCCGTCAGTGGGCGCTGGACCCCACGATCAGCGTGCAGCGAGATTCCACAGTTGCGCACGGCCACGCGGCGGCGCTGTCGCCTGGCACCTGGGAGCAGATCATGTACCTGCAGCATCTCCTGGCCACCCAGGATCTCGACGCTCTTGAGTGGACGCGCAAGCTCGAACCCGTGCTCACCGCGCAACTGGGAACGGCGTCGCTGGCCAGCCTGCAACGCCACATGGCCGACCTCGATTTCGCCAGTGCCAGCGCCTTGCTGGCTCGCGTGGCGCCACCATCCGCAGCACCGGAGCGGGGGGCTTGAGCTGTCGGCCAAATGACCCACAACCGGCCGCACCGACATCACCCCTGCATGCTGATCGAGCCCTCTCGGCGGGACCGAGCGCTCAAAGCACTGTGAGCGCGCCCCTGGAAAGCGCTGAATGCTATAAAAACAGAAGCAACTGAAGCGTGAACAGGTCGGCGACCGACGCAATGCCAGCCTCTGGTGCAGGAATTGCTTGAGAAGAAAACCCGCGGCAAGCCCGCAAGCAGCAGAGGCTTACCTGCCCAGCAGCGGCTTTCCCCCACTTCCCTACCGCCTCTTTGGTTCATCTTCTGGGAGTTGTTCATGCAATTTCGGCGTCTCATTCCGGCCCTGGCCTGCACCTGCTTTGCGGCCCTGTGCACCACCGCACCTGCCATCGCGCAGGGCGCCTACCCCGACCGCCCGGTCAAGGTCATCGTGGCCCTGCCCGCCGGCGGCAGCGCCGACATGATCGCGCGCGTGGTCACGCAGAAGATGGCGGCCGAGCTGGGCCAGCCATTCGTGGTGGACAACAAGGCCGGGGCATCCGGCCAGATCGGCACGCCGCTGGTCTCGCGCGCCGCGCCCGACGGCTACACGCTGATGGTCTCGCCCGCGTCCTTCCTCACCACCAACAAGAGCATCTTCAAGACCCTGCCCTACGACCCCGAGGCGGACTTCGTCCCCATCACCAAGTTCGTGAATCAGCCCATGGTGCTGGTGGTCAAGGACAAGCAGAAATTCCCCACCGTCGCCGCGGTGATCGCTGCGGCCAAGGCGGCGCCCGGCAAGCTCACCTACGCCTCGTCCGGCGACGGCAGCCCGCAGCACCTGGCGGGGCTGATGTTCACCACCCGCACCGGCACCGACCTGCTGCACGTGCCCTACAAGGGCGGCGCCCCGGCCATCAACGACGCCCTGGCGGGCACGGTGGACATGTTGTTTGCGGTACTGCCCGAGGCCTTGCCGCACATCCAGTCCGGCAAGCTGCATGCACTGGGCCTGATGGCCGCGCAGCGCACCGGCACGCTGCCGCAGACTCCCACCATGGCCGAGGCGGGCGCGCCCGAGATGAACCTCTCGGCCTGGGTCGGCCTGCTGGCCCCGGCCAAGACGCCCCAGCCCGTCATCGACCGCCTGCAGCGCGCTGCGCATGCGGCCCTGGCCGACCCCGACACCCGTGCCAAGCTGGCTGCCAGCGGCATGGAAGTGGCGCCGGGCAGCAGCCAGCAGCTCAAGGACGCGATCTCGCACGAGATCAAGGTCCATGCAGAACTGGTGAAGGCGGCTGGGCTGGTGCCACAGTGAGCGATATTGCTGGTCGGTGGCACCGCCGCGTAATCGTGATCGAAGGCACCGCTGCACGCCACGCGCCCACAGGCTGCCCCGCTCAGCGTCAGCGTCCGGGCCTCTGACGCAGACCACTCAGCAGCCTTCAGCCCACCATTTCAGCGGCCGCCGAAGGCTTCCGACAGAAATTCCGCCGTGGCCCGCACCCGGGCCGTGCGCTGCAGGTCGGGGTGCATGACCTGCCAGACCTCGTGCTCGCTGGCGCGGCGGCGCTGCGGCCATACCCGCACCAGGCCTTCGCGTTCTCCCAGGTGCACGGGCATCTCGCCCAGGCCGATGCCCGCCGCCACCGCCTTGCGCAACAGCAGGCTGGAATTGACGGCCATGGCAATCCTGGCCTGGCGGGCCGGCACCTCCACCACCGTGGGAAACGGACTCTGGTCCAGGTACGGGCGGTAGGCCACCAGCAGGTGGGCGCACAGCTCGTCATCGGGCACGGGCTCGCCGAAGCGCGCCAGGTAGGCGGCGCTGGCAAACAGGCCCACCGGCCAGGCGGCGACCCGGCGCACCACCAGGTCCGGCGACTCGGGCCGCACGTTGCGAAACGCGATATCGGCCTGCCGTCGCGTCAGGCTGAGCACCTGGGTCGAAATCTCCAGGTCCACGCGGATGGTGGGCCAGCGCTGCTGCAGCCGCTCCACCGCCGGCAGCAGGAATTCGATGGCGATCGAATCGGAACTGGTGACGCGCACCAGCCCGCCGGGGTTGTCGTCCTGGCCTTCGATCTTGGTGCGCAGGTCCAGCGCCGCGCTTTCCATGCGCCGCGCTGCGGCCAAAGCGGTCTCGCCCGCGGCCGTCAGCAAGTAGCCGTCTTTGGCACGCAAGAACAGCTTGGCGCCCAACTCGGCCTCCAGCGCGTTCAGTCGCCGCCCCACTGTGGCCTGGTCGATGCCCAGGCTGCGGGCCGCGGCGCGCAACGAGGGTGCGCGGGTCAGCGCCAGAAAGATGCGGGTGTCATCCCAGTTCATGGTGGTTTTGGTGATGCAAATTTGCATCACTGTAGAGCGAAATCGCTGCATTTCAAAGGTGTCGTGGCGACTTAACCTTGAGGCATCGACATCCATCCAACGCAAGGAGCCTCCATATGCCTGCACCCACCCTGCCCCCTGCAGCAAGCCAGCCCACCATGCAGGCCATCGTGTTCGACGACTTCGGCGGGCCCGAAGTGCTGGTGGCCCGCCAGATCACGGCCCCCGAGGTGCGCCCCCACGACCTGCTGGTGCGCAACGCCGCCATCGGCGTCAACCGCGCCGACCTGTCGCACCGCAAGGGCGCCTATGGCCGCGCCTACTTCGGCGATGCGGACACCATGGGCCTGGAGATCGCCGGCACGGTGGTCGAGGTCGGGCCGCAAGTGCGCGGCTTCAACGTGGGCGACCGGGTGATGGGCATCGTGGGCGGCGGCGCCTACGCCGAGCTCTCGCGCATCGACCACCGCATGGCGATGCACGTGCCCGCGGGCCTGGATCTGATCGCTGCGGGCGCGGTGGCCGAGGTCTTTGTGACCGCGCACGAAGCACTGTTCCACCTGGCCCGCCTGCAGCCCGGCGAGTCGGTGCTGATCCACGCCGCCGCCGGTGGCGTCGGCTCGGCGGCGGTGCAGTTGGCCCACGCAGCCGGTGCCCGCGTGTTCGCCACGGCCGGGGGCGACAAGCGCGGCGCGGTCGAAGGCTTCGGGGCGGATGTCTGCATCGACTACCGCAGCGAGGACTTCGCGGCCGTGGTTGCCGAGACAACGGGTGACCAAGGCGTCGATGTGGTGATCGACTTCATCGGCGCGCCGTACCTGGAGCGCAACGTGCGCTCGCTGGCCGTGGGCGGGCGCCTGGTGGCCGTGGGCCTGCTGGGCGGCGCGCAAGGGGCCGCACTGCCGATGGACGCGGTGCTGTACCGCCACCTGCAGATTTTTGGCACGGTGATGAAGTCGCGCCCGCCCGAGGTCAAGCAGGCCATGGTCCAGCGCTTTGCCCAGCGGTGGCTGCCGGCGCTGGCGGACGGCAGGATCCGGCCCGTGATCGACAGCACCTACCCGCTGGCGGAGGCCGCGCAGGCGCACCGGCGCATGGAGTCGGGCCTCAGCGTGGGCAAGATCCTGTTGCTGCCGGGTGGCACCGGCCCATGACATGCACCCAGGCCTGCATTGCGCGCCCTAGCCCAGGGCCAGGCTGTCGGCATCGAAGGACGGGGGACGCAACAGGTCCTCGTCGATGCCCATCACCTTGCTGGCGCGCTCCAGCGCCTGCCACAGGGGCGCAGGCATCTGCAGGATGTCGTCGGGAGAGGCGGAACGCGCAATCCACGCGCTGATGTCCACGTGCTGCTCGGCGGTGAGCAAGTCCAGGTGCAGCATTTCGTCAATGGTCTTCATCTGTGGCCTATCGGTGGAGGGTCTTGCCGGCGAATGCCCAAGGCTACCTGACAAACCTCCACATGCGGCCAAAACCGCCCATGTCAACCGCAGGCCACGTGAGCTGCACCGGTGCTCATCCGCGCTTCCACGCCGCATGAAAGCCGAACGGCACCACCTGCGGCAGGTGCAACGTGGCCAGGCACTGCATGCTGGACGGGTCGATCACGCCGATCACCGTGCCCTCGTCCCCCTCGGCCAGGGTCGGCACCAGCAGCACGCCATCGTCCTCGGCGGTCGAGCCGGGGCGGTCCACGAACAGGGGCTCCAGCTGCACGGCCGCCTTGCGCTGCCAGGTGCCGGCAATGCGCCCGGCGTCCAGGTCCAGCTTCACCGTGCGGTCGAACAGGGGTGCCTGGCCCTCAGGGTCGAAACCTGCGAACCACGCGTGGCGCGACCGCTGGCGCCCCCAGTACGCGCCGTGCACCGAGGGCAGCTCCACGCTGGCCCCGTCCACCAGCGTCTGCGGCTGCGCGCCGCTGTGGCCGGGCTGCAGCCGGTAGCGCTGCACGCGGTGTGTCACACCCACGGGCTCGCCGGCACGCAGGCGCGCCAGGCCCAGAGCGCTGAAGATCTCGGGGCCATTGGTGGTGCACAGGTCCAGCACCAGCGTCGCGGGTGAGCGCCCGCCGGGGCTGGGCTCCTCCCAGGCCTGCACCGCGTGGAAGCTGGCCATCGCGGGTACCGCCCAGCTGCGCACGCTGCCATCCACCAGCGAGATGGCATCGATGCGCGAGCCTGCGGCAGCGTTCCACTTGAAGTTGTCGATGAAGCCCTTGCCCGACAGCGCCAGCTGGATGGCATGGACCCGCAGGGCCGGCTGCCACACCAGCGCGTGCGTGGGCGTCATCGCAAATGCGTGCAGGTAGCCGGCCTGGCGCACGGCCCAGCGCGCAATCACCTCGCGCGTGCGGCTGCCCGCCACGATCTTGAACAGCTTGTAGGTGCACTGGGGGCCCATCTCCACACCCACGTTCCAGTAGGTGCCTTGCGCATCCGTCATGCCATGGGCCGACATCACGTGGATCACCTCGGCGTCGTCGTACTCGATGCGCCCGGTGGTCCTGAGCGTGTCGGGGTCGAAGCTGGTCAGCAGCGGCGTCTCGGTCTGCGCCACCCACTGCGAGCCGATGCGCGCCATCACCACCGCGCCGTTGTCGGTGACCACGGGGTGCCGCAGATGACGCAGCCGCTGGAAGAAGCCCCTTGGGTCCGGGGTGCCAAAGGCTGCGCGCGCCGGCTTGCGCGCGGCCAGGCTCTCGCGCAGGTCATCGGTCTGCAGATAGCGGCTGCGGTAGGTTGCACTGGCACCGCCCATGTCGCCCGGCGCGAACCGGATGCGGTGCAGCATGGCCAGCCCGTCGAACCAATGCTGGTAGCTGCCGTGCGGCAGGTCCCACAGCGCAGGGCCGTTGAGCAGCAGGCTGCCGCCCAGCAGCCAGGGCGGTATGTGCCCGCGGATTTCCACAGGGGCGTCGGTGAGTTCGCGGGCTTCGGACTGCAGGCCGCGCAGGCGGGTGGCAAACCCCGCGGGCGCAGCGCGAACAGCCGTGGAGGCAGTGGTCATGGGGCGTTTCAAGCAACAGGCAGACGGCCTCCATCATGACCCAGGTCCCGCCATCGCCCCAGCGCTGATTGGCCACTGACAACGGCCAAGGACGACCGCGCCGCGCCGCAAAGCAGTTCAAACAACCCTGTGGGCGCGTCTCCATGACGACCCGCCATGAAATCCGGGAGCGGGTGTTCATTATTTGCAGAATCAACTGCACAGGGTATTAACACCCACCATTATTGAAAGCCAAACGAAAGTCAATTGAAAGGATTCTCAATTCCCAGGGTTCCTACCGATCTTCACCTGCAAAATCACTACAAACATATTCCATCCAATGCATTAACCTTGCACCCACCGAATACTTCCAGGCGAATCAGCCTGCAAAGCATTCCGGTTTGCAAAAATAATGACAGGAGATATTGAATGGTGAATATGAACGCTGCGCACAGCCGCCGGCAGTGGCTGGCCGCCGGCGGCCTGCTGCTGGCACAAGCCCATGGCCTGGCCGCACCGCCTGCTGCGCAGGCGCAGGGCGGCACCCGCAAATCGCCGCTGGTCTTTGCCGTGATCACGCCGCGCGGGGCCGATGCCGCGGTGGCTTCGTGGAGTTCATTCATCCAGCGGATTGCGCAGGAACTGGGGCAGCCGATCAACCTGCGCACGTGGGAATCGCCGGACTCCAGCGCCCTGGCGAGCGCATTTGCCAGCGGGGAGATCGACCTCGCCTGGGTGGGCAATTCCACGGCGCTGGCCGTGGTCGAGCGCGGAGTCGGCGAGGTCTTCGCGCAGATGGTGACCGACACCGGCAGCACCGGCTACCACGCCATCATCGTCACCCACAAGGACAGCGGCCTGAAGACTCTGGACGCTGCCCAGCAGCCCGGCAAGGGCCTGATCTTCGCCGACGGCGAAACCAAGAGCTTCTCGGGCCACCTGGTGCCGCTGTACTACGCGTTCGTCAAGCGGGGCATCAACGACCCGGCCAGCCTGTTCAGGGAAGTGCGCCGTGGCAGCCATGTCGAGAACCTCACCCTGGCAGCGCAGCGCAAGGTGGATATCGCCACGGCCAACGACGAAGAGCTGGCCATGTTCAAAGCAAAGAATCCCGCACTGGCCGGCCAGCTCAGCATCTTGTGGACATCGCCGCTGATACCGCAGTCTCCGCTGGTATGGTCCACCGCCCTCCCCCTGGACCTGCGCCGCAGGCTCCAACACATCGTCACCTCGTTCGGCAAGGACAACGCCCTGGACGGGCAGATTCTCAAACAGGTCAACAACCTCTCGGCGTTCAGAAAATCCAGAAACTCGCAGCTGATCACCGCCGGAGACATCGACATGTTCGTGGCCTGGCAGCAGGTCAACCGCAGCAAGGACCTGTCGGACGCGGACAAGGCGCACCGCATACGGGCCATCAGCGAGCGGGCCTCGCGGCTGGAACTGCGCCTGAAGCTGCCGCCGAGCGTGTCATAGGCACCGGGGCAACGTGCGCGTGAAGCGCGTGCAGCGCAGGGGTGCGGAGGCGTGGGCGATACCATTGCGGGTTTGCGGCCACGCCCAGCACCTTCTTTCTTCCAAGCCATGACCCACGCCACCGAATTCGCCCCCGGCCTTGTTGTCCAGGGCATCGAGCCCCCGCTGTCCCTGTCGAGCTACAAGCTCATCGCCTTCGACATGGACTCCACCCTCATCAACATCGAATGTGTGGACGAGATCGCCGACGCCGCGGGCCGCAAGGCCGAAGTGGCCGCCATCACCGAAGCCGCGATGCAGGGCGTGATCACCGACTACAAGGAAAGCCTGCGCCAGCGCGTGGCCCTGCTCAAGGGCGTGACGGTGCAGCACATGGAGCAGGTGTTCACCGAGCGCCTGCGCTTCAACCCCGGCGCCAAAGAACTCATCACCGCCGCCAAGGCAGCGGGCCTGACCACGCTGCTGGTCTCCGGCGGCTTCACCTTTTTTGCCGACCGCGTGAAGGCGGGGCTCGGTATCGACTTCGCCCGCTCCAACATGCTGGAAGTGGACGCCGGCCTGCTCACCGGCCGCATGGTGGACCAGCCCTGGGGCGACATCTGCGACGGTGCCGAAAAGCGCCGCACCTTGCTGGAAGTGGCGTCGCTCATGGGCATTGCCCCATCGCAGGCCATTGCCGTGGGTGATGGCGCCAACGACCTGCCCATGATGGGCGCCGCCGGCCTGTCCGTGGCCTACCACGCCAAGCCCGCCGTGCGCGCGCAGGCCAAGGTGGCCATCAACGAGGGCGGGCTCGACCGGCTGCTGGAAGTGCTGCGCTGAGCAACGCCTGCTGAAGGCCCTGGATGGGGGTATGCGACAGCCTGCCTCGGGTGTTTGCAGGACACCGAAAATACGCTGCAGCCAGGAGCGCCAAACCGCCCCGGTCGCGCTGACGCTGCTGCAGCCTGCCGCTGTGCGCGGCTACTTGTCCTTCTTGGTGCCGGGCGTGAAGAACAGCGCCACGCCCACCGCAATCAGCGCCACCGGCCACCACACCCGCAGCAGCTCGCGCAGGCTGATGCTGATGAGCCCCAGGTTGGTCAGCAGAAAAAACACGCCCAGCACGACCAGAACGATCGCAGCAATATTGCCCTTCATGTGCATTCCCTCGGAGTTGTTGGTGTGGTCTGAGCGCGATTATGGCGGGACTGGAAAGCGCCGCGCCTACGGTGCAGGCCGACCTGCGGCGCCGGCGCGCAGCGGCGTGAGCAGGTCGGACAGGCCGTTGTGGTCGATCTCGCGCATCAGCGCCAGCAACTGCCCGAGCTCACCCTTGGGAAAGCCCTCGCGCGCAAACCAGTGCAGGTAGTTGCCGGGCAGGTCGGCCAGCAGCGTGCCTTTGTACTTGCCGTAGGGCATCTGCACGGTGACCAGGCGGTGCAGCTTGTCGGGGTCAATGGTCTGCATCGCTCACCTCGTGGGGTTGTTGTGCACGTGTTGCTGCAATCGGCCTCGCGCATTCTGCGCGCCGTGCCAGGAGATATGGGTAGCTTGCCATGAGGGAAGTGAGGCGTTGGTCAGCTTTCAAGATTAACGCCCGCAGGCGAGGAATCTCGCACTTTTGTCGAGAGCGGCAAGGCGGCGCGCGCAAAGAGCTGGCCGCAACGCGCGTGATCAAATAGGCATGGGCTGGAAAATGCTACAAGAAATTCCCCGCCGGTCTATTGCAGCCGACCCTCCGCGTTCTCAGATCTCGCCATGAATACTCCTTCGGACCTCACGCTCTGTGACCAAGAGCCCATTCGCATACCCGGCGCCATCCAGCCGCATGGCCGTATGCTGGTTCTTGACGGTGAAACGCTGGCCCTGCAAGCCTGGAGCGCCAACTGGTTCGATGCAGCTGCCGATGCCCTGGCTGCCATGGACCATCAGGCCCTGCATGCCACACCACCCGGCGGCGTGTCCATGCAGGTGGGCGTGCTCCACATCGATGCCCAGATGCACTCCTGCTGGGCGCATCGCAACGCCACACAGCTGATTCTGGAGTGCGAGCCCACCCCTCCCCAACAGCGGCCGGAGGAGCCCATCTATGGCGTGGCTCGCGATTTTCTGCCCCGTCTTCAAGAGGCCGACACGGTCCAGGCACTGGCCCAGCTGGCCGCGGAAGAATTGCAGCGCCTGACGGGATTCGGTCGCACCCTCGTCTACCGGTTCGACGCAGACGGCCATGGCGAGGTGCTGGGTGAGGCCGTAGCGCCGGGGTACGACAGCTATCTGGGGCTGCACTTCCCCGCGACGGACATTCCGCAGCAGGCCCGAGCGCTCTATCTGTCCAACCGGTTCCGGCTGATTCCGGACGCCAACTACCAGGCGGTCCCCCTGCTGGCCGTGCCCGGTGGGCCGACGGCACACGATATCGATCTGTCCCAAGCGTTCCTTCGCAGCGTGTCGCCCGTGCACCTGGAGTACATGCGCAACATGGGCACCCTCGCGTCGATGTCGGTATCCATAGTGGTGGACGGCAAGTTGTGGGGACTGGCCTCGTGCCACGACCACGCGCCCCGGTATCTGGACTCCGGCATGCGCGCGGCCTGCTCGCTGCTCGGCCAATTCCTCTCCATGCAGATCGATGCCAAACAGGCCACCGCAGAAGTGGCGGCGCGGCTGGAGCTGCGCAAGCTGACCCTGCAGTTGGTTGCGCACCTGTCGGACAGCGACGCCAGCCTGCGCCGCATCGTGGACGAGCCGTCGCTCCTGCTGCGCCTGGCCCGTGCCACGGGTGCGGCCGTGGTGCTGGACGACCAGGCATGGACTGCGGGCGAGACGCCGCCCACCGATGCGCTGCTGGATCTGGCGAACTGGGTCGCGGGCATGGGCCATGAGGTCTATGAAAGTTCGCAGCTCACCGCCCACTACCCGCAGGCAGCCGAATGGCAGACCACCGCTTCAGGCGTCTTGGCCATTTCCATTTCGCAGGTACATCGCCACGTCATCTTGTGGTTCAGGCCCGAGCTCGTCCAAACGGTGACGTGGGCAGGCGATCCGCGCAAAAGTCGCCAGCCCGATGCGACAGGGCGGATCCACCCCCGCCACAGCTTTGCAAGCTGGGTGGAGCAAATCGGCGGCCATTGCCTCCCCTGGTCCGCGGCAGAGATCGGCACGGCCGGTGAACTGCGCCAGGCGCTGATCGGGGTCGTGCTGCGCCGCGCAGAGGAGTTGGCCGCCATCGCCAGCGAACTGGGCCGCGTGAACAAGGAGCTGGAGGCTTTTTCGTACACCGTATCGCACGACCTGCGGGCGCCCATGCGCCATATCGCTGGCTATGTGGACCTGGTGATGGAAACCGAAGGCACGGCGCTCACCGCCCGTGCGCACCGCTACATGGGCCATGTCAAGGATGCGGCGGCATTCGCCGGCCAGTTGGTGGATGCCTTGCTGGATTTTTCCCGCATGGGCCGCACGGCGCTCAAAATCAAGCGGGTGGACTGCAACAGCCTGGTGGAAGGGTTGGTGCGCGAAATCTCCCGGCACGAACGCGATCGGACCATCGAATGGCGTGTGGACCCGCACCTTCCCGTGCTGATGGCCGACCCGCTGCTGCTGCAAGTGGCGGTGCGCAACCTCATGGGCAACGCCGTCAAATACAGCCGCGACAGCAAGCCCTGCGTGGTCACGGTGCGGGCCGTTCGCAACGCCGAAGGACAGGGCCTGGAGGTGCAGGACAACGGCGTCGGCTTTCAGATGCAATATGCAGCCAAACTGTTCCAGGTATTCCAGCGCCTGCACCAGGCCGAAGAGTTCGAGGGCACGGGCATCGGGCTGGCCAACGTGAAACGCATTGTGGAGCGGCACGGGGGCCGCGTGTGGGCCCACAGCGACGTAGGACATGGCGCCACTTTTGGGTTCGAGATCCCCGAGCCCGGGCACAATGCTGCCAATTTTCAATCTGTCGGGAACGAGTCCGATCATGCTTAAGCCGATTCTTCTGGTCGAGGACGACCTGCGCGACCAGGAACTGACGCTCCTGGCCCTGGAGCGAAGCCAGCTGGCCAACGACGTCGTGGTGCTGCGCGATGGCGCCGCAGCGCTCGACTACCTGCGCCGCGAAGGCGAATATGCAGACCGCGCCGAAGGCAACCCGGCGGTGATCCTGCTCGATCTGAAGCTGCCCAAGGTCAACGGACTGGAGGTGCTGGAAGCGGTCCGCCAGAGTCCGGCACTGCGCAGTGTTCCGGTGGTGATGTTGACCTCTTCGCAGGAAGAAAGCGACCTGTTGCGCAGCTACGAACTGGGTGTCAACGCGTACGTAGTCAAGCCTGTCGAATTCAAGCAGTTCGTGTCTGCCATCGCCGATCTGGGCGTGTTTTGGGCAGTGCTCAATGAGCCGCCCCCAGGGTCCCTGCGCACCAACCGCAGGTACGAGTAGATCTTGGGCACCATGGTCCGATCGGAGCACCCGCTGAGGGTCGTGTTGCTGGAGGATTCCGCGTTCGACGCTGAACTGCTCCAGGAATTCTTGCTGGGTATCTACCCCCGCGCCCACATCGTATGGGTTCGCAATGCCCAGGGCTTTGCGGGCGCGCTGGAGCGCGGCGGTTTCGACGTCATCCTGTCCGACCACGAACTGGGCGGCTTTACCGGCACCGAGGCGCTCGACCTGGCCCGCGAGCGGATGCCGCTGGTTCCCTTCATTTTTGTATCCGGGGTGATCGGCGAGGACAACGCGGTAGAACTGCTCAAGCGCGGCGCGACCGACTATGTGAGCAAGTCGAGGTTGCCACGGCTCGCGTCCGTGCTGGACCGCGCGCTGCGCGAGGTGGCAGAGCGGTCAGCCCGCATCGCGGCAGTGGCCGAGATGCAGACCGCCAAGGAAGAAGCCGAACGGTTGACGGTGGAGCTGGCCCAGCGCGTGCGCGAAGTGGAAACAGGGCAGGCGCGGCTGCGGGCCGCCACCGATGCTGGCGAGCTGGGCGTATGGCAACTGGACCTGGCGCGGCAAGAGCTGATGGCCTCAGGCCACTGCAAGGCCAACTTCGGCCGCGACGAATCCCTGCCGTTTACCTACGCCGAACTGCTGGGCGCCGTGCACCCCGATGACCTGGCACGCATGCAAGCCTCGGTCGCCCACACGATCGCGACCGGCGAGGACTACCGCATCGAGTACCGGATCGTGCGGCCGGATGGCCAACTGGCGTGGGTGCGGATCATGGGCCGCCTGGAGCGTGACGCGGAGGGCCAACCCGCCTACATGGCCGGCATCTCGCAGGAGATCACCGACATCGTGCTGGCCGGCCGGCGTGCGCAGCTGATGGAGCTTCTGGAACGCGATGTCTATGGCGTCCCGCACGAGCCGCATGAAATCGCCTACCGCGCCGCCGAGGCCCTGGGCCGGGTGCTGGACGTGAGCCGTGCTGGCTACGGCTTGATCGACCGCGAGGCAGAGACGATCACCATCGACCGCGACTGGAACGCGCCGGGCATTGCGACCTTGGCAGGCACGCTTCATTTTCGGGACTTCGGCAGCTACATCGAAGACCTCAAGCGGGGCGAGACGGTGGTATTTGCCGATGCCCGCACCGACCCGCGCACGCGCGATACGGCCGATGCGCTGATCGCCATCAGTGCGCAGTCGGTCATCAACATGCCGGTGAATGAGGAAGGCGGCTTGGTGGCATTGCTGTACCTGAACCATGCCACCTTGCGGCATTGGACGGCGGACGAAATGAGCCTCATCCGCGAGGTGGCGCACAGAACCCGCCACGCGGTGGAGCGCCGGCGCGCCGAACAAAACCTGCATGCGCTGGCGAACTCGCTCGAACGCAAGGTCAAGGAGCGCACCGCTGAACTCATGCGGACCGAAGCCGCACTGCGGCAGTCCCAGAAGATGGAAGCCGTGGGCCAGCTGACCGGCGGCCTGGCGCATGATTTCAACAACCTGCTCGGTGCGATCTCGGGCAGCCTGGAGCTGCTCAAACGGCAGGCTGGCAAGGAATCTCCGTCCTTGCGCTACATCGAGATGGGCCAGACCGCGACCAAACGGGCAGCCGCGCTCACGCACCGTCTGTTGGCCTTCTCCCGCCAGCAGACGCTCGAGCCCAAGGTCGTGCAGGTCAATCAATTGATCGGCGGGTTCGAGGACCTCATTCGCCGCTCCATAGGACCGCAGGTTGCGCTGGAAGTACTTGCCGGGACCGGCGTGTGGCCGGTGCTCGCCGACCCCGGACAGCTCGAAAATGCGCTGCTGAACCTGTGCATCAATGCCCGCGATGCCATGCCCGATGGCGGCCGCCTGGTGGTGGAGACCACCAACCGGTCCATCGATGAACGCACCGCCAGCGACGAAGGCATGCGGCCGGGCCAGTACGTGTCGATTGCCGTGACCGACGACGGTACCGGCATGCCCGCCGAAGTGATCGCCCGCGCGTTCGACCCCTTTTTCACGACGAAACCCCTGGGAATGGGGACCGGCCTGGGTCTTTCCATGGTCTACGGCTTCGCGCGCCAGTCAGGGGGGCAGGCCAGGATCCACTCGGAAGTGGGCGCAGGCACCACCGTGTGCATCTTCTTGCCGCGGCACCTGGGTGAAGACACTGTCCGCAGTGAGCACACCGCGCAGACGCCACCGCTCGGTAACACCGGGCTGGGCGAGACCATTCTGGTGGTCGATGATGAAGCCTCGGTCCGCGCGTTGATGGCGGAGGTCCTGCGTGAGATGGGCTACCGCGTGCTGGAGGCAGAGGACGGGCTTGGCGCGGTCGAGCTGCTGCAGCACGACCCCTCCGTGACGCTGCTCGTCACCGACGTAGGCTTGCCCGGCGGAATGAATGGCCGCCAAGTGGCCGACGCGGCCCGCACGACGCATCCGGCGCTCAAGGTGCTGTTCGTGACAGGATATGCCGAAAATGCGGTACTCAGCCACGGACACCTGCCCACCGGCATGCAGGTGCTGACCAAGCCTTTCGAGTTGCATGTGTTCGGCCAGAAGGTGCAGACGCTGGTCAAGGCTGCGTTCTAGTCGCCGCGCTCCGCCGCCCCCGCCGATCCGGTCGTCGGCGACGCCGGCCTTAACCGCCCGCGCGCTTGACCTTGTGGCCCAACTTCTGCAGCGCGGCCATCACGCGGTCCACGTGGTCGCCCTGCACTTCGATCACGCCGTCCTTCACCGTGCCGCCGCTGCCGCAGGCGGCCTTGAGCTGCTTGCCCAGCTGCTCCAGCGCGGCGGCGTCGACCAGCACACCCTTGACCAATGTCACGGCCTTGCCGCCGCGGCCCTTGGTCTCGCGCGACACGCGCACGATGCCGTCGCCCGTGGGCAGCGGCTTGTTCTGGTGGCAGACGCACTGCGCCACAGGCTGGCGGCAGCCCGGACACATGCGCCCCGCGTCGGTGGAGTACACCAGCCCGCCCAGGTCCGCGAACGACTTCATCGCTTGTGCTCCACTTCGTTCTGCAGCATGTGAAAGTCCAGCAGGCGCGTGGCCAGCAGCGTTTCGGTCAGAAAGCACACGAGCGCGAGCAGGAATGAGGCCACCCCTGCCAGGAAGCCCGCCACCGCCAGCCGGTTGGACTGGAAGTTCGTCGTCTCGCCCAGGAACAGCAAGATGATGGTGATGCCGATCAGGAAAGCGCAGAACGTGAGCAGCCCGATGCAGCCATTGGCCAGCCGCCCGCGCAGCCGCAGGTCGGCCAGTTCCTTGTAGGCACGGGCCAGGAATTCGGGCTCGGTGTTGGCGCGTGCGCGGTCTTCCACCACACGCGCTCGGTCGATGATGCGGGCCAGGCGGCCGGCCACGGCGCCGATCATCCCGGAGACGGCGGTGAGCAGGAACACCGGCGCCACCGCGAGCTGGATGCCATGGGTGATGTTGGACGGATCGAGGGTCAGGGCCATGGTTGCGAAGAAGAAGTGACGAAAAAGCAGGCGGCCTGATTATCGGTGCCACCGCCCGCAGCCGGGCAGCCCCTGTGCTTGCGCCGCAACTGCGGCGACAATGGCGCCTTCCCTTCCTCCACGCGCAGCGCCCTTCGGCCCCTTCCGGATGTGCCTTGAGTGCGCCCGCCCTGCCCCCTGCCCATGCCCTTTGCTTCCCTCGGCCTGTCCCCGGCCCTCGTCCATGCCGCCACCCAGCTGGGGTTCACTGCGCCCACGCCCATCCAGGCCGAGGCCATACCGGCCATTTTGCAAGGCTCGGACGTGCTGGGCGCCGCGCAGACCGGCTCGGGCAAGACCGCCGCCTTTGCCCTGCCGCTGCTGCAGCAGCTGGCGCTGGCCGCCACCCAGGGCCCGCGCCGCGTGCGTGCCCTGGTGCTGGTGCCCACGCGCGAGCTGGCCGCGCAGGTGGGCGAGGTGCTGCGCAGCCTGGCCCAGCACCTGCAGCAGCCGCTGAAGGTGGCCATCGTGTTCGGAGGCGTGTCGATCAACCCCCAGATGCTGGGCCTGCGCGGCGGCGCCGACATCGTGGTGGCCACGCCCGGGCGCCTGCTGGACCTGGTGGAGCACAACGCGCTGCGCCTGTCTGCCGTGGCGCACCTGGTGCTGGACGAAGCCGACCGCCTGCTGGACCTGGGCTTTGCCGAAGAACTGCAGCGCGTGCTGGAACTGCTGCCTGCAAAGCGGCAGAACCTGTTTTTCTCGGCCACCTTCCCGGCCGCGGTGCAGGCGCTGGCCGATGCACTGCTCAAGAGCCCCGTGCGGGTCGAAGTACCCCACACGCCGGGCAACGAGCCTTCCATCGAGCAGCGCGCCATTGCGGTGGATGCTGCCCGCCGCACCCAGCTGCTGCGCCACCTGGTCAAGGAGCACGGCTGGTCGCGCGTGCTGGTGTTCGTGGCCACGCAGTACGCGGCCGAGCATGTGGCTGAAAAGCTCTACAAGGCCGGCATCTTCGCCTCGCCGTTCCATGGCGGGCTGAGCCAGGGCGCCCGCAACCAGGTGCTGCAGGAGTTCAAGGATGAACGCTGGCAGGTGGTGGTGACCACCGACCTGGCCGCACGCGGCATCGATATTGCGCAGTTGCCCGCAGTGGTCAACTACGACCTGCCGCGCTCGGCCGTGGACTATGTGCACCGCATCGGCCGCACGGGCCGCGCGGGCGAAAGCGGCGTGGCCGTGAGCTTTGTGACGGCCGAGGCCGAGGCGCACTTCCGGCTGATCGAAAAGCGCCAGCACCTGGCCCTGCCGCTGGAGCAGATCGCAGGCTTCGAGCGCACCGAAACGGCCCCTGCGGCCGCGCCCGATGCGCAGTCACCCGCCGGCACGGGCGGCATCAAGGGCAAGCGCCCGAGCAAGAAGGACAAGCTGCGGGCCGCTGCTGCCGCGGCGGCAGCAGCCGGCGACGCCGAGCACGGGCCCGGCAAGGCATAAGCGCCTGCACAAAACAAAAAAAGCGCTGGGGCATGCCTCCAGCGCTTCGTGATACGACCCTGTCACCCAATTTGAGCGGTGACCCGGTGACCGGGCCACCAAGCGGTCAGGGGTTCATTGGGGCCAGTCGGTCAGGCCTCTTCGTCGTCCATCCCCTCATCGCCCTCGCCTTCAGGCTCTGCGCCGGGAGGCCGCGCCTTGCGCTGGCCGGGCTTGGCAAAGATCTCGACATAGAACTGCGGGCCACCCTCGGCGGCCACCGCGTTGATGCGCTCGGTCAGCGCAGACAGGTGCACCACCTCGGCGTCGTCTTGGGTGCGGCCGAAGCGGCAGTCGAAGTCCCAGTAGTCGGCGCCTTCAGGCAGATCGCGGCGGCGTTCGCGCTTGATGTACTTGCGGATTTCGTGCTTGACGGCATCCAGGATGCGGTCCGGATTCTTGCCTTCGGCGTGGAGTTGAAAAGTTTTTCTCATGGCTGATGGTAGCGCCCCCGGCACAAACCCATTCCCAGTTGAAAACCCAGATGCCACAATGGCGTACAACATCTGGTGACAAACCACACCCATGCACCCCTCCATCGATCTGCTGCAAGCGCTGCCGGCGGCGGTATTGGTCACGCAGAACGGGGCCATCCGTTTTGCCAATGCGGCGGGTGCGCAGTTGCTGGGGTTTGACAGCCCAGAAGGCCTGATCGGTCAGGTGCTCGCCGAGTTCGTGCACCCCCTGGATCAGCGCCGCTCCAACCGGCGCGTACAGCAGGTGGCGGGGGCCGAGCAGGCCCGCCGGCCCAACAAATCCTCCGAATTCCGCGTGCGCACGCAGCAGGGCCAGCTGCGCATGGTGCTGGTGAGCAGCGTCGCCATCGACTGGGAGGGCGCCCCCGCCGTGCTGATGACCGGCCTGGACATGACGCACCAGAGCGAGATCGAGGCCGAGCTGCGCGAGAGCGAGCAGAGCTATCGCCGCCTGTTCGAGAACATGCAGGACGTGTACTACCGCACCAATGCGCAGGGCGTGGTGCAGCACGTGGGCCCGGCCGTGCGGCGCGTGCTGGGCTACGAGCCGCACGAGATCGAGGGCCGCACGGCCGAGTCGTACTACCCGCAAAGCTCCGACCGCGATGCGTTCAAGGCGGCCATCCTCGCGCAGGGCGAGGTCTCGGACTTCCCCGGCCAGATGGTGCGCCGCGACGGCCAGGTGATCGACATCTCCATCAGCAGCCACGCGCTGTACGACCACGCCGGCCATTTTGCGGGTGTGGAGGGCATCTACCGCGACGTGACGCAGCGCAAGAACCTGGAGCGCGAGCTGCAGCGCCTGGCCACCACCGACATGCTGACCGGCATGGCCAACCGGCGCGCGTTCCTGGAATGCGCCGAGTCGGTGTACGCGCATTCGCTGCGCAATGGCGAGCCCATCACCCTGCTGATGCTGGACCTGGACCACTTCAAGTCCATCAACGACCGCTTCGGCCACCTGGAGGGCGACCGCGCCCTGGCGGCGTTTGCCCAGGCCGTCAAAAGCCAGCTGCGCGCGAGCGACGTCGTGGGCCGCCTGGGCGGCGAGGAATTCGGCGTGCTGCTGCCGCTCACCGCCATCGACGAGGGGCTGGAGGTGGCCACGCGCATCCTCGCCAGCATCCGGGCGCTGCAACTGAGCGACGATGCAGGCCAGCCCTACGGCATCACCGCCAGCATGGGCCTGGGGGCCTTTCGGCAGACCGACCGCAGCCTGCGCGATGCGCTCGACCGTGCGGACCAGGCGCTGTACCTGGCCAAGCACCGGGGGCGCAACCAGATCGCATCGCTGGAGCCCACCGGTCCGCAGCCAGAAACGCCGGGCCACTGACCGCACCCTCCGGCCGCGCGGCCATCGCCGCCGGGCCACGGCGGGCCACCGCGGGCCCCGGTCAGATCCGCATCCGCTCCTGCTGCAGGTTCCACAGGCAGGCCGCGATGCGCAGCAGCATCTCCATCACGTGCTCGGCGCCGCCGTGCGACAGCTCCAGGTCGTCGATGATCATGGCCAGTTGCGCGATGGCGTCTTCGGGCGTGGCGGCGCCGCCCGTGTGGGCGATCTCTGCAATGGCGATGAGGACGTCCGTCCGGTTCATGGGGATGGGCACGGGGTGGTCGGCGCGGGTGTTCACCGGGGCGCCATGGACAGCCGGGGCCGTACTGCTGTGTCCGCGCCGGCCAGGCGCAGCGGCTCGTCGCCGGCTGCGCCAGCCTGCGGGCCCAGCTGAAACTGGCGGATCACATCCAGCAGGCGCCGGGCCTGGTTCTTCATGCCGGTGGAGGCCGACGAGCTGTCGTCCACCAGCGCCGCATTCTGCTGCGTGGCCACATCGAGCTGGCGCACGGCCTCGCCGATCTGCGCGATGCCGCGCGCCTGCTCCTGGCCCGCGCCCTGGATCTCGCTGATCAGCTCCACCACCTGGTCCACATGGCGCACGGTGTTGGCCACGCGCTCGCCCGCCTGGCCGACCAGGGTGGAGCCGCGCTCCACACCCCGCACGCTGGCGGTGATGAGGCCGCGGATCTCACGCGCCGCGGTGCTGCTGCGCTGCGACAGACCCCGCACCTCGCCCGCCACCACCGCAAAGCCGCGCCCCTGCTCGCCCGCCCGGGCCGCCTCCACCGCGGCATTCAGCGCCAGCAGGTTGGTCTGGAAGGCGATGTCGTCGATGACCTTGATGATGTCGTTGATCTTGCGCGACTGGGCGTTGATCTCCTGCATGGTGGCGATGACGTCCTGCATCACGCTACCGCCTTCGTTGGCGACCTTGCTGGCCTCTTGCGCCAGGCGCGTGGCGCGGCCTGCGTTGTCGGTGTTGTGCTGCACGGTGGCGGTCAGCTGTTCCATCGATGCGGCCGTCTCCTGCAGGCTCGATGCCTGCACCTCGGTGCGGCGGGCCAGGTCTTCGGCACCGCCCGCGATCTGCACCGCGTCGCGCGCCACGGTCTCGGTGCTGTCGCGCACCTCGGTGATCACGCGCACCAGCTGGCCGTTCATCTCGCGCAGGGCGCCCAGCAGCTCGGCGGTCTCGTCGGTGCCGCGCACCTCGATGCGCGCGCTCAGGTCGCCCCCGGCCACCGTGCGCGCCACGGCCACGGCCTGCTGCAGCGGCCGCGAGATGGACCGGGTGATGACCACCGCCATCGCCGCGCCTGCCAGCAGCGCCAGCGCGGTGGCCGCCAGCATCCACACATGGATGGTCTCGCTCATGGCGCGTGCAGCGCCGAATTCATCGGCCGCCACGCGCACCTGCAGTTCCACAAGCCGCTGCACGGCGTCCTGCACCTTGGCGGCGTGGGGCCGGATCTGGTTGATGTACAGCTCGGAGCCGTCGTCGTACTTGCCGCCCACCAGCGCGGCGGCGGCGGGGATCAGCCCCTGGTCGAGGTAGGTGACATTGGCCTGTGCGAACGCGCGGGCCAGTGCGTCTTCTTCGGCACCGAGCGGCTGGGCGGTGTAGGTCTTCCACAGCGTGCGGATGCGCTCCACGTTCGCTGTGAGCGCCGCGTGGGTGGCCTGGTTGGCAGTGCCCGGGTCCATGAGCATGTCCATCACCAGCACGCGGTTGCGCTGCGTGAGGTGGCTGATCTCCGCCAGCACGCCCAGCGGCACCGTGCGGTCGCCATACAGCGCCGCGCTGCGCTCGGTCAGGCGCTTGGCGCCGCTGATGCCGCCTGCGGCCAGTGCCGATAGCAAGAGCAAAAGCACCGCGAACGCCAAGGCCAGGCGGGTGCCGATTTTCATGGTCTGGAGCATGTGAACTTTCTGGTCGACCCGGCGGACTGGCAGCCTTGGGAAGCGGCTGCCTGTGCGACATATCCGCCGGTGTTCAGATACTATTTGTTTCAAGTGACAAAATCATGACTTGGTATTCATTCGCCCCTTGATAATCCATTCACGATAATTTCATTATCTTGAAATTGATTATCTGCAACAAAGCAATGCACCGTACCTGGCATCTACGCCATGTAGCATGACTGCACAGGCAGCGGTTCCATCGCCAACGCCCGGCCAGCACCGCACTCCACGATAATTCGCACTCACAGAAAATATCCCGGGCACCATGGAAATCGAATTCAAGTTCTGCATTCCCCCAGCGCAACTGGCCGCCGTCACCGCCGCCGTTCGCCGCGGCCGGCACACGCCCATTCGCATGGAGGCGCGCTATTTCGACACGCCCGATGCCGCCCTGTCGTCCCGCGGCATCGCGCTGCGCCTGCGGCGGGAAGGCGACCGCTGGGTGCAGACCGTGAAGGCCCTGGGCGAGGGCCCGCTGGACCGCCACGAGCACAACGTGGAGCGCGGCGCGGCCAGCCCGGCTGGCGCACCCGCGCTGCAGCCCGACCTGCATGCGGGATCGCCGGCCGGAGACATCCTGATGCGCGCGCTGCAGGGCGCGGCCGGCCCCCTGGCAGAGACGTACGGCACCGAGATGGACCGCATCACCCGCGACATCCGCTTTGCCGGGGGCATGGCCGAGCTGGCACTCGACACCGGCCGCGTGGTGGCCCGCCGCGGCACCCCGCAGCAGCAGGAGGCCCGCATCTGCGAGCTGGAGCTCGAACTTAAAACAGGCCCCGTGGCCGGCCTGGCCGGGCTGGCCGACACCTGGGCACGCCAGCACGGCCTGGTGCTGAGCACCATTTCCAAGGCTGAACGCGGGGAGCGGCTGCTGGCCCCGCAGTGGGTGCGCCCGGCGGTGTCGGCCCGCCCGCTGCGCGCGGGCAGCGCCGCGCCGTTGTTGCTGGATGCGGCCCACCTTCAGCGCACCGTGCTGTCCCACTGCCTGGTGCAGATCCTGGCCAATGCCAGCGAAATCGTCGAAACCACGCTGCCCACCACCGACCTGGCCGAGCATGTCCACCAGCTGCGCATCGGCATCCGCCGCCTGCGCACCGCGCTGCGCGAGCTGGACGCCCTGGCCCCCGGGCGCTTTGCCCCGAACTGGGAGTCCGCACTGCGGGACGTGTTCCAACGCCTGGGCAGCCTGCGCGACCGCGAGCAGATCCTGCGCGGCTTCAACGCCGAACTGCGCGATGCGGGCGCACCGGCCTCGCTGCTGATGCCGCTGGGCGACGCCCCAGGCCATGCCGCGGCGGACATCGTGCGCACGCCGGCCTTCCAGTCCGCGCTGGTCGAGCTCATGGGCTTCACCGCCGACAAGGCGGAGCCCACCGACGGCGCACAGGCCCTGCCCCCGAAGGACGTGCGCCGCACACTCCAGAAGAAGCTCCAATCGCTGCGCACCCAGGTACTCGCCGACGGGCGCCGCATCGACACGCTGGCCGCGCCCGCGCAGCACCGCCTGCGCAAACGCTTGAAGCGCCTGCGCTACCTGGCGGAGTTTCTGGTGCCCGCCTTCGATGGCGACGAGGGCGATGCCTTTCTGCAGAGCCTGCGCCCCGCCCTGGCCGCGCTGGGCCGGCTGCACGACGAACGCGTGGCCAGCGACCTGTACACCGAGATCGCCACCCGGGACGCCCGCGCCTGGTTCGGCGTGGGCTGGCTGGCCGCCCGCCTCCCGCGCACCACCACGGCCAGCCGCCAGGCGCTGGCGCGCATCGCAAAGGCGCCGCGACTGCACAAGCCCAAGACCCCGAAGGTCCCGAAGGCAGCAAAGGCGCGCAGGCCCTGACCCCGCCGCCGGGCACCGGGCACAATCCCCAGCATGACGGCCCCCACCCCACCCCGGCGCGCAGTCGCGCACGGGCAGACCCAGACCCCTTCCCCCACCACCGCCGACACCGCCGACACCGCCCCCCACGGCCGCGCGCACCCATCGCACCACCAGGCCATCCCCGGCAAGGAGCAGATCGCCCTGCTCGACGCCTTCGAGCGGCTGGGCATGGACAGCATCACGCTGGTGCGCACGCCGGAGCAGGCCGACCGCGCGCGCGACGCGCTGTGCGCCGCCACGGCCTGGGGGTTCGACACCGAATCCAAACCCACCTTCGTGCAGGGAGAAGCATCGGACGGCCCGCACATCGTGCAGCTGGCCACGCTGGAGCACGCCTGGGTGTTTCAGTTGCAGGATGCCGGATGCCGTGCGCGAGTCGCCGAGCTGCTGGCCCTGCGCGGCGTGACCAAGGCAGGCTTCGGGCTGGGGGACGACACCAAGCGCATCAAGGCCAAGCTGGGCGTGGAGCCCGCCGATGTGCTGGAGCTCAACACCGTGTTCCGCCAGCGCGGCTACCGCAAGGACATGGGCGTGAAGGCCGCCGTGGCCGTGCTGTTCAACCTGCGCTTTCTCAAATCCAAGAAGGCCGCGACGTCCAACTGGGCCAACGACCGGCTGACCGAAGCGCAGGTGCTCTACGCCGCCAACGACGCCTGGGCAGCGCTGCGGGTGTTCCATGCGCTGCAGGTGCCTGCCGCACCCGCTGCCTAAGACGTAGCAGGCCAGACGCTATAAAAACAATAGCTGCTAGCACTTACCTATCAAGCGGTAGGGCCGTTTTTTTACTAAATCCACTGCCTGAACCGCCCGTGGCGTCACCCTACTGAAGTAGCGTGGTGGGTGCCAGCCCCATCACAACCGCGCAGCCAGCCGCGCCGCCTGGTCGATGGCGCGCTTGGCATCCAGCTCCCCCGCCTCCAGCGCACCGCCGATCAGGTGCGGCTTGCGACCCTGGGCCTCCAGCGCCTGCGCGAGGCTGGCCAGCGGCACCTGGCCCGCGCACAGCACCACGGTGTCGCAGGCGATCCAGGCGGGGTCCTCGCGCTTCTCGCCGTACGACACCAGCAGGCCTTCGTCGGCAATGCGCTCGTAGTTCACGCCACCCACCATCTGCACGTCCTTCATCTTGAGCACCGTGCGGTGGATCCACCCCGTGGTCTTGCCCAGGCCGCCACCGAGCTTGCCCTTCTTGCGCTGCAGCAGCGTGACTTGGCGCGCCGGCGGCGTGGCGTGCGGCCCGGCAGGTGCCAGGCCGCCGCGCGCCTCGGCGGGGTCGGTGATGCCCCATTCGGCCTGCCACGCGGACACGTCGAGCGTGGTGGACGGGTGCTCGCCGTGCGTCAAAAACTCGGCCACGTCAAAGCCGATGCCGCCCGCGCCGACAATGGCCACCCGCTCGCCCACCGGCTTGCCGTGGCGCAGCACGTCGATGTAGCTCAGCACCTTGGGGTGGTCCTGCCCGGGGATCTGCGGGTCGCGCGGCAACACGCCCGTGGCCACCACCACCTCGTCGAAGCCAGCCAGGTCCGCAGCCTCCACCGCGCGGTTCAGGTGCAGCTGCACGCCGGTGTCCTCCACCCGCGTGGCCAGGTAGCGCAGCATCTCGTGAAACTCCTCCTTGCCCGGAATCACCTTGGCCATGTTGAGCTGGCCGCCGATGGCCGGCGCTGCGTCGAACAGGTGCACCTCGTGCCCCCGCTCGGCCGCCACCGTGGCCGCCGTCAGGCCTGCAGGCCCGGCGCCCACCACGGCGATGCGCTTGCGGGCCGACGGTGTGGCGATGGGCCGGTAGACCAGTTCGGTCTCGTGGCAGGCGCGCGGGTTGACCAGGCAACTGCTGGTCTTGTTCTGGAACACATGGTCCAGGCAGGCCTGGTTGCAGGCGATGCAGGTGTTGATGCGGTCGGCCCGGCCCTGGGCGGCCTTCTTCACGAAGGCGGCATCGGCCAGCAGCGGCCGCGCCATCGACACCATGTCGGCGCAGCCGTCGGCCAGCACGGCTTCAGCCACCTCGGGCGTGTTGATGCGGTTGGAGGTGACCAGCGGCGTGGCAATGCCTGCCGCCGCGAACTCGGCCTTCATCTTCTGCGTGACCCAGGCAAACGCCGCGCGCGGCACGCTGGTGGCAATGGTAGGCACCCGCGCCTCGTGCCAGCCGATGCCGGTGTTGACGATGTTCGCCCCGCCCGTGGCCACGGCCTTGCCCAGGGTGACGATCTCGTCCCAGCTGCTGCCGCCGGGCACCAGGTCGATCATCGACAGGCGGTAGATGATGATGAAGTCCGGCCCCACGGCCTCGCGCATGCGGGCCAGAATCTCCACCGGCAGGCGCATGCGGTGGCTGTAGTCGCCGCCCCAGGCATCCTGGCGCAGGTTGGTGGTCTGCGACAGGAACTGATTGATGAAGTAGCCCTCCGAGCCCATCACCTCCACGCCGTCGTAGCCGGCCTCGCGCGCCTTCACGGCGCAGTTGACGAACGCGCGGATCTGGCGCTCCACCCCGCGGGCCGACAGTGCGAACGGCGTGAACGGCGAAATGGGCGACTGCAGGCGCGAGGGCGCCACCGCCAGCGGGTGGTAGGCGTAGCGGCCCGTGTGCAGGATCTGCAGCGCGATCTTGCCGCCCGCCTCGTGCACGGCCCGCGTGACCATCTGGTGGCGCCGCGCCGCGCCCGACGTGGACAACGTGCCCGCAAAAGGCTTGGCCCAGCCCGCGATGTTGGGCGCAAAACCGCCGGTCACGATCAGGCCCACATCGCCCTCGGCCCGCTCGCGGAAATACGCCGCCATGCGCGACAGGTCGCGCCCGTCCTCCAGCCCCGTGTGCATGGAGCCCATGAGCACGCGGTTCTTGAGCGTGGTGAAGCCCAGGTCGAGGGGCGCGAGCAGGTGCGGGTACAAGGCTGCGCCGGGCGTGGCGGCGGCGGCTGCAGGGAAGGCTGTGGGAGCGGCGGAAGAAGACTGCATGGGCACCATCGTGAACTAGAAATATTTTCTAGAACTTTATTCTAGAATTACATGCCATGGCAAGCCGCACTTCCCCCAACCCGCCCGCCCCTCCGACCGAAGCCACCGCAGACCGCCGCCAGGACATCCTGAACGCCGCCCTCGCCTGCGCGGCCGAAGGCGGCGTGGACGCCGTCACCATCGACGGCGTGCGCGCCCGCTGCGGGGCCAGCGTGGGCAGCATGTATCACCACTTCGGCAACCGCGACGGCATCGTGGCGGCGCTGTTCTTCGACATCTTTCACGACCAGTCGCGCAGCGTGCAGGCGCAGCTCGATGCCTCGCGCGGCGTGGAAGCCGGTGTGCGCGCCCTGGTCACGGGGTATCTGGACTGGGTGGTGGCGCAGCCCGGGCGGGCGCGCTTCATGTTCCAGGCCCGGGGCGCCGTGGCGGCGGGCCCGCGCTCGCCCGACCTGGCCGAGGCGGCCCGTCGCCGCAACCAGGCGCTGGTGGCCTGGTTCGAGCCGCAGCGCCGCGCCGGTGCGGTGCTGGACTTGCCGTGCGAGCTGATGCCGTCGCTGGTGATGGGGCCGGTGCAGAGCTACTGCCGGGCCTGGCTGTCGGACCGCGCCGGGCCGGGCACGCTGCCGTCGCCCGAAACCTACCGCAGCGAGCTGGCCGCGGCAGCGTGGCGCTCGGTCAAGGCGTAGCAGCGCGGCCCTGGCGGGTGTTGCGACTGCCGGTCAGCCCGCTGCGCCCGCCTTGCGGCGCCAGGCCCAATGCACGGCCCCGGCCAGCAATGCTCCCGCCGGGCCGATGATGACAAGGTTCCACAGCGGCATGAACAGCAGGCCCAGCGCTGCGGTGGAGCCCGCCGGGGCCACGAAGACGCTGTAGTGCATGTACACGTCTGCCACCAGGCACGCGGCAGCCGCCCCCAGGGCCCACGCCGCCCAGCGGCCCCGTGCCAGCCAGGCAGAGATGGCGTACGGCGCGCACGAGAAGACCCACAGGCCGATAAGGAATGCGCTGGCACCGGCGCCCTCCTCGCCGCCCGCTGCCTTGAACACCACCGTGTAGAGGTGCAGCGCCGCGCCTGCGCCGCACAGGGCCAGGGCCGATGGGGTGAGCATGGAGGAAGGCATGGGCGACCTTTCTGCGTGGAAGCGCGGTGTACGGTGTACGGCGGAGTGGGCCTTTGGTCGTCAATAGTGCGGCGGCAGCTCGTCGCGCGGGTTGCGCGGTGCCGCGGCGCCACCGCCCTCCGGCGCTTGCTGGCGCAGCTCGATCACCTCGCGCGCCAGCCGGTCGATCAGCTCCTGCTGGCGGTAGATGGTCATGTTGAGCTGGTCCAGCAGGTCTTCGGTGAAGCTGGCCTTGATCTCCAGGCTCTCCAGCCGCTCGATGATCTGCTGGTGCGCGTGGTCGTCCATCACACCGCCTGGCCCAAGCGCGCCACGCCTTCGCGGATCTTCTCCACATCGGCCGTCGCGAACGACAGGCGCAGCGTAGCGTGGTCGGGGTTGGCGCAGAAGAACGGCGTGCCGGGCACGAAGGCCACGCCCTTTTCGATGGCGCGCTTGGCCAGCACATTGCCGTCGGCCACCTTGCCGCCCGCGCCGGTCAGGCGTGCCCACACGAACAGGCCGCCCTGGGGCTGCACGAACTCGATGGCGTCGCCCAGTTCCTTGCGCAGCGCATCGCCCATGGCCTGGGCACGCTCGGCGTACACCTTGCGCACGTTGGCCAGCGTGGCGGGCATGCGGCCGGCCTTGAGGTACTGGGCGGCCGTGGCCTGGGCGAAGGTGCTGGTGTGCGCATCGCTGAACTGCTTGCACATGGTGGCCTTGGCCAGCAGCTCGGCCGGGGCGATCATCCAGCCCACGCGCAGGCCGGGCGACAGCACCTTGCTCAAGCTGCCGCAGTGCACCAGCAGCTCGCGGCTGCCGGGCACGCTGGCCGACAGGTTGAGCAGGCTGGGGGGTGGCGCGTCGCCAAAATACAGGTCGCCGTAGGGGTCGTCCTCGACGATCAGGGTGTCGTGCTTCACGGCCATCTCCAGCACGGCCTTGCGGCGCTCGGCGCTCAGCATGGCGCCGCTGGGGTTGCCGAAGGTGGGGATGAGGTAGACGAACTTGGGCTTGTGCTCGGCGATCAGCTTTTCCAGCTCGTCGGTCTTCACGCCGTTGGCGTCTATGGGTGCGCTGATGAGTTCGGCGCCGTACAGGCGAAAGCACTGGATGGTGGCCAGGAAGGTCGGGCCTTCCACGATGACCTTGTCGCCGGGGCTGATGAGCGTCTTGCCCAGCAGGTCCAGCGCCTGCTGGCTGCCGGTGGTGACGATAAGGTTGTCGGCCGCGACCGCCGTGGCACCCTTGGATGCCATGAAGGCGGCCAGTTGCTCGCGCAGCGGGTTGTAGCCCTCGGTGGCGCCGTACTGCAGCGCGGCGCCGGGTTCTTCGGCCAGCGCGGCGTTGCTGGCAGCGCGGATGCCATCCACGTCGAACATCGCGCTGTCCGGGAAGCCGCCCGCAAAGCTGATGATGCCGGGCTTGCCCAGCAGCTTGAAAAGCTCGCGGATGGCGGAGGTTTCTACATTGTTCAGGCGGTCGGCGAATTGCATGGCGTCAACAAGGTGGGTGGCAAAGAATCTGCCATTGTCGCCAATTGCCGAGCAGGTTTCCTGCGACGGGCAAGGTGTTTACGATGCAAGGCGCCGCGTTGTCGGCCATCACCCGACTGAAAGACCTGCCCCATGCCCCTCGAAATCCGCCAATTGCCCCGCATGCGCCTGGCCTACATGCGCCAGACCGGCCCCTACGGCCCGTCGCTCACGCACCTGTGGGACCGCTTTGGCCGGTGGTGCCAGGCCCATGGCCTGGCCGAGCCGCGCCCCAAGTACTACGGGATCAGCCTGGACAACCCCGCCTGCACCCCGCCCGAGCAGTGCCGCTACGACGCCTGCGTGCAGGTCGGCGTGGGCTTGCGCACGGGCACCGAGGCGATGGTGCAGGACTTTGCGGGCGGCGACTACGCCTGCCTGCAGTTCGTGGGCACCGGGCCCGAGATCGGCGCGGCCTGGGCGGGCATGATGGCCCCGGGGCAAATCCCCGCCGGCTGGGAAGTGGCCGCGCAGCCCGCCGTCGAGGTCTATGACGAGCACTTTGCCGTCAACCCCGCCACGGGCGCGTTTGCCTGCTGGCTGTGCCTGGCGGTGCAGCGCACGGCCTGAGCACGCCCCCCGCGCCCCAGCGCGCCCGCCTTCTTGATCAATCGACGCGGATGTCCGCCCGCGCCGCCACGGCGCGCATCAGCGGCAGTTCACGCTCGATGCGGGCGCGCAGCGCGTCGCCGTTGCCCCAGGCCGGGGTCATGCCGATGTCCACCAGCTTCTTCTTGAATTCGGCAGACGCCATGGTGTCGGCCAGGGCCTTCTCCAGCTTTTTCTGCACCGGCGCGGGCAGGCCGGCGGGCGCGACGAACGCGAACCACGAGCCCATGTCGAAGCCCGGGTAGCCGCTCTCGGCCACCGTGGGCACGTTGGGCAGCAACGCCAGGCGCTGCGGGCTCAGCACGGCGATGGGCTTGATCTTGCCGGCCTTGATGAGCGGTGTGGAGGCCACCACCGTGTCCACCGCCAGCTGCACCTGCCCGCCCATCAGCGCAGTCAGGTTGGGCGAGCTGCCGTTGAAGGGCACGTGCAGCATCGGAAAGCCCGCGGTGGCCTTGAGCATCTCGGCGCCGAAGTGCACCGACGAGCCCGTGCCGTAGGACCCGTACGAGAACTTGTCCGGCGCGGCCTTGGCCTGCGCCACGATGTCCTTGAGCGTGCTGCCCTGCACATCGTTGTGGGCCACCAGCAGCAGCCCCATGTCCGCCACCAGGCCGATGGGCGCGAAGCTGCGCACCGGGTCGTACGGCAGGTTGGTGCGGATGGCGGGGTTCATGGTGAGCGTGGTGTTGGCGCCCAGCAGCAGGGTGTAGCCGTCGGCCGGTGCCTTGGCCACCAGCGATGCGGCCACCACCGTGCCCGCGCCCGGCCTGTTTTCGACCACCATCGGCTGGCCCAGCCGCTCGCCCATCGCCGTGGCCAGCAGGCGCCCCAGGATGTCCGTGGCGCCGCCGGGGGCGAACGGGACGACCAGCTTCACGGGCCGGTCGGGATAGGTCTGCTGCGCCCAGGACACGGCGGGCGCCGCCAGCACGAATGCGCTGGCCAGGAGACACGATACGAAGCGGGAGCGCGGCAGGGACATGGTGGGTTCTCCGGTCAAAAAAAGCGGCAAGGGCAGGATGGCGGTAAGGGCGGGATGGCGAAACGATGGAAAAAAACAGCGCGCATCAACCCAGCAACGGGCTCGGCACCCGGGCATGAACGCTGGCCTGGTCGTACGCATGGCCGATCTGCAGCACGGCCGCATCGGACTGCGCCGGGCCGATGATCTGCAGCCCCGCCGGCAAGCCGCCGGGCCCGAAGCCCGCAGGCGCAGCCAGTGCGGGCAGGCCGGCCATGGTGGCGGGCACCACGGCCTCCATCCAGCGGTGGTAGGTGTCCATGGTGCGCCCGCCGACCTCGTGCGGCCAGTCCAGGTCGGCATTGAACGGGAAGACTTGCGCGGCCGGCAGCACCAAAAAGTCGAACTGCTCGAACAGGCCGCGCAGCACCTGGTACCAGGCACTGCGCACACGGGCGGCGTCGTACACCTGCAGGGCCGACAGGCGCATGCCGCGCTCGATCTCCCACACCGCCTCGGCCTTGAGCAGTGCGTGCGTGTCCGGGTTGCGGTACAGGGCCGCATTGGCCCCCGCCACGCTGAAGCTGCGCAGGTCGATCCAGGCGTTCCACAGCTGGGCCATGTCGAACGCAGGCACCACGGATTCCACCGTGCAGCCCACCGTGCGAAAGTGCGCAAGCGCCTGCTCGCAGGTGGCCAGCACGCCGGGCTCGGTGGGCAGGTGCCCGCCCAGGTCGCCCAGCCAGCCGATGCGTGCACCGCGGAAGTCGCGCTCCAGCGGCCGCCCCAGCAAGGCAATGTCCTCGTGCCGGCGGGTGAGCGGCAGCCGCGCATCGAAGCCCGCCTGCACCGACAGCAGCAGCGCCAGGTCCGGGATGTTGCGCGCCATGGGACCGGCCACGCTGAACTGCTGGAAGAACACCTCTTCCGTCGGGCCGTGCGGCACCAGGCCGAACGAGGTGCGCAGCCCGTACACGTTGTTGAACGCCGCCGGCGTGCGCAGCGATCCCATCATGTCCGAGCCGTCGGCCACCGGCAGCATGTGCAGCGCCACGGCCACCGCCGCCCCGCCGCTGCTGCCGCCCGCCGACACGGCCGGGTCGAACGCATTGCGCGTGGTGCCGTACACGGGGTTGTAGGTGTGCCCGCCCAGCCCGAACTCGGGCGAGTTGCTGCGGCCGATGAACAGCGCGCCGCCCGCGCGCATGCGCTCGAACACCACGGCGTCGGTGGTCGACACCTGCCCCGCGAAGATGGGTGAACCGCGCGTGGTGACCATGCCGGCGGCGGGCATGATGTCCTTGGGCGCCTGCGGAAAGCCGTGCAGCGGCCCCAGGCTCTCGCCGCGCGCCAGCTGCGCATCGCGCTCGGCAGCCTGCGCACGCAACACGTCACGTTCTGCCAGGGCCACCAGCGCATTGACCACGGGGTTCAGGCGGTCGACCTGGGCCAGGTAGGCGTCGAGCACCTCGGCGCACGACACGTCGCGGGCATGGATGGCGCGCGACAAGCTGGTGGCCGTGTGGCCGACGATGCCGCCCGGTGCCCTGCTCTGGGCAGGCTGCGCGGGTGTGGTCGATGTGGCTAAGCTGGAGGATTGTGTCATTTGCAAGTCAGCATAAGCAGCCCCTTGCGTTTCGACAATCGACGATTTCTGAGGTTATCGTTGCGTTTTATGCAACCCACACCCCAAGTCAGACCCATGCTTTCGACCCGGCTTCAGGACACGGCACTGCGTTACTTTCTGGAGGTCGTGCGCAGCGGCTCGGTCAGCGACGCCGCCACGCGCCTGAACGTGTCGCCCTCGGCCGTCAGCCGGCAGGTGGCCGCGCTCGAAGACCTGCTCTCCGTGCCGCTGTTCGAGCGGCGCCCGCGCGGCATGGCGCCCAGCGCCGCCGGCGAACTGCTGGCGGCCTACGCCCGGCGCGGCGCGCTGGAGGCGGACCGTGTGGTGTCAGACATTGCGGCGCTGCAGGGCCTGCACACCGGGCTGGTGCGCGTGTGCAGCTCGGCCGGCTTTGCCATCGAATTCCTTCCCCGGGTGATGGCGCAGTTCCGCACGCAATACCCCGGCATCCAGTTCCACCTGCGCGTGGTCAGCCCCGCGGCCGTGACCACCGCCGTGCTCAACGGCGATGCCGACATTGGGCTGACCTACAGCCGATCGGCCGAGCGCGACATCACCGTGCAGCACCGCCAGGCATCCCCCGTCATCGCCATCATGCGCAAGGACCATACGCTCGCGCGCTTCGCGTCGGTCACGCTGGCGCAGATGCATGGCTACCCCATCGCCCTGCCCGAGCGCGACAACACGGTGCGCCAGCTGTTCGACATCGGCTGCAGCCAGCGCGGCCTGGTGTTCGAGCCCGCACTGGTGTGCAACCACTTCGAGACCCTGATGCACTTCGTGCTGCACGGCGGGGGGCTGTCCATCTCGGGCGAGGTCACGGTGCGCGACCGCGTGCAGCGCGACGAGCTGCACGCCGCACAGATCCGCGAGCCTGGCATGGGCGCGCGCTATACCGAGTTGCAGACGCTGCACGGCCGCACCCTGCCGGCCGCCGTGCGCATGTTCCTCGAGTTCCTGCGCGGCCAGCTGCGGGACAATGGAGCGACACCACCCGTGCCTTCCAGAAAAAAGACATCCCCACCCAAGTCCAGATGAAGACCTCCGACATCGAGCCCTTCTTCGCCACCCTCAAGGCGGCCAACCCCATGCCCAACACGGAGCTGGAGTACACCACCCCGTTCGAGCTGCTGGCCGCCGTGCTGCTGTCGGCCCAGGCCACCGACGTGGGCGTGAACAAGGCCACGCGCAAGCTGTTTCCGGTGGCGGGCACGCCCCAGGCCATCTGGGACCTGGGCCTTGAGGGCCTGGAGGGCTACATCAAGACCATTGGCCTGTACAAGAGCAAGGCCCGCCACCTGCTGCAGACCTGCCAGATCCTGGTGGAGCAGCACGGCGGCCAGGTCCCCCGCACCCGCGAAGCCCTGGAGGCCCTGCCCGGCGTGGGCCGCAAGACGGCCAACGTGGTGCTCAACGTGGCGTTCGGCCAACCCACCATGGCGGTGGACACCCACATCTTCCGCGTGAGCAACCGCACCGGCCTGGCCCCGGGCAAGAACCCACTGGCCGTGGAGCTGCAGCTGATGAAGCGCGTGCCCCCCGAGTACGCCGTGGACTCGCACCACTGGCTCATCCTGCACGGCCGCTATGTGTGCCAGGCGCGCAAGCCGCACTGCTGGGAGTGCGTGGTGGCACGGTATTGCGATTTCGAGCCGAAGGTGATGGCGCCTTGATCCATACGGCCTGCCGCTACAGATTCGATAGCTGCTCGCGCTTAACAGTCAAGCGGTAGAGGCCTCAAAGCCTTCATGCTTGGCGAGCGACTGCATGTTTGCGCAGCCAGGCTGCAAAGACTTCTTCCGAAATGTCCCCGGCCGCGACGGCGAGCATGGTCAAAGTCGCGTCAGTCTGGCTGACCTGCAAACGCATGCCATTCAGGTAGAGGAACAAACCCACCGCAAGGAATGCAGCACGCTTGTTGCCATCTACAAACGGATGGTTCTTAGCCAATCCCACGCCATAGCTGGCAGCCAGGGTAGCTACATCCAGCATGCTTTCTGGGCCGGCATACGCGACGACGTTCTGCGGCCGCATCAGCGCGGATTCCAGCAAGCCTTCATCGCGCATACCTTCTCGTCCGCCATGGGTGGCGAGACTTTCCCCGTGCAGGAGAACAAGGGCCTGCTTACTGATCCAGCGCCACCTCATTTGGCCAACTGGTGGAACGTGTCGCGGAAGTCGTGCATGAATTCACGGCCTGCCTTGATTTCCTCTTCAAGAGCAGGGTCGTAGGGAGTCAATGCATAGCCGTCGGGTGTTTCCGTCAAAAAGATGGATTCACCCTTGCCCAGCTTCAAACGAGCCAGTGCTTCTTTGGGCAATACGACACCCACGGAATTGCCGATCTGAGTGAGTTTGAGCATGTGCATAAGAGTATCACCCTTGTAATTACATTTGTAATACTAACTCTCTTGCCCGCATCTCGTCAAACCGGAGATGCCATACCCAACTTCACCATATCGGCCGACACTCCGCTCCACGCGACATTAAACCCCGCCACCCGCCGCTCGGGCGGCACCGGGTGCGCCCGCAGCGCCCAGGTCGCACCCGCCACCACGCTGTCGATCACCGGCACGCCCACCTGCGGCTGCACGGCGGCGGCCATGCCGGCCAGGCCTGCACCGCCCAGGATGACGGCCTGCACACCCATCTGGCGCACCACGTCGCGGCAGGCCTGGGCCAGCAAGGCGCGGGCGGCGTCCGGGTCGGCGGCAAGTTGGGCCCCTGTGGGCGCCACGGTGTGGATGCCTGCCAGCCCGTGCGCATGCCCCAGAGCCTGCGCCAGGCGCTGCAGCATGGGGCCCCAGCGTTCGCCACCGGTGACGATGGCAAAGCGGCCGTGGCGGGCGGCTTCGATGAAGGAGGCTTCGGCCAGGCCGGTCACGGGCACGGGGCTGCTTTCACGCAGCGCCATCAGGCCCGGGTCGCCAAAGCAGCCGATCAGCACGGCATCGGGCGGCTGCTGTCTGCCCTGCGGCTGGGCCAGGTCATGGGCCCAGGCGTCGAGCGCGGCATGCGCTGCCACGGCGTAGCTCGCCTCGCAGGCGATGTACGGCGCACCGAAACGGGCGGTGGCAGTGCGCACTGCCACATGCGAGCCGGCAGCGGCCTGCACGTGGTGCTGCAGCAGCGTGCTCACGCTGGCGGAGGTGTTGGGGTTGATGACCAGCAGTTGGCGCACGGTTAAAGAAGGTCGTGGAGGTCGGGTCGATGCGTTCAGGCCGCGCGGCCCAGCAGCAGACCGATGAGGTCGGGCGCATCGCTGGCGGGCGGGGTGAACTCCAGCTGGGACTCGATGCGTTTCAAATGGTCCAGCATCAGCCGCGCCGCCTCGCGCGCGTCGCGCAAGCGGATGGCGTCGATCAGCGCGCGGTGCTCCCGGCAGCCGCAGGCCGTGGCCTCCTCGCGCTCGCGGGCATGGCTGGGGCTATAGGTCATGAGGATGAGCGAGGTGCGCGAGACCAGTTCGCGCAGGATGCGCCCGAGCGTCTGGTGGCCCGCGGCCTGGGCGATGTGCAGGTGAAAGTCGCCCGACAGGCGGATGGCCCGGCGCATGTCGCCACCGGCGCGCGCAGCCTCTTCGTCGTCGATGCAGGTGCGCAGCGCGGCAATGTCGGCGTCGGTGGCGTTGGCGATGAAAAGCTCGACCAGCCGCGGCTCGAGCAGGCGACGGACCTCGAAAACTTCGCGCGCCTCTTCCGGTGTCGGCTGGGCGATGGACGCGCCCCGGTTGGGTGTGAGCGTGACCACCTGCTCGTTGGCCAGCCGCACCAGCAGCGGCCGCACGCGCGTGCGCGACACGCCGAAGGCCGCTGCCAGCTTGTCTTCGACCAGCTTGGTGCCGGGCGGCAGGCGGTGGTCCAGAATGGCCGACACCATGCGGTCGTACATGTCGTTGTCGCTCAGCTGGCCCGGGACCTCGGCCATAGGCGACTGCATGGTCGACTGAACGGGCGATTCGGCGGGCGCGGAGGCGGGGGCAGAAGCGGCAGCCTGGGCTGCGCGCCGGGGTTTCTTGGCAGTCGTGGTCATAGATGTGCCGTTTTTACCCCGAACGGCCCTTGCGCCCGCGGCCCAATGCCCACACCAGGGCGAGCGTGATGCCCATCACCACGAACGACACCACCGTGGTCAGGGTGCCCAGCGCGTAGATCGACGGCGTGGTGACCGTGCTGGTCAGGCCCTGCAGCTCCAGCGGCAGCGTGTTCACGTCGCCGATGGCCTGCGAGGTGCGGGCGATCTCGTCCCAGCTGAGCGTGAAGCCGAACATGCCGATGCCCACCACCGAGGGCGCGATCAGCGGCAGCACCACATGGGCAAAGCCCTGCCAGGGCGTGGCGCCCAGGTCGCGCGCGGCCTCTTCGTACGCCGGGTTGAAGCGGTTGAACACCGCGAACATGATCAGCAGGCCGAACGGCAGCGTCCAGGTCAGGTGCGCACCCAGGGCCGAGGTAAACAGGCCGAGCGACGTGCCGTAGCCCTCCAGCGCGCTCTCCATGCCCAGCCATTCGAGCGCGGCCTTGATGCCGTTGTCGATGAGCCGGAACTCCAGCCCGATGCCCAGCGAGACGATGATGGACGGCATGATCAGGCTGGCCACGACGATGAAGAACAGCGTGTTGCCGCCCGCCAGCCTCTTGCGAAAGGCCAGGCCCGCCAGCACCGACAGCACCACCGTGCACAGCATCACCGCCACACCCAGGCCCAGCGAGCGCCACAGTGCCGCGCCGATGTCCACCACGCCCAGGCCTTCGGCCAGCTTGTAGAACCAGTGCAGCGACACGCCGCGCATCGGAAAGGTCAGCCCGCCCTCGGGGCCCTGGAAGCTCAGGATGAAGATGACGAACATGGGCCCGTACATGAACAGCACGAACAGGCTGAACACGATGGCCAGCAGCCAGAAGCTGGCGGGGCGGGATTCGCGGATGCGGTTTGCCATCACAGTTCCTTTCGGATGTCGACGAGGCGCGTGAGGCCCCAGATGATCATCAGCACCACCGCCAGCAAGATCACCGCATTGGCCGCCGCCAGCGGGAACTGCAGGTACGAGGTCTGCACCTGGATGATCTTGCCGATGGAGGCGATCTGCTGGCCGCCCATCACGCCGATGGTGACGAAGTCGCCCATGACGATGGTGATCACGAAGATGGACCCGATGATGATGCCGGTGCGCGACAGCGGCACGATCACGTTCCACAGCGTCTGCCAGCCGCTGGCCCCGCTGTCGCTGGCGGCCTCGATGAGGCTGCGGTCGATGCGCATCATGCTGTTGAAGATGGGCACGATCATGAACATGGTGTACAGGTGCACGAAGGCCAGCACCACCGAGAAGTCCGAGAACAGCAACCATTCGACGGGCTGATCGACCAGCCCCGCCCCCACCAGGGTCTGGTTCACCAGCCCGTTGCGCCCCAGCAGCGGCACCCACGAGATCATGCGGATCACGTTCGACGTCCAGAAGGGAATGGTGCACAGCACGAACAGCAGCGTCTGCATGCCCGACGAGCGCACATGAAAGGCCAGGAAATAGGCCACCGTGAAGCCGATCACCAGCGTGATCAGCCACACCAGAAAACTGAACTTGAGCGTGGACCAGTACGTCTTGAGCGTGACGCACAGGCCGTCTGACGCATCGCCACAGCCCGCAAAGATCGACACGTAGTTCTTGAACGTGAAGCCCGGCAGCAATTCGTACTCGTTGAAGTCCCAGAAGCTGACCATCACGATCAGCGCGAGCGGCACCAGGAAGAACAGCACGAACACCAGCGTGAACGGCGCGGCCTGCCACCAGGCGGCAATGCCGCGCCCTGGGGCGGCGCTGGCAGGCAAGGTCGGAGTTTGGGTGGTGCTCATGGTGGTGCGGTTCAGCCAAATTAGCGCAAGAGAACGTGACTATTCACAAGGATTCGCGTTCGATCGATCCGAGCCGTTCGGGCTGAGCCTGTCGAAGCCTCGTGCGGCGCTTCGACAGGCTCAGCGTGAACGGGTTGGGAGTTTTCCAATGACGGATCGGCACAAAAAGTCATGCTGAGCCCTCACTTCGACAAGCTCAGTGCGAACGGTTGGGGGTGGATTGGGGTCGGATTGGGGGTTGCGGTGAACACACGCCCTCCCCCAAACCGTTCGGGCTGAGCCTGTCGAAGCCAGGCCCCGCCCTTCACTCCGTCAGGCCGCGACGAATTCATTCCACTTCTGGACCATGTAGTTGTTCTCGTCCATCAGCGCGTTCCAGCAGGCGATGCCACCCATGCGCGACTCATAGCTGCCGCCGTCGCGCACCGCGCCGGTCTTGGCCAGCACGTCGCCATTGGGGCTCTTGATGTCCTGCGTGGCGGGCTTGCCTTCCATCCAGTAGGCCCACTCGTAGGCTTCCATCTTGGACTTGGCGGTCTCCAGCACGGCGCTGTAGTAGCCCTGGCGGTTCAGGTACGCGCCGGCCCAGCCGTCCAGGAACCAGTTGATGAACTCGTACGCGCCGTCGAGCTTGCGGCCGCTCAATGTGGCCGGCAGGCCGAAGCCTGCAGCCCAGGCGCGGTAGCCTTCCTTGAGCGGCTGGAAGTTGCAGGCGATGCCCTTGGTGCGCACGGCGGTGACGGCCGGGCTCCACATCGACTGGATCACCACCTCGCCCGATGCCATCAGGTTGACCGACTCGTTGAAGTCCTTCCACAGCGCGCGGAACTGGCCCTGCTTCTTGGCTTCGATCAGGGTCTTGATCGTGAGGTCGATCTCCTTCTTGGTCATGTTGCCCTTGTCGGGGTACTTGTAGATGCCCATGGCCTCGACCACCATGGCGGCGTCCATGATGCCGATCGAAGGAATGTTCAGGATCGCGGTCTTGCCCTTGAACTCGGGGTTCAGAAGCTCGGCCCAGGAGCTGATGGGGCGCTTGATCAAATCGGGGCGGATGCCCAGCGTGTCGGCGTTGTACACGGTGGGGATCAGCGACATGAACTGCGTGGGCGCGGTCGCGAACTTCTTGGATTTTTCGCCTTCCAGGTAGATCACCTTCTTGGGCGCCGTGCCCTGGTCGCCCACGGCCTTGCCGGCCACCATGCCGGTGGTGAACAGCGTGGTGATCTTGTCCGCGTTCTTGATGCGCTTGGTGTCGATGCCCTTCAAGTTGCCCGTGGGCACGATCTTTTTCAGCGAGAAGTACTCGGTGTCGATCAGGTCGAAACTGTTGGGCGCGGTCACGGCGCGCTTGGTCACGTCGTCCGTGGTCACGGCCACGTACTGGATCTCGATGCCGGTGTCGGCCTTGAACTTCTCGGCAATGGCCTTGTCCTGGTTCACCGCCGTGCCCAGGTAGCGCAGCACGATCTTCTCCTGCGAATGGACGGCCGGGAACACGCCGGCGGCCAGGATGCCCGCCGTGCCCTTGAGCAGCGAGCGGCGCTGCATGCCGCCGGTGGTGTCGGAGGCGGCGGCAGCAACAACAGCGGGGGAATCAGCACGAGAGTCGTCGGACATGGGAAAGCTCCTTGGTTGGCGAAGTGGCAGGGGGTTGGAAACGAGAGGACGAACGATCAAACGAAAAAGGGTCAGGCCGGCACGGCCTGCGCAGTGGCCGCATCAGCAGCAGCAGGCGCGGATACCGGCACCGTGCGGGGCGACAGCGGGTGCGCCTGCTCCGGCGTCCAGTGCAGCTGCACGCCCTGGCCCACCGCATACGGCTGGGTGGCAAAGGCGGCCTCGGACACCATCACCGAATACGCCGCCGTGGCGTTGGCCGACAGGGCCACGCCCTGCTTTTGCAGGCCCAGCAGCACATAGGTGCCCTGGTACTCCACGTCGGTCACCACGGCCTGCATGCGCTGGGCGCCCCAGGGCAGCTCGGCACTGGCAGGGGCGATCTGCAGGTGGTCGGTGCGCACGCCGACCTTGCCGTCCAGCGTATCGATCACGTTGTGGCCGCCCATGAAGCGCGCCACGAACTCGCTGGCCGGCCGGTTGTAGACCTCGTGCGGGCTGCCCACCTGCTCGATCACGCCGTGGTTCATCACCACCATGGTGTCGGCCAGGGCCATGGCTTCTTCCTGCGAGTGGGTCACGTGGATGAAAGTCAGGCCCAGCTCCTTTTGCCAGCGGCGCAGCTCGGCGCGCATCTGGATGCGCAGGAAAGGGTCCAGCGCGGAAAGCGGTTCGTCCAGCAGCAGCACGCGCGGCTGGGTGATGAGCGCGCGCGCCAGCGCCACGCGCTGCTGCTGCCCGCCCGACAGCTCGGCCGGCTTGCGATCGGCCAGGTGGCCCATGGCCACGCGCTCGAGCAGGTCGCGCGCCTTGGCTTGGCGCTCGGCCTTGGCCACGCCCTTCATCTTCAAACTGAAGGCCACGTTGTCCAGCGCCGACAGGTGCGGGAACAGCGCGAAGCTCTGGAACATCATGGCCGTGCCGCGCGCTGCGGCGGGCAGGTCGGTGATGTTGCGGTTCTCCAGCAGGATGTCGCCACTGGTGACCGACTCGTGCCCGGCGATCATGCGCAAGGTCGTGCTCTTGCCGCAGCCCGAAGGGCCCAGCAGGCAGCAGTAGCTGCCGCTCGCAATGCGCAGGTTGATCGCATCCACCGCGGGTTTGCCGTGGGCATACCGCTTGGTGAGTGCGACGATTTCGATGGCGGCCGGGGCCTTGGCAGGGGCTGGGACTTGCATGCACTGCCTATTGCAAGCGCCGTGCCAGTTTTGTACACAATCTTTTATTCACTTTGAGTACAAAATGCACCAGCATCGTGCGCACAGCGCACCAGTTGCACGAACCGCCGGCACCGCGCCCGCACGGTGCAGCCTTTTATTGGTGCGAAAACGTTTGCGCGGCGCGCCTTGCTGGTGAGCCGCTTGACGCATGGCTATACTGAAACCGAGGCAGACACAAATACTTACCTTTACAAGAGGCGCCACCTCCCCCCACGCCGGATGACGCACCTCGACCCGCGCTCCATGATCGCCATGGCGGGCTTCATGTCCGCGGTCATGGCCATCGTGCTCCTGTTCATGCGGCGGCACTACCCGCCATCGATCCGTGGCGTGGGCGCCTGGGCGGTGGCCCCGCTGCTGTGGCTGGCCTCCACCGTGCTCTTCAGCGTGCGCGGTTTCGTACCCGACTGGCTGAGCCTGGTGCTCGCCAACGAACTGCTGGTGCTGGGCACCGTCACCTACTACATGGGCACGCGCAGCTTCATGGGGGCGCCCAGCACCTGGCGCGTGTGGGCCTGGGTCATGGCCGCCAGCACGCTGGTGTTCATCGTGCTCACCTACTGGGTCCCGCACTACGCGCTGCGGGTGGCCTTCTTCTCGGCCATGATGGGTTTCATCTACGCCGCGCAGCTGCGCTTCATGCTGCGCCATGGCGAGCAGACCTTTCCGGTGCGCCTGGTGGAGGCGGTGCTGGCCCTGCACATGGCCGTGCTCGCCCTGCGGCTCGTCTCCATCGCCATCGGGCATGCGGGGGCCAACCTGATGGAGCCCTCGATGTTCCAGACCTTCTACATCGGCGCCTACGTGCTGACGGTGCTCATGCTGTCCATCGGCGCGGTGCTGATGGCCACCGACCGGCTGCGCACCGAGCTGGAACACCTGGCCACGCACGACTCGCTGACCAACACGCTCAACCGCCGCGCGCTGCTGCAGCGCTGCGAGGACGAACTGGAGCGCGCCCACCGCTACGGCCAGGGCCCGTCCATCATGATGCTGGACCTGGACAACTTCAAGGCCGTGAACGACACCCACGGCCACCAGCACGGCGATGCGGTGCTGGTGCACTTTGCCGACAGCACGCGGCAGGTGCTGCGCCGGCAAGACCGCCTGGGCCGCTACGGCGGGGAGGAATTCATGGTGCTGCTGCCCGGTGCCGATGCCGCAGCCGCCGCGCAGGTGGCCCAGCGCATCCACGCCGCCCTGGCCGCGGGCCACGCCCTCGACTGCCAGGTCAGCATCGGCGTGACCAGTTGGCAGGGGCCGGACGAGACGCTGGACGCGATGCTCTCGCGCGCCGATGCGGCGCTGTACCGCGCCAAGGAACAGGGGCGCAACCGCACCGTGGCGGCCTGACGCAGGCAGCCCGTCAGGCCGTCTGCGTGGCCACGCCGGCCGACTCGAAGCTCGCCATCTCACCCAGCACCGCGCAGGCCGACTGCAGCAGCGGCCAGGCCAGCGCCGCGCCCGAGCCCTCGCCCAGGCGCAGGCCCAGGTCCAGCAGCGGCTCGGCCTGCATCTGCGCCAGCATGAGGCTGTGGCCCCGTTCGCCCGAGCGGTGGGCGAACACGCAGCGCTGCAGCACATGCGGCTGCAGGCGGCTGGCCACCAGCACAGCAGCACTGGTGATGAAGCCGTCCACCACGATCACGCGGCGCTCGGCCGCCGCCTGCAGCACCGCGCCGACCAGTGTGGCCACCTCGAAGCCGCCCAGGGCCGCCAGTGCATCGAGCGCACTGGTGGCCTCGGCGTTCACATCCAGTGCCTGCTGCAGCACGGCGCGCTTGCGCTCGATGCCGGCGGCGTCGAGCCCGGTGCCCGCACCCGTCACCTCGGCCAGCGGCAGGCCGGCCAGGCGCGCGAGCAGCAGCGACGCCACCGACGTGTTGCCGATGCCCATCTCGCCCAGCAGCAGCGCATTGCCGGGCAGGCCGCGCACCACCTCTGCGCCATTCGCCAGAGCCTCGCTGCACTGCGCTGCCGTCATCGCAGGGCCCACGGACGCATCTTGCGTGCCCAGCGCCACCTTGCGCAGCAGCAATTGCGGCTGGCCCGGCGCGGCATCACGCGCCGCGATGGGCTTGCCCACGCCGCAGTCCACCACCGTGAGGCCCAGGCCGTGCTGGCGCGCCAGCACGCTCACGGCGGCGCCACCGGCCAGGAAGTTCTCGACCATCTGCCAGGTCACGTCGCTCGGAAACGCCGACACGCCCCTTGCGGCCAGCCCGTGGTCGCCCGCGCACACCAGCATCTGCGGCGCATGCAGTGCAGGTGTCTCGGTGCCCTGGATGACGCCCAGGCGCAGCGCCAGGCGCTCCAGCGCGCCCAATGAACCGAGCGGCTTGGTCTTGTAATCGATCACATGCTGCAGGCGGGCGGCCAACGCGGCATCATGCAAATCATCAACGGACGGTAGAACGAAAGGTGCAGTCATGGTGGTAGTGAACACAAAGAATGACGCTGTGCACGCTGCGGCACAGCAGGGTTACGCGAAAGAGGCCCAGGCCTACGCGCGCGGCCGGCCGGACTACCCGGCGGCGCTGTCGGACTGGCTGGCGCACACCCTGGGCCTGGGCCCGGGGCGGCAGGTGGCCGATGTGGGTGCGGGCACGGGCAAGTTCACCGCGCTGCTGGCGACCACCGGGGCCGATGTGGTGGGCGTGGAGCCGGTGGACGCGATGCGCGCCAAGATCGACGCGCGGCAGTTGCCCACGGTGCGCACGCTGGCAGGCACGGCGCAGGCCATCCCGCTGCCCGATGCCACGCTCGACGCGGTGGTCTGCGCGCAGTCGTTCCACTGGTTCGCGGGCACCGACGCGCTGGACGAGTTCCACCGCGTGCTGCGCCCCGGCGGCAAGCTCGGCCTGGTCTGGAATGTGCGCGACGAGTCCGTGGACTGGGTGGCCGAGCTGACCACCATCATCACGCCCTTCGAAGGCGATGCCCCGCGGTTCTACAAGGGCGACTGGAAGCAACCGTTCCCCCATCCCGGCTTCAGCGCCCTGGCCGAGACACGGCTGCAGCACGAACACATAGGCCCGCCAGAGCAGGTCATCGTCGACCGCTTCATGTCGGTGAGCTTCATCGCAGCGCTGCCCGATGCCGAGCGCCAGCAGGTGCGTGCGCAGATCGAAGAACTCATCGCCCGCCATCCCGCGCTGCGCGGGCAAGACACCGTGCGCTTCCCGTACACCACGCTCGCGTACCACTGCGAGCGGCTCTGAGGTGGCGCGCACCGTCATGCCGCAGCAGGCGTAGTGCCGGGCGCCGGGCGCGCTATCAACGCCGCCAGCACGCCGGGCGCAAAGCAGGCATCGGCGGACCGCGCCAGGCCGTCGAACACGCTGTCGAGCGTGAGGGCGCGCGTGCCGAACAGCGCGTGCAGCACCGCCGTGTCTTCGAACAGCCCGTGCAGGTACACCCCCAGCACATTGCCCGCCGCATTGGTCCAGGCCAGGCGCGGCATCACCTCGCGCGCCACATCCCCCCCGGCGGCCATGGCCGGGTGCTGCGCGGTCTGCCCGTGGTGGATCTCGTAGCCCGACACCTCCACCCCTGACAACGCGCTCCATGCGCCCGCCAGCGTGCCCCAACAGGTATGCGTGAGCCGCACCGTCTTGTCGCGCGCAAAGGCGGTCACCAGCGGCAGCAGGCCCAGGCCCGGCGCGTTGCCGTCGATGCCGTCGGTGTCGATCAGCGCCTCGCCCAGCATCTGCAGGCCGCCGCACACGCCCAGCACCCGCCCGCCGCGCGCGGCATGGGTGGCGATGGCCCCGTCGAGCCCCTGTGCACGCAGCCAGGCCAGGTCCGACGCGGTGGCCTTGGAGCCGGGCAGCACCACCCAGTCCGCAGCGCCCAGCGCCGCCAGGTCGGCCGGGCTGCGCACCCACTGCAGGCGCACACCAGGCACGTTCTTGAGCGGCTGGAACTCATCCAGGTTGCTGATGCGCGGGTAGGCGATGACGGCCACGGTCGTCTGCACCGCACCCGCTGCGGTGCTGCGGTCGTCGAATACGCCGTCCTCTTCCGGCAGCCCGTGGTGCCACTGCATTGGGATGGTGGCGACCGTGGGCACGCCGGTCAGGTCCTGCAGCATCTGCGGCGCGGGCGCAAGCAGGCTGGCATCCCCGCGAAATTTGTTGAGTACAAAGCCGTGGATGAGCGCGCGCTCGTCTTCGGGCAACAGCGCCCAGGTGCCGTACAGGTGCGCAAACGCGCCGCCCCGGTCGATGTCCGTCACCAGCAGGCAGCGCGCATCGCTGTGGCGGGCCACGCGCATGTTCACGATGTCGCTGGCGTGCAGGTTGATCTCCGCGGGCGAGCCCGCGCCTTCGATCACCACCACGTCGTTCTCTGCGCGCAGGGCGTCCAGCGCGGCCGCGATCTGCGGCCACACCCGCTCGCTGCGGCCGCGCCAAGGCAGCGCGGTCAGCTCGGCGCTCACCTGCCCCATCAGCACCACCTGGCTCTTGGTGTCGGCCTCGGGCTTGAGCAGCAGCGGGTTCATGCGCACCTCGGGCACGGCGCGGGCCGCCAGGGCCTGGAAGTACTGCGCGCTGCCGATCTCGCCCCAGGCACCAAAGCCACCCGCATCGGCGCCCGTGCCGCCGGGGCCGGGCACCACGCGTGCGTTGTTGCTCATGTTCTGCGCCTTGAAGGGCGCCACCTTCAGGCCCTGGTTGCTGTACCAGCGGCACAGGGCGGTGGTGAGCCAGCTTTTGCCGGCGCCGCTGGTGGTGCCCAGCACCATGACGCAGCGGGCCAGTGGAGGATGTGTCGAAGACTCGGTCATGAAAGATGGGGACGGCAGGCAGCGGTCAGCGCAGGGTCAGCGCGGTAGCAAAGGCCGCACCATGCGGTCCATGATGTGGTCGAGCGCCGCTGCCGCATCGGTGCAGCGGCCGGTGTGCACCGGTGAGGTCTGGATGATGGCGCTGCGCCGCGCCGTCAGCCAGTGAAAGCGCGAGCGGAAGGGCAGCTGCGCAATCGGCCCGCAACCCGCCTCGCCCGCGCAGATGGCAACGATGGCCGACAGGTGGCGGCGCACGGTGTCGATGTCCACCTGCGGGTCCATGGCCAGCAGGCGCGCCTCGTCGAGCGCGATCGCCGCCTGCAGGAAGCCGCTGCGATGGCACGACAGGATCACGCCGGCGTTGATGAATTCTTCGCGCTCCACACGCGGCACCACGCGCACGACGGCGTAGTCGTACACGTCCATCTCAGCGCTGCGCATCGAAGGCTCCCTTCAGCGCGTCCACCCAGGCGGCACGGCCTTCCAGGCGCGCGCAGAAATGGTCCACATAGGCCTGGCGGTGGCTGGCCGGTGCCGACAGCGGGCCCTCGGTGTGCTCGGCCCCGGCAAGGGCCAGGAACTCGTCGGGTATGTCAGCCAGGATGGCAGTGAGCACATCGCGCGTGAGCAATGCGGCCAGCTCGCCATCGATCTGCGCAATGGCGGTGGCGCGGTGCAGCAGGACGTGGTCGGCCATGGGTGCAAACGGCTTGGCCGGTTGCGCCACCGCGCCGTTCCACGCGTGGTGAAAGGTCAGCGATGCGCCGTGGTCGATGAGCCAGGGCTTGCGGTGCCACATCAGCAGGTTGGTGTTGCGGGCGGTGCGGTCCACATTGGCCACCAGGGCGTCGAACCACACCAGGCGCGAGGCGAAGTCGTCGGTCACCTCGTCGACCGCCGGGTCGAAGTTGAGCGCACCCGACAGGTAATCGAGCCCCACGTTGAGGCCGCCGCTGGCGCGCACCAGGTCCTGGATCTCGGGGTCGGGCTCGGTCTGCGCGAGCGCCGGGTCCAGGTCGGCCAGCACGATCTCGGGCACCGGCAGTTGCAGGGCGCGCGCGATGCCGCCCGCGATAAGCTCGGCCAGCAAGGCGCGCACGCCCTGCCCTGCCCCGCGGAACTTGAGCACGTACAGGCCCAGGTCGTCGCCTTCGACCACGGCGGGCATGGAGCCGCCTTCACGCAGCGGCGTGACATAGCGGGTGACGGTGATGGTTCGCACGACGTGGCGCTCCTCAGGGGTTGGGTGAATCGGGCATGGTAGCGGCGGCGCGCTGCACATCGTGGAAGGCGCGGGCCAGCGCCTGCTGCGCAGCGGGCGCGAGCACCCCCAGCCGCACGTGGCCGGGCAGGCCGAACGAGCTGCAGTCGCGCAGCTTGATGCCGTGGGCGCGCAAGCCGTGCAGGACACGCTCTGTCTGCTCCGCATGGGCGAAGGGCCACTGCGCCACGACATAGTTGGCCAGGCTGCCGGGCACCACGCGCCAGCCCAGGGCGGTGCACAGCGCCTGCTGGGCAGACTTCCACCCGCGCAGCGTGTCCAGGCTGTGCTGCAGCCACTGCTGCACGGCGGGCTGCGCCCAGGCGGTGAGCATGGCCACGCCATGCGCGCCCACGGGCCACGACGGCGCCAGGCCCTGCAGCGCGGCGATGCGCCCGGGCGTCTCGTGCGCCGGGGCTATCGCATAAGCGGCGCGCACGCCGGTCAGGCCCAGCGCCTTGTTGGGCGTCCACAGCTGCCAGGCCGACGGGGGCGCGTGGGTGGGCTGGCCGTCCAGGCGCAGCGGCGCGTAGGCGCAGTCCAGCACCTGCAGGGCGCCTGCCGTTCCGCAGCCGTGTGCGTGCCACAGGGCCAGCGCCGGGTCCACCTGGCCCAGCGGGCTCGACGGCTCGCACGCCCAGTGCAGGCCTGCAGCGGCCTGCAAGCCGCCGGCTGCGGCATGCAGCACCTGCAGGCCCCAGGCCTGCGCCGCGTGCGCGTAGTCGCCGTAGCTGTGCGCCGGCACGGCCACGTGGGTGGCACCCTGGCGCGCTGCCCAGGCCGTGGCGCGGTGAATGAATTCGCTGGCGCTGCCAGCCAGCACGATGCGGCCCGGGTCCACGGCATGCAGGCCGGCCAGTTGGACCCGCAGCGCCGTGTACGCAGGGTCGGGATAGCGGCTGGCATCGGCCGCCTGCACGCTGCACAGCGCCTGCGGGCACGGGCCGCAGGCATTGCTGTTGGTCGAAAAATCGTGCAGCGGGACGCCCCCAGCGTCCGGCCCGCCGTGCAGCGGCAAGGCTGCGACAGCGGTGTCGATCTCCATGGGCGTGACCGCGTTCATGGCCTGGCCCCGCCCATCAGCGCCATGGCCGCCAACGCCACCAGCACCTGCAGGGCCACCACCACCGGCACCAGCATCAGCACGACCTTGTCGCCCTGGCGCGCAGCGCGGCGCGTGTCCAGCGGCCCGGGGGAGCGTGCCGCGCCGTTGAGCGCATACACACCGGGCTTGGCCAGCCGCACGTTCAGCGACAGCGCCATGGCCGCCATGGGCCAGCCGCTGTTGGGCGACGGCGTCTTGCGCGCCTGCCGCACCAGCGTGCGCAGCGGCAGGCCCCCGGCGGCCAGCGCCAGCAGCAGCGCCGCGATGCGGGCAGGCACCCACGACAGCCCGTCGTCCGCCCGCGCCGCCCACTTGCCGGCCCATTGCCAATACCGCCCGCCGCGCATGCCCGGGTAGCCCCACATCGCATCCGCCGTGTTGGCCATGCGGTACAGCGCGGCGCCGGGCAGCCCCAGCAGCGCAAACCAGAACAGCGGCGCCACCACCGAATCGTTGAGGTTTTCAGCCAGCGACTCGATGGCCGACTCGCGCACCTCGTCGGCCGTCAACGCGCTCACATCGCGGCTCACCAGCCGCGACAGGCGCTCGCGCCCTGCGGGCAGCGACTGGCCCAGCGCAATCTCCACCGCCAGCACCTCATCGCGCAGCATGCGCCAGGCCAGCAGGGGCTTGAGCAGCAGCGCCAGCAGGGCCATGGCCAGCAGCCCATACAGCGCCAGCGCCGCATGCTGCGCCAGGCCAGACACTATCAAAACAATAGCTGCCAGCGCACACCAGAAGAGCGCTGCTAGCCAAAAACGCTTCCAATCCGCTGCCACGGGGGCGGTGGGCGCAACCTGGTCGCCACCGTACTGCAGCGCCTTGCCCATCCACACCACAGGGTGGCAGGCCGCGGGCGGCTCCCCCAGCCACCCGTCGATGGCCAGGGCCAGCACGGGCACCCAGACCAACACGCGCAGGGCGTCCCACTGCGTGGCAGGAAGAAGCAAGACCAAAACGTCCATGGAATGTGCGGGCGAGCAAAAAGGCTCAGGATACCGACGGCGGCAGGCGCACCACGATGCCGCTGCGCAGGCGCTCGGGGCGTTCGTTGCGGTGGAGCATGCCGTCCACGGCCGTGGCATGCATCGCGCCGCAGTCCAGCACGTGGCGGGCGGTTTCCTCGTCGGGCTTCAGGTCGCCGAACACGAAGGTGTGCTTGCCGGCCGCCTGGAAGGCCACCGAGCAGGCGCGCGAGCAACTGCTCAGGCAGGCCACGCCGCGCACGCGCACCTGGGCCCAAGTGCCGGCATCGTCGCCCAGCTGTGCGGCCTGCACGGCTTCGAACAGCAGTTCGCCGTCGGCCGGCAGATCACGCGATGCGCCCGCCGGGCGGCAGGTGGTGCAGACGATCACGTCGGTGGTGTGGGAAGGCGTCAAGGCAGCAGCGTCGGACATCGGAAAAAGCTCGTTCATGGATCTAGGAAGAAAGGGGTTCAGGCAGGCGGTGCTCGGCCTGCCAGCGTGCGGCCCAGGCCGCGCAGCGGCCCACGGGGCGCAGCGGGTCGTCGAAATCCACGACCACGACGTGCGCGGCAGCGCCCGGCGCGGCGGGCTGCTCGAGCGTGCGGCCATCGGTCAGCAGCCACAGGCACGAGGGCGCGCCCGCGCCCCGCTGGCGGCGCGCCATGCGCAGCAGCCGTTCGGCCTCGGCCAGGCCTGCCACCAGGGGCGTGCCACCACCGCCGCCCAGCGGGCGCACGCGGGCCGTGCCAGCCGTGCGCGCAGCGCTGGGGGGCAGCAGCAGCTCCACCCCCTGGCCGCCAAAACACAGCAGGGCCACGTGGTCGCCGGCGCGCGCGGCCTGCTCGATCAGGCGCGCGGCATAGCCCTTGGCCCAGGCCAGGCGCCCGCCCTGGCGCATGGAGCCCGAGGTGTCGAGCGCAATCAGGTGCAAACAGGGCTGCACGGCGCTGGCAGGGCGGCGGCGCAGGTGCGCAGGCTGCAGGCGCGCGGGGCCCTTGGCCACCAACGTGCGCAGCCAATCGACGCTGGCGCTTTGTGGGTCAGCGGGCCGGGCCATGGCCTGCGGCGTGCGCAGCCAGGCATTGCGGGGGGCTTGCCACCGCCAACCTGCGCTTGCCTTGCCTGTGGCCTGGGGCAAGCGCGGGCCGGGGTGGCTCAGGCTTTTTTTGGTGGCCACGCTCCGGTGCTGCGCACGCGCGCCATGGCTTGGGGTTCGGGCGGTAGCGCGCCCCAGTCGCCCTCGGGAGCATCCTGGGCAGAGCCCGCGCCCTGCCCGCTGGCGGGCGAGGGTTTGGACGGTGACGGCGATGAAAGCGAAGGAGGTTGTGCGGCGCCCGAGGGCGGTGCCGTGCCGGCCGCGCCTGCCGGGCCTGCCGAATTCTCACCACGGCGGTGCGCCAGCGCCAGTTCGGCCACGGCATCCACATGCTCCACGCGCACGCCGGTTTGCTGATCCAGCGCCGCCAGGGCCCGTGCGGCACGCAGCATCACCAGGTCGGCACGGATGCCGTCCACGCCTGCCGCCAAAGCCAGGCCCGCTGCATGCTGCACCACGGCGTCGGACCACTCCAGGCCCGCCAGCGCTGCACGCGCACGCACCACGGACGCCACCAGCACAGCCTGTGCAGCGGCATGCCGCGCCACCACGGCGGCCGGGTCGGCCTCGAACGCCAGCCGCGCCCGCACGATGGCCTGGCGTGTGCCGGCGTCGGCCGGGTTGTGCAGCGCCACCGACAGGCCGAAGCGGTCGAGCAGCTGCGGGCGCAGCTCGCCCTCCTCCGGGTTCATGGTGCCTACCAGCACGAAGCGCGCGGCATGCTGGTGCGACACGCCATCGCGCTCCACCGTGTTCACGCCGCTGGCGGCCACGTCGAGCAGCGAATCCACCAGCGCATCGGGCAGCAGGTTGACCTCGTCCACATACAGCACGCCGCCGTGCGCGCGCGCCACCAGGCCGGGCGCCAGGCGCACCTGGCCGTCGCGCAGCACGTCTTCGATGTTCAGCGTGCCCACCAGTTGCTCCAGGCTGGCGGCCAGGGGCAGCGTGACGAAGGGCGCATCGGGCAACAAGGCCGCCAGCGCGCGCGCCGAGGTCGACTTGGCCGTGCCCCGCGGGCCGCTGATGAGCACGCCGCCCATGCCGGGGTCGATGGCAGCCAACAGCAGCGCGCGCTGCAAGGCTTCGTGGCCGACCAGCGCGGTGAAGGGGAATGTGGTGGTTGGCACCGGGGCCAAAGAGACAGGAGTCATGTCAGTTATCCATAGCTATGTGAGCCGCCCAAGGTCCTTGAACCCGGCGCGGCCGAGGCCAGCGCCCCCGCGCAAGGGCCGCCCCGCCGCGCTGGGGGCGTCCCCCTCCCGACTCGCGCAGCGAGACGAGAGAGGGGGAAGGCGCGAAGCGACTCAGGGGGAGTTTCACTTCAGCGTCCTTCGCCCTGAGTTTCGAGGCGGTGTTCGAGCTCCAGCAGGTGCTCTTCGATGCGCTCGCGGTGCTCGCCGGGCTCGGCCCACAGGCCGCGCTGCATGGCTTCGAGCAAACGCTCGCCGATGCTGCGCAGGGCCAGCGGGTTGTGTTGTTGCAGAAAATCGCGCGTGGCGTCGTCGTGCAGGTAGGCGTCGGCCACCAGCGCGTACTGGTGGTCGCCCACCACGCCGGTGGTCGCGTCGAAGGCGAACAGGTAGTCCACCGTGGCTGCGATCTCGAAAGCGCCCTTGTAGCCATGGCGCTTCACGCCGTCGATCCACTTGGGGTTGACGGCGCGGGCACGCACCACGCGGGCGACCTCTTCGCTCAGCGTGCGGATGCGCGGCGCGCCGGGCGTGCTGAAGTCGCCGTGGTACAGCGCGGCCGGCGCGCCCGCCAGGTGCTGCACGGCCGCGGCCATGCCGCCCTGGAACTGGTAGTAGTCGTCCGAGTCGAGGATGTCGTGTTCGCGGTTGTCCTGGTTGTGCAGCACCGCGTCCACCGCAGCCAGGCGCTGCTCGAAGGCGGCGCGCGCGGCCTCGCCGTGGCCGCCCTGCCCGTAGGCGAAGGCGCCCGCGCGCAGGTAGGCCTGGGCCAGGTCGTCCGACGTGCTCCAGCGGCCGGTGGCCATGATCTCTTGCAGCCCTGCACCATAACCGCCGGGGCGCGGGCCGAACACGCGCCAGGTGGCGCGGCGCTCGGCCTCGTCGGCGGCCATGCCCTGCGCCTGGGCCTCGGCGGCCTCGCGCTGCACGCGAGCGCGGATGGGGTTCACGTCGTCGGGCTCATCGTCTGCGGAAATGGCCGCCACCGCACGCACGGCGGTGTCGAACAGGTCGATCACGCCCGGGAAGGCATCGCGAAAGAACCCCGACACGCGCAGTGTCACGTCGATGCGCGGGCGATTGCGGATCGCCATGGGTAGCACTTCGATGTCCACCACGCGGCTGCTGCCGGGCGCCCATCGGGGCCGCACGCCCAGCAGCGCAAAGGCCTGCCCGATGTCCTCGCCCCCCGTGCGCATGGTGCTGGTGCCCCAGACCGACAGGCCCACCGCGGTGGGAAAGCTGCCATGGTCCTGCAGATGCCGCTCCACCACGCGGTCGGCCGCCAGCGCGCCCATGCCATAGGCCGTGGGCGTGGGCACCGCGCGCGTGTCCACCGAGTAAAAGTTGCGCCCCGTGGGCAGCACATCGGGCCGGCCGCGCGATGGTGCGCCGCTGGGGCCGGGCGGCACGAACCTGCCCGCCAGGCCGCGCAGCAGCTGGCCCATCTCGTTCGGCCCGCAGGCATCGAGCCGCGGGGCCAGCACCGTGCGCATGCGCGCCAGCACCGGCGCGCTGTGCGGCCACTGCGTGGCGTCCATGGGCAGGCCCACGATGTGCCCTTCATCGTCCACCGCCAGGTGCTGCTGCACGCACTGCACGGCCAGCTTTTCGAGCCGCTCGCGCGTGTGGCCCACGTGGCGCCAGGGCTCGTCGCTCAGGGCCTGCAGCGCCGCGGGGCGCGGTCCGGTCCACGGTGCGGCCCACTCGGGGTTCAGCGGGTCGAAATCGCCCAGCTCCAGGTCGCGCGCCAGCGCCACCAGCAGGCTGCCCTGCCCTGGCGCCGAGCCGCCCGGAAAGCGCGCCAGCGCCACCAGCGTGTCGGTGCGCTGGCGATCCCGCGGCGAGCGGCCCAGGATGTGCAGGCCGTCGCGGATCTGCGACTCCTTGATCTCGCACAGGTAGGCGTCGAGCCGGCCGAGCAGCGCCTCGCGCTGCGCATCGTCGGCCGGGGGGGCAAAGCCCAGTTCCTGGTGCAGGCCGTTCTTCAGCACCTGGTCGAGGATGCTCTGGCGCAGCAGCTTGGCGCGGCGCGGGTCGAGCGACAGCGCCTCGTAGTACTCGTCCATGGAGCGTTCGAGCTGCTGCAGCGGGCCGTAGGTCTCCGCGCGCGTGAGCGCGGGCATCAGGTGGTCGATGATGACCGCCTGCGTGCGGCGCTTGGCCTGGCTGCCCTCGCCCGGGTCGTTGACGATGAACGGGTACAGGTGCGGCAGCGGGCCCAGGATGGCATCGGGCCAGCACGCGGCGCCCAGCGCCACGCTCTTGCCTGGCAGCCATTCGAGGTTGCCGTGCTTGCCCACGTGCACCACCGCGTCCACCGCGAACGCGCGGCGCAGCCAGAAGTAGAAGGCCAGGTAGCCGTGCGTGGGCACCAGGTCGGCATCGTGGTAGGTGGCCACCAGGTCCAGGTCGCGCCCCCGCGCGGGCTGGATGCCCACGAAGACGTTGCCCAGGCGAACACCGGGCACCATGAAGCGCCCGCTGCGCACGATGGGGTCTGCGCCGGGCGATCCCCACAGGGCGTTGACCGCTTCCTGGCTGGCCTTCGGCAGCGCGCCGAAGTCGGCCAGGTAGTCGGCCATGGCCAGGCTCTGGCCCGCGGGGCGGTCGGCGTTGGCGTCAAGGTTGTTGGTCACGCCCGCCACCAGCCGCGCGATCAGCGCATCGCCGCCCTCGGGCAGATCGCCCGTGGTGTAGCCCGCGTCGCGCAGCGCCTGCAAGATCAGCACGGTGGAGGCCGGTGTATCGAGGCCCACGCCGTTGGCCAGGCGCGCATCGTCGTTGGGGTAGTTGGCCAGGATGAGCGCCACGCGCTTGCCCGCAGGCGGTTTGCTGCGCAGCACGCACCAGCGGCGCGCCAGTTCGGCCACGAAGGCGATGCGCTCGGGCTCGGGCTGGTAGCGCACCACATCGACCTCGGTGCGCTCGCAGCGCCAGGCCAGGCCCTTGAAGCTGATGGCGCGCGCGCCGATGCGCCCGTCCACCTCGGGCAGCACCACCTGCATGGCCAGGTCGCGCGGCGCCAGGCCATGCGGGTCGTCCTGCCATTGCTCCAGCGAGCAGCCGGCGGTGATGACCTGCAGCACCGGCGCATCGCCCGCCAGGGTGATGGCCTGCGCGTCGTCGTCGTCACTGCCGTCTATGGAGGCCACGGCAAAGCTCGTGGCGTTGAGCACGATGCCCACGCCCTGCGCGGCGGCCATGGCCTGCAGCGCGGCCAGGCTCTCGGGGTTCTTGAGCGAGTCCACGCCCACGGCCAGGGTGTTGAGCCCGACGTCTGCCAGCGCCGCATGCACCGCATCGAACACCGCCGTGTTGCCCGACTGAATGTGCGCGCGGTAGAACACCAGCATCGCCACCGGCGCGTCGGGAATCCACGGCGCCGCGGCGGCCGGGGTGTAGGCCATCACCGGCGGCAGCGGCCGGGGTGGCGCCGGGCGCGGGCCGATGCCGAAGGCCGCATGGCCGATGAGCGCAAAGAACGCCAGCGCGTTGTCGCGCCCACCCTCGCGCAGGCAGCGCCACAGCTGGTGGCAGTCCTCCGGGCTGGCGGTACTGCGCATCAGAAGCTGAGGGTCTTCGATGTTGTCGCCCGAGAACAGGGCCAGCCACTGGCGGTGCTTGCCAGCCAGCGACATCGCTTGCTCCACCACATAGGCCCAGTCGCTGGGGCTGCCCAGGTGGTCGATGACGATCACGCGTGCATGGCGCAGCACGTCGTCCACGTACATGTCGGTGGACGCGGGCTGGCGCAGCCACATCAGGTTGGCCAGGCGCACGCTGGGGAATCCATCGCCCAGGCTGGCCGCCGCATCGGACAGCAGCGACAGCGTGGTGTCGGCCGCGCTCAGGATGACGATGTCGCCGGGCGTCTGCTCCACGCGCACCAGGCCCTGGCCCCCGTCCTCGACGTAGCCACCCGGGCGTGTGGAAAGCAGATGCATGGGTGTCGCCTCAGACGGTGGTGGCAGCGGGTTCGGCCAGTGCCGATTGCAGTTCGGCCTGCAGGGCCGCAGCGTCCAGGTGGTCGCCGATCACGACCAGGCGTGTGGCACGCACATCGCCTGCGCGCCAAGCGCGGTCGAAGTGGCTGTCGAAGCGCTGGCCCACGCCCTGCACCACCAGGCGCATGGCCGCACCCGGCAGGGCCACGAAGCCCTTGATGCGGTAGATCTCGTGGCGCTGCACCAGGGCGACCAGGGCCTCCACCAGGCGGGCGCGGTCGGTCACGTCGAGCGTGACGTGCACCGATTCGAACTCGTCGTGGTCGTGGTCTTCTTCCTCGTCGTGGTGGGTCTTGCGGTCATCGATCACGTCTTCCACCGCATGGCCCAGGCCCAGCAGCACGCTGGGGTCGATGCGGCCGTGCTGGGCGTGCACGAACTTCACGCCCGGCAGGGTCTCGCCGCGCACGATGGCTTCGACGCGGGCCAGGGCGTCGGCGTCCAGCCCGTCGGTCTTGTGCAGCACCACCAGATCAGCGGTGGCCAACTGGTCCTCGAACAGTTCGTGCAGGGGCGATTCGTGGTCCAGGTTGTCGTCGGCGCGGCGCTGGGCGTCCACCGCCACCGGGTCATCGGCGAACTGGCCGGCGGCCACGGCAGGCGCATCGACCACGGTGATCACCGAGTCCACCGTGAACACGTTGCGCAGCGCGGGCCACTGGAAGGCCTGCACCAGCGGCTTGGGCAGCGCCAGGCCCGAGGTCTCGATGACCAGGTGGTCGATCTGGTCGCGGCGCGCGGCCAGTTGCTCCATCACCGGCGCGAACTCTTCCTGAACGGTGCAGCACAGGCAGCCGTTGGCCAGCTCGAACAGCTGGCCGTTCTCCACCCCGTTCTCGTCGCAGCCGATGCCGCAGCTGCGCAGCAGCTCGCCGTCAATACCGAGCTCGCCGAACTCGTTGACGATGACAGCGATGCGCTTGCCCTGCGCGTGGGTCAGCAGGTGGCGCAGCAGCGTGGTCTTGCCGCTGCCCAGAAAGCCGGTGACGATGGTGGCGGGGATCTTGTGGACTTGTTGCATGGAGGTCTCCAGTCAGAAAATGGTGGGAGTCAGGATGTGTGGGTCAACGCAAGGCTTGCGGCAACCCTGAAAGGCAATCGACCAGCATGTGCGCCGCCTCGCCCAGGCGCGGGCCGGGGCGTGAGAGCAGGTCCATGCGGTCGGCATCGAGCTGGCAGACCTGGTGCTGGCGCAGCGCTCTCATGCCCGACCAGCCGGGCCGCTCCGCCAGGTTCATGAGCGAGGCGGCCGGGCCGATGACGAGGTCGGGTGCACCGCGCACCACCATCTCGGCGTTGACGCGCGGGAACAGCCCTAGGTCACCGGGCACGATGTTGACCAGCCCCAGCCGCGCGATGGTCTCGCCGATGAAGCTGGCAGCGCTGGCCGCAGTCGGCCCCACGCCCACCTCGACATACACGCTGCGCCCGCGCAGGTGGGCCGGCATGCGGCGCGCGGCAGCGTCGAGCTCGCGGTCGATGCGTGCCACCAGCTCGGCGGCACGGGCCGATTCGCCGAGCGATTGGCCCACGCTGAGCAGCATGCGCTGGAGGTCGGCATGGGTGCGCGCATCGAACACCTGCACGGGTACGCCCAGGGCCGACAGGCGATCCCCTGCCCTGCTGCGCGGGCCGAGCAGCACCATGTCGGGCCGGAGGGCCACGATGCGTTCGATCTGCGCATCCTGCAGGCCGCCGACCTTGGGCAGCTTGGCGACGGTGCCGGGCCAGCTGGAGTAGCGGTCGGTACCGACCAGCTCGGCGCAGTGGCCGAGGGCGCAGACGGTTTCGGTGAGCGAGGGGGACAGGGTGATGATGCGGTGTTGTTGTGACTGCTGCTGTTGTGCCTGGGCTGGTGCCATGGCGAAGCCGCCCAGCAGGCCGAGCACCGCCAGTGCCGGCACGGTGGGGTGCAGCAGGCGGGTGCGGGTCATGGGCAGGGGTATCGGCATGGGTGCGTGCACAGCGTTCGGCATCAGATCAGATCAGACCAAATCAATGCTTCATCAGTCCTCGATGCCGCGCTGGGCGGGCACGCCGGCCTTGAAGTGGTGTTTGATGAGGGTCATCTCGGTGACGGTGTCGGCCAGCTCGATCAGCTCGGCCGGTGCGTTGCGGCCGGTGAGCACGACGTGCACGTGCGACGGGCGTTCGCGCAGGCAGGTGAGGATGGATTCGAGCGGGATCCAGCCGTAGCGCAGGGGGTACATGATCTCGTCGAGCACGACCATGAAGTGCGCGCCTGCGCGGATGGTGGTTTCGGCCTTGGCCCAGCCGTCGAGCGCGAGTTGCGCGGAGTGGTCGAGGTCGCGGCTCTTCCAGCTGAAGCCGTCGCCCAGGCCTTCGATGGGGACGCCGAGTTGTTCGAACAGGCGGTGTTCGCCGAAGCGGGCGGTGGGGACCTTCATGAACTGGTAGACCTTGATGGTCTTGCCACGGCCGTGGGCGCGCAGGGCGAGGCCGAAGGCGGCTGTGCTTTTGCCTTTGCCGGTGCCGGTGTGGACCAGAATCAGGCCTCGGCGTTCGCCTTGGGGTTTGGGGGTGTCGCGGAGGATAGGGGGGGATTCGATTTGCATGGTTTCGATTCAGGCTCTATTTCGTCCGTGTGGCGATGGCGACTTCTGCTTCTTTGCAGAGGGCGGAGGCCGGGGTGTGCGCCCGGCGGCGCAGTAACTTTCTCTTGCGTCGCCAAGAGAAAGTCACCAAAGAGAAGGCGACCCCCAGTCTGCGTCCCCCATTCGCCCTGGCGGGCGAACGGGGGCAACCTGCGATGCTCGGGCCGGGGGTGGCGTCGCAGAACTCGCTGCGCGGGGCCGTTGGCCCCGCTCCGCTCAAACATCTGCGACGGGCTAGATCACGAAGCGTGTGTGTCCTGCGGCACACACGCCCACCCCCGGCCCTGCGCTTCTCGGCGCAGCCAGCAGGGGGTGAATACCACCCGGCTGCTGCCTGGGCAGCGGCGCCTGGGGTGGGGGACGCGCTGCGCGCTGCCCACGACACTGGCGCAATCGCTCTGCTTAGATCAAAGCGTCGCGAGGTCGCCAAGGCAGAGGGAAACAATAGTTCATCTTCAGACAACTCCCTGCCACTACTCCAACGTAGGTGACGCATCAGATAGCGATGCTTGGTTGCCGCATTGCGCGCTGCCCACAACACCGGCGCGGCCGCTCTGCTCAGGCCGAAGCGCAGCGAGGCAACCCGGGCCGAGCGAAGCAATGGCCCGTGTGGAGCCCGCTCCCCACCCCTGCTGGCTGCGCCGAGAAGCGCAGGGCGTGGGGTGGGTGCGTGTGCCGCAGGACACACGCACTTCGTGATCTGACTCGTCGCAGTTGTTTGAGCGTAGTTTGGCCTGCGGCCAAACGCAGCGAGTTCTGCGACGCCACCCCACGACCGAGCATCGCAGGTTGCCCCCATCGCCCAACGGGCGATGGGGGTCGCAGACTGGGGGTCGCTTTTTCTTTGCCTTCTTTCTTTTGGCGACGCAAAAGAAAGAAGGTGCGCCGCCGGGCTCACATCCCGGCCTCCGCACTTGAAACACCAACCGAAGCAACAACGAGTCACGATCACAAATCAAACAGCCTGATGCAACCGACGCTCAACGAACGCAGAGCCCTCAAGACGGCGCAACAACTTGGCCCCCGCCAACACCCCCAGGTCCACCAGAGGCTCCAACAACACCACCGTCATGTAAGCAGCACCAAAAGTACCAATGCTCTCCAGATTCGCAGACCCAACGCCCGCGCCATAAATAGCCCAGAACGCCACCCAGGCCACGATCCCCCCCTGGTAAGCCACCGACAACTTGAACGTCTGCGCATACGTCATGTCCACATACGCCATGCTCTCCGGTACGATGCGCTTGGCAATCGCAGCAGTGGCAAACAACGGCACCAGCAACGTCGTCACATTCATCCCGTACTGCGGCAAATCCTGCTGCGCAAAAAACACGCTCTGGATCAACAACCCCGCGGCCAACCCGATGCACGCAGGCGCAGCCCCAAACAGCAACAGCAACGTAGTGCCCAAAATCAAATGCACCTCCGACACCCCCACCGGGTGGTGCGGCAGCAACTCGAAGAACGCAAACACCAACGCCGTGGTGAACACCGAGCGCAACAGCAAAGCCACCACGCCCTCCTGCTTCACCATGTCCACCGCCAGCTTGCCCGCATACAGCAGTGCCGTGGCCCCCGTCGCGTAGCTCAGGAAGATCTTGGTGGTATCCACCAGCCCGGGTTCGATGTGCATGTCACGACTCCTTGGTTGAAACAGAACAAAAAACAAAAAACTAAACAAAAAATCATCAGCGCGGCAACGCCACCCACTGCCCCAGCAGCGCGTGCACCGCAATGCGGTCGTCGAACACCGCCTCCAGCGCGCGGTGCGTGGCAGGCTCATCACAGCCGCCCTGGTGCGTGACGCGCCCCTTGGCCATCACCACCAACTCATCGGCCTGCAGCGCCAGCGACACCTCATGCAGCACGCTGACCACGGTGGCGCCGCCGGCCACCAGGGCGCGCACCGTGTGCAGCCAGTCCGTCTGGTGCGGGGGGTCCAGGTTGGCCAGAGGTTCGTCCATCAGCAGCACCTGCGCCTGCACCGCCAGCGCACGCGCCAGCAGCACACGCTGGCGCTCGCCGCCCGACAGCTGCGACAAGGGGCGGTGGCGCCAGTCCCAGGCCTGCGTGGTGCGCAGCGCCTGCTCCACGGCGGCGTGGTCGGCGGGCGATGGAGGGGCCAGCCAGGGCTGGTGCGGCAGGCGGCCCAGCATGGCCACGTCGTAACTCGTGAGGTCGTCGGCCGAGCCTTCGTTCTGGCCCAGCCAGGACAGCGTTCGCGCCCGCTCGCGCGCCGGCACCCGGGTGAGCAGGCGGCCGAGCAGCGCCACCTGGCCGTCGACCTGGCCGCGCGGCAGCAGGCCCGCCAGCACCTTGAGCAGCGTGGACTTGCCCGCGCCGTTGGGCCCGACGATGCTGGTCCAGCGGCCCGCGGGCAGGTGCAGGTCGATGCCGTGCAGCACCTCGGCGCCGCCTACGCGCGCGGTCATGCCGTGGACGCTCAATGCCGCGCCCGTCACAGGCTGCCTCCGCGCGCGGTGCGCCGGTGCATCAGCCACAGCAGGTAGGTGCCGCCCAGCGCGGCGGTGAGCACACCCACGGGCAGCTCCTGCGGTGCCAGCATCCAGCGCGCGAGGATGTCGGCGGCCAGCAGCAGCACCGCGCCCATGAGGCTGGACAACAGGATGTGCCGCTCGTGCGTCACGCGCACGATGGAGCGCACCAGGTGCGGTGCGGCCAGGCCGACGAAAGCGATCAGCCCGGTCTGCGCCACGGCGGTGCCGGTGGCCAGCGCCATCGCTGCCACCAGGCCGGCGCGCATGGGGCCGAGCGGCAGGCCCAGGCTGGCGGCGGTGGATTCGCCCAAGGTCAGGCCGTCGAGCGCGCGCGCCAGCACCCAGGCCAGCAGTGCGCACAGGGCCCAGGCGGCCAGCATCAGGGTGCAGGCGATCCAGCCGACGAAGGCCGTGCTGCCCAGGATGAAGGCCTGCATGGCCTGCAGGATGTCGGGCGAGGCCAGCTCCACCAGGTCGCGCACGGCGCCCAGCACCACGCCCACGATCACGCCGGCCAGCAGCAGCCGCAGCGTGTGCTGCACGCCCTGGGCCAGCACCAGCGTCAGCACCACGGCCCCGGCGGCCCCGACGAAGGCCATGCCGGTGATGCCAATGCGTGCGATCCACTGCGCCGCCACCGGCGACACGCCGAACATCGCCATGGCCACCGCGCCGCCCAGCGCTGCGCCCGAGGCGCTGCCCAGCAGGTACGGGTCGGCCAGCGGGTTGCGGAACAGGCCCTGTGCCACCGCGCCGGCCAGGCCCAGCAGCGCGCCGGCCAGCCAGGCGCCCAGGGTGCGCGGCAGGCGGATGTCCCACACGATCTGGCGCGCCACGGGGTCGTCGCCCATGTGCACCAGGCTCTCGAGCCCCGTGCTGCCGACGGCGGTGCCCAGCACCAGCAGCAGCGCGCTGGCCAGGCCCAACCACAGCGCGCACCACGCGGCGCGGCGGGCGCCTGCGGCAGTGGGCATGGCCGGGTGGGGGGAAGGCGTCACCGGGCCTTCTCCACAAGGCACCGGGCCATGATGCGGGCGGCCTCGGCCATGCGCGGGCCGGGGCGCACGACCACCTCGGCATCGCCGGGGCCGAACACGCACACGCGGTTTTCGCGCACGGCGCGAATGCCCGCCCAGCCGGGGTACGGCACCATGGTCTGCATGCTGCTGTTGCCGATCATCAGCACGTCGGGGTTGGCGCGCACCACGTATTCGGGGTTCAGGCGCGGGAAGGGGCCGAGCGATGCGGGCACCACGTTGCGCACGCCCAGGCGCGTGAGCGATTCGCCGATGAAGGACGACTCGCTGGCCGCATACGGGCCGCGGCTCACTTCGAAATACACCCGCAGGTTGCGCGCCTTGGGCGGCAGCGACTGGGCTGCCGCCTGCACGGCGGCGTCGATGGTGCGCCACTGACGGTCGGAGCCTTGCGCCCGGGGCACACCCAGCAGGTCGCTGATGGTGCCCAGCACGCGCCGCACGTCGGCATGGGTCTTGGGTTCGAGCTGCACGACGGTGATACCGAGCGCCTGCAGCCGGTCGCTGGCGCGGGAGCTGACGGACATGAGCACCACGTCGGGCTTGAGGGCCGCGATGGCCTCGATGCTGGGGTCCAGGCCACCGCCGACCTTGGGCAGCTTGCCGATCACCGCCTCGGGCCAGTTGGAATAGCGGTCCGTGCCCACGATGCGGTGGCACTGGTCCAGCTCGCACACGCTCTCGGTCAGCGATGGCAGCAGGCTCACGATGCGCTGGGGCGGCTGCGCCAGCGCAATCTCGCGGCCACGGTCGTCCTGGATGCGCACCGACTGCGCACGCGCCAGCCCCGCCATCAGCAGGCACAGCGCGATGAGGATCGCCACCACCCACAGGATGCGGCGCACGGGGGTCGGCTTCATGCGGCGGGCTCCTTCAAGGTGAGGGGCAAGCCCGCGGCCATCAGCGTGACGCGGGGGCACACCTGGGCCACCTGCTGGTTGAGGGCGCCCAGCGCATCGACAAACGCGCGCACCTCGCGGCCCAGGGGGATGACGCCCAGGCCGATCTCGTTGCCCACCAGGATCACCGGGCCGGGCGATTGCGCAATTGCTCCTAAAAACATAGATGCTTGCGCTTGCCAGTTGCGCGACAGGGCCTGTTTTTGCTCCAAATTCATGCTCTCGGCGCCCAGGGGCATCGTCCACTGGGTGAGCCACAGCGTGAGGCAGTCCACCACCAGCAGCGTGTGCGCGGTGCTGCGCTGCGCGATGGCGGACGCCACGTCGAGCGGCTCTTCCACGGTCGCGAGGCCCGGCACGCGCTCGGCGCGGTCGCGCTGGTGGCGTGTGATGCGTTCGCGCATCTCGTCGTCCCAAGGCTGGCCGGTGGCGATCAGCACCGCGCGGTGGTCGGCGGACTGCGCCAGCCAGTCGCGCGCCAGCAGTTCGGCGCGGCGGGACTTGCCGCTTTTTTGGCCACCCAGGATGAGCTCGGTGGTGATGGCTTGCGAAGGGTGCGGTGCGGACATGGCCGTCATGATGCCTGCGCACCCAGCAGTTGCGCCACGGCCTCAGGGCTGGAAGGGAACCAGGCGTGGAAGTAGCTGGCGTGGATGCTGCCGTGGTGGTACAGCGCCTCGCCGGCATCCGCCGCCACGGCCTCGCCGGATCGGGCCGTGCGCGCCACCACCGGCGCTGTGCTGGCGGCGGTCGAATAGTGAAAGGTGTGCCCGCGCAGCGTGTGCCGCCCGGCGACGGTCAGGTGCTGCGGCCCCAGCGCGGCCAGGCGCTTGTGCATGGTGACGTGGCCGGGCAGCAGGCCCCACAGTGGCGCCGTGCTGCCATCGGCCAGCGTGATGGCGTCGAACAGCGCCATCATGCCGCCGCATTCGGCCCACAGCGGCTTGCCGGCCGCGACATGCGCGCGCAGGCTGGCCTGCATGGCGGTGTTGGCGGTGATCTGCGCGGTGTGCAGCTCGGGGTAGCCGCCGGGCAGCCACACCGCGTCGCACTCGGGCACTGCGGCGTCGTGCAGCGGCGAGAAATGCACCACGCGCGCACCCAGTTGCGCCAGCGTGTGCAGGTTGGCCTCGTAGATGAAGCAGAACGCCGCATCGCGCGCCACGGCCACCGTGCGGCCTTGCAGCAGCAGCGGCGGCACCGCAGGCGGCTGCGCGGGGGGCGCAAAGTCCGTCACCCACCGCTGCAGGTCGGATGCCGTCATCTGGCCCAGCGGTGTCGCCGCCAGCGCGTCGGCCGCGGCGTCCAGCCGTTCCAGGCTGTCGGGCAGTTCATGCGCCGCGATCAGGCCCAGGTGGCGCTCGGGCAGCAGCGCGCCGGGCTTGCCGGTGCCCGCGTTGGCTGCCGCTGTGCCGGGCTGCACGCGCATCACCGCGCCCATCCAGTCGGCGTCATCGCGCAGGCCCTTGCGCAGCATGTCCGCATGGCGGGCGCTGCCCACGCGGTTGGCCAGCACGCCCGCCCAGCGCAGGCCCGGCCGGTAGTGCTGCAGGCCGAACGCCAGCGCGCCGAAGGTGCCCGCCATGGCCGATGCGTCGATGACGGCCAGCACCGGCAGGCCGAAGCGCTGGGCCAGGTCGGCCGCGCTCGGGTCGCCGTCGAACAGGCCCATCACCCCTTCGATCAGGATCAGGTCGGCCTCTTGCGCCGCGGCATGCAGGCGCTGCGCGCAGTCGTGCGCGCCGTTCATCCACAGGTCCAGCTGGTGCACCGGCGCGCCACTGGCCAGGCGGTGCCAGTGCGGGTCCAGAAAATCGGGCCCGCACTTGAAGACCCGCACCCGCCGGCCCTGGCGCGCATGCAGGCGCGCCAGGGCCGCGGTGACAGTGGTCTTGCCCTGGCCTGATGCAGGGGCGGCGATCAATATCGCCGGACAGCGTGCCGGGGTGACCATTCTTCGGGCTTCTCTCGCTGCTCTCTCTCGTTGATGTTTGGGCTTACTGCGGCGCCCACTTCACGCCTACGTACGCGGTGCGTCCGGCTGTGGCGTAGGTGCGAGCCAGCTCGTAGTGCTTGTCACCCACGTTGTCCACGCGCGCCACCAGCGTGAAGTCGCGGGCGATGCGGGTGCTGGCGTACAGGTTGACCAGCGTGTAGCCGCCCAGCACGTTGGTGTTGGCCACCGTGTCGAAGCGGCGGCCCGAGGCCTGCACCTCGGCGCCTACGGTCCAGCCCGCGAGCTGCGTGTCGGCGCCCAGCGTGCCGTGGCGCTTGGCGCGGCGGGCCAGTTGCTTGCCGGTGTCCAGGTCGCGCGGGTCCTGCAGGTCGAGCGAGCCGCGCAGCTGCACGCCGCCGAGCACACCTGCCAGGCGGTACGAGCCTGCAAAGGTCACGCCCTTGTACTCGGCGCGCGCGGTGTTCACGTAGCAGCCGAAGGGCGATGGGCACGGGCCGGGCGCGCCGAAGGAGATCAGGTCCTGCACGCGGTTGCGGTACACGGTGGCCGAGAAGCTGTTGCTGCCCTGCGCCCAGCGCAGGCCCACCTCGGCATTGCGGCTGCTTTCGGGCTTGAGCGAGCCCACGCCGTATTCGCTGAAGCGCTGGTACAGCGTGGGCGCGCGGAACGCCGTGCCCACCGACGCGGTGGCGCGCCACTGCGGCGCAAAGGTGTAGCCGTAAGCCAGGCTGCCGGTGCCCTTGCCGCCGAACTCGCTGTCGGAGTCATGGCGCACATTGGCCTGCAGCGTGTGGCCGCCGGCGGTGTAGCCGTAGCCCAGGGCGATGGCGTCCTGCGAGCGCGAGCGGTCGATGGGGGCGTTCTGGAGGTTGTCTTCGCGCCGCTCCAGCGCGGCGGTGACCAGGTGCGCGCCCTGGCGCCATTCGTTCTGGAACAGGTAGCCGCGCAGGTGCGTCTCGCTCAGGTACACCGAGGGCGTGGTTTCGTACTGGTCGCGCGAGTCGGTGACCTGCAGGCGCGTCTTGTATGCGGTGGTCCACTGCGCCTGCCAGGTCAGGCCCAGCGCGTGCAGCTGGTGCTGGTTGCGGTCGTCCTTGCCCAGGCCGTTGTCGTAGCCGCTGTCCAGGTCGTTGGCGAGCAGCGTGGCGTCCAGGCGGTGCGCGGCATTGATCTGCAGGCCCAGGCGCGCGTTGGCCGACGTGCTCTCGTAGCCGTCGCGGTCGGGGTTTTGCGTGGCCACCGTGCGGGCATTGAAGCCCTTGCTTTTCTCGCGCGCAATGCCGAGCGCGTAGTCGATGGTGCCGGTGGCACCGCTCACGCCGGCTTCAATCTTGGTGGTGCTGTGGCTGCCCACGCCGATGCCCACGTACGGCGCCACACCGTTTTCACCGCGCTTGGTGAAGATCTGGATCACGCCGCCCATGGCGTCCGAGCCGTAGACCGCGCCCGCCGGACCGCGCAGCACTTCGATGCGGTCGATCTGCGCAAGGGGAATGGCCTCCCACGCGGCGCCGCCGGTGGACTGCGAGTCGATGCGCACGCCGTCGATGTATACCGCGGTGAAGCGGGATTCGGCACCGCGCAAAAACACGCCCGTGGTCGTGCCCGGCCCGCCGTTGCGAGAGAACTCGATGCCCGGCACGCGCGCCAGCACATCGGCCAGGCCCGTGGCGCCGCTGGTCTCGATGGTGTCGCGGTCGATCACCGTCACATCGGCCACCAGGTCTGACAGCGGCTGCGGCGTGCGGGTGGCGGTCACCACCGTCTCGGTGAGCGACGGCGCGCGCAGGTTCTGCGCGATCTGCACCGGGCTGCCGGCCTCGCTGTTCGGCGCTGGCTGCGCCTGGGCCTGCGCAGAACAGGCGGCCACAACGGCCATGGCGGCCAGGGCCGGCTGCAGACACAGCGGCGCTGCAATGCGCGCACGAGGGGTACGGATTTTCATGGGGATCATCGTCAACAAACAAAACCCGAGCCGGCCTCCCCGCCAGCAGATGGGTGATACGGCTGCGCTTTGCCCAAAAAAGGCGTGGGCGCAGCCACCGTGTTGGCCGGTATCCGGGCTGGCGGAACGCCCTCCAACGCCTTCCCACACGCTTGTTCAAGGCGCACAGTGGCTTGTGATGGAGAGAGAATCGGGTGATTCGTCCGCTGACCGTTGCGGGGGCAGCGCAGGCTCGGCGTGCCATGCGTGGCACGCCTCCCTGCTTCCCGTTGAACTGCGGCATGTGAACCACACCGCGAGCACCAACCTCGGGATTTTACGGCCGATTACAAACCGCCACCCTACAATCGGGGGCTCTATGGCAACACCATCGACCACCGACCAGATCGCCGAACGCGTTGAACGCCTGCTGCTGCGCCACGCGGAACTGCAGCGCACCAACGCGCTGCTGGCCGACCAGGTGGCAGCCCTCACGCAGGAGCGCGATTCGCTCAAGTCCCGCCTTTCGGCCGCGCGGGCCCGGGTGGACGCCCTGCTGGAGCGCCTGCCCGCCGCAGCCCCCGCCACGAAAGAATCCGAATGAAGCAAATCGAGGTGCAGATCCTGCAGCAAAGCTACCTGCTGACCTGCCCCGAAGGCCACGAAAGCCGCCTGCTGGACGCCGTGGAACGGGTGGACACGGCCATGACCCGCATCCGCGATGCCGGCAAGGTGCGTGCCCGCGAGCGCATCGCCGTGCTCGCAGCCCTGAACCTCGCATTCGAGATCGCCGACCGCGAAGCGGCTGACCTGGCAGCCGCCAGCACCCGGCCCGCGGTGGACACCGCCCCCGCCCAGCCAGCGGCCGCTGTCGCGGCGACGACAGCGGCCTCGTCCTCGGCCCCGCTGCCCGCCGCCGACGACCAGCGGCTGCAGTCGCTGGTGCAGCAACTGGACCACGTGCTGGGCGAAGACGGCCGGCTTCTCTGAGCGACGGGGCCCGCCCACCTGCCCTGCATCCGGGCGCTGCCGAAGCTTTGCCGACCCTGCCATCCAGCGCACCGCGCACGGTGCATCGCCTTACGGTCTTTACAAAACCGTCTTTCAGCGCAGTGCCCTGGCAGCGCCTACAATGGACGTGTCTGCGATGCCGCCGGGCTTTATATTTCCTTGAACCAATGCTCATTGAGCTCGGGCTTGGTACATCGTCCGGTGAGCGTGATCATCTCGCGTCAGATGAACCCAACACTTGGCTGCCCTCGCCCACCTGAACCCCCGGTTCAGGATGAGGGTTCGGTGGCAATCGCAGACACCTTATTCCCCATGCCCCTGTCACCCCGCCGCCCGGCTGCACCGCGGCGGCGACAGGGCGCAGGCTTGGCGGCCGTGCCGCCCTCACGCTTTCCTTTTGCGCCATGCTGGACCCTCTTCTGATCGTTGAACTTGGTGTCCTGGGCCTGGCCACGGGCTTTCTCGCGGGCCTGCTGGGCATTGGCGGCGGAATGCTACTGGTGCCGTTCCTGACCTACATCCTCGGCGCGCGGCAGGTGTCGCCCGATCTGGCGGTGAAGATGGCGATCGCCACCTCCATGGCGACGATCATGTTCACGTCGATCTCGAGCGTGCGCGCCCACCACAAGCGCGGCGCGGTGCGCTGGGACATCGCCCGGCGCCTCGCGCCCGGCATCGTACTGGGGGGCTTCATCGCCAGCCTGGGCGTGTTCGCGCTGCTCAAGGGCTCGTTCCTGGCCATCTTCTTCGCGCTGTTCGTGAGCTTCTCGGCCACGCAGATGTTCCTGGACAAAAAGCCCGCCCCCACGCGCCAGATGCCCGGCGGCGCGGGCCAGGTGGCCGCGGGCGGGGTGATCGGCTTCCTGTCGGGCCTGGTGGGTGCCGGCGGCGGCTTTGTGAGCGTGCCCTTCATGACCTGGTGCAACGTGCCCATCCACAACGCCGTGGCCACCAGCGCTGCGCTGGGTTTTCCGATCGCGCTGGCCAACGTGGTGGGCTACGCGATCAGCGGCCAGGCGGTGGAAGGCCTGCCCCCCGCATCGCTGGGCTACATCTGGCTGCCGGCCCTGGCCGTGATCGCCACCTGCAGCGTACTCACCGCCCCGCTGGGCGCCAAGGCCGCGCACAACCTGCCCGTCAAGCAGCTCAAGCGCGTGTTCGCCACGCTGCTGTTCGGGCTGGCGGCGTACATGCTCTGGAAGGGGCTGGCCGCGTCCTGACCGGGGCTGGGCTGGCCGCCGGGCGGCTGCGGGCTACGGCGCAGCAAGAGCGTACCCACGAGAGCAGGACGCTACGATATTGATAGCTGCTTGCACTGATCCATCAAGCGGTAGCGGCATTTTTTGCATTGAATCCACCTGCCGGGCCAGGCCACAGGACCCGCATGCAACGGCGCAGTGGCACGGCGCACGACACAGCCACCCGCACAGGCCGCCCCGCGCACACTCTGCGCTCCCACGCCGATGCTCAGATCTGCAACCCGTCGCGCCGGCCCTGCGCCTTGAGCGGCAGCGGCTTGCCCAGCATGGCGCGAAACTCCGGCGCGGGCAGGCCCGGTGCGCACAGAAACCCCTGGTAATGGTCGCACTGCATCTGCAGCAGCACGGCCTGCTGGGTTTCGGTCTCCACCCCCTCGGCCACCACCTCGATGTGCAGCGCACGGCCCATGCTGATGATGGCGCTCACGATGGCCCGGTCGCCATCGTCGTCGGGCAGGCCGCGCACGAAGGACTGGTCGATCTTGAGCTTGCTGATCGGCAGCTTCTTGAGGTACGCCAGGCTCGAATACCCCGTGCCGAAATCGTCGATGGCCAGGCCGATGCCCAGGCCCGCCAGCACACGCAGGCGCTGCTCCATCTCCAGCGCGTCCTGCAGCAAGATGGTTTCGGTCAGCTCCAGCTCCAGCAGCGTGGGCGGCAGCTGGTGCACGGCCAGCAGGCGCGTGATACGGTCCACGAAGTCGGGCTGGCGGAACTCCAGCGCCGACACGTTCACCGAGATCACGATGGGCATGCCGCTGTGCATCCACTGCGCGGCCTCGCGCACAGCCTGCTCCATGACCCAGGCGCCCAGCGTCACGATGTAGCCCGACTCCTCGGCCAGCGGAATGAACTGCCCGGGCGACACCGCGCCGAATTCGGGGTCCGTCCAGCGGATCAGCGCCTCGGCGCCGGTGATGCGGCCGGTGGCCATGTTGACCTGCGGCTGGTAGTGCACGGCCATGCGGTCCTGCCCCAGGGCCTGGCGCATCGCGTGCTCCATCTGCATGCGCGAGAGGAGGTTGGCGTTCATCTGCGGCTGGTAGAAGCCGTAGCTGCCCCGGCCGCGCTCCTTGACGCGGTACATGGCCGTGTCCGCCTGCTTGATGAGCTCGTCGAGCGTGGTGCCGTCCTGCGGGTACAGCGCCATGCCGATGCTGCACTGGATCGAAAAGCCCATGCCGTCGAGCATGAAGGGCTTGAGCATGTCGTCCAGGATGCGGCGGGCCACGCTCTCGGCCACCACCGCGTCGCCGCCGTGCAGGTAGATCACGAACTCGTCGCCGCCCAGCCGGCACAGCATGTCCGTCTGGCGCAGGCAGGCCTGCAGGCGCTCGGCCACCAGTTGCAGCACCCGGTCGCCGAACGGGTGGCCCAGCGAGTCGTTGATGATCTTGAAACGGTCCAGGTCCAGGAACAGGATGGCAAAGCCGGTGTCGCTCTGGCGCGCGCCCTGGATGGCCGTGTCCACGCGCTGCGACAGCAGCAGGCGGTTGGGCAGCCCGGTCAGCACGTCGCTGTAGGCCAGCTCTTCGATGCGCTTTTGCGCGGCGTGCTGCAGCGTCAAGTCGCGCATGAAGCCGATGCTCTGCACCAGGCGGCCTTCGTCGTCGCGCAGCGCCACCCACGACAGCTGCACCGCGCAGTACGCGCCGCTGTCACGGGGCAGCCACAGCTCGCCCTCCCAGAAGCCGTCGCGCGCCCAGCCCTCCAGCACCTGTTCCATGAAGGCGATATCGGCGCCGCCGCCGAACAGCGACGACGCCATGCAGCCTTCGAAGGACTTGGCCGACGGCCCGACCAGGCGCTCGCACCCCGGGTTCATGCGCAGCACGCGGTGCTGGCTGTCGGCGATGAAGATCGCGTCCAGGCTGGACTCGAACACCCGCGCCGCCAGGCGCAGGCTGGCCTGGATCTCGGTCTGGCGGGTGATGTCGCGGTACGAATACACCCGGCCCACCGGACGGCCCTGGCTGAACTGCGGCACCGAGCGCAGCTCCAGCACCACGCCGCTTTTCAGCGTGAGGATGTCGGTGCTCTCCTGCATGGGCTCGCGGGCAATGGCGGCCATGCGGTCGGTGTACGCCGCGGCGTCCTGCACCTGGGCGGCCATGTGCGCGTAGACCGCGGCATCGTCGCGCTCCAGCAGCAACTCCCGCGGGATGCCCCACAGCTGCGCCAGGCGCTGGTTGAACGCACGCACCTGGCCGTGCAGATTGCACACCAGCATGCCGTCGGCGGCCGAGTCGAGCGTGGCCCGCAGCTCGGACAGCAGGGTCTCCAGCTCGCGCTCGGTGGCCGCCTGGATGCTGCGGTCCAGCATGGTCACCATGAAGATCGTGCCGCCATCGGGCCCGTTCGGCACGCGGCTCACCTGCCGGTTCACGGGCACCAGGCTGCCGTCGGCCCGCAAAAGGCTGGTGTGCGAATGGATGCCATCGGCCACCACCTGGGCGGGCTCGCCCCAGAAAGCGACGTCCTGCGGCGTCGATGCCAGGCCGAGCACCGAGGTGCCCACCATGGACGCCACGGGCGCACCCGCCAGCCGTTCGGCGGCGGCATTGGCGCGCAGGATCAGCAGGCTGGATTCATCGACCAGCCACACGGCCTCCTGCAAGCCGTCGAGCCAGCCGTGGGATTGCACGACCGTCACGCGCCGGCCTCTTCGGGGCCGGGGTTGACCGCTCGCTCAAAAAAGTAGCAGATGCGCTGGCGTGGAGACAGGTAGTCCAGCGCATCGCGCGGCAACTGCGCTGGCTTGAGGCTGCGGCGGATGCCCAGCTCCGGCACGGTTTCCAGGTCCAGAATCGGCGCCTCTTCCTTGGGAATGCGCGAGTCGTGCACGATGACCTTGGGCCGCAGCGGGCGCGACGAGTTGACCGACGCGACGATGGCATACCGGTCGTTGACCAGCTGCACGATGGACCCCGGCGGGTACACGCCCATCATGCGGATGAAGGCCCCCAGCACGACGGAGTCGAACTTGGACTTGAGCTGCGCGAAGATGACCGACAGCGCCTCGTGCGGCGTGAGTGCATCCACGCCGTTGGCGGGGTTGCACATGCGGTCGTAGCGGTTGACCAGGGCCAGCACCTGGCTGGCGCGCCCGAGGTCCGGGCCCGACAGGCGCAGCGGGAACCCGCTGCCGTCGACCATTTCATGGTGCCGCGCCACGGCGGTGAGCACCGTGTCCGGAAAGCCCATGCGCATGGCGAATGCCACCGACTCACCCACATGGGTCTCGTAGCGCGAGCGTTCCATCGGGATCATCGACGGCGTGACCTGCCGCAGGTTGGGCGGCAGCTTGAGCTTGCCCATGTCATGGATCAGCGCCGCGACGCCCAGGTCGTGCAGCTCCACGCTCTTCATGCCCAGGGCGCGGCCCAGCAGCAACGAGATGACCATGACGTTGATGGGGTGCAGGGCATTGCGCTCGCCCACGCCCTCGGACAGCAGCCGGATCACCGAGTCGCCGTTTTCCAGCAGCTCGGACACGCAGCCCGACACCAGCGCATCGCCCTTGGTGCGCGCCTGGTCCGGGTGTTCGGACACCACGCGCTCCATGGCCTGGTACTGGCGCGTGGCCTCGCCAAAGCGCTGGTCGCAGGCGGCCAGGGCGCGGTTTTGCGCCTCCAGCAATGCCCGCCTGCGCAGCGCCTCGGGGTCGGCCGCGGGGGTGCCGCCCGCCGCGTCCACCCCGGGGGCGGCGGGCGCGGGCATTTCGGGCACGCGCCAGGCCGCAGGCACCAGCTCGCGCTGGTCGGGGTCGCTCTTCTTGGGAACGTAGCGCACCTCGGTCAGGCCGAGCTCGCGCAAGGTGGCGATCTGCTCGATCGACGCCACGCGAAAACTGCTGACCGGAAACGGATGGTGCATCCAGCCCACATCGAGCTGGATGTACATGCCGACCCGCAGTTGGCTGATGTCGATGAGGATGGAAGAGTTCACTTCAAGGGCGCGAAACATGGAGACGTGAATGCCACCAATAGTTACACAGATTATCGCCCTAAGCCTGCGTGATCAATTCGTTGCTGCCGCGCAGACGCGACACCACAACACTTCATGCCGCACGCCCTGCCGCTACAGTGCAGTGATTACCCGCACGGGCCGCCGTGGGGGGCCGGCTGCCGCACCGCTCCCCCGCGGCACCTGACCCCGCAGCACTTTTCACGACTGGCTACCGGCACCAGAGGGACGGCTTGTAGACCAGATCCATCCAGAGCGCCCAGCCGGCCACCGCGCAGAGCAGGCCGCCGGCCACCCGCGTGCCCCCATCGGCGCGCCAGGTACGGAGCCGCGCCCGGAGCCGGCCCCATGCCCAGGGGCCGGCGGCCAGCCAGAGGCCGCTGCCCACGCCAAAAAGCGCCATGGCCAGCGCCCCTTGCACCGGACCGCCACTGAGCGCGGCCACCAGCAAGGCCGAATACAGCAGCCCGCAGGGCATCAGCGCCCACAGGAAACCCGCCAGCAGCACGCCCCCCGGGGCCTGGACCAGCGGGCGCACACGCGCCCACACCGCCCGGCCCGCCTGCTCCACCCACTGCGGCTGGCGTGCCTGCACCATGAGCATCAGGCCCCAGGCCATCACCGCCACATGCGCCAGGGTCCAGGCGGGGCGCAGCGCCATGGTGTGCTGGGTCAGCCATGCCAGGCTGTCCATGGCCAGGGCCGCGAGGGCGCCTGCCAGGGCATAGCCCGCCAGCCGGCCCGCGTGAAACGCCGCCGTGCGCTGCACCACGCCGCCGCGCGGCAACCACCGCACCGGCTGCGCCACGGCACCCGCCGCAGGCCCGCCCCCCTGCCCCACCAGCGCCCCACAGGGCGCCGCACACATGGCCAGGCAATGGGACCCGCCGGCAAGGCCCATGAGCAGAGCGGTCGAAGCTACCGTGAGCAGCATGGTGGGCAAGCGCCTGAAGGCACCCCGTGGGCGCGGGCGGTGAGGCCGGGCATCAGATGATGCGCGAGAACCGCGCCCGGTTGCGGTCGGCCTGCAGATAGCGGTCGAACACCATCGCGATGCCGCGCACGAAGAACCAGCCCATGGCGGTCACCGCGATGCCGTCCTGGCGGATCTGCACCAGCCCCTGGTCCGCCATCTCCTCCAACTGTTCGATCTCGGCCGCGAAGTAACGCCGAAAGTCGACGAGCCACGCCTGCTCCAGCGGCTCGAACAGCAGCTCGCCCTGGCACATCAGCGCCATGATCACGGCGCGGCGCACCAGGTCGTCGCGCGTCAGCGCCAGGCCGCGCACCACGGGCAGCCGGCCCTGGTTCAAGAAGTCGTAGTACTCGTCCAGGGTCTTCGCGTTCTGGCTGTAGGTGGCACCCACCCGGCCGATGGCGGATACCCCGAGGCCAATGAGGTCGCAGTCGGGCTGGGTGCTGTAGCCCTGGAAGTTGCGGTGCAGCCGGCCCTGGCGCTTGGCCACGGCCAGCGCGTCGTCGGGCAGCGCAAAGTGGTCCATGCCCACGTACACGTAGCCTGCGGCCATGAAGGCATCGAGCGAGCGCGACAGCATCGACACCTTGGCCCCGCCCATGGGCAGCTCGGCCGGGACGATGCGGCGCTGCGGCTTGAAGCGCTCGGGCAGGTGCGCGTAGGCATACAGCGCAATGCGGTCGGGCCGCAGTTGCACCACCTGGGCCAGCGTGCGGTCGAACGACTCGGGCGTCTGGCGCGGCAGGCCGTAGATGAGGTCGACGTTGATCGACTCGAAGCCCAGCGCGCGCGCCGACTCCACCAGCGAGAACACCTGCTCCGCGGGCTGGATGCGGTGCACGGCCTTCTGCACCTCGGGGTCGAAGTCCTGCACGCCGAAGCTCAGCCGGTTGAAGCCCAGCTCGGCCAGCACCGCCAGGCGACTGGCATCCACCGTGCGCGGGTCCACCTCGATCGAGTACTCGCCGCCCGGCGCGAGCGTGAAGCTGCGCTTGAGCATGGCCATGAGCTCGCGCAGCCCGTCGTCGGACAGGAACGTGGGCGAACCCCCGCCCAGGTGCAGCTGGCTCACCACCTGCCCGGTACCGCAGTGGGCGGTGTGCAGGTCGATCTCGCGGCTCAGGTAGCGCAGGTAGACATCGGCGCGGTCATGGTGCTTGGTGATGATCTTGTTGCACGCACAGTAGTAGCACAGCGATTCGCAAAACGGAATGTGCACGTACAGGGACAGCGGCAGCGCCTTGGCCCCGGTGCCCGCGCGGCGCTGCTCCAGCGCAAGCACGTAGTCGTCCTGCCCGAAGGCCTCGACGAAGCGGTCGGCCGTGGGGTAGGAGGTATAGCGGGGCCCTGGCACATCGAAGCGGCGCAGCAGCTCGGGCGAAACAGCAGTCATTGGAAGCATCCTTGCGTACGTTGCCACTGTGCCGTAAGCTGTTCCTCGCGTCCTTGATCTACGTCAAGTGATGTCACCAGCCGACCAGCGACAATTTGATGCATGTCAGTCGCCCACCCCCGGTCCGCAGCGAAGCCTCGCCACCACGGGGTGCAACGCCCGAACCCCAACCAGCTGTACCTATGAACCCGCTCACCATGAAAGTCGCCTGCTCCAACTGCAATCTGCGGGAGCTGTGCATGCCTGTCGGCCTGAGCGATGAGCAGTTGCAGCGCATCGACGAGGTCGTGGCCACCCGCCGCAAGGTCAAGCGCGGCACCACGCTGTTCCGCAACGGCGAGACCTTCACCTCGCTGTATGCCATCCGCACCGGCTTCTTCAAGACCTGCGTGGCGACCGAAGACGGCCGCGACCAGGTCACCGGTTTCCAGATGGCCGGGGAGATCATCGGCCTCGACGGCATCGTGAACGACCAGCACACCTGCGATGCCGTGGCGCTGGAAGACGCCGAAGTCTGCGTGATGCCATTCGACCGCATCGAAGAACTCTCGCGCGAGGTCACGGCGCTGCAGCACCACGTGCACAAGATCATGAGCCGCGAGATCGTGCGCGAGCATGGCGTGATGCTGCTGTTGGGCAGCATGCGCGCCGAAGAGCGGCTGGCCGCATTCCTGCTGAACCTGGTGCAGCGCCTGCACGCACGGGGCTTCTCGCAGTCCGAGCTGGTGCTACGGATGACGCGCGAAGAGATCGGCAGCTACCTGGGCCTCAAGCTCGAGACCGTGAGCCGCACGTTCTCCAAGTTCGTCGAAGAAGGCATCGTCGAGGTCAAGCAGCGCCATGTGCGCATCCTCGATACCGACGCACTCAAGCGCATCGTGAACAGCCAGCAAGCCTGCCACTGAGCACCACCACAGGCCAGGACTTCGGCGCCGGCTTCGAGCCGGCGCTGTCGTTTTCAAAACGCCGTTTTCACCACACGCTGGCTCGGCACACCTCGGCACATCAGGAGCACGATGTCTTGCGGCAATCGTCAGGGCGCTCCCCCGGCGGCACGGGGCAGCGGTTCAGCTCGAACGGCGACATCGCCAGCAGCGTGGTCAGCGCGCTCGATGCCATCGTGACGGCCCAGAACGCGAAGAACGCGAGGGTATAGACCCCCTCGCGCGACAGTGCCAGGGGCTGGCCGAACCAGTGCAGGTCGTGCGGATCGACCAGGGCAAAGACCAGCATCTCCATCACGCCGGCCATCAAAAAGGCGGGCCAGGCAATCCACATCAGGCGTTGCGTCCACATACTTGCAGTCTCCTTCGCGGGGCGAGCGGGCACGGCGGTACCGCAGGGGCCGCCGGTGCTCGCCGGTGTTGTTGTTGTCGTCGTCGCAGCCGGTCAGCCGGTGGGCGACTCAACGCGGCTGGTCCTGCACCGGCGTGGCGGCGTGGTTGCGGCCCTTGACCGCGGGCGCCAGGCTCTTGGATGGGTTTTCCAGCGTCTTGTTGATCTCGATACCCTGGCGGTAGTAGTCCTCCGCCACCACCGGGTCGGGGCGCGAGATGGCCAGCCACAGCGTGACGAAGCCGGCCACGATCACGATGGCGGGCCCGGCGATGACCAGCCAGACGTGGCCGAACTTCCACCACGGGGCGGCGGCGGGCGCGGCGCCCGGACCTGTGGAACTGGCAGAGATGGCTGGGCCGTTGCGGCCGATGGCGGGATTCGATGGCATGTCAGTACTCCTTGCAAATCTTCTCGGGCGGTGCAGCGCCTCAGCGCGGCACCAGGAAAACGGATTTCTCGGTCACATGGGCGGCTCGGTCCACCGCCTGCACGTCAAACTGCACCGCGTGCGAGCCCGGCGCGGCCGATCCGTACGGAATCTGCAGCCGCACCGCCACCCAGCGGGATTCCGCGGCACCGATGTCCACCTCGGCCTCCGAGGCCACTTCGAGCGCGGTCAGCCCGCGGGCGGCGATGCGGTAGCGCTGCGGCCCCTCGGTCGCATTCATGATCTGCAGGCGGTAGATGTTCTCGAGCTTGCCCCCGGCCACGATGCGTGACAAGGCCGCACGGTCGCGCACCACATCCACCTTCAGCGGTGTGCGCGTGACCAGGCTGGCCAGCATGGCAAGACACAGCGCTGCCAGGATCGCGGTGTAGATCAGCACGCGCGGGCGCAGCACCCGGCGCAGCATCTGCGACTGGCTCCACCGGTTCGCCACGCCGTTCTGCGTGGAATAGCGGATGAGCCCGCGCGGGTACTGCATCTTGTCCATCACGGTGTTGCAGGCGTCCACGCACAGCCCGCAGCCGATGCACTCGTACTGCAGCCCGTTGCGGATGTCGATGCCCACGGGGCAGACCTGCACGCACAGCGAGCAGTCGATGCAGTCGCCCAGGCCCTGGGCCTTGTAGTCGATGTCCTTCTTGCGCGGGCCGCGCTGCTCGCCCCGCTCGGGGTCGTAGCTCACCACCAGCGTGTCCTTGTCGAACATCGCGCTCTGAAAGCGCGCATAGGGGCACATGTACTTGCAGACCTGCTCGCGCATGTAGCCCGCGTTGCCGTAGGTGGCAACGCCGTAGAACAGCACCCAGAACATCTGCCACCCGCCCGAGAAAGCCAGCAGCTCGCTGCCCAGCGTGCGGATGGGCACGAAGTAGCCCACGAAGGTAAAACCCGTCCACAGCGCCACCGACATCCACGCCAGCTGCTTGAGCGACTTCTTCACCGCCTTCTCTGCCGTCCACGGCCCCTTGTCCAGCCGCAGCCGCGCGCTGCGGTCCCCCTCGATCCTGTGCTCGATCCACATGAACATCTCGGTGTAGACCGTCTGCGGGCACGCAAAGCCGCACCACAGCCGCCCCGCCACTGCGGTGAACAGGAACAGCGACATCGCCGAGATGATGAGCAGGCCCGTGAGGTAGATGAAGTCCTGCGGGTACAGTACCAGGCCGAAGATGTAAAAGCGCCGCGCACCCAGGTCGAACAGCACCATCTGGCGCTGCCCCCACTCGAACCATGGCAGCCCGTAGAACACGAGCTGCGTGAGGAACACCATGGCCCAGCGCCAGCGCGCGAACACGCCGCTGATGGAGCGGGGGTAGATCTTCTTTTGCGCCTCGTACAGCGAGACGATCTCGCCCTGGGACGACGACGCATCGGCCGCGACCGGCGCGATGGGGATGACCTTGCGGGCAGGCCCGCTGGGTGGCTTCATGGTGTGGCTCGTGGTGCTGGCTTTTGAAACGGTGAGGCCCTGGCTGGCGGGAGGGATGCGCGGTGCGGACCGCAGGGCGGCGCTGGCTGTCGCGCCGCCCGGCGTGGTCAGGTGCCCGGGCCTACCTGGCCGCCGCCACCTGCTTGCCCGACAGGCTCCACACATAGGCCGACAGCACGCCGATCTGCGCTTCGGTCAGCTTGTCCGCCTGCGCGGGCATCTGGTTGGTCTTGCCGTTGTTGATCATGGCGGTGATGGCGGCTTCGCCCCAGCCGTGCAGCCAGATGTCATCGGTCAGGTTGGGCGCACCCAGGGCCTGGTTGCCCTTGCCATCCATGCCGTGGCAGGCCGCGCAGGCACCGAACTTGGACTTGCCCAGCGATGCACGCAGCGAGTCGTGCGGGCTGCCCGACAGGCTCAGCACGTAGTGCGACAGGTTGCGCACGTCCTCGGGCGTGCCCACGGCGGCAGCCATCGGGGGCATGGTGCCGATGCGGCCCTGCGTGATGGTCTCGCGGATCTTCTCGGGCGTGCCGCCGTGCAGCCAGTCGGCATCGGCCAGGTTCGGAAAGCCCTTGCTGCCGCGTGCGTCGGAGCCGTGGCACTGGGCGCAGTTGTTCATGAACAGGCGCTCGCCGATGGCCTGGGCCTGCGGGTCCTTGGCCACGTCCTCGGGCTTCATGGATGCAAAGCGGGCGTACAGCGGGTCGAGCGCGGCCTTGGCCTTGGCCATCTCGGCCTCGTACTCGCCCTTCTGCGTCCAGTTCAACTTGCCGTTGAAGCTGCCCAGGCCCGGGTAGGCGGCCAGGTAGGCCAGGCCGAACACGATGGTGATGACGAACAGCCACACCCACCAGCGCGGCAGGGGGTTGTTCATCTCGACCAGGTCCTCGTCCCAGACGTGGCCGGTGGTGTTGTCGGCGGTGGCCACGACCTTCTTGCGGCCCGCCATCCACAGCAGGATGCCGCAGGCGACGATGCCGACCAGGGTCAGCGTGGTCACAAAGACCGACCAGAAATTGCTGGTGAAGTCACTCATGGGGTGTTCTCGTTCTGGTGAAAGTCAATCTTGTTCGAACGGCAGCTGTGCGGCCTCGTCGAACCGGGACTTGTTGCGGCCCATGTACGCCCAGACCCAGATACCGATGAAGCAAACCATCGATGCCAGGGTGGCGACGATGCGCATGGTGGTGATGTCCATGGCGGATCTCCTAAGGTTCTGTGTTGCTTACTTGAGCGCGCGGCCCATGACCTGCAGGTAGGCGATGAGGGCGTCCAGCTCGGTCTTGCCCTTGACGTCTTCGGCCGCGGCCTGGATCTGCTCGTCGGTATAGGGCACGCCCACGGTGCGCAGGGCCTTCATGCGGGGCGCCACGCCGGCGGGGTCCACAGCGTTCTTTTCCAGCCAGGGGTAGGCAGGCATGTTCGACTCGGGCACCACGTCGCGCGGGTTGTTCAGGTGGATGCGGTGCCATTCGTCGCTGTACTTGCCGCCCACGCGGTGCAGGTCAGGGCCGGTACGCTTGCTGCCCCACTGGAAGGGGTGGTCGTACACGAACTCGCCCGCCACCGAATAGTGGCCGTAGCGCAGCGTCTCGGCGCGGAAGGGGCGGATCATCTGCGAGTGGCAGTTGTAGCAACCCTCGCGGATGTAGATGTCGCGCCCCACCAGTTGCGTGGCGGTGTAGGGCTCCACGCCCTTGACGGCCTCTGTGGTGGACTTCTGGAAGAACAGCGGCACGATCTCCACCATGCCGCCGATGGCGATCACGAGCAGGATCAGCACGATCATCAGGAAGTTGTTGGTCTCGATCTTCTCGTGGGAGAAGCCGGTCGAAGGGTTGGTGTTGTTGTTGGACATGAATGGACTCCTTCGGCTCAGGCGTGCGCCGCGGTCACGGCAGGGATGGTCACCTTGACCGAACGGCCGGAGATGGCGGTCATCCAGACGTTCCAGGCCATCACCACCATGCCGCCCAGGTACAGCAGGCCGCCGGCTACGCGGATCACGTAGAAGGGATAGGTCGCCTTGACGCTCTCGACGAAGGTGTAGGTGAGCGTGCCGTCAGGGTTGATGGCGCGCCACATCAGGCCCTGCATCACGCCGGCGATCCACATCGCGGCGATGTACAGCACGATGCCGATGGTGGCCATCCAGAAGTGCAGCTCGATCGCCTTGATGGAGTGCATCTTGTCGCGGCCGAACAGGCGCGGCACCAGGTAGTACAGCGAGCCCATCGAGATCAGCCCCACCCAGCCCAACGCGCCGGAGTGCACGTGGCCGATGGTCCAGTCGGTGTAGTGGGAGAGCGCGTTGACGGTCTTGATGGACATCATCGGCCCCTCGAACGTGGACATGCCGTAGAACGACAGCGACACGATCAGAAAGCGCAGGATGGGGTCGTCGCGCAGCTTGTGCCAGGCGCCCGACAGCGTCATCACGCCGTTGATCATCCCGCCCCAGCTGGGGGCCAGCAGGATCAGCGAGAACACCATGCCCACCGATTGGGTCCAGTCCGGCAGCGCGGTGTAGTGCAGGTGGTGGGGGCCGGCCCACATGTAGGTGAAGATCAGTGCCCAGAAGTGCACGATGGACAGGCGATAGCTGTACACCGGACGGCCGGCCTGCTTGGGAATGAAGTAATACATCATTCCGAGGAAGCCCGCCGTGAGGAAGAAGCCCACCGCGTTGTGCCCGTACCACCACTGCACCATCGCGTCCTGCACGCCGGCGTAGGCCGAGTAGCTCTTCATGAAGCTGACCGGAATGGCCGCGCTGTTGACCACGTGCAGCAGTGCCACGGCCAGGATGAACGCGCCGAAGAACCAGTTGGCCACGTAGATGTGCTTGACCTTGCGCACGCCGATGGTGCCGAAGAAGACGATGGCATACGACACCCACACCAGCGTGATCAGGATGTCGATGGGCCATTCGAGTTCGGCGTATTCTTTGCCGGACGTGTAGCCCATCGGCAGGCTGATGGCCGCGGCTACGATGACCAGCTGCCACCCCCAGAAGGTGAAGGCCGCCAGCGGCCCGGCGAACAGGCGGACCTGGCTCGTGCGCTGCACGACGTAGTAGCTGGTGGCGAACAGCGCGCAGCCGCCGAACGCGAAGATCACCGCGTTGGTGTGCAGCGGGCGCAGGCGCCCGTAGCTGAGCCAGGGAATGCCGAAGTTGAGCTCGGGCCAGGCCAGCTGGGCGGCGATGACCACGCCCACCAGCATGCCAACCACCCCCCAGACCACGGCCATGATCGAGAACTGCCGCACCACCGTGTCGTTGTAGTGTGCAGCCACTGTTTTTGGAGAATCCATCGGGCACCTCTTTGTATTGCGATCTGAGTTTCTTGCAGTCGGCAGCGGGGCGCATTGACACAAGTCAATCGTCCCGGAGAATCCGCTCGCCTTCTTGTTCGACGCTCTCGAACTGGCCGTGGTGCACGGCCCACCACAGCCCCGCCAGCACCATCAGCACCAGCACGACGGACAACGGGATCAGCAGGTACAGGATGTCCATCAGGCAGGCTCCAGGGGGTGGGTTGGCACGGGCGTTGCGACCGGGCCCTGCGCCAGCGGCGCGGCGTGGTCGGCCCCGCCCAGCGCCGGCAGCTCGCGCGCCAGGCGCGACGCGTTGAGCACCACCAGCAGCGAGCTCAGCGCCATGCCCAGCCCCGCCAGCCACGCGGGCATCCAGCCCGCCACGGCCAGGGGCACGCACAGCGCGTTGTAGAGCGCGGCCCACCACAGGTTCTGGCGCACCACGCGCAGGGTGCGGCGCGCCAACAGCACCGTCTGCGGCACCAGCGCCAGGCTGTCGCCCAGCACCACGAAGTCGGCGCGCGACTGCGCGAGCGGCACGGCGCGGCCAAATGCCAACGAGGCGTGGGCGCCCGCGAGCACCGGGCCGTCGTTGAGCCCGTCGCCCACCATGGCCACGTGGCGGCCCTGCGCCTGCAATGCCTGCAGCGCGGCCAGCTTGCCCTGGGGCGTGCACTCACCCTGGGCCTGCGCGATGCCGGCCTGCGCGGCCACGCGCTGCACCGCGCCACCGCGGTCACCCGACAGCAACTGCACGGCCACGCCCGCCTGCTCCAGGGCGCGCACCACCGGTGCGGCCTCGCTGCGCAGGTCCTCGGAAAGATCGAAACGTGCCAGCTCGCGCAGCGCCCCGTCCGCCCCCTGCTGTGACAGCACCACCTGCAGCCCGTTGCCATCGCCCTCGCTCGCCATGCCCGCATGCAGGGCCGAGCCCAGGCGCAGGCGGCGTGCGGCCTGCCCGGCCCCTACGCGCTGCACTGTGGCGGTGAGGCCGAGGCCCGCGTCCTCCTGCAGGTCCGTCACGGCCCATTGCAGGGTGCTTGTCGGCATGCGGGCGGCGGCCGCCACCAGCGCACGCGATGCGGGGTGCACCGACTGCACTGCCAGGGCGGCGGCAAGCGCCAGCGCCTCGCCGGCCGCCATGTCGCCGGACGTGCGCGTGGCCGACAGCGCCATGCCGTCGCGCGTGAGCGTGCCGGTCTTGTCGAACACGATGGTGTCCACCGCCGCCAGCGCCTCCAGCCCCTGCAGGTTGCGCACCAGCACGCCGTGGCGCGCCAGCGTGCCCGCGGCGGTGAGCATGGCGACCGGCGTGGCCAGCGACAGCGCGCAGGGGCAGGTCACGATGAGCACGGCCACGCCCACCATCAGCGCATGGCCGGGGTCGTACGGCCACCACCACGCCACCGCCAGCGCGGCAGCCAATAGCACGGCGACGAGAAACGGCCGGGCGATGCGGTCTGCCAGCTGAGCCAGGCGCGGCTTTTGCAGCGAGGCGCTTTCCATCAGCGCGACGATCTGCGCAAAGCGCGTCTGGGCGCCGGTGCCCTGCACCAGCACTTGCACCGGCGACTGCAGGTTGTAGCTGCCCGCGGTGACCGTGCTGCCCAGCGGGCGCGCCACGGGCGTGGACTCGCCGGTGAGCAGGGCCTCGTCGGCCTGCGTGTTGCCGCGCGTGATGCGGCCATCGGCCGGAAAAGCCTCGCCCGGCAATACGCGGATGGTGTCGCCGGGCACCAGGCGGCGCGTGGCCACGCGGGTGAAATTACCCTCTGCTCCGCGACGCTCCACGCTGTCGGGCAGCCGGTTCATCACCGCCTCCAGCGCGCCCGCGGTGCGGTCGCGCAGGCGCAGCTCCAGCCAGCGCCCGGTGAGCAAAAAGAACACGAACATGGTCAGCGAGTCGTAGTACACCTCGCGGCCGAAGAGGCCCGTGGGCTCGAACGTGCCCGCCGTGCTGACCACGAAGGTGATGGCCATGCCCAGGGCCACCGGCAGGTCCATGCTCACGCGGCGCAGGCGCACGTCGCGCAGGGCGCTGGCAAAGAAGGGCCCGCACGAGAACACCACCATGGGCAGCGTGATCACCCACGACGCCCAGCGCAGCAGCTGCTCCATCTCGAGCGTCAAGTCGCCCGGCTGCGCCACGTACGCGGGCCATGCGTACATCATCACCTGCATCATGCAAAAGCCGGCCACCAGCCAGCGCCACAGCGCGCGGCGGCTCTCGCGCTGGCGCTGCTCGCGGGCCAGGGCGTCCATGGCGGGCATGGCGCGGTAGCCGGCCCGGTGCACCGCCGCCATCCACTGCGAGGGCAGTACCTGCCCGGGGTGCCAGACCACGCGCGCCCGGCGGGTGGCCGCACTCACGTCGGCCTGCTGCACGCCGGGCACGGCGCGCAGGGCGTCTTCGATGGTCAGGGCGCAGGCCGCGCAGTGCATGCCTTCGAGCACCACCTGCGAGTCCCAGCCGCAGGTGGCAGGGTCCTGCGGGATGCTGCCGGTCGGCGTGAGCGGCCGACCGAAGGCCGACCACTCCTGCGGGTCGTCCAGCAGCAGGGCCTGCGCGGCGGCAGGGGCATCCGCGGGCGGCAGAACCGGGGCGTCGGCTTGAAACATTGACATGGTTCAAGGCTATCGCCCTGCCCCACACGCCACATTGACCTGGATCAAGTCGCGGAACATGATCGGTCTTAAGCTGATGGCGTCACTTCAAGGAGCACACCATGTACAAGCGTATCCTGATCCCCACAGACGGCTCGCCGCTGTCGGACAAGGCAGTCAACCACGGCCTGGCGCTGGCGGCCCTGTCGGGCGCCACGGTGGTGGCGCTGAAGGTGGTGCCGCGCTACCCGCGCAGCTATTTCGAAGGCGGCATGTCGGTGGACCTGAACGATGCCCAGCGCATCGAGGCGCAGTGGGCGGCCGAAGCCCAGGCCATGGTGGACAAGGTGAAGGCCGAGGGCGGCGCCCAGGGCGTCACGGTGAAGGCCGTGGTCGCCAAGTCAGACCTGGTGGCCGAAGCCGTGATCTCGGCCGCCAAGAAGCACAAGTGCCACCTGATCGTCATGGCGTCGCACGGCCGCAAGGGCCTCAAGCGCCTGCTGCTGGGCAGCGAGACGCAGCACGTGCTGACGCACTCGCACATCCCGGTGCTGGTGCTGCGCTAAGGCCCCAAAGTGCTGCTACCGCTTGATAGACAGGCGCCAGCAGCTATCAAATCAGTAGCAAACGCTCCACTGGCCGACATCCGGTCAGTGGTTGCCCAGGTAGAGCTGCGCCATGCGCTGGTCCTCCAGCAGGCCCTGCGCGGGGCCGTCCAGCACGCAGCGGCCCTGGTCCAGGATGTAGCCCTGCTGGCTGATGGTGAGCGCCTGGCGCGCGCGCTGCTCCACCATCAGCACCGCCACGCCCGCGGCGGGGAGCTTTCGCACCATGTCGAACACCTTGCCGACCAGCGATGGCGCGAGCGCCGCAGTGGGCTCGTCCAGCACCATGATGCGCGGCGAAGGCATCAGCGCACGGGCGAAGGCCAGTTGCTGGCGCTCGCCGCCCGACAGGTCGCTGGCCGGTTGCGACAGGCGCTCCACCAGCGCCGGGAAGTCGGCCAGCACCTCGTCCATGCGGCGCTTGACGTGCGGCACGCGGCGCACCACCAGCAGGTTGTCGCGCACGGTGAGCGACGGGAACACGTTGGCCACCTGCGGCACGTAGGCCAGGCCCGCGTCGAACCGGTCTTCGGCCGACAGCGTCGTGATGTCGCGGCCATCCAGATGGATGCTGCCCGTGACCCGCGGCAACAGGCCCAGCAGCGCCTTGACCAGCGTGGACTTGCCGGCCCCGTTGGTGCCCGCGATGGTGACGATCTGCCCCGGCGCCACGGCCAGGTCGATGCCGTGGATGATGTCCACGTCCGAGTAGCCGCCGCGCAGCTGCTCGATCTGCAGCAGATTGGTCTTATTGGTTTTGTTGTTCGCCTCGCTCATACCACCCCTCCCATGTAGGCTTCCTGCACGCGGGGATCGTCCAGCACCGTGTGCGGATCGCCCTCGGCCAGGATGCGCCCGCGGTCCATCACGATCATGCGGTTGGACAGCGCTTTCAGCGCCTGCAGGTGGTGCTCGATCACGATGAACGCGATGCCCTGGCCATGCAGCTCGCGCACGCGGTCGCAGATTTCTTCGATCAGCACCGGGTTGACCCCGGCGAAGGGTTCGTCCAGCAGGATGCAGCGCGGGTCCAGCATGAGCACGCGGCCCAGCTCCACCAGCTTCTTCTGCCCGCCCGACAAGCCGCCCGCCTGCACGTCGCGCACGCGGGCCAGGTTCAAAAATTTCAGGATGCCGTCGGCCTTGGCGGCCAGTTGCTGCTCGTGCTCGCGCAGGCGGCGCGTCTGAAAGAAGGCGTTGACCAGCCGCTCTCCCTGCGGGTTGGCGGCCGCGGCCAGCAGGTTCTCGTGCACGGTGAGGCTCTTGAACTCGCGCGGGATCTGGAAGGTGCGCACCAGGCCCAGGCGGGCGCGGCGGTACGGCGGCACGCGGGTGATGTCCTGCCCGTCGAAGGTGATGCGGCCGGCGTCGGCAGGCTGCTGGCCCGCGATGGCGGCGAACAAGGTGCTTTTGCCCGCGCCGTTGGTGCCGGCAATGCCCAGAATCTCGCGGTCGGCCAGTTGCAGCGAGACATCGTCCACCGCCTTGAAGCCGCCGAACAGCCGCGTCACGGCCTCTACGTTGAGGAGTGTCATTTCGAAGGCCCTCCAAAAAGGCCGTTCGGCCGGTACAGCGTCACCAGGATCAGCGCCAGGCCCACCGCGGCCAGGCGCAGGCTGGCCATGCCCACTTCGGACACGCCCGGCACCCAGTCCTTGGCAAAGCGCGAGCCTTCCAGGAACACCATCAGCAGCAGCGAGCCGAACATGGCGCCGCGCACCGAGCCCGAGCCTCCCATGACCAGCCCCATCCACACATAGAAGGTGATGAGCGGAATGAACTGCTCCGGCGTGATGAAGGTGATGAAGTGCGCGTAGAACGCGCCCGCCACGCCGGCCAGCGCCGCGCCCACCATGAACACCTGCACCTTGAACCAGGCCGGGTCCTTGCCCAGGGCCGACAGCGCCGCCTCGTCGTCGCCGATGGCTTTGAGCAGCCGGCCGAACGGGCTGCGCGTGAGCCGCACCGTGCCCCAGCACACCAGGCCCACGATCACCGCCAGCACGGTGAAGATCGCCACGTCGGACATGCCGCTGGCCAGATGGGCAAACAGCTTGGGCAGGCCCGGCAGGCCCTGCACGCCGTTCGTGAGCCAGCTTTCCTGCTGGATGGTGATGCGCACGGCTTCCGAAAAACCCAGCGTCACGATGGCCAGGTAGTCGTCGCGCAGCCTGAGCGACAGCAGGCCGATGGGCAGCGCGAGCAGGCCCGACAGCACGCCCGCCGCGATGAAGCACACCACCAGCGGCACGCCCTGCAGCGACAGCAGCCCCGACGTGTAGGCGCCCACGGCGAAGAACGCCACGACGCCGAAGTTGACCAGCCGCGTAAGGCCGAACTGCAGGTTCAGCCCCAGCGCGAGCAGGCAGTAGATGAGGGCGATGATGCCGATGGCACAGAGATAAGCGATCATGGTCCGTCCCCTTAGCGCACCAGTTGCACGCGGCCCATGATGCCGGCGGGGCGCAGCAGCAGCACCAGCGCCAGCACCACGAACGACAGCACCAGCTTGTACGACGGCCCCAGCAGCGGCACCGACAGCTCTTGCACCATGCACAGCAGCAGCGCGCCCAGCACCGCACCCAGCGGGCTGCCGATGCCGCCCAGCACCATGGCGGCGAAGGCGGGGATCAGGCTCTCCCAGCCCATCTCGGGCGTGACCACGGCCTTCATGCCCAGCAGCACCCCGCCGATGGACGACAGCGCGCCCACCAGCAGCCACAGGCTCAGCATGAGCCCGCCTGCGCGGATGCCGCTGGCGCGCGCCAGGTCGGCACTGTCGGACACGGCGCGCAGCTGGCGGCCGAAGCTCGTGCGGTAGATGAGCACGAACACCACCAGCAGGCACACCGCGGCGATGGCGGCGATGAGCAGGTCGGTGGGCAGGATGCGGATGCCGCCGAAGTTCCACGCGCGCACCAGCGGCATGTCGAAGGTGCGCTGGTCGTGCCCGGCAAAGAACGAGATCAGGCTGCGCAGCAAAAACCCGAGCCCGATGGCCGCGAGCATCGACGCGACCATGGGCCGCCCCACCAGCTTGCGAAAGATCAGCTGGTACGACCCGGCCGACACCACCGCGGTGATGGCCACGCTGGCAATGGCCGCCAGCCACAGCGGCAGGCCGCCCAGCATCTGCACGGCCACCGCGGCGTACGCGCCGGTCGTCAGGAAGTCGCCGGTGGCGGCATTGGGAAAGCGGTTGACGCCCATCACCAGGGTCATGGCCAGCGCGGGCAGCGCCACCACCAGGCCTTCGATCCATCCGTTGATCAAGAGGTTTGTGAAATCGATCCAGGTCATTGCGTCATCTCGTTCTTGCTCTCGTTCTTACCCTTGCGTTGCCAGAAAGCCCCCTTTGCCGCGACGACCGCAGCCGCCGGGGACGAACAGGGGGATGAGGGCCGTCACGCGGCGATGGACACCACGTCGCGGCGCACCAGCTGGCCCTTTTCGATGATGAACACACCGAAGTCGGGGGTGGCGTCGCCGAACTTGTCGAAGTCGAGCTTGCTGGACGCGCCTTCGTAGTTGACCTTCGCCTTCTTGCCCAGCTGGGCCTTGCCTTCGGCGAACGAGTACACGGCGGTGCCCGGGGCGTTGGACACCTCGCGCAGCTTGGCGTTGACCTGCTCCACCGTGGCCTTGGGGCCCGCGGCTTCCATGGCCAGGGCCAGCGAGATCACCATGTCGTACGCCATGGCGGCATAGATGTTGGTGGACGCGGCCTTGCCCGTGGCCTTGGTGAAGGCGGCATCGAACTGCGCGTACGAGGTGCTCTTTTCGTTGGAGACCGTCTCCACCGAAATGATGCCTTCGCACACTTCGGGGCCCAGGGCCTTGACCAGGTCGGGGTTGGCCGCCCAGCCGGGGATGATCCACTTGTTGTCGGCACCGGACTGGAACCATTCGCGCAGGATGATGGTGGTGTCGGGCAGGTACGAGCCCATCACGATCACATCGGGCTTGGCCGCCAGGATCTTCTGCAGCTCGCTGCGGTAGCTGGGGCGGCTGGGCTCGTAGGTGACGTGTGCGGCCACCTTGCCGCCGCGCTTTTCCCACACCTTGGTGAAGCCTTCGACATTGCCCAGGCCCGAGGCGTTGTTGAACGCCATGGTGGCCGGGCGTTTGAAGCCGCGCTTGGCGCAGATCTCGGCAAAGGCCGCACCGAAGCGGTCGTTGGTGGCCTGAAAGCGCCACACCAGGTCCTTGGTGTCCTGCGTGGAGATGGCGGGCGCACCCGAGACGTTCATCTGGATGATGCCGGCCGCATCGGTCAGCGGCATCACTGCCAGCGTCACGCCCGAGGCCCAGGTGCCCAGCACAGCCTGCACCTTGTTCACTTCGATCAGCTTCTTGGCGGCCAGCACGGCGGCGTCGGGCTTGGTCTGGTCGTCTTCGGTGAAGAGTTCGAGCTTGCGGCCGCCCGCGCCACCGGCGGCGTTGACCTCGTCCACCGCGAGGCGGATGGCCTGCTGCATGCCCGGGCCGTACGGGCTGCCCGCGCCGGTGATGGGCGTGAGCGAGCCGATGCGGAAGACCTCGCCCTGCTGGCTGAAGCCGATGGAGGGAAGGCACTGCAGGGCGGCTGCTGCGCCGCCGAGCTTGACGAAATTTCTACGTTGCATGGTGTTCTCCGGTCAGGTCAGGTCAGGTCAGGTCAGGGGGGAATGTGGAGGGGTCGGGGTCACAGGGTGTTCTTGGCGAACGCGCCGTCCTTGACGATCGCGCGGATGTGCTCGCCCTGGTTCAGCAGGCAGGTGATGTCGGTGAGCGGGTTGCCATCGACCAGCAGCAGGTCGGCGATGGCGCCCGTCGTGACTTCGCCCAGCTGGCCTTGCTGGCCCAGGATCTCGGCGCCGATCAGCGTGGCCTGCTGCAGCACCGGGCCGTTGCCCAGCACGTCGGCACGCAGGCGCAACTCGTCGGCCTGCAGGTAGTGCGTCTCGGCCAGCAGGTCGCTGCCCAGGCCCATTTTCACGCCGGCCTTGGCCAGGATTTCGATGGCCGCCTTGCCCTGGCCGCGCACCGAGTCGATCTTGGCGATGGACACGGCCGGCAGGCCGTAGCGCTCGCCCTCGTTGGCCAGGCCTTCGTAGGTGATGAGCGTGGGCACCATGAAGGCACCCAGTTCGGCCATCAGCTCGGCCGTGGGGGCGTCGACCAGGTTGCCGTGTTCGATGGTGCGCACGCCGCAGCGCACGGCGCGGGCGATGGCGCGGGGCGTGTAGGCGTGGGCCATCACGTAGGTGTTGGCGTTGGTGGCCTCTTCGACGATGGCGCGCAGCTCGGCCTCGGAATAGCCCAGGTTGTTGATCGGATCGTTGGGCGAGGCCACGCCGCCCGAGGCCATGACCTTGATCTGCGTGGCGCCCTTCAGGATCTCTTCGCGCACCGCCAGGCGGCAGGCGTCCACGCCATCGACCACGCGGCCGATGTTGCCCAGCTTGTACGCGCACGAGCACACGTCCAGGTTGTCGTTGCGCTCGCGAAAGTCCGCATGCCCGCCGGTTTGCGACAGCGCCTTGCCCGAGGGGAAGATGCGCGGGCCCTGCACCAGGCCCGTGCGCACCGCCTCCGCCAGCGACCAGTCGCCGCCGCCCGCGTCGCGCACCGAGGTGAAGCCGCGCGCGAGCATGCCCTTCATGATGGGCAGCGAGCGCAGCATGGTGAACACGTTGGGCATCCGCGCCACGCTGCCCAGGTTGAACGAGGAGGCCACGACGTGCACGTGGCAGTCGATCAGGCCGGGCATGAGCGTCATGCCGCGCGCGTCGATGCGGTGCGTGCCCTCGGGCGCCTGCACGTCGGCACCGACGGCGGCAATGCGCCCGTCCTGCACCAGCACCGAGAGACCGTCGCGCAAGCTCAGGCCATGGACATCCAGCACGCGGCTGTTTTCTATCAACAAGGTGTTCATGAAATCGATGAAGAGGTCAAAACGGGGGGTTCTCAAATACTCATGCCCTGCAGGCCGTCTGCATGGGCGGGCCGAACATCCCAAAAATGGTGCATCGCATCACTTCCCGAAGGAGGAATCTGTCACGCTGCCGTCACGGGTTGCATTTAACGGGCCAACCGGGTGCCACTGCAACACCTAAAATCTCACCATCCCATGACCTGTACTCATACCCCCACATGCGCCGCCTGTGCCCGACCATCTCTGAGTTGAACGCCTTTCACTCCGCGGCCAAGCACCAGGCCTTCACCATGGCCGCCAAGGAGCTGTGCGTGACGCAAAGCGCCATCAGCCGCCACATCGCCGCGCTGGAGGACTACCTGGGCCAGAAGCTGTTCATCCGCAAGGCGAGCGGGCTGGAGCTGACCGATGCGGGCGCCACCTATCTCAACGCCACGCGGCCGGCGATGGCCGCGCTGGAGTCGGCGACCTCGCAGCTCATGTCGTACGGCGGCAGCGGCGGCGCGCTGAACCTTTCGGTGCCGCCCACGTTCGCGGCGCAATGGCTCTTTCCGCGGCTGGGCCACTTCAAGCGCACGCTGCCCCAGGTGTCGCTGAACTTCGTGCGCTACCAGCACGCGCACGACTTTGCGGTGCCGTACGAGTTCGACGCGGCGATCCAGTATGGCTACGGCAACTGGCCCAGCGCCAATGCGCGCTACCTGATCGGCAAGGAGACGAGCATCGTCTGCAGCCCGCAGCTGCGCGACGCCCTGCCCCTGCGCACGCCCGCCGATTTGCAGCAGGCCACGCTCTTGCAGCACATCGAGGTGCCCCTGGCATGGCATGACTGGATGGAGGCGAACCAATGCGACACCAGCGGCAGCCGCTTCGGGCCCGGGTTCAACCTGTACTCGCTGATCATCCGCGCCGCGGTGTCAGGGTTCGGCGTGGGCATCGTGCCGACCTGCCTCGTGGAAGACGAGCTGCAGGCAGGGTCACTGGTGGAGCCGCTGGGCGAGCGTTTTCAAAGCCCGCTGGGCTACTACCTGTGCGCCCCCACCGCACGCACCAATCTGTCGGTCTACAAACTGGTGGCCGCGTGGCTGGAGCATTGCTGCAGCCATGGGGCGGTGGAGAGCGGCGGCATTGCAGCGCCCGCCGCAGCGTGCATTTTTTGCGCCGACGAACCCAAGGCGGCGTGAGGGCACAGGGGGTTGATAGCGACCGCGACAGCAGGCGCTGCGCAACCCCGCCGAAGTAGCCGTTGTGGCCCTCACGCCCGGTGGAGGCCGGTGTGAGTTCGACCGGTGCAGGTCGTCCGTGTGTCCGGTGTCCGGTGTCAATCCTCACCGTTGTCCTGCGCGGGCACCGTCTTTTCCAGCTGCAGCTGTGCAGCAGGCGCCCGTGCCGAAGGCGCCGGTGCAGGAAAGCCGTTGCGGTCCAGAAAGTCAGCTACGCGCGGTTGCCACAGTTGCGGTGCGCGGGAGAAGACCAGGTGCCCATCCTCGCCGTGCGGAGGGAATTGGATGAACTCGCCCGTTCCCCCCGCTGCGCGAAAGGCGGCGAACCACTCCCGGGGGTGCGTGGCGCCCATGTAGAGATCGTTTTCCGTGTAGACCCAGAGCGAAGGGATGCGCAGCGTGGCGCCGTACCGCGCGAACATCTGCTCCAGCTGCTGCGGTGCACAAGGCCTGCCGGGCTGCGTCTCCGGGTTGCCGCCGCCACCGCCTGCAAAGTTGATCACGGCCTGCACCCCGGCGGGTTGCAGGGCGCCCACCGCAATGGCGGTAGCCCCACCGTAGGACTGGCCCATCACCACCGCTTTGTCCTTGGCGGCGTCCGGCCTCTGGCGCACCACCTGCAGCACTTGCAGTGTCTGCTGCGCGGCAGCGGCGTACCCGGGTGAGTAGCGTTTGCTCTGGCACGGGCCGCTGTTTTCGATGTCTTCACCGCCGCTGACGCCATAGCCCACGCGGGTGGGCACAGCCACGATGAAGCCGCGGCGTACGAAAAATGCCGATTCCTTGGACAAGCGTGCGCGGCCCAGGCCGGCGCGCTTTTCGGGCTGGGCCGATCGGCCATGGCCCAGCACCATCACGGGTGCCGGGGTCGGGTTGGCGTCGTCCGACCACACGGTGACGCGGATCGGCTGCGCGATGCGCTTGCCGTAGCCATCGACCACCTCGACGGGCACGTCGATCTGCGACTCCTGCAGCCGCGCGTGCACCGGCTGTGCAGTCAGCACCACCGTGAGCAGTGCCACCGCGGCCAGGCTAAGGGGCGGGGACGGGTCTGGGCTGGGCATGGTGGCGGCTCGATCAAATGGTGGTGCGGTGCGCGCCACTGTAGAGCACCGTCAGCGAAACGCCGATGCAAAAAACGGCGCCGTGCGAGTCATTCGCAGCGACGCCGTTCCTTCTTCAGCACCCCACGCTGCCCGCAGCGTGGTAGGCCAGGCCGCCCGGAGCAGCGGGCACCTGGCGGATCAGCCGGTCAGCCGATGCCGATCAGGCGAACAGCCCCTTGTGCTGATCGCGCAGCAGGTTCTTCTGCACCTTGCCCATGGTGTTGCGCGGCAGCTCGGTGGCGACGAAGCAGCGCTTGGGGATCTTGAAGTTGGCCAGTTGGGTCTTGAGCTTGGCCACGATGGCGTCGCCATCGAGCTGCGCGCCGGGCTTGGCAATCACCACCGCCACGCCCACCTCGCCGAAGTCCGGGTGGGGCACGCCGACCAGGGCGCTTTCGGCCACGCCGGGCATGTCGTTGATGTAGCCCTCGATCTCGGCGGGATAGACGTTGTAGCCGCCGCTGATGATCAGGTCCTTGCTGCGGCCGACGATGCTGATGTAGTCGCGCTCGTCCACCTTGCCCACGTCGCCGGTCTTGAACCACTTGCCGCCCTGTTCATCGGCGGTGAATTCCTCGGCCGTCTTCTCGGGCATGCGCCAGTAGCCCTTGAACACGTTGGGCCCCTGCACCTGAATGGCGCCGATCTCGCCCACGGGCAACGGCTGGTTGGCGTCGTCCACCACGCGCAGGCCCACGCCGGGCAGCGCAAAGCCCACGGTGGCTCCGCGCCGCTCGCTCTGGCCGCCGTGGCGGGCGTCGGCCGCATACGGGTTGGAGGTGAGCATGATGGTCTCGCTCATGCCGTAGCGCTCCAGGATGGTGTGGCCGGTGCGCTGCTGCCATTCGTTGAAGGTCTCGATGAGCAGCGGCGCGGAGCCCGCGACGAACAGGCGCATGTTCTTGGCCGCCTCTTTCGTCAGGCCCGGCTCGGCCAGCAGGCGCACGTATAGCGTGGGCACGCCCATGAAGACGGTGGCGCGGCGCATGGCGGCTAGCACCGCCTTGGGGTCGAACTTGGCGAACCAGATCATCTTGCTGCCGTTGATGAGCGCGCCGTGGATGGCCACGAACAGGCCGTGCACGTGGAAGATGGGCAGCGCGTGGATGAGCACGTCGCCAGACTTCCAGCCCCAATAGTCCTTGAGCACCTGCGCGTTGGACAGCAGGTTGCCGTGCGTGAGCATCGCGCCCTTGCTGCGGCCGGTGGTGCCGCTGGTGTACAGGATGGCGGCCAGGTCGTCGGCCGACCGGGTCACCGGCGTGTGCACGTCGCTGTGGTGCGCGGCGCGCTCCAGCAGGCTGCCCGTGCGGTCATCGCCCAGCGTGAACACATGGCCCGTGCCCTGGGTGAACGCGATCTTGCTGACCCAGCCGAAGTTGCCGGGCGTGCAGACCACCACGGCGGGCTCGGCGTTGCCGATGAAGTATTCGATCTCGGCGCTTTGGTAGGCAGTGTTGAGCGGCAGGAACACGTACCCCGCGCGCAGCGTGGCGAGGTACAGCAGCATGGCCTCGACCGATTTTTCGACCTGCACGGCCACGCGGCTGCCCTCGGGCAGCTTCAGCGATGCGAGCAGGTTGGCGATGCGGGCGCTGGCGCGCTCCAGGTCGTCCCAGCTGTAGACCAGCTCGGTGCCGTCCGGCGCCGTGGTTTCCACGGCGGCGCTGGCCAGGTCGGAGGGAAAGGCGGCGCGCAGCGCGCTGAAAAGGTTGTGTTGGCTCATGGCAGTCAGGCGAGGTTGTTGGATTGAATCGGTCGAGTTGTCAAATCGTAAATTCAGGCAGTTCAGGCAGTTCAGGCAGTTCAGGCAAGTCTGGTCTGGTCAGAAAAACTTGTGGGACGCATGCGGGCCGACAGTGCTGCCTTCAGAACGCGGGCGGGCGTTTTTCAAGAAAGGCGGTGATGCCCTCGCGGTGCTCGGCACTGTCGGCATAGGCATACGGTCCAGGCAGGGAATTCACTATGTTTTCGATAGCTGGTGGCGCTTGTCCATCCAGCGGTAGCGGCGTTTTCAATGCCCGAAACGTCTGCTTGTTCATGCGCGCGGCGCGTGGCGCCAGGGCGGCGACGCGCACCGCACTGGCCAGGGCCTCGGTGGCTACCGCGTCATCGGCCACCACGCGGCTCAGAAAGCCGCGCGCGAGCATGTCGCTGGCGTTGAAGGTGGCGGCCTCCAGCAGCATCTGCCGCGCCGTCACATCGCCCACCGCGCCGGCCACCAGCTGCGCCTCGCGCGGGGCCATCGGAAACCCCAGCTTGGCAATCGGCGCCCCGAAGCGCGCGGCCTGGCCGGCAATGCGGATGTCGCAGCAGGCGGCAATCTCCACCCCCGCCCCCATGCACGCCCCGTCGATGCGCGCCACGATGGGCACGTCGCACGCCAGCATGGCGGCCAGACAGCCCCACACGTCGTTCTCGTGAAAGTCGCGCAAGGCAGCGGCATCAAAACGGAACGCCGGGTACTCGGAGATATCGCCCCCCGCACAGAACGCCCCGCCCTCCCCCGCCACGATCACGCAGCGCACGCTGTCGTCACCCCCGTCGGACCGCTGCTGGATGCCCGCAAACACCTCCCGCAACTGCCGCCACATCGCACGCGACATCGCATTCAGGCGCCCGGTGTGCCGCAGCGTGACCTGCACCACGCCGCGCTCACCCGCATCCGCTACCACCACTTCACCCGACATAGTGCAAATCCATCACGTTGTACAAGCCCCTTGGCCTGGAAAACCGGCGCTACGCCATCGCCAGCGCCACCGTGGAACCGGCTTCGCCGGGCCACCGGAGGCGTCCCCCTTGGGGGAAGGCGCGCAGCGCCACAGGGGGTTAGTCGAGTTTCGCGCCGGAGGCCTTCACCACCGCCGCCCAGCGCTTGACCTCGCTGCTGACCATCGCCGCGAACTGCTGCTGCGACAGCCCGCCGTAGTCGGCACCGTTGTTCGCCCAGATGGTTTTCAGCTCGTCGGCCATGCCCAGTTTGCGCACCTCGTCCACGATGCGGGCCTGCAGGTCGGCGGGCGTGCCCTTGGGGGCCCACAGGCCGTACCAGGTGGTCACGGTGTAGTCGGGCAGGCCGACCTCGGCGGCGCAGGGCACGTCGGGGAAGGCGGGGTTGCGCTTGGTGCCGGACACCATCAGCGCCTTCACCCGGCCGCCCTTGATGTGGTTGGCCGAGGAACCCAGGCCATCGAACATCATGTCCACCTGGCCGCCGATCAGGTCCTGCAGCGCAGGGCCGGCGCCGCGGTAGGGGATGTGCGTGATGAAGGTGTTGGTCTGCTGCTTGAACAGCTCGCCCGCCAGGTGGTGCGAGGTGCCCGCGCCGGCCGAGCCGTAGTTGAGCTTGGCGGGGTTGCGCTTGACGTATTCCATGAACTGCTGGAAGTTGCTCACCGGCACGTTCTTGGGGTTGACCACCAGCACCTGCGGCACGTTGGCCAGCAGGAACAGCGGGACGAAGTCTTTCTCGATGTCGTAGTCGAGCTTGGGGTACATCGACGGCGCGATGGCATGGTGCACGGCGCCCATGAAGAGCGTGTAGCCATCGGGCGCGCCCTTGGCGGCAAAGCTGGCGCCCACGGTGCCGCCCGCGCCGCCGCGGTTGTCGATCACCAGCGTCTTGCCGGTGGCCTTGGCGAACTGGGCCGCCAGCGGCCGTGCGAACGCGTCGGTGCCCCCGCCGGCCGGAAACGGCACCACCAGGTTGACGGGCTTGGTGGGCCAGGCCGATGCCTGGGCCCAGCTGCCGCCACTGGCCAGGCCCAGCCCTGCGGCGGCGGCGCCCACCAGCAGGCTGCGGCGTTGCACCGCTCGGTCGTGGAATTGCGTTGTCTGAGTCATGTCTTGTCTCCTGTCGTCGTTGTTGAAATGGAAAGCCGGCACCGCGCACGCCGTGGGTGTCGCTGCCGTCCGCAGCCTGCACTTCTACCAGAACCGTGCCTGGCGGCGCGGACCATCGGGTCGATGTGCAGGCGGTGGGCGGCAGTCGGGCCCCACGTTGTCCAGCGTGGTGTCAGCCGCGGCACAAGGTGTCGATGTCCCCCGACACCGGTACCTTGCCCTGCGCCAGCAAGCTGCGATGCTTGTCGATGCGCTTCAAGTCGTACAGGTAGTTGACCATCAACCCGTACGATTGTTTGACGCCCTTGGTGGACGGATCGCCCGCCCAGTTGAGCCGCTCCACGCGGGCGCCGTTGCCCAGGTGAAAACGTGCCACCGGGTCCACGGGCTTGCCCTCCAGCAGCTCGCGGCCCAGGTAGTGCGCGGCGCATTCGAGCAGCATCTGGCGCACGGGCGACTTGGCGTCCAGCTCCAGCGCCTTGTCGATGGCGGCCAGCAGGTGGGTGGGCTGCGGCGGCTCGAAGCCCACCGCGCGGCCCAGCTCGGCGCGGCGCTTGTCGTCCAGGCGCTCCAACATGGCGCCGGCATGTTTGCCCAGCCAGGCGCGAAAGCCGGGGATGGGCGACAGCGTGGCAAAGGTGCGCAGGCGCGGGAACTCGGCGTTCAGCGTCTCCACCACGTGCTTGATGAGCGAGTCGCCAAAGCTCACGCCGCGCAGGCCCGTCTGGGTGTTGCTGATGGAGTAGAAGATGGCGGTGGTGGCGCGGGTGATGTCCGCAGGCGCCGCCGCTTCGTCCAGCAGCGGCGTGATGCTGGACGAGATCTTGTCCAGCAGCGCCACCTCGACAAAGATCAGCGGTTCGTCGGGCAGGCGCGGGTGGAAGAAGCCGTAACAGCGGCGGTCGCTGTCCAGCCGGTTCTTGAGGTCAGCCCAGCTGCGGATATCGTGCACGGCTTCGTACTTGATGAGCTTTTCGAGCAGCGAGGCGGGCGAGTCCCACGACAGGCGGCGCAGCTGCAAAAACGCCACGTCGAACCAGGTGGAGAACAAATGTTCCATCTCGGCATCGAGCGCCAGCAGGCGCTTGTCGGCCTTGAGCAGCGGCAGCAGCTCGGCCCGCATGTCCACCAGGAAGCGCATGCCTTCGGGAAACACCGCAAAGCGCTGCAGCAGCCGTGTGCGCGGCGTGACCATGGCGCGGCGCAGGCTGATCTCCGCCTGGCCCTCTTCGGCGGTGCCGGCCGCGGCCTCGTAGCGCTGGCGGGCCGACTTGAAACGCGTGGCGTCGGGCGCGAACTGCTCGCACATCAGCAGCCACATGTCGCGGCGCTCTTCGGGCTCGGCCTTGGCGTACCACTCGGCCACGGCCTGGGCGCGGCGCCCGCCTTCGATTTCGCTCACCTGCGGGGCGATGACCTCCTGCAGGTCGGCCAGCAGGCGGCGCAGAGCGCGCGGCGACAGCGACTCCTGCCCGCGCCGCAGCGTGGCCTGCAGCCGCTCGTGCGTGGAGCGCGGCGGCGCAACCTTGGCGACCACGTCGGTCACGGTCTTGTCGATCGCGGCCTTGGATGTGGTCTTGTCGGCGGCCTTGTCAGTGGCCTTGTCGGCCGCAGGTGCTGCGGTGCGCAGGCGCGAGACGCTGCGGGCAATCCATTCAGGGGTGGTGTTCATCATGGTGTCAGCCTCGATTGCTGGTTGCGGGCTACGTCGCGCAGCGCATCGCGCTGGCGCAACAGATGGGTGCGCATGGCCTCTTCGGCGGCGTCGCAGTCGCGGGCCTTCAATGCAGCGAATACGGCCAGGTGCTCGGCCAGGCTTTGCTGCAGGCGGCCGGGCGCGTGCAGCGTCTGCAGCCGTGCCAGGCGCAGGATCTTGCGCAGGTCGCCGATCACCTGGGCCAGCCAGCGGTTGTCGGCCAGCGTGATGAAGGCCTCGTGGATGGCGTAGTTGGCTTCGTAGTAGTCGGTGATGAGGCCGTCGGCTGCGCACTGCTGCAGGCGCTGGTGCAGCGCCTCGAGCGCCGCCACGTCTGCGGCGCCGGCCTTGCGCGTGGCCTCATGGGCGGCACGGCCTTCGAGCAGCGCGATGACGGGGAACAGGTCGTCCAGGTCGCGCTCGGTGATCTGGGCCACAAAGCAGCCCCGGCGCGGCTCGTGGCGCAGCAGCCCTTCGGCCACCAGCACCTTGAGCGCCTCGCGCAGCGGGGTGCGCGAGATCTCGAGCCGCTCGCACAGCGCAGCTTCGTCCAGAAAGCTGCCGGGAGGCAACGCACCCGCAAAAATCTGCTCCCGCAGCCGCGCCGCGGCTTCGTCATGCAGGGAATTGGGGATGGGGCGCATGGTGAAAACAGCTAAATGGTGGGAGCAAGCGGTTGAACCGTGGGTTTCTACCTAGTGGCGCTGTCGGCATCTGGAAGCCATCGTTGTTTAAAAAACAGCCAACCGGATGGTTCCTTCAACAACTCGCATAATTTTCCATAATTATGAGAACGATGAAGGAAAAACACCAGCACAGAATGCTGTGCACCGTCAAAAACCTGTTTTGGGGTGAAAACGAGACATCCGCAGCACCCACTCGCACTGCATTGGCCGCGCCGATATGGCTGCCTGCCGTCCGTCGGACTGTCCGCCTGCTTCCCGCTGCGTTAGTCCCGCGCCAACTGACACCCTTCGCTCTTGCCAAGTACGTACGAACCCCACTTCACACAACGTGTTCGAACCCCTGCACCAGGTGGTCGATCCACACCCGCAGCTTGGCCGGCAAGAACCGGTTGGGTGCGTACAGCAGCCAGGCCATGCCCGCATACGCTGTCTTGTGATCCCAATCGGGCAGCACCTGCACCAGGGCACCACTTTGCAACGCAGCGCGCGCTGCAAATCCCGGCAGGCTTGCAATGCCCAGGTGGTGCAGCGCTGCCTCCAGCCGGACTTCGCTGTGGTTGGCCACGTAGCGCCCGCGCACGGCCACCGTGGCCGCTTCTGCGCCCCGTTCAAAGCGCCAGTGCCGGTCGCGCTCGTCTTCGCCCAGATAGATACACGCATGCTGTTCCAGATCGCGCGGGTGCGCCGGGTGGCCGTGCGCCGCCAGGTACTGGGGGCTGGCGCACACCATGTGCGGCAGCGGGGCCAGGGGCCGGCCCGCCAGGCCGGGGGGCGGTGTGTCGGTCACGCGCAGGGCCAGGTCGATGGGGTCTTGGAACAGGTCCACCACCCGGTCGGTGATGAGCAGTTGCACATCCACCTGCGGGTACTTCTGCAGAAACGACAGCACCAGCGGGTGTACCAGTTGCCGCCCCACGGCCTTGGGCATGCTCATGCGCACCATGCCGGTGGGGTCGCCGGTGTGGGTATCGCTCAACGCCCACACCTCGCGGGCGGCGGCCACCATCGACTGGCAGCGGCTGTAGGCTGCCGCGCCCCCGTCGGTGAGCTTGAGCTTGCGGGTGGTGCGCTCCAGCAGCCGCACGCGCAGCGCGCCCTCCAGCCGGGCCACCTGGCGGCTGACGGCGGATGGGGTGAGGCCCAGTTGCCGTGCGGCAGCCGAGAAGCTGCCGGCCTCGACCACCCGTGCGAACACGGCCATGTCGGAGAGGCTGTCGAGAGGTCGATTGATGCTCATGGCGCACAAGTGATGTTCTACAGCAGCGATTATCAATGTGCAGGCGCAAATGAATAATCGCCCGAGCGTCTTATTGATCTGCCCCGCCTGCGTAGGCACCCAGCCCCATGACCACCGTGACCACCCTTGCCGCCCCCACCCCTTCCCCTCTCGCGCCCCGGCTGGCCGATGCCGCACTGCTGCTGGTCGCCGTGGTCTGGGGCACCAGCTACGGCGTGGCCAAGGGGGCCCTGGTGTTCTACCCGGTGCTGGGCTTTCTGGCGGTGCGGTTCGGGCTGACCTTTGTGCTGCTGCTGCCGGCGCTGCTGCGCGCCAGCCGCGCGGAGCAGCGGGACGCACTGGCGGCGGGGTTGCCGCTGGGCGGTTTGCTGATGGGCATCTTTGTGTGCGAGACGTTTGGGCTGGCGCTCACGCAGGCCAGCAACGCGGCCTTCCTCATCAGCCTGTGCGTGGTGTTCACGCCGTTTGCCGAATGGGCCCTGCTGGGCCAGCGGCCCGCTCGGGCGATGTTTGTGTTTGCCGGGGTGTCGCTGGTGGGCGCTGCGCTGCTGAGCGGCGGCCTTAGCGGCCACTGGGGCTGGGGCGACGCCCTGATGCTGGCCGCCGCCGTGCTGCGCGCCATCACCGTGTGCCAGACCAGCCGCCTTACCCGCCGCCGCAACGCACCGGTGCTGGCCCTGACGGCGGTGCAGGCCGGCGTCATTGCGCTGGGCAGCGTGGCGCTGGCCTTGGCCCTGCCCGGCGGCCTGCCACCGCTGCCTGGTGATGCAGGGTTCTGGCTCGCCTGCATCTACCTGGTGGTCGGCTGCACGGTGTTCGCCTTCGTGGTGCAGAACTGGGCCCTGCGCCACAGCTCGCCGTCGCGCGTCGGCCTGCTGATGGGCAGCGAGCCTGCGTTCGGCGCGCTGTTCGCCGTGCTGTGGCTGGGGGAGAGCCTCAGCATCGCAGGCTGGGCCGGAGGGGCGCTGATCGTGGCGGCGGCGTTGTGGACGATGCTGCGGCGCGGGGCGACTGCACCGAACTGATCACCTACCGCGCGCATACTCGCGCCGATGCTCTCCCACCTGACCTTTGCACCGCCGACCGACGACGATCTGCGCGACGGCACACTGGGCCGCCAACTGCGCCAGTACAACTATCGCTTCGTCGGCGAATACCCTGCCCAGCAGCCCGTGCGCCTGGATGCACGCGATGCTCAAGGGCGACTGGTGGGCGGCATCCGTGGCTTCGTGTTCGTGTATTGGCTGAACATCGACGTGCTGTGGGTCGCCGACGACCACCGCGGTCAAGGCCTGGGCACTCACCTGCTGGGCTGGGCAGAGGCGCAAGGGCGCACGCTCGGTGCGCACCACGCCAGGCTCGACACCTTCGAATGGCAGGCGCGGGGCTTCTACATCCAGCAGGGGTACACAGAGTTCGCCCGTATCGAGGACTACCTTCCGGGGCAGTACCTGGCCTTCATGAAAAAGCCGCTGGCCTCATGAGCGCCCAGCGGCTTTGTTTTCGAATTTGCTATCTAATTGATAGCTGCTGGCGCTTTACCATCAAGCGGTAGAGGCCATTTTCACCTTGCACCCAGCGCCACCACAGGTTGGCGCTGCGCCCACAGCCACAGCGCAATACCGCCCACGATCATCGGCACGCACAGCCACTGGCCCATGCTCATGCCCAGCGACAGCACGCCCAGGAAGGCGTCCGGCTCGCGGAAGTACTCGGCGATGAAGCGGAAGACCCCGTAGCCGAACAGGAAGGCGGCGGCCACCTGGCCTTGGCGGCGTTCCTTGCGGGCATACAGCCACAGCAGAACGAACAGCAGCAAGCCCTCCAGCAAGAACTGGTAGACCTGTGACGGGTGGCGCGGCTGCATCGATCCGCTGTGCGCGAAGACCATGCCCCAGGGCAGGTCGGGGCTGGAAAAGCGCCCCCAGAGTTCGCCGTTGATGAAATTACCCACCCGCCCGGCCGCCAGACCGGTGGGCACGCAGGGCGCCACGAAGTCGGCGACCTGCAGCCAGGGGCGCTTGCGCGAGTGTGCGAACCAGATCATCGCCACGATGACGCCCAGCAGCCCGCCGTGAAAGGCCATGCCGCCCTGCCACACGGCAAAGATCTCCAGCGGGTGGGTGAGGTAGTAGCCCGGTTTGTAGAACAGGCAGTAGCCCAGCCGGCCGCCCACCACCACGCCCGCCACCCCCAGGAAGAGGATGTCCTCGACATCCTTGCGCGTCCAGGCGCCCGGGCCGGTGATGGAGGCAAAGGGCTCGTGGCGCAGGCGCCGGATGCCCAGGAACATGAACAGGCCGAAAGCCGCCAGGTAAGTCAGCCCATACCAGTGAATGGCCAGCGGGCCGAGCTGCAGGGCGACGGGGTCGATGTGGGGGTAGGTCAGCATGGTGGCCGGTATTGTGCCCGCCCGCGCGGGGGCTCCGCGCGAATGGCAACCCCGTGGGGCGTGGGGACAGGCATAATTGATACTGATAGTAGTTCTCATTACCATCCCGCAATGCCAACGGCCCCCGTGCCGGCTGGTATTGCCGCCCTGTTTCGACCCTCCCCTGTCCCGCGCGCGCCCGTACCTTGCAGAGCCTTTACCTGGACCACCACACCTGGCTGCAGAGCCTGCTGAGAAAGCGGCTGGGCAACCGTGACGATGCCGCAGACCTGGCGCACGACACGTTCGTGCGCGTGCTGCGGTCCGACACGCCGGTGGAGGATATCCGCGAGCCGCAGCGCTACCTGGCCACGGTGGCGCGCGGGCTGGTGGCCGACTTTTTTCGGCGCCGCTCGCTGGAGCAGGCCTACCTGGACTACCTGGCCGTGCTGCCCGAAGACATGGCGCCTTCGCCCGAGGAGCAGGCCATCATGCAGCAGACCCTGATCAACGTGGACCGCATGCTCGGCAGCCTGCCGCCCAAGGTGCGCGAGGCCTTTGTGCTGGCGCAGTTCGAAGAGCTGACCTACCCCGAGATCGCCCAGCGCCTGGGCATCTCGCTGCGCAGCGTGAGCAACTACCTCACGCGGGCCATGGAGCACTGCTGCCTGGTGTTGGAAGATTGAGTGCTCCCGCGACCGAAAGATCGAAGGGCGCCAGCGCCGTGAGCAGCCACCCGACCGACGCCGAACGCCGCGCACTGCGCGAGGCCGCCGCCTGGCACACCCGCCTGCGCGACGACACCGCGGCTGCCGCCGACGACGACCACCGTGCCTGGCAGGACTGGCACGCGGCCGACCCGGCCCACCAGCGCGCCTGGCAAAAGGTGCAGGCCGTGGGCGCGCAGCTGGGCCGCATCCCGGCGCCGCTGGCGCGGCAAGCGCTGGGCGAGCGCAGCCGGCCGCCCCGGCGCGCCGTGCTGCGCAGCCTGGCCGCGGGGGTGGGTGTGGGCTCGGCGGCGCTGCTGTCGTGGCGCACCCTGCCCTGGCAGGAATGGCAGGCCACGCACCGCACCGCTGTGGGCGAGCGGCGCGACATCACCCTGCCCGATGGCTCGCTGCTGGCGTTGGACACCGGCACGGCGGTGGGTGTGGAATTCAACGACCGCGAACGCCTGCTGCGCCTGCACACCGGGCGCATCCTGGTGGCCACGCAGCCCGATGCGCAGGGCCGCCGCTTCAGCGTGGTGACGAGCCAGGGCCGCATCGTGGCAATGGGCACGCGCTTTTCCGTGCAGTTGCAGGGCGACGGCCAGTGCCACGTGAGCGTGCAGGAGAAGGCCGTGCGTGTGCTGCCGGCAGAGGGCATGCCACGCGAGCTGCAGGCCGGCGAGCAGACACGCTTCACCCCGCTGGCGGCAGAGCCCCCCGTGGCCGCCGACCCGTTCGACGCCAGCTGGCGCGACGGCGGGCTGATCGCAGTGGACATGCCGCTGGGCACACTGATCGCTGCGCTGGCCCGCTACCGCCCCGGCCACCTGGGCTGCGCGCCGGAGGTGGCGGCCCTGCGGGTGTCGGGCGCCTTCCCGGTGAACGACACCGACCGCGCGCTGGCGGCATTGGTCAGCCGGTTTCCGCTGCAGCTGCGCAGCCACACCCGCTACTGGGTGCGGGTGGAGGCGCTGGAACGGCTTTGACCGCCCGGTGCCTGACACCGGCATTGCTACAAAAATAGTAGCTACAAAGCATTACCAGTCAAGCGGCAGGCACCTTAAATGGCATTGACTGCATACCTCGCGAAATTTTTTTGACCCCGGGTTTGCAGGTTTGGCGTGCCTTGAGCGGCATACCAATGAACCCGCTGAGCGCCCAGAAGAATCCATGCCATCCGCCACCCCTGCCTGCCTGGCCCGTGCCGCGCTGCTGAGCGCTGCGCTGTGCGTGGCCGTGGCCGGCCCGGTGGCCCAGGCCCAGCCGGCCCCGGCCGCAACTGCAGACCAGGCGCCCGGCGGCGACACGGCGCGCGCATATGCCATTGCCCCCGGGCCGCTGGCCGTGGTGGTAAGCCAGTTTGCCCATGCTGCTGGGGTGGCGCTGTCGTTCGACGCGGCCCAGCTGGGGCCACAGCAATCGCCCGGGCTGCAGGGCCGGTACACGGTGGAGGCCGGCTTTGCCCGGCTGCTGGAGGACAGCGCCCTGCAGGCCGTGCGCGCATCGAGCGGCGTCTACACCCTGCGCGCCATCCCAAGAGCAGTTGCGCCCGAGGCCAGCGGCGCGCAGGTGCTGGCCCCGGTCACGGTGACGGCCACCGCGCCTACCGCCCGCACCGAGCAGTCGGGCTCGTACACCGCCAGCACCGCCACAGTCTTTGCGGGCCCGCAACCGGTGCGCGGCATAGCGCAGCCGGTCACCGTGCTCACGCGCCAGTGGCTGGACGACCGCGCCCTGCCGGACCTGCACGCGGTGATGCAGCACACCCCCGGCATCACGGTGGACTACACCGACAGCGAGCGTGTGAACTACTACGCCCGGGGTCACCAGATCGATGCGCTGCAGGTGGACGGCATGGCGCTGAGCCAGAACACCTCGGCCTCGATCTTCATCCAGCCCGACACCGCAGTGCTCGACCGGGTGGAAGTGCTGCGCGGCGCGGCGGGCCTGTTGCGCGGCGCGGGCAACCCCTCGGCCACCGTCAACATGGTGCGCAAGCGCCCTGAGCGTGGATTCGAGGCCTCTGCAGGTGTGACGCTGGGCACCTGGAGCCGCCGCCGTATCGACGCGGACATGTCCACCCCGCTCAACGATGCAGGCAGCGTGCGCGGCCGGCTGGTGGCCGTGGCCGACGGCAAGAAGTTCTTCCAGCAGGCGCGGGCCGAGGACCGCCAACTGCTCTACGGCGTGGTCGAGGCAGACCTGGCCCCAGGCACCACGCTCACGGCGAGCCTGCAGCACACCGCACTGGATGCGACCGGCGCCTGGGGCGGGCTGCCCGCAGGCATCGACGGCACGCAACTGCACCTGCCGCGCAGCACCTACCTGGGCACCGACTGGAATCGGTGGGACCGGCACAACGACCAGGCCTTCATCGAGCTGGCGCACCGCGCCGGCAACGGCTGGAGCATGCGCCTGAGCGCCGCCCACAACCGGCTGCGCTCAGACGGTTTCAAGCAAACCTCGTTCACCAGCGCGAGCAGCACCGACCCGTACCTGGTCGACGTGAGCACCTCCATCTACGGCGCAGAAGCCAGCGACCAGGGCGCCCTGGCCCTGTCGACCACCGGCCCGTTCGAGCTGCTGGGCCGCACCCACACCCTGAGCCTGGGCGCCGACACCCTGCACATCCGCACCACCGGCACCAGCGGTCACTGGGACGTAAGCCCCCTGCAGGGTGTGGACCTGCGCACCTGGAACCCCGCCACCAGCTACCCCGAGCCCTTCTACAGCCCCGGCAACGGCACGGCCTACACCGCGCCGTCGTCGCGCACAGGGCAGCAGGGCGCGTACGCCATGGCCCGCGTGTCGCTGAGCGACCCGCTCTCGGCGATCGTCGGTGCGCGCATCAGCGGGTGGCGCTACCGCGTGCCTGCCGCCCCCGCCAGCAACTACAGCGTGGCGCACGAAGTCACGCCCTACGCAGGCCTGGTCTACGACCTGGGCGACCACCTGAGCCTGTACGGCAGCTACGCCGAAACCTTCACGCCGCAGGACGCCAAGGGCGCGGACGGACGGCTGCTGGCTCCCATCCGTGGCAAGGACGTCGAGGCGGGCGTGAAGGGCGAGTTCATGGACGGCCGGCTCGCGGCGTCGCTGTCGCTGTTTCGCATCCACCAGGTGGGCCGGGCCATGGACGACCTGGGCAGCCCGCAAGGCTGCCCCAGCAACCCCGCCGGCCACTGCCAAGTGGCGGGCGGCAAAACACGCAGCCAGGGCCTGGAGCTGGAGGTGTCCGGCGAGCCACGGCCCGGCTGGCAGGTGCTGGCGGGCTACACCCACACCCGCACCCGTTACCTGCGCGATGCGGACCCCGCCAATGCCGGCCAGCCACTGCGCAGCATCGACCCGCGCCACGCGCTGCGGCTGTTCGCCAAGCACCGGCTGGACGGCGCACTGCGGGGCTGGAGCATCGGCGCCGGCGCGCGGGTGCAGAGCGATGGCTATGTGACCGCTGGCGACGTCACGTCGCGCCAGGGCGGGTATGCGGTGATCGACGCCATGCTCGGCTACCGCATCGACGCCAAGTACTCGGTGCAGGTCAACGTGAACAACGTTCTGGACAAGGTGTACTACGCCAAGTTCGCGCCCAACGCCCGCTATTTCAACAACTACTACGGCGACCCGCGCAACGTGGTGGTCTCGCTGCGCGCCAACTTCTGACATGGGGACTGTAGACCACCACCCTCCCCCCGCATCCGTCATCCCGGTTGCCGCTCTGGCACCTCTGACCGCGGCCGTCCCCATTCCGTTTTCTTCAACCCAACCATGACTGTCATGAACCACCCTTCACACGCCCGCCACGCCCGCCGTGCCGACTTGCACTTCGCGCCCACCCGCCTTACCCGCCTGGTCCGGCAATGCCTGGGCGCGGGCTTTGCCATCGCCGCGGTCGGCGTGGGCGCGCAGACCGCCAGCAAGACGGCCCTGGACGAAGTGGTCGTCTCCGACCAGGCCGAGGCCATCGGCGGCCTGCAAAAGACCTACTCCGGCGGCCAACTGGCGCGCGGCGGCGACCTGGGCCTGCTGGGCAAGGTGGATCTGATGAACGTGCCCTTCAGCACCACCAACTACACGTCCGAACTGATCCAGAACCAGCAGGCACAAAGCGTCTCCGACGTGGTGATGAACGATGCCTCGGTGCGCCCCATGGCGTCGCGCGGCGGCTTCGGCGACGATTTTCAGGTTCGCGGCTTCACCGTGGGCAATGGCGACCTCGCCATCAACGGCCTGTACGGCCTGGCCCCGTCCACGCGCATTCCCCTCGAAATGATCGAGCGTGTGGAAGTGCTGAAGGGCCCCGGCGCGCTGACGAGCGGCGTCGGCCCCAATGGCAGCGTCGGCGGCAGCATCAACACGGTGCTCAAACGCGCGGGCGACGCGCCGCTCACGCGCCTGACCAGCACCTACATGAGCAAGTCCAATTTTGCAGCCCACCTGGACATGGGCCGCCGCTTCGGCCAAGACAACGAATGGGGCGTGCGCCTCAACGGCCTGGTGCGCGGTGGTGAAGGCACCACCGACAACGGCAAGCAGAACCTCAACCTCGGCTCCATCGCGCTGGACTACGCGGGCGCACGCACCCGCTGGTCGCTCGACGCCACCGCCACGCGCGGAGAGACCGACAACTTCCGCAACCACATCACGCTGCCCACCGCCGGCGGCATCCCTGCCGTGCCCGACACGCGCTCGGTCTGGTACCCAGGCACCGAACTCAAGGACAACTTCAAGCTCGTGACCTCACGCCTGGAGCACGACCTCAACGACAGCACCACGGTCTACGGCAGCGTGGGCTGGTCCAAGCTGGATTACATGCAGGACTTCCCCGGCGGTTCGGGGCTGGCCGCCAACGGCAACTTCAGTGTGCGCAACGCGTGGTACGACCAGTACACCGACTCCAAGGCCGCCGATGTGGGCCTGCGCAAGCGCTTCAACACCGGCGCCGTCAAGCACACCGTGGCCATAGGCATGAACTACATGGCGCAGGAGACCGGGTATTTCTATGCCACCTCGGCCGGCACCAATCCGTCCAACCTGTACAACCCCGTTCCCGCCCCGGCCATGACGGGCGTGCGCGGCGCACCGGCCAAGAGCGTTGACAACCACCAGCACAGCTTCGCCATCGCCGACACCATGGGCTTCTTCAACGACAGCCTGCTCGTGACCGTGGGCCTGCGCCGGCAGACGATGGACTACGAAGGTTTCAACGTGGCAACGGGCGCATCGACCAGCCAGTACAAGGCCAGCAGCACCACGCCGTTGGCAGGCGTGGTGTTCAAACCCGCCAAGAACATCTCTGTCTACGCCAACTACACGGCCGGCCTCTCGCGCGGCAGCAAGGTGTCCGAGACAGCGACCCCCGCCTACGACAACGCAGGACAGACCATTCCACCCTTCAAGTCCAAGCAGATCGAAATGGGCGTGAAAGCAGACTGGGGCCGCATCACCACGCAGGCCGCGGTCTACGAAATCAAGCGACCCAGCGCCTACACCACGACGTCGGCCATCGACCCGAGCCTGAACCACTACGGCTTTGACGGCGAGCAGCGCAACCGCGGCCTGGAACTGACGGCTTATGGTGAAGTGCAGCGCGGCCTGCGCCTGATGGCCAGCGTCGCCTTCACCGACGCCAAGCTCACCCGCACGCAAGGCGGCGTCAACCAGGGCAAGAAGGTCTCGGGTGTGCCTGAGCACAACTTCAACCTGGGCCTGGACTGGGACACGCCCTGGATGCAGGGCCTGAGCCTCAATGGCCGTGTCGTCAGTTCCTCGTCCGTATACCGCAACGCCGACAACACGCTCAGCACGCCGTCCTGGACGCGGCTGGACATCGGCGCACGCTACACCACCAAGCTGTCGGGCAAGCCGCTCGTGCTGCGCGCCAATCTGGAAAACGTGAGTGAAAAGGCGTACTGGATTACCGGCATCAACGGTTACTCGACCACCGGCCTGCCGCGCACGCTGACACTGTCGGCCCAGATGGACTTCTGAGCACCCGGTTCGACCGAGAAACCCAGCTGAGGGCCGCTGCTTGACCTGGTGGAGGCAGCGGCCCAATGCGAACGCTTCTGATCCCCGGACGCATGCAAAGCGCAGGTACGGGGACATTGCATCGAATGATGCCTTCTGGCGCGATACTCCCTGCCCTGAATCCAAGGACAACAACATGCAGGGAAACCCCCAAGTCATCGACTATTTCAAGGATCTGCTGCGCGGCGAGCTGGCCGCGCGCGACCAGTACTTCGCGCATTCGCGCATCTACGAAGACCAGGGCTTCACCAAGCTCTTTACCCGTCTCGACCATGAGATGCAGGAAGAAACCCAGCACGCAGACGCCCTGCTGCGCCGCATCCTGATGCTGGGCGGCCGCCCCGACATGCGCCCCAAGGAGTTCACGCCCGGCGAGACCGTGCCCGAGATGCTGCGCAAGGACCTGGCCACCGAATACGAAGTCCGCGCCGCCCTGCAGCAGGGCATTGCACTGTGCGAAAGCGTGCGCGACTACGTGAGCCGTGACCTGCTGCTGCTGCAACTGCGGGACACGGAAGAGGACCACGCCTACTGGCTGGAAAAGCAGATTGGTCTGATCGAGAAGGTGGGCTTGCAGAACTATCTGCAATCGCAAACGGTTTGATCTGCCGCCGGGCGCATGCACCTTCCGATGATGGACACAGGGGAGCGATGACATTGATTTTTTGGGAAAGTCATCAACACCCAAACTGAGGAAGCGCCCGAGTTTCCGACATTGAAAGTTCGATTCGCGCGCCATTGCAGATGCGTTTGTGCAGATTGCTCCACTGATCTTCAGGCCCTGTTGGAGGTTCGGCGTGGGTCTTGAACAAACAGCAATGCCGACGCCGATGCGATGACTCAGATCGGCCAGCGGACACAGCAAAAACCTGTCCAAATTGGACGCCAAGGGCGATCATCTCTCCACCACCGAGCGAATACCATTCGCCCGCAAGCAGTCATTGACAGGATAGGTCTCGCATGTCGGTCGCTTGGTCTTCGCTCACATTTACTCCTCCGCTCGAGGCCCTCCAAGAACTCGCAGCGTCGTGGGGCTGGCTCCTTCGCGAGCCGTTCATGCCGGTGCTCTTTTCATCGCTCGGCGACGTGTTCATCGAGCCCGATTCCGGGGGCGTCTGGTGGTTGAACACAGGTATCGCCGAGCTGACGCAGGTAGCCGACTCCGTCGAGCATTTCGAAAGCCTTCTGAAATCGGAACTGGCGGACGAGTGGTTCCTGCCGAACTTGGTCGAGCAGCTCCACGCTGCCGGCAAGGTGCCCGGACCTGGCGAGTGCTACACGTTCGTTACCATGCCGATTTTCCGCGAAGGAAAGTACGAAGTTGACAATATCAACCCGGTCCCAGCGCGCGAACACTACGGACTTACCGGCTCAATGCACAAGCGGCTGCGCGAGCTCGTGGACGGCGCGCACGTGCAAGTCAAGGTGGCCACGTCGTGACAAGTGTGATGACCAGCCGGCCGGCAGGACGCGGCCAGAAGCCGTCTGTGGCAACCGAAAAAAACGGACACTCAACGCTTAAGCGGCAGTTTAAGCATCGCGACCTCTCCGCAAATAGTCGGCGTACTCATCTTGGACCATGAACTCGTTTGTCAATCGCGATGTGGCGCTAGACCAGCGAGTTTCGAGCGTTTTTAGGCACTCCTCAAAACTCGAAAAGGTCAGCACCTCATTTGCCTCGGACTGCTCCAGTTCTGGGTCCAACGGACCGAACTCATACACGTCCGTGTAGTCCTCTGACCCAAGATCCGCCGTCTCATAAAGATGAAGTTCGCACCCATTTGGCAAACCTCGAATCTGCACCCAGCGAATGCCGTGACAGTCTGAGCGTGAACACGCACCGAGAAACACTTCGATGGCCTTACCACGGCGAAGCGCAGCATGTGCTTCGCTGGAGGTGAGATAGCGGCGTGGCATGTCACGAGTCATAACGATTGAGTTCCGCTGACCAGGGTTGAATGCAATGCAAGATGAGATTGCATTTATAGCGCCCCTTTGGTTGAACTGATTCCATTTTGAGTGCCAACTCAGACCAGATAAGGCCTGCGGCTCGATGCGCTCTACATTACGATAGGCCACATCATGCTATCTAAAGATCGCCGCCGGACACTTTACGTGATTCTCGTCTTTGCAACCCTTGTGGGCCTCATGCTGTTATTCAGTTTTATTCCGTCCACGGAACAACGATGCAAGGCAACCTGTAGTCAAACGGGGAGTGATTCACGCATCGTTTTTAAATATCCGCCGGAGATGACCGCGGGAATGAGTGGCAGGGGACCGTCTGAATGTCAGTGCATTCGTCAAACGCCCTGACCCGCCTACGGTGGGCCGCTTACCTACTTCGTTGAGCGTCTGCTTTGACTAAACGTCACCGGCTGCTTCTGGCCGATAGCGGAAGTCTAGCCCCGTCGCACGCCTGCTAGGCGGCACTAACCGGGCGCCGCCGTCTCGCAAGGTACCTTTTTTCAGGCTCTGCCAAAGCTAAGACGAATTTGGCCAAATGTGTGGGATGGTTGTCATTGCAGTCAACAGGGCAAACACCGACACTGATTCCATGCCCCCATCCATCCGCACCGTGGCGTGCTTGATCTACCCCGACGTGATGAGCCTGGACGCGGTCGGCCCGCTGCAGGTCTTCGGCTCAGCCAATGCCGAGCGCACGGGCCACGGCCTGCCACCTGCGTATGCACTTCACGTGGTGGCCGAGGCCGCGGGGCCCGTCACCACATCGGCAGGGTTCGCGCTGGTGGCCGATGCCGGCTGGGCCACGCTGGACCCGGCGCAGCTGGACACCGTGCTGGTCGCTGGCGGCGATGGCGTCATGGCGCAATTGGGCAACACCGCGCTGCAGCAATGGCTGCGCGGCGCAGAGCCGCAGGTGCGCCGCATGGGCTCGGTGTGCTCGGGCGCGCTGCTGTTGGCGCATGCCGGGCTGCTCGATGGGCTGCATGCCACCACCCACTGGTGCCGTACCGACCTGATGCGCCGCAACTACCCTGCGGTGCAGGTGGACGATGACTGCCTGCACACCTACGATGCGGCCAGCGCGGTGTACGGCCACCTGTTCACATCGGCTGGTGTCACGGCGGGCATCGACCTGGCACTGGCGCTGGTGGAGGCCGACCTGGGCCGGCCCATGGCGCTGGCCGTGGCGCGGCGGCTGGTGATGTTCATGCGACGCCCGGGCGGACAGGCGCAGTTCAGCGCGCTGCTGGCGCCCGAGACGCGGCATGCGCCGCGGCTGGCGGCGCTGCTGGAATGGATCCCTTCACAGCTGGGCGGCGACCTGTCGCTGGATGCACTGGCCGAGCAGGCCTGCATGCCGCCGCGCACTCTGACGCGCGTGTTCCAGCGCGAGCTGGGTACCACGCCCGGGCGGTATGTGGAGCGCGTTCGCGTCGAGGCCGCCTCCAACCTGCTTTCGCAGGCCCAGGCATCGGTCTCCACCGTCGCGCGGTTGTGCGGCTTCGAGCACCCCGAGAACCTGCGCCGCAGCTTTCACAAGCACCGCGCCGTGAGCCCGCAGGCGTATGCGCAGCGCTTTGGCGCGGGGGCGCTGCTCGACTGACTCTCGCCCCACCGCGCCCTCTCTCTCACCCACCGCCCTTGCTTTGCGCCCGTACGGCGCGCCATCGAAAGTCGATCCATGCTGCTCTTGCGCAATGCGTCCGTTCGCCTGCTGTTCGCGGGCCAGGCCCTGTACTGGGGCTGCTCCATCATCGGCATCACGCTGACCTCCATCGTGGGCGCGCGGCTGGCGCCCTGGCCGGTGCTGGCCACGCTGCCGCTGGCGCTGCTGGTGCTGGGCAACCTGGTGGTGGTGCAGCCGCTGTCGCTGTTCATGCAGCGCCGGGGGCGGCGTGCGGGGCTGCAGGCCGGCGCGCTCTTTGGCGTGGCGGGCGGGCTGGTGAGCATGGTGGGCGTGCAGTGGGGCAGCTTTGCCGTGTTCTGCGCGGGCACGCTGGCCATCGGCGCGTATCAGGCCTCGTCGGGCTACTACACCTATGCGGCGCTGGAGGCGGTCGATCCCATGCAGAAAGGCCGTGCCACGGCCTGTGTGGTGGCGGGTGGCCTGTGTGCGGCGGTGTTTGCGCCGCCGCTCGCGTTGTGGTCGCGCAATGTGCTGGCCACGCCGCTGGCGGGCGCGTACCTGGCCATTGCGGTGCTGGCCGCGCTGGGCTGGGCGGTGATGGCGCTGCTGCGCGAGGGCGTGGCGCCCAAGCCGGCGGCGGGCGGCATGGCAGCCATGCGCAGTCTGCTCGTGCGGCCCGGCCTGCGGGCAGCGGTGGTGATGACGGCCATCGGCCACGGACTGATGATTCTGGTGATGAACGCCACGCCGCTGGCGATGGAGGTGTGCGGGTTTTCGGCAGCATCGGCGGCGCAGGTGATCCAGTGGCATGTGATCGGCATGTTCGCGCCTGCGCTGTTCTCGGGTGTGCTGGTGGACCGCTTCGGCAGCCGCAGCGTGGCGGCGGTGGGCGCGGCGTGCCTGGCGGCCAGCGCGGTGGTGGCGTTGTCGGGCCTCTCGTTCACCGAGTTTTTGGCCAGCTCTTTTCTGCTCGGCACGGGCTGGAATCTGATGGTGATCTCGGGCACCACCCTGCTGGCGGAGAACCACGCACCCGGGGAGCGCGGACAGGCCCAGGCGCTGATGCAGCTGGCCAACGGCATCGTGGCGGCGATGATGTCCTTTGCCTCTGGCGCGCTGCTCAGCGGCGCGGGCTGGACGGCGATCAACGCGGTGGCGCTGCCGCTGCTGGCCGTGGCGGCGGGCCTGCTGTTCGTGCGGGGGCGCGGCGCACCGGCTGCCGCGGGCTGATCAGGCCGCCATCGAACGCTCGCGCACGAAGTCGATGAAGCGCGCGAGGGCCGGGTTGTTGAGCGCGGCGGGCCACACCAGGCTGGTCTCACACACGGGCAGCAGCGGCTCGGCAGGGGATTTGGCTGCCTTAGCCCTGGCCTTGGCGGGTGCAGGCCCAAAAGCATCGGCCCCGCGGTACACCACGCCCTCGCGGCGGAACTGGGTCACGCTCTCGGGCACCCAGGCCACGCCCAGGCCGCCCCACACTAGGTTGACGATGGTCTGCATCTGGATGGCCTCTTGCGCCACCACGGGCACGCGGCCCGCCGCGTGGTACAGCGCGAAGACGGCATCGTGCAGCGAGGGGACGATGCGGCGCGGAAAGATCACCAGGGGCTCGGCCAGCACCTCGGGCAGATCCAGGCGCGGCGCCAGCGCCAGGGGGTGGCTGGCCGGTAACGCCAACACCAGCGGCTCTTCGGCCACGGCCAGGCGCGCGAGTTCGGGCGGCGCGAAGCCCGGCGAATGCAGCATCAGCCCCGCATCGAGTTCACCGCGCGAGAACAGCGCACGCTGCACATCGCCCGTGGCCTCCACCAGCTCCAGCGACACCTGCGGGCACAGCACCCGAAAGTCGCGCACCCATTCGGGCAGCCGCTCAAAGCCGATGGTGGAGACGAACGCCAGCCGCACCCGCCCCACCTCGCCCGCCGCTGCCGCACGCGCGCGCACCGGAAGCGCCTGCGCGCGCTCCAGAAAGTCGCGCACATCAGGCAGCAGCGCCTCGCCCGCCGGTGTCAGCGCCACGCGGCGGCGCGTGCGGTCGAACAGCATCACGCCCAGCGACCGCTCCATCTGCGCGATGGCCTGGGTCAGCGGCGGCTGGGTCATGTGCAGGCGGATGGACGCGCGGCCGAAGTGCAGCTCTTCGGCCACGGCCACGAACTGGCGCCAGGCGCGCACGTCGATGAGTGGTTCTTTCATGCGGTTTTGATCCAGTGATATGTTTTATATATTACTGAAGCAGTCGAAAGGGATTGGAAACGCCCGTCCAAACCTCGCATACTTGCACCCCGACAGCCAAAGACCCGCGCGCCCGTCCCTGCGGCGTCTTCCCACTACAACGATTCACTCCCCCACCAGGACCAACGCCATGGCAGACAGCAAGACCATCCCGATCCAGCCCATCAACCACCGCAGCGCCAACATCACGCAAGGCAAATCGCGCGCGCCCAACCGGTCCATGTACTACGCCATGGGCTACGAAGAGGGTGACTTCGTCAAGCCCATGGTCGGCGTAGCCAACGGCCACAGCACCATCACCCCGTGCAACAGCGGCCTGCAGAAGCTGGCCGACGCAGCCATCGCAGGCATCGAGGAAGCAGGCGGCAACGCCCAGGTGTTCGGCACGCCCACCATCTCGGACGGCATGGCCATGGGCACCGAAGGCATGAAGTACAGCCTGGTGAGCCGTGAAGTCATCAGCGATTGCATCGAGACCTGCGTGGGCGGCCAGTGGATGGACGGCGTGCTGGTGGTCGGCGGCTGCGACAAGAACATGCCCGGCGGCCTCATGGGCATGCTGCGCGCCAACGTGCCTGCCATCTACGTGTACGGCGGCACCATCCTGCCGGGCCGCTACCAGGACAAGGACCTGAACATCGTGAGCGTGTTCGAGGCCGTGGGCGAGAACGCCGCCGGCAAACTGAGCGACTTCGACCTCAAGGAGATCGAAAAGCGCGCGATCCCCGGCACCGGCTCGTGCGGCGGCATGTACACCGCGAACACCATGTCCAGCGCCTTCGAGGCCCTGGGCATCAGCCTGCCGTATTCGTCCACCATGGCCAACCCGCACGACGAGAAGATGAACTCGGCCAAGGAATCGGCCAAGGTGCTGATCGAGGCCATCAAGATGGACCTGAAGCCCCGCGACATCGTGACCAAGAAGGCCATCGAGAACGCCGTGGCCGTGATCATGGCCACCGGCGGCTCCACCAACGCCGTGCTGCACTTCCTGGCCATCGCGCACGCAGCGGGCGTGGAATGGGACATCGACGACTTCGAGCGCATCCGCAAGCAGACCCCCGTGCTGTGCGACCTCAAGCCCAGCGGCAAGTACCTGGCCGTGGACCTGCACCGCGCAGGCGGCATTCCGCAGGTCATGAAGGTGCTGCTCAATGCTGGCCTGCTGCATGGCGACTGCATCACCATCAGCGGCAAGACGATTGCCGAAGTGCTCAAGGACGTGCCCGATGTGCCGCGTGCCGACCAGGACGTGATCCGCAACATCGACAACCCCATGTACGCGCAGGGCCACCTGGCCATCCTGAAGGGCAACTTGAGCCCCGAAGGCGCTGTCGCCAAGATCACCGGCCTGAAGAACCCTGTCATCACTGGCCCGGCCCGCGTGTTCGACGACGAGCAATCGGCCCTGGAAGCCATCCTGGCCGGCAAGATCAAGGCGGGCGACGTGATGGTGCTGCGCTACCTGGGTCCCAAGGGCGGCCCCGGCATGCCCGAGATGCTGGCCCCCACGGGCGCGCTGATCGGCGCCGGCCTGGGCGAAAGCGTGGGCCTGATCACCGACGGACGGTTCTCCGGCGGCACCTGGGGCATGGTGGTCGGCCACGTGGCGCCCGAAGCGGCAGCGGGCGGCACCATTGCCTTTGTCAACGAAGGCGACAGCATCACCATCGATGCGCGCCAGTTGCTGCTGGAGCTGAACGTGCCCGAAGAAGAAATCGCCAAGCGCCGCGCCGCCTGGACGGCCCCCGCTCCGCGCTACACCCGCGGCGTGCAGGCGAAGTTTGCCTTCAATGCATCGAGCGCGAGCAAGGGTGCTGTCCTGGACGCCTATTGAGCGTTTATCGATGGATGGGCGGGTAGGCAGGCCTCGGGGCCAGCCCGCCGTGCACACCGGAAACAAAAAAACGCCCACGGCACGTTGTCATGGGCGTTTTGTTTTCTAGCGGTTGTTCGCGGCAGCCTTGCGCACTGCAACGGTAAGCAAAACTGCCCGACGGACGCGCGGCCCCGGGGCGAGACCGCAGCGCGCCTCAGCGAGGCTTGCGTGGACGAATGCCCAGGGCTTCCTTGTTCTTGTTGATCCGGTCCTGCTTGCGCTGGTCCATCTTTTCCATGGCTTTACGTTTGGTATATCCGGTGGAATCAGCCCAGGCCCACCATAGGACAGTGGCACCGAAAGGCGCCATGATCCACCACCAGGACCAGTTGGCGACAGGGCCGATTTCGAAGTATTTCAGCGCCAGCAAAATCAGTGAAAGGCCCAGCAGATACATCGCAATCTCCAGAAAATGCCATCAAAGGCTCGATTGACCGGGCACGCAGGCATGTCAACCCAAGTCACTACAATCCCATTAAAAGAACTGTAACCCAACCCACAGGAAAACCCACCATGAAGCGCACCCTGATCACACTCGCGATGACACTGTCGGTTGCGGCCCCCGCGATGGCCGACCAGGCGCTGGCCACGGCCAAGAACTGCATGGCCTGCCACGCGGTGGACAAGAAGCTGGTGGGTCCGTCGTACAAGGACGTGGCAGCCAAGTATGCAGGCCAGAAGGACGCCGTGGACAAGCTGGCCGCCAAGATCATCAAGGGCGGCGCGGGCGTATGGGGCCCGGTCCCCATGCCCGCTAATGCGCAGGTCAACGATGCCGATGCCAAGAAGCTGGCGGCCTGGGTGCTGACGCAGAAGTAACCACCACTGCCGGTTTGACGGCCATCTTGAGCCCGACGGCCTGAACCTCGTTAAAAAACAGCCGCGTCACTTGAAAAGGTGACGCGGCTGTTTTCATGGTGGTTGGCCATGTTGAGGTGGCTGGCTGCTGGCCAGCCACACTTGCGGCTACACGATGGGCGTGACCACCTGATGTGCTTGATCGCGCGTGCGCAGTTGATGCTCCAGCTGGCCCACATAGGCGGCCGTGGCGTTGTCCGACTCTTCGACGCGGGTGGCCAGGCGCTGCTCCAGGGTGTCGAGCCGCGCGAGCACGGCCGTGTGGGCCTGGCCCTGCTGGATTTCCAGGAAGTGCCGCAGTTCAGTGAAGCGCGAGGCCTCGGCCTTGTCGGCCAGTTCACGCTGGACCTGCATTTCCTTGGTGTGGCGGCGCGTCTCCAGCAGCACGGAGCCCTGCAGCGACAGCACGTAGGCCACGAAGAAGATGGCAAGCAAGGTGGTGAGGCCGAGCATCAACAGGCCCAGGGGCGCCTCGACCGTGGTCAGCCCGAGCGACACCGTGGTGGGGACGGCCAGCATCGGCCAGTTGAGGAAGGCCAGTGCGGCGATGGCCAGCACGACGAGAAACAGGACGGCAGAACGAAAGTGCATGGTGAAATCTCCGGTAGGCAGCGTGCGACCTTGCCAGAATGGGCGGGCCGGTCACGCGGTGCCGCCGTTGTAACGCATGCCAATGGGGTTGGCGCGGCCGGGCCGGCGATTTCAGATGGTGTCCTACAGGGGCAGCAGGATGTGCCGGCTGTGAAGCTCCGACATCGCACTTTTCGATCCATGGGCTGCGGCGTCGATCACCGTTGGTGGGTGATCGAGCCGGGTTTTGTGGCCACGTCACATCGCTGCGCGATATGAGTGGCCACGCACCCTGCAAGCGCTCCGCGCGGGCGCCGTTGCACGGCGCCCTTCTCGATCAGTTGGCCTTGGCCAACTGATCGAGAATTGCAGGATTCTCCAACGTACTGGTGTCCTGCGTGATGGCCTCGCCCTTGGCAATGCTGCGCAGCAGCCGGCGCATGATCTTGCCGCTGCGGGTCTTGGGCAGGTTGTCGCCGAAGCGGATGTCCTTGGGCTTGGCAATCGGGCCGATTTCCTTGGCGACCCAGGCGCGCAGTTCGTTGGCGATCTGCTTGGCCTCCTCGCCGGTGGGGCGCGAGCGCTTGAGCACCACGAAGGCGCAGATCGCCTCGCCGGTCACGTCGTCGGGGCGGCCCACCACGGCCGCTTCGGCGACCAGGTCGGTCTTGGAGACCAGGGCCGATTCGATCTCCATCGTGCCCATGCGGTGACCCGACACGTTGAGCACGTCGTCGATGCGGCCGGTGATGCGGAAGTAGCCGCGGTCCGCACTGCGCACCGCGCCGTCGCCGGCCAGGTAGTAGCCCTTGAGCTCTTCGGGGAAGTAGGCCTTCTTGAAGCGCTCGGGGTCGTTCCAGATGGTGCGGATCATGCTCGGCCAGGGCTTCTTGATGACCAGGATGCCGCCCGCGCCGTTGGCGACGTCGTTGCCGGTTTCATCCACGATGGCGGCTGCGATGCCGGGCAAGGGCAGCGTGCAGCTGCCAGGCACCAGCGGGGTTGCGCCAGGCAGTGGGGTGATGACGTGGCCGCCGGTTTCGGTCTGCCAGAAGGTATCGACGATGGGGCAGCGCTCGCCGCCCACGTTCTTGTGGTACCACATCCAGGCTTCGGGGTTGATGGGCTCGCCCACGCTGCCCAGGATGCGCAGGCTCGTCAGGTCCGAGCGCGCGGGGTGCACCGCGGCGTCGCCTTCGGCGGCCTTGATCAGCGAGCGGATGGCCGTGGGTGCGGTGTAGAAGATCGAGACCTTGTGCTTCTCGATCATCTGCCAGAAGCGGCCTGCGTTGGGGTAGGTGGGGATGCCTTCGAAGACCACCTGCGTCGCACCCGCCGCCAGCGGACCGTAGGCCACGTAGGTGTGGCCGGTGATCCAGCCGATGTCGGCCGTGCACCAGAACACATCGTCGGGGCGCAGGTCGAAGGTCCAGTCCATCGTGAGCTTGGCCCACAGCAGGTAGCCGCCCGTGGCGTGCTGCACGCCCTTGGGCTTGCCGGTGGAGCCGCTGGTGTACAGGATGAACAGCGGGTGCTCGGCACCCACGGGCACGGGAGCGCACTCGGTGCTGTGCCCGGCCAGGATCTCGTCGAAGGTCTTGTCGCGCCCGGCCACCATGTTGCAGGCGGTGGCAGTGCGCTGGTAGACGAACACGTTGCGGATGGTGTCGCAGCCGCCGGCAGCCAGGGCCTCGTCGATGATGGCCTTGAGCGGCAGTTCCTTGCCGCCGCGCATCTGGTAGTTGGCGGTGATCACGGCAACCGCGCCCGCGTCGATGATGCGCTCCTGCACGGCCTTGGCACTGAAGCCGCCGAACACCACGCTGTGCGTGGCGCCGATGCGCGCGCAGGCCTGCATGGCGACCACGCCCTCGATGGTCATGGGCATGTAGATCAGCACGCGGTCGCCCTTGGCCACGCCATGGGCCTTGAGCGCGTTGGCGAACTGGCTCACGCGGGCCAGCAGTTCCTTGTACGTGATCTTGGTGACCGTGCCGTCGTCGGCCTCGAAGACGATGGCGGTCTTGTTCTCGGTGGGCGTACCGATGTGGCGGTCCAGGCAGTTGGCGCTGGCGTTGAGTTCGCCGTCGTCGAACCATTTGAAAAACGGGGCGTTGGATGTGTCGAGCGTGCGGGTGAAGGGCTTGCTCCACTGCACGTTCTCGCGCGCCAGGCGGGCCCAGAAGCCTTCGAAGTCCCTGTCGGCCTCGGCGCACAGGGCGTCGTAGCCCGCCATGCCCGAGACGCGGGCGGCTTTGACGATGGCGTCCGACGGCGGGAACACGCGGTTCTCAACCAAAACGGATTCGATCGCGGATGTGGGCGCACTCATGGTGTTGTCTCCTGGTTTTTGATGGAATGGTCTGACAGGCACCGGCCGGCGGGAGCGGCTGTGCGCGCCCCGCGTCGCCTGCCCGGCCTGTCTTTTCTGTGAATTGGGCGGTACTGTCGGACGCCGCACTTACAAGCCACTGACTGGCACGAAGCTTACAGAAAGAGCGCCCCCTGCGCGCCGCGCCGCCATGAAAACTGCGTTGTGGCCTTCGCTGCCTGCGCCTTCGCCGCCAGCCGCTATCCCAAGGCCGGCGAGCGGTCATGCGCTTCTTCTAGAATCGCGCGACCCGATCCAACCCCACCGCCCATGTCCCTCCCCAAAAAATCCGGCACGCCGGTCGCTATGCGTCCCCTTCCTTCCTTGATCTTTGCCAGCCGCTGGCTGCAGCTGCCCCTGTACCTGGGACTGATCCTGGCGCAGGCGGTGTATGTCTTTCACTTCTGGGTGGAACTGGTGCACCTTATCGAGGCGGCGTTCGGCAACACCGCCGCGCTCAAATCGCTGGTCTCCAGCATCGGCTACAAGAGCGACTTTGAAGTCACCGCGCTCAACGAGACCATCATCATGCTGGTGGTGCTGGCGCTGATCGACGTGGTGATGATCTCCAACCTGCTGATCATGGTGATCGTGGGCGGGTACGAAACCTTCGTGTCGCGCCTGCACCTGGAGGACCACCCCGACCAGCCCGAGTGGCTCAGCCACGTGAACGCCTCGGTGCTCAAGGTCAAGCTGGCCACCGCCATCATCGGCATCAGCTCCATCCATTTGCTCAAGACCTTCATCAACGCCGCCAACTACGACGTCAAGGTGCTGATGTGGCAGACCATCATCCACGTGGTGTTCCTGCTCAGCGCACTGGCCATCGCGGCAACCGACCGGCTGATGGCGCACTCCACACCGCCGGTTCGCCACTGAACTGCTGCAGCAGGACGAGGTGCCTGCGTCTTCAACGCCTCCGGCGCGCTGGTGCGGCCCCAGGCGCTTTCCCCCGCGCCAAACTGCAACAGAACGCTTCACCTTCCCGAAGCGTCGATCTCGACCTGAGCGCCCCGGACCGAACCGCCAATGCTGCTGACACACAGCATCGGCCGGGATACCGGGGCGTTTTGTCGTCTCCGCAGCTCCTTGCCAAGCGTAGGCAACGCGCGGATTGCCGTACATCTGATTACGCATTGGCAGCGGTCGAGAGGAACTTTGAGCCTTCATCAACGCAGAATTCTGGCGCCACGCCCATGACCATTGGACGTGGGCACGAGGCACCCGCCACCCTTTTCTGCGCTTTTCCTTGAATCCCATGCACACCAAGTTCTCTGCCCAGCGTTTCCTGGGTTTAGCTCCGCTTTTGCTGATCGCCTTGATGGGATGCGGCCCCAAGCCGGACGCGGCCACAGCCGACACCCCGGCGGCCCCTTCCGCCAACCCAGCCGCTGCCAATTCGGCCACAGCCAACACCGCCGCCGAGCCCGCCCCGCCCGCTGCGGCAGACAACCTCAACGCCAAGCTGCAGACCTACATCAACTGCTACAACCGGCTGGACGAGCGCGCCCACCGCGCCATCAGCCGGTATGCCAGCTGGGTCAAGAACATGCAGGCAGGCCCCACCGGCAACGAAATGGTGGTCTACGGGCTGTACTCCATCTCCAGCGACGACGTGACCGCCTGCGCGGCCCAGTTCACGCAGGCGGCCGCCCTGTCCCCGGCCCTGCCCGCACTCGACGCCGCTGGCAAGAACTACATGGCCTCGCTCTCGGCCATGGACAAGCTCGTGGCGGACGCCTACACCTACTACGACCGCGAAAACTACAAGGACGACAAGTTCGCCAAGGGCAAGGCCATCCACGGCCCCCTGGTGGCCAGCTTCGAAAGCTTCGACCAGGCCAGCACCGTGTTCTCGAAAGCGCTGGATGCCGAAAACGACAACCTGCTGGCCGCGCAGCTCGCGCAGATCGAAAAGACCCAGGGCCGCAAGCTGCCGTACTACCAGATGGCGTTGATGAACAAGGCCAAGGGCCTGGCCGATGTGCTGGGCGACGAGACCTTCGATGCCGCCGCTGCTGCGCCGCGCCTGCAAGCCTACGAGGCCATGGCCGATGAGGCCATGGCGTTCGCCAAGCCGATCAAGGACGAGGTGCCGCACGGCTGGTCGAGCTTCGAGCGCAGCGCCGAAGAGTTCCGCAAGGCGTCCAAGGAGCGCTTTCGGCGCGTGCGCGACAAGGTGCCCTACAACGACGGCGAGCGCATGATGCTCAAGCCCGGCAGCGGCTGGATGGTGGAAGGCAGCAGCGAAAAGCTGGTCAAGGCCTACAACGACCTCGTGAACGCCAGCAACGCGCTGTAGCAGTGGCACCCGGGCCCCGGGCACCTGCGCAGGCGGGCGGCCCGGCTCCCAGATTTCTCCGCAATCGGTGGGCACAGTGCAGGCCATACCCACTTGCAGGAGAACTACCATGGCCCGATTTTCTGCCGCCATTGCGCCCACCACCACTTCGTCATCGCCGGCCGCGACAGTCGCACCACCGAGTTCAACACCCGCCAGCCGCCGTTTCGCCCTGAACGCCCTGGGCTCGCTGGGCATGGCCACCTTGCTGGGCTGCGGCGGCGGGGGCAGCGACAGCGAGTCCACCGACACCGCCGGTAGCGGTAGCGGCACGGACACTGGCACGGGAACGACCACCGATACGGGCACCGGTACGACAGGAACGGGCACCACGACCACCTGCTCGGTCGTGCCCGAAGAGACCGCCGGCCCCTACCCGGCCGATGGCTCCAACGCCAGCAACAACACCTACAACGTGCTCGCGCTCAGCGGCATCGTGCGCTCGGACATCCGCTCCTCCATCGGCTCGTCCACGCAGGTCAGCGGCGTGCCGTTCACCATCACCATCACGCTGACCAACACCAACGCCAGCTGCGCCGCGCTGTCGGGCTACGCCATCTACCTATGGCACTGCACGCAGGACGGCAACTACTCGGTCTACAGCTCCAACAACATCGCCGACAACTACCTGCGCGGCGTGCAGGCCACCGATGCCAACGGCACGGTCACCTTCACCACCATCGTGCCGGGCTGCTATGCGGGCCGCATGCCGCACATGCACCTGGAGGTCTACCGCAGCCTGTCTGCGGCCAGCAATGCCAGCAACAAGATCAAGACCACGCAACTGGCCTTCCCCACCGCGCTGCTGAGCACCATCTACAACGCCAATTCGGGCTACAGCGCCAGCGTGCGCAACCTCGCGTCCATGTCGTTCGCCACCGACAACGTGTTCAGCGACGGCACCACGCTGGAGATGACCACCATGCAGGCCAACAGCGGTGGCGGGTACTCGGCCCATATCACGATCTCTGTGGCTGCATAGGCTCCCCCTGAGTCGCCTTCGGCCCCCCGGAGGGCGACGCGCCCGATCGCCCGGCAAAGCCGTTTCAGTCCCTGACCCCCCTGAGTCGCCTTCGGCGCCTTCCCCCGGAGGGGGACGCACCCGATGGCCCGGCGAAGCCGGTTCCATGGGTGCACGTGGCTGGGGCGCGCCGGTTTCGACCAGTGTGCGGAGTGTGCGGACCGTCGCTCCTCGCCAAGCGTCGCCAGCGCCGCTGCCGCCCACAACGGCTCACCAGTTCACCAATCCATGCGGGCCGCGACGGTCTCGCTTTTTTCTTTTCTTCAACCACCTCAAGGAATCTGCACCATGCTTCTTCGTTCTCTTCACCACTGCAGCCTCGCACGCGCAGCGCTCGTGGCCGTGCTCGCCGCAATGTCCGCGACACCGGTGCTCGCGCAACCCCAGGGCCGCCAGGGTCCGCCCGCGCCGCCGCCCGAGGCGTATGCCGCCTGCCAGGGCAAGGCCGAGGGCGCCAGCGTCACGCTGACCATGCCGGACGGCAAGTCGCTCGCGGGCACATGCCGCACAATGGACGGCACCCTGGTGGCCATGCCTGCGGGCGGGCCCGGCGGTGCAGGCGGCCCGCCGCCCGCACGCTGACCTCCTTTGAAGCCGTTTCGCTGTCCCGATGCCTTCACTCACCCTGCACCGCAAAGCCTTTCTGGCCCTGGCCGCCTTGCTGGTGGCCTTGCTGCTGATCTTTGCGGGGTTTTCGCGGCTGGGGCTGCAGCGCGGGCTGGGGCCGTATGTGGCCGAGATCGAACTCGCCCGCATGGACTGGCTGGCAGAGCGCCTGCAGGCACACTACCTGCAGGTGGGTGGCTGGGACACGCTGCGCAACCAGCCCGGCCTGTGGGGCCGGCTCAGCCACCCGGGCGGCGGCCAGCGCAGGGCGGGTGGTGGCGCGGCCGACGGCTTCGCCCCGCCCCCGTCCATGGGCAACGCGCCCTCCGGCACCACTTCGTCGGCCGAGAGTGCCAACCCATTTGCGGGCCCGTACGGCGGCCCTCCCCGCGCCGCCACCGGCGAGCGCAGCGGTGGCTGGCAGCCCCCACCCCAAGGCGCCGCGCCGCCGGACGGGCCACCGCCCGACCAGCGCGGCAACAGCATGGGAATGACGGGCCCGTCGGCCGACGGCCGCCCGCCCCTGCCGCCGCAGCGCCACCCCGACGACCTCTTTCCCCGCCTGGGCCTGCTGGATGCGCAGGACGGGCTGGTCGCGGGCACCGCACCACAGCCCGGCGGCGCACGCCTGGCCTTGCGGGGTGCCAACGGCGCCACCATCGGCCACCTGGTGCTGGCGCCACCCCAAGGCGTGCGCAGCGAAGCCGACCAGGCCTTTCTGGCGCAGCAACTGGGCTTTGTGGTCTGGACGGGCCTCGCGGGGCTGGTGCTGGCGCTGCTGCTCTCGGGCTGGCTGGCACGGCGGTGGCTGGCACCGGTCGATGCGCTGGCCAGCGGCGCACGCGAGATTGCACAGGGCCACCTGCACACCCGCGTGCCGGTGCACGGCCACGACGAAATGGCCCAACTGGCCCGCACCTTCAACACCATGGCCGAACAGCTCGGCAGCATCGAGGCCTCGCGCCGCCAGTGGCTGGGCGACGTGGCCCACGAGCTGCGCACGCCGCTGGCGGCCATGCGCGCAGAGATCGAGGCCGTGCAGGACGGCGTGCGCACCTTCGACGACAAGACCGCGCTGCGCCTGCACCGGCAGGTGATGCGCCTCATCCAGCTGGTGGGCGACCTGCGCGCCAGCCTGGACGCAGCGGGCACCAGCGCGCCGTCGGCCCAGGTGCCGGTGCACCCGCTCTCGCTGCTGTCCGAAGCCCTGGCCTCGATGCGCCCGCGCCTGGCGCAGGCCCGCATCGCCGTGGACACCATGGGCCTCGACGCGCTGGCCACGCAGTCGCCCGCGCCGCTGGTGCGGGGCGACGCGCAGCAACTGCACCAGGTGTTCCTGAACCTGCTGGAAAACAGCCTGCGCTACACCGATGCGGGGGGCCTGCTGCGCATCGCGGCATTCGAAGCCGAGGCCCCGGGCGGCGCACCGCTGCTGCGTATGCAACTGGACGACAGCGCGCCTGGCGTCGCCGCACACGAGCTGCCCCGCATCTTCGAGCGCCTGTACCGGGCCGACACCTCGCGCAACCGCGACCACGGCGGTTCAGGCCTGGGCCTGGCCATCTGCCGGGCCATCGTGCTGGCGCATGGCGGCACCCTGGCGGCCGAGGCGTCGCCCCTGGGCGGCCTGCGCATCACGCTGGACCTGCCCCTGCTGGACAACTCCCCATCCACCCCGTGACATGACCCACCGCATCCTCGTCGTCGAAGACGAACCCGACATCGCCGCCATCGTGGTCGACTACCTGCGCCACGCGGGCTACGCCGTCGAGCACCACGCCGACGGCCGCACGGCGCTGGCCAGCATGCTGGCGGCGCCGCCCGCGCTGACCCTGCTGGACATCATGCTGCCCGGCATGGATGGCCTGGAGGTGCTGCGCCAGGCCCGCCGCCACACACAGCACCCCATCATCATGCTGACCGCCCGCGTGGAAGAGGTGGACCGCCTCATCGGCCTGGAGCTGGGCGCCGACGACTACATCTGCAAGCCGTTCTCGCCGCGCGAGGTGGTGGCCCGCGCCAAGGCCGTGCTGCGCCGCGCCGCGGCCACGCCGCCGCCGCCGCCGGGCACCACCACCACCGTGGCGGCGCTGGTACTCGACGAGCTGCACTGGCAGGCCACGCTGCACGGCACGCCGCTGGGCCTCACGCGGCGGGAGTTTCGGCTTCTGCAGGTGCTGGCCCGCCACCGCGGGCGCATCTTCTCGCGCGCGCAGCTGCTGGACCAGGCGTACGACGACACGCTCGATGTGAACGAGCGCGCCATCGACAGCCACATCAAGAACCTGCGCAAGAAGCTCAAGGCCGCCAGCGCCGACGGCAGCGACTGGATCCGCTCGGTGTACGGGGTGGGCTTTGCGCTGGACCCGAGCGCGACTGCAGGTGAGTGACAGGGCGCGCAGCGGGACGCACAGGCCGCGGCATGCGGGCAGGAGCGCCCGCGCAGGGGCTGCTTGCGCAGACCCGCCCACACAGCACGCATCCCATCGACGCTGCCGCATCCCCGGTTGCTATCAATTAAATAGCTGGTAGCGCCCGTCCATCAAGCGGCAGGGCCATTTTTTACTCGGATGGATGGCGCCATCATCGAAGAGTCCGGCCGATGTCTCACTTTGCCGCACGCAGCGCACCTACACCGCCGCAGACCAGGCACGGGTCTGATCGGGCCACACATTGGTCCATCCTCCATACCGCCCCGATGCCCGCTACATCCTCTTCGACCCGCGCATCTGCGCCCCCCAAAACCACAACCCCCCGCCAGCCCAGGCTGCCCGGCGGCCTGGTGTACGTCACGCCCGACATGCCCGGTCTGTCGCGGGTGCCCAGCGGCGAAAAGGCGTTTCGCTACCGCCAGCCCGATGGGCAGTGGCTCAAGGATGCGGAAGAGATCGCCCGCATCCAGCGCCTGGCCATCCCGCCGGCGTACACCGACGTGTGGATTTGCCCGCGGCCCAACGGCCACCTGCAGGCCACCGGGCTCGACGCGCGCGGACGGCGCCAGTACCGCTACCACGCGCAGTGGCGCGCGCAGCGCGACGAGGGCAAGTTCGAGCACATGCAGGCCTTCGGGCGTGCCCTGCCGCGCATCCGCGCCCGTGTGGCACGCGACCTGGCCGCGCACCGCAGCGGCCAGCCGCTGTCGCGCACGCTGGTACTGGCCACACTGGTGCGCCTGCTGGACACCACCTATCTGCGCGTGGGCAACGAGGAATACGCCGCCACCAACAAATCGTACGGCCTGACCACGCTGCGCACGCGGCATGTGCAGGTCAAAGGCAGCCAGCTGACGCTGCGGTTTCGCGGCAAGAGCGGCGTGCAGCAGGAGGCCGAACTCAGCGACCCCCGTGTGGCCCGCGTGGTGCGGCACTGCCAGCAGTTGCCGGGGCAGGAGCTCTTCCAGTACGAAGATGAGGACGGCACCCCGCGCACCGTGGGCTCGGGCGACGTGAATGACTACCTGCGCGAGATCACGCACGGCGCGTCCGACACCGACGGCGATCACTTCACCGCGAAGGACTTTCGCACCTGGCACGGCACCACGCAGGCGCTGGAGCTGACGCGCCTGGCGTGCACACAGGCCGACGCCGCAGACCCCACCGACAAGAGCGTGCGCTACACCGCCAAGACCATCCTCGCCGAGGTGGCGCGCCAGCTGGGCAACACGCCCGCCGTGTGCAAGAAGTCGTACGTGCATCCCGCGGTGCTGGAGCTGGGCTCGCGCCTGGCATCCGACGCCGGGCCCGGCATGCAGGACGTGTGGGACCGCATCGGCGGCAGCGCGTCGCCACGCGGCCTGAGCGCGGCAGAGCGCCGCTTGCTGGCGTTCTTGCGCAAACCGCGCAAGACACCCAAGACGCCGAAAGCCTCCAAAGCCGGCAAGGTACAGGTGCGCGCACAAGCCAAGGCATAGGTGACACGCGGGAGGCAGGCACGCAGGCAATTTTCGTCAACAGGCCGCGGGGTGTCGCGCAGGTGCCGCGCGCCCCCTGATGCCGCAAGCCGGATCGCTAAACTGCGAAGCTGCGCTTTTCTCCACCGCCCTTCAGCCCGGCCCTGCGCACAGGCCGGCTCCGTTCATCTGCAGCCTGCCGCCATGTCCACAGACACGCTTTCCACGCCAGAGTCCGCGAATCTCCTGGCCGACCGCCACCAGCAACGCCCCTTCCTGAGCCTGCCCGAACGCGAAGCCATCAACCGCGGCCGCTGGTTCGCCGCGCTCACGCCATCGCTGCGGCACGACATCTTTCGGCTGGGCCGCGTCACACGCTACACCCACGGCCAGATGATCGTAGAGCAAGGTGACCTGGCGCAGGACTGGTTTGCGTGCGCGAGCGGCGCCATCCGGTTTCGGCGCACCACGCCGTCGGGCAAGCAGGTGACGCTGGCCTATGTGGAGCCCGGCATCTGGGTGGGCGAGGCCGAGGTGCTGCACCGCGGCCCCAACACCTACGACGCGCACGCCCATGGCCCCACCACGGTGCTGAGCGTGGCCGAGGGCGTCTTCCGCCAGTTGCTGCGCGAACATTCGGAGTTCGGCGAGGCGCTGCTCACGCTGCAGGCGCGCCGCATGCGCTACCTGTACTGGATGATGGAAGACATGGCCACCCTGCCCCTGCGCGCGCGGCTGGCCAAGCAGCTGCTGCACGTGCTGCGCCGCTTTGGCGAGCGCGCCGCCGTGCCCGGCCAGCGCGGCGCCATCGGGCTGTCGCTGGTGCAGGACGAGCTGGCGCAGCTGCTGGGCGGTTCACGCCAACGCATCAATGTGGAATTGAAGTGGATGGAGCGCGAAGGCATCATCGGCATCCACCAGCGCAGCATCGTGGTCTACCAGCAGGAGCAGCTCGAAGCACTGGCGCAGCAGGAAGCGTCGCAGCACGGTGACTGACGGTCACGGCACTGCACGAGCGCACGAATGGCGAGGACGGCGGATATCGCGCCAACAGTGTGCGGCCCCGATACCCTGGCTCTTTTCTCGACCCCGGCCTGCGATCAACGCCCGACCATGTGGCCCGGCACCACCCACTGGTCGAACTGCTCGCCCGTCACGTGGCCCGAGGCCACAGCCGCTTCGCGCAGGCTCGTGCCTTCCTTGTGCGCCTTCTTGGCAATATAGGCCGCCTTGTCGTAGCCGATGTGGGTGTTGAGAGCGGTCACCAGCATGAGCGAGCGGTCCACCAGCTCGGTGATGCGCTCGCGGTTGGGCTCGATGCCCACGGCGCACTGGTCGTTGAAGCTCACCATGCCGTCGGCCAGCAGGCGCACGCTCTGCAGGAAGTTGTGGGCCACCATGGGGCGGAAGACATTGAGCTCGAAGTTGCCCGAGGCACCGCCGAAGTTGATGGCCACGTCGTTGCCGAACACCTGGGCAGCCAGCATGGTCACCGCCTCGCTCTGCGTGGGGTTGACCTTGCCGGGCATGATGGACGAGCCGGGCTCGTTCTCGGGGATGCTCAGCTCGCCGATGCCGCTGCGCGGGCCGCTGGCCAGCCAGCGCACGTCGTTGGCGATCTTCATCATGCTGGCCGCCAGCGTCTTGAGCGCGCCGTGGGCGTGCACCAGGCCGTCCACCGAGGCCAGTGCCTCGAACTTGTTGGGTGCGGTGACGAAGGGAAGGCCCGTGAGGCGCGCCAACTCGGCTGCGGACTGCTCGGCATAGCCCTTGGGCGCGTTCAGGCCCGTGCCCACCGCGGTGCCGCCCAGGGCCAGTTCATACAGGTGGGGCAGCGCGGCGCGCACATGGCGCTCGCCATGGTCCAGTTGCGCCACGTAGCCCGAGAACTCCTGGCCCAGCGTGAGCGGGGTGGCATCCTGCAGATGGGTGCGGCCGATCTTGACGATGCCATCGAAGTCCTGCGCCTTCTTCGCCAGCGTGGCGCGCAGCTTGGCGATGGCGGGCAGCAGCTTGTGCGTGAGGGCCTCCACCGCGGCCACGTGCATGGCAGTCGGGAACACGTCGTTGCTCGACTGGCTGCGGTTCACGTCGTCGTTGGGGTGGACCAGGCGGCCTTCGCCGCGCTCGCCGCCCAGGATCTCGCTGGCGCGGTTGGCCAGCACCTCGTTGACATTCATGTTGGTCTGCGTGCCCGAGCCCGTCTGCCACACCACCAGCGGGAACTCGCCCGCGTGCTGGCCGGCGATGACCTCATCGGCCGCAGCCACGATGGCGTCGGTCTTCTTCGCATCCTGCAGGCCCAGGGCCTGGTTGACCACGGCCGAGGCACGCTTGACCTGGGCCAGCGCCTTGATGATCTCGCGCGGCTGCTGTTCGCCCGAGATGTCGAAGTTCTGCAGCGAGCGCTGCGTCTGCGCGCCCCAGAGCTTGTCGGCAGGGACCTCGATAGGGCCAAAGGTGTCGCGTTCGGTACGGGAGGTCATGGGCAGCGGTTCTCCAAGAAAAAAACAGAAAGCGGGCGGGCAGACGGCGGGGCCCCGGCGAGGCCGCGATGGGGACCGGGGGGAGGGCTTGCGTCTGACGCCCAAGAGCAGCCGGAACACCGGCGCGCCCGGCAGCATAATGCAAAAACGAACCATTCTCATTTGTTAGCCTGGATGGCCTGTGCACGAGCATGGCGCGGCCAGTGTGCGGCAAGCCCCGCCACAGCGGGCAGCCGACCGCGCCGCCACCACTGCTGGCGGGGGCATGGCCGGCGAACGGTCCCTTCAGCACCACCCAGCCCGCCAAGCCCCCACGCCAGCGCGCCTTGGCACCGGTCGATACACTTCGACGCGCGCGGACGTGCCCTGACCCCTGCATGGCGCTGCCGCTGCGTATCTGCCCTGGGCCCCTTGACGGCGCCGCGCGCCCGATGCACCCTGCCCACTCCATCACAGCTTTCTTCGCACCATGAACACGTTCATGCCCTCCAGCTACAACCTGTTCGTGGTGGCCGCCTCCTTTGCCATTGCCATGCTGGCGTCGTACGTGACGCTGGACCTGGCGCGCCGTGTGCGCACGGCACAGCGCCGCGTAGGGCTGGCCTGGTGGGCCGCAGGCTCCATCGTCATGGGCACGGGCATCTGGGCCATGCACTTCCTGGGCATGCAGGCGTTTCGGCTGCCCATCGAGATCGGCTTTGCCGGCGGCCCCACCCTGCTGTCGTGGCTGGCCGCCGTGGCCGCGTCGGCCATGGCCCTGCAGCTGGCCAGCCGCGAAACCTTTGGCCGTGTGCAACTGGCCATGGGTGCGCTGGTGATGGGCGCGGGCATCAGCGGCATGCACTACATCGGCATGGCGGCGATGGAGATGGCGCCGGGCATCGTGTGGGACCCGCTGCTGGTGGCGCTGTCGGTGCTGATCGCGGTGCTGGCATCGGCCACGGCCTTGCTGATCTTCAAGCTGCTGCGCCGCGTGCAGCCCGGGCAGCGCCTGGCGTACCAGGTGGCCGCATCGTTCGTGATGGCGGTGGCCATCTGCGGCATGCACTACACCGGCATGGCGGCGGCCAGCTTTGCCAAGGGTGCGGTGTGCCTGAGCGCGGGCCAGCTCGGCGGCCCGGGTCTTACGGCCATGGTGCTCATGGCCACGGGCATGCTGTTGGTGAGCACGCTGTTCACCTCCATCCTGGACGCGCGCCTGCAGGCCACGGCCGAGCGCCTGACGAAGTCGCTGACCGACAGCAACACCCGCCTGCAGGCCGCCAATGACGAGCTGCAAAAACGCGCTTTCGCCGATGCGCTGACCGGCCTGCCCAACCGGCTGCTGTTCGAGGACCGCTTGATCCACGCACTCCTTCGGCTGGACCGCACCAACCACCACCGCGTGGAAGACCGCCTGGCGGTGCTGTTCGTGGACCTGGACGGCTTCAAGCCCATCAACGACTCGTTCGGCCACGCGGCGGGCGACGTGATCCTGCGCAGCGCGGCGGAGCGGCTGCAGCGCCAGGCGCGCGAGTCCGATACCGTGGCCCGTGTGGGCGGCGACGAATTTTTGATCCTGCTCGAAGACGTGACCGACGTGGCCGCCTGCGTGACCATGGCCAACCGGGTGCTCGCGGCCCTGTCGGAGCCGTTCGAGGTCTCGGGCAAGAAGGTGCAGATCGCGTGCTCCATCGGCATCGTGGTGCATCCCGACCATGGCGAGCGCGGCAAGCTGGTCGCCAATGCCGACGCGGCCATGTATGCGGCCAAGCGCGCTGGCGGCGGCTGTTATGCGCTGTTCGAGCCCCACATGGGATCGGACGCGTCCGAACAGCTGGAGCTGCAGAACGACCTGCGCCAGGCCATCGACCGCGGCCAGCTGGCCCTGCACTACCAGCCCAAGATCGACGGCACGCGCGGCCAGATCAGCGGGGTGGAGGCCCTGCTGCGCTGGAACCACCCCAAACACGGCATGGTCAGCCCGCTGGTCTTCATCGCGCTGGCCGAACGCTTCGGGCTGATCGGGCGGCTGGGCAACTGGGTGATCAACGAAGCCTGCCGCCAGACCGCAGAGTGGGCCGACAGCGGCCTGCGCATGCGCGTGGCCATCAACCTGTCGGTGCACCAGCTGCGCGAGGCCGGGCTGGCCGAGCGCATCGAGCAGGCGCTGCTGCGCCACGGGCTCGATGCCTCGCAGCTGCTGTGCGAGATCACCGAATCGGTGGCCATGGAGGACATCAAGGCCACGCAGCGCACCTTCGAGGGGCTGGCGCGCATCGGCGTGTTCCTGTCCATCGACGACTTCGGCACCGGGTATTCGAGCCTGAACTACCTGCGCCAGTTGCCGGCGCAGCAGCTCAAGATCGACCGCAGCTTCGTGAACGACCTGGAAAGCAGCGAAGACGCCCGCGCCGTGGTGGCGGCGGTGGTGAGCCTGGCGCATGCCCTGGGCTTGCGCGTGGTGGCCGAGGGCGTAGAGACCAGCGGCCAGCGCGACATCCTGCTGGGCATGGGCTGCGATGAACTGCAGGGCTTCTTCTACGCCCGCCCCATGCCGGCCGACACCCTGCTGGCCTGGTCGCAAGGCGACAAGCCCGCCGGCGGTGCGGACTTCACGCCATCCGTCATCGGGTCGCTGCCGGACCTGTAGCCCGCCCTGCCCCGGGTCTGGCGGAGGCTCCGGCGAAGATGGACGACGCCCATGTCAGCGGCGCCTGACATGGCGCGGCGCGTGGGAGGCCGACGATGGACTGATGGCGGTTTTCCCGCCCCGCAGCGCGCCCTTCCCGGGCCCGCGGCGCATCACCCATCCATCGGAGCACACCATGGCCACCAGCAGCCTTCTCGGCATCGACAGCGACAACCTTCCGCCCGCGCACAGCGCGACCGGCATCGACAGCCTGGGGCCCAGCGATGCGTCCGATTCGGGCAGCGACAGCGCAGGCGCCTACAGCGCCGACTCCGACAGCGACACCGACCGATTCGGCACCGGTGAGCGCAGCAGCGTGAACCCCGACACCGAAGCCACGGCCCGCGACATCCTGCCCGACCATGTGGAATCCATGGCCACCGGCGGCCCCGGTGAAGACGACGCCGATGCCGATGACGGCATGGTCGGCGACGACGAGGGCCAGGACGTGGACACCGAGCGCGGCGGCCGCGAGGCCCAGGCCCCCTTGAGCGCGGACGACCTGCCCGGCGGCAACGACACCGATGACGCGGTCGAGGCCGACGAGGACGACGCCAACGGCACCGCCTGAAGCCCCGCCCGGCGCGGTGGCAAGGGCCACCGGCGACCACCGTGGGATCTCACCAAAGGCCGAACGCAGGCGGCGGCCTTTGGCATCGCGCAGGGCGCCTGCGGTGGGGTCTGTCAAAATACGGTCCGCCTGCCTTCGGCAGTGCGGTCTGCGGCCCAGCGCTGGTTGCCGGACGGCGCTTGCGGGGGGTGGGAGAGGGGTGCATCAGCGCCCTCCATAAAAGACTCCCCACGAACCGCCATGACCACCTCCATCCGCCAGGACGATCTCATCGAATCCGTAGCTGCCGCGCTGCAGTACATCAGCTACTACCATCCCACCGACTACATCGCCCACCTGGCCCGCGCCTACGAGCGCGAGCAAAGCCCCGCGGCCAAGGACGCGATCGCGCAGATCCTCACCAACAGCAAGATGAGCGCCACCGGCCAGCGCCCCATCTGCCAGGACACCGGCATCGTCAACGTGTTCCTGAAGGTGGGCATGGACGTGCGCTGGGAAGGCTTCACGGGCAGCCTGGACGACGCCATCAACGAAGGCGTGCGCCGCGGCTACAACCACCCCGACAACACCCTGCGCGCCAGCGTGGTGGCCGACCCGCAGTTCGACCGCAAGAACACCAAGGACAACACGCCCGCAGTGATCTTCACCGAGATCGTGCCCGGCAACACCGTGGACATCACCGTGGCGGCCAAGGGTGGCGGCTCGGAGAACAAGTCCAAGATGTACATGCTCAACCCCAGCGACAGCGTGGTGGACTGGGTGCTCAAGACCGTGCCCACCATGGGCGCCGGCTGGTGCCCGCCCGGCATGCTGGGCATCGGCATCGGCGGCACGGCGGAAAAGGCCGTGCTGATGGCCAAGGAAAGCCTGATGGACGACCTGGACATGTACGAGCTGCAAGCCAAGGCCGAAGCCGCCAAGACCGGCGGCCCCGCGCTCGACAAGGTCGAGGCGCTGCGCCTGGAGCTGTTCGAGAAAGTCAACGCGCTGGGCATTGGCGCCCAGGGCCTGGGCGGCCTGACCACCGTGCTGGACGTCAAGATCAAGATGTACCCCACGCATGCGGCCAGCAAGCCCATCGCGATGATCCCCAACTGCGCCGCCACGCGCCACGCGCACTTCGTGCTGGACGGCTCCGGCCCCGTGTACCTCACGCCCCCCAGCCTGGACCTGTGGCCCAACGTGAACTGGGCGCCCGACTACAACAAGAGCAAGAAGGTCAACCTCGACACGCTGACCAAGCAAGAAGTGGCCGGCTGGAAGCCCGGCGACACGCTGCTGCTCAGCGGCAAGATGCTCACCGGCCGCGACGCCGCGCACAAGCGCATCCAGGACATGCTGGCCAAGGGCGAGAAGCTGCCCGTGGACTTCACCAACCGCGTCATCTACTACGTGGGCCCAGTGGACCCGGTGAAGGACGAGGCCGTGGGCCCCGCCGGCCCCACCACCGCCACGCGCATGGACAAGTTCACCGACATGATGCTGGAGCAGACCGGGCTGATCGCCATGATCGGCAAGGCCGAGCGCGGCCCGGTCGCCATCGAGTCCATCAAGAACCACCAGAGCGCCTACCTCATGGCCGTGGGCGGCGCCGCCTACCTGGTCAGCAAGGCCATCAAGACCGCCAAGGTCGTGGGCTTCGAGGACCTGGGCATGGAAGCCATCTACGAGTTCGACGTGGTGGACATGCCCGTGACCGTGGCGGTGGACTCCGGCGGCACCAGCGCACACATCACCGGCCCGGCCGAGTGGCAAAAGCGCATCGCATCCGGCGAGTTCAAGGGCATCGGGGTCGCCGCCGCCTGACGCCTGACGCCTGACGCCTGGCGCGTGACGCTTGGCGCTTGGCGCTTGGCGTCGCTGTATTGCAGCGAGCCAGCACCTTGCGCAGCCCGCACGCAGCGCGCAGACCAAAAGACCGCCTTCGGGCGGTCTTTCTACTTGTGGCCGCTCCAGGCCGCCGTGCCGGCACGGGGTCGGTGCCAACCGTCTGCGCTGCCCCGTGGGCCCCGCCGGTCAATCCATGCTGCCGTGCTCGCCGGGCCTGTCTTTTCTACAATCGTGCGTTATGTCCCCCCTTTGCACCATGCCATGCCGCTGACCTCTTCTCCCATCGGTGTGTTCGACAGTGGCGTGGGCGGGCTGAGCGTGCTGCGCGCCCTGCGGGCTGCCCTGCCTCATGAAAGCTTCGTGTACCTGGCGGACAGCGCCAATGCCCCGTACGGCGAGCGCGGCGATGCCTACGTCAGCGCGCGCACGCACGCCATCACCCGGTACCTGCGCGATCAGCACCACATCAAGGCGCTGGTGGTGGCCTGCAACACCGCCACGGCGGCCGCCATCCATGAAGTGCGCAGCAGCTACCCCGACCTGCCCCTGGTGGGCCTGGAGCCGGCCATCAAGCCTGCGCTGGCTGTGACCCGGACCGGGCGCGTGGGCGTCATCGGCACCCGGGGCACGCTGACCAGCAGCAAGTTCGGCAAGCTGCTCGCGTCGCTGGACGGTCAGGCCCGGTTTGTCGTGCAGCCGTGCGACGGCCTGGCCCATGCCATCGAGCGGGGCGTGGACCTGCCCGACCCCGCCCCGGGCAGCGCAGTCGGTGCCACCGAGACCGGCGCCCTGTGCGAACGGTACATCCACGCGATGGGCGCGTTCGGCACCGCGCCGGGGCAGATCGACACCTTGGTGCTGGGCTGCACGCACTACATCTTCGTGGAGCACGAGTTGCGCACGCTGGTGGGGCCTGGCGTGCAGTTCATCGAAACCGGCGAACCCGTGGCACGGCAGACCCGGCGGCTGCTGGAGGCCGCGGGCCTGCTGCGTGCGCCGGTGCAGGCCTTGGCGGGTGCGGGGGCCTCCGGCACCGAAGACGACGCGCAGGACGCACCCGAAACACGCCTGCTGACCACCGGGCCCGTGGCCATGCTGCAGGCCGGCGCGCGCCGCTGGCTGGGTCTGCCTGCGGATTGCTGCGAGACGGTGTCGGTGCCCTGAGCCTGAGCGCCCGGCCAGGGTCCGCACAGCGACCGGACTCCAAGGCTTTTTCAGCACCTACCGCTCGATGGACGGACGCAAGCAGCTATTAAATTTATAGCAATACGCAGGGCGTCGCTTTGATGTGATACCCGTCGCTCACGCAGCAGGCTCCGCCGCGCCCCACAGCCGCTCCCCCGACTGCTCCACGTGCGTGAGGTACAGCCGCAGGTCGAACTCGTACTGGTGGTAGTTCGGCTCCATGTGCGCGCAAAGCTGGTAGAAGGCCTTGCCGTGGTCCTTCTCGCGCAGGTGGGCCAACTCGTGCACCACGATCATGCGCAGGAACTCGTCCGGCGCCTGCTTGAACATCGCCGCGATGCGGATCTCGTGCTTGGCCGCGAGCTTGTTGCCCTGCACGCGGGACACCGCCGTGTGCAGGCCCAGGGCGTGGCGCACCACGTGGATCTTGTTGTCGAACAGCACCTTGTTGATGGTGCCCGCGTTGCGCAGATAGCGCGCCTTGAGCTCCTGGGTGTAGTCGTACAGACCCTTGTCGCTGCGCACCGCATGGGGTCGCGGGTACTTGCCCAGCAGCACGGCGCCCAGCCGGCCCTGCACCAGCAGCGACCGTGCCTGCTCCTGCAGGGATTCGGGGTAGGCGCGCAGGTAGGGAAGGTCAGTGGTCATCGTAAAAAAACCTCGGGCTGTGCAGGGGCGATCAGGGGCCATCAAGTGCCATCAGGCGCCATCGCCAGAGCGGCCCGGGGACTTCGACGATTCATCGCCAGGCCGCTGCACGGCCCCACAAAGCACAATGGCGCTGCCTGTCGCAACGCCATCGTCGGGCGGCCCGCGCTGTCGTGCGACGGGTCAGCGCAGCTCAGCTCAGTGCAGATGCCGCGGACGGCGGCCACCGCCGCCGTGGCCGCTGCCGCCCGCGCCGCCACTGCCGGGGCCACGCGGTGGCTTGCCGATCTCCAGCGAATTCACGAGCGCATCGAAACGCTGGCTGAAGAGCTTGTCGATCTCGGCCACCACGCCGCCGAGCTCGGCGCCATCGAAATGGCGCTCCATCATGTTCACCACGTCCTGCACCAGCAGGTCCCGCTGCACCTGCATGATGGCGGCGGGCGTGGGGCCCACGAACAGCATCACGAAGTCGTCGCGCGACTCGGCGCCCTCGCCCTCTTCTTCCTCGTCGAAGTCGGCGTCGTAGAACGTGACCTCGATGGCCGCGCCCAGCTCGGCCAGCTCGTTGAGCGACATGCACATCTCGTCCAGCGACTGGCGAAAGTCCTCGTCACCGCGCACCGTCCAGCAGATCTGCAGCAGATGCTCCTGCGCGTCGAACTTGATGCCAGGCTCTTCCTCGTAAGCGCTGGCGGCACCATCGGCCAGCGAGCGGGCTCCGGCGTACTTCCACAGGGGCTTGAGCGCCTCCTGCAGCTGCTCGAAACTGGTATCGGCCCGCAACTGGACCTGCCCGTGGACATGGATTTCGAAGGGAGCGTTGTAACTTGACATGGGTTTAGCCTAGAAACGGCAGTGGGGTGCGCGAGCCGGTACGGCTGTCGGAATGCAGGCGAGGCACAGGCACCACGGCGCGGCGGACGGCGCCGCGCGAAGAGGCGCAACACCGCTGCAGGGCGCCATGTGCTTCACGGAGGAAGGCGATCGACACAGGCGAAATGGGCAGCCATGCGGCCTGTGGGAGGTGAGCAAGCAAGCGGTCCATTGCCATTTTCAGGTTCATCGTCGTGGTGCCCCGAGCCGGGGTCGAACCGGCACGCCCCTTTTCAGGAAAGCGGCGGATTTTAAGTCCGCAGTGTCTACCAATTTCACCATCGGGGCGCCGGTTGCCCAACGCACACCTGCGTTGCAGCGTAACCCGGGCGACGCATGCGCGCAATGCCCTGTTTCTTGGAGTTGCGGGTCTGTAGCAACATGCCAGGACCTGCACCGACCAAGAAAAAAGGGAAGCCGAAGCTTCCCTTTGGAATATGGAGCGGGAAAAGAGTCTCGAACTCTCGACCTCAACCTTGGCAAGGTTGCGCTCTACCAACTGAGCTATTCCCGCATTTGCTGTGATTCTTGACGCTTCCGTCAGTGCGAATCAGCAAGCCTCAAATTATATCGCCATTTTTCAGCACTGCAAATCTGCCTGCCAAAAAATTTTCCAATCTCTTTCTCCGACCAGCTCCTGCCTGAGGCAAGGGCCAGATCCGACCTGCACAGCGAACGCTGCAGAGCCCGGAATATCTGGAGGCGCGGTCCGGAGTCGAACCGGACTAACCGGATTTGCAATCCGGGGCATAACCGCTTTGCTACCGCGCCAGGAATTCACATTCCTCTGACAAAAAAGGGAAGCAGATGCTTCCCTTTTTGTGGAAATTGGAGCGGGAAAAGAGTCTCGAACTCTCGACCTCAACCTTGGCAAGGTTGCGCTCTACCAACTGAGCTATTCCCGCATTTACCGAAGCCTAACATTCTACAACGTTTGCTGCGATGGAGTGAATTGTAGCGCATTTTTTGGGGCTCTCCAAAAAATTTGCATCAATGTTTGAGTCCATCGCCTGCAGGTGCCGGAGCACGGGCTTTTTCGGCCGCTGCGGCGGCCACTTCGGCCACCTCTTCGTCCGTCAGCGGCTCGGGCTTGCGCTCCAGGGCCACTTCCAGCACCTTGTCGATCCAGCGCACCGGCACGATCTCAAGGCCGCTCTTCACGTTGTCTGGAATCTCCTGGAGATCCTTCACGTTCTCTTCGGGGATCAGCACGGTCTTGATACCGCCGCGCAGCGCGGCCAGCAGCTTTTCCTTGAGGCCACCGATCGCGGTCACTTCACCGCGCAGCGTGATCTCGCCGGTCATCGCCACATCGCCACGCACCGGGATGCCGGTCAGCGCAGACACGAACGCCGTGGTCATGGCAGCGCCGGCACTCGGGCCGTCCTTGGGCGTGGCTCCATCGGGCACGTGGATGTGGATGTCGCGCTTCTCGAAAATGTCGTCCTTGATGCCGAGCAGCCGGGACCGGCTGCGCACCACGGTGCGGGCGGCCTCCACCGATTCCTTCATCACATCGCCCAGCGAGCCGGTGCGGGTGATCACGCCCTTGCCGGGCATGGTGGCGGCTTCGATGGTCAGCAGATCGCCGCCCACCTCGGTCCACGCCAGGCCCACGACCTGGCCCACCTGGTTTTGCAGCTCGGCGCGGCCGTAGGTGTACTTGCGCACACCCAGGAAGTCGGGCAGGTTGTCGGCCGTCACCACCACCTGGGGCGTGAGCTTCTTGAGCTGCAGGCCCTTGACGACCTTGCGGCAGATCTTGGACAGCTCGCGTTCCAGCGACCGCACGCCCGCTTCGCGGGTGTAGTAGCGCACCATATCGCGCACGGCAGGCTCGGTGATCAGCAGCTCTTCGTCCTTCACGCCGTTGTTCTTGAGCTGCTTGGGCAGCAGGTACTTCATGGCGATGTTGGTCTTCTCGTCCTCGGTGTAACCCGACAGGCGGATCACTTCCATGCGGTCGAGCAGGGCCGGCGGAATGTTCATCGAGTTCGACGTGGCGACGAACATCACGTCGGACAGGTCGAAGTCCACCTCGACGTAGTGGTCGCCGAAGGTGTGGTTCTGCTCGGGGTCCAGCACCTCCAGCAGCGCACTCGATGGGTCGCCCCGGAAGTCCGTGCCCAGCTTGTCGATCTCGTCCAGCAGGAACAGCGGGTTGCGCGTGCCCACCTTCGACAGGCTCTGCAGCACCTTGCCCGGCAAGGCGCCGATGTAGGTGCGGCGGTGCCCGCGGATCTCGGCCTCGTCACGCATGCCGCCCAGTGCCATGCGCACGTACTTGCGGCCGGTGGCCTTGGCGATCGACTGGCCCAGCGAGGTCTTGCCCACGCCAGGAGGGCCCACCAGGCACAGGATGGGCGCCTTCACCTTGTCCACGCGCTGCTGCACTGCAAGGTACTCAAGGATGCGGTCCTTGACCTTGTCGAGGCCGTAGTGGTCTTCGTTCAGCACGTCCTCGGCGTTGAGCAGGTCGTGCTTGATCTTGGTCTTCTTGCTCCAGGGCAGGCCCGTGAGCACGTCGATGTAGTTGCGCACCACCGTGGCTTCGGCCGACATGGGCGACATGAGCTTGAGCTTCTTGAGCTCGGCATCGGCCTTCTTGCGCGCCTCTGCAGACATCTTGGCGAGCTTGATCTTCTTCTCGATCTCCTCGATGTCGGCGCCTTCGTCGCCCTCGCCCAGTTCCTTCTGGATGGCCTTGACCTGCTCGTTCAGGTAGAAGTCGCGCTGGTTCTTCTCCATCTGGCGCTTCACGCGGCCGCGGATCTTCTTGTCGACATTGAGGATGTCGACTTCGCGGTCCAGTTGCTCGAACAGGTTTTCCAGGCGCGCCTTCACGTCGGCCAGATCCAGCACCACCTGCTTGTTCTCGAGCTTGAGCGGCAGGTGGGCGGCGATCGTGTCGGCCAGGCGGCCCGGGTCGTCGATGCTGGAGATCGAGGTGAGGATCTCGGGCGGGATCTTCTTGTTCAGTTTGACGTACTGGTCGAACTGCTGCATCACCGCGCGGCGCAGGGCCTCGATCTCGCTGGGCTTGTTGGCGTCGGGCGTGGCCTCGACCGGCGTCACCGTGGCGGTGAAGTGGGTCTCGCCGTCTTCGATGGATGTGACCACCGCGCGCTGCTGGCCTTCGACCAGCACCTTGACGGTGCCGTCGGGCAGCTTGAGCATCTGCAGGATGGTGGAGACACAGCCCACATCGAACATGTCCGAGACGGAAGGCTCGTCCTTGGCGGCGGCCTTCTGGGCCACCAGCATGATGCGGCGGTCGGCCTCCATGGCCATCTCAAGCGCCTTGATGCTCTTGGGGCGGCCCACGAACAGCGGGATCACCATGTGGGGGAACACGACCACGTCACGCAGCGGCAGCAGCGGCAGGTCGAGTGGGGTGGCAGGCAGGGGGGTATGTCCGGACATGGAAATCCTCAGTTAACTCAGTGGAATATGGTCCACCAGTGGGGATTTTCAACCCCTTCTTCCGGCCGTACCGCAAGAAGGGTTGAAGGGCAGCACCAGCGGCCACCCCGTGCGGTGCATGCCTTCGATGGCGTGCACCGCGGAGACGTCAGACATGAAGGACGCCGCGCGTCATTCATCACAGCGCGTGAGCCTGGCGCGAAGCAGGCCATTGGCCGCCGCGCCAGGGCTGCCCCGCCGCGCTGGCGGGGTTCCCTGGAGGGGAACGCCGCTGCGCGACTCAGGGCGGGCGCCATGTCTTTCAGGCCTTCTTGGCCGCCTCGCGGTACACGAGCAGCGGCGGCTTGTTTTCTTCGATGGTGGACTCGTCCACCACCACCTTCTCGACGTTGCTCGTATTGGGCAGGTCGAACATCGTGCCGATCAGCGACTGCTCCAGGATCGAGCGCAGACCACGGGCACCGGTCTTGCGGGCCAGTGCCTTGCGGGCGATGGCCTTGAGCGCCGCAGGACGGATCTCCAGGTCCACGCCTTCCATGGACAAGAGCTTGCTGTACTGCTTGACCAGCGCGTTCTTGGGCTCGGTCAGGATCTCGACCAGCGCGTCCTCGCTGAGCTCGGCCAGTGCCGTCACCACGGGCATGCGGCCCACCAATTCGGGGATCAGGCCGAACTTGATCAAGTCCTCGGGCTCGATCTCGGTGAACACTTCGGTCAGCGAGCGCTGCTTCTTGCTCTTGACCGATGCGCCAAAGCCGATGCCCGATGCCTCGGTGCGGTTCTCGATGACCTTCTCCAGGCCCGCGAAAGCGCCGCCGCAAATGAACAGGATGTTGGTCGTGTCGATCTGCAGGAAGTCCTGGTTCGGGTGCTTGCGCCCGCCCTGGGGCGGCACGCTGGCCATGGTGCCTTCGATGAGCTTGAGCAGCGCCTGCTGCACGCCCTCGCCCGACACGTCGCGGGTGATGCTGGGGTTGTCCGACTTGCGCGAGATCTTGTCGATTTCGTCGATGTAGACGATGCCGCGCTGCGCGCGCTCGACTTCGTAGTTGCAGCTTTGCAGCAGCTTCTGGACGATGTTCTCCACGTCCTCGCCCACATAGCCGGCTTCGGTCAGCGTGGTGGCGTCGGCCATCACGAAAGGCACGTCCAGCATGCGCGCCAGCGTCTGGGCCAGCAGCGTCTTGCCCGAGCCCGTGGGCCCGATCAGCAGGATGTTGCTCTTGGACAGCTCCACATCGTCCTTGTGGGCCTTGTCCTTGTGGCGCAGGCGCTTGTAGTGGTTGTACACCGCCACTGCCAGCGTGCGCTTGGCCACGTCCTGGCCGATCACGTAGTTGTCCAGGTTGGTCTTGATCTCCACCGGCGTGGGCAGATCGCTGCGGCCTTCACGCGCCACGTCACCGGCCGGCAGCTCATCGCGAATGATTTCGTTGCACAGGTCAATGCACTCGTCGCAGATAAAGACGGACGGACCGGCGATCAGCTTCTTCACTTCATGCTGGCTTTTGCCGCAGAAAGAGCAGTAGAGGGTTTTTTCGCTGGAAGAGCCTTTTTTCTCGGCCATGGGGGCAATGCCTTGTTACGTACGGAAAGTTGTCGGGATGATAACCAAATAAAAAACGGCGTCTTCCCCGGGGGAAAACGCCGCCGCGCCGCCTGGGCGAATCAGGAACGCTTGTTGATCACCTGGTCGACCAGGCCGTATTCCTTGGACTCCTCGGCCGACAGGAAGTAGTCGCGCTCGGTGTCGCGCTGGATCTTTTCCAGCGGCTGGCCGGTGCGCTCGGCCAGGATCTTGTTGAGCTGCTCGCGGGTCTTCAGGATCTCGCGCGCATGGATCTCGATCTCGGTCGCCTGGCCCTGCATGCCGCCCAGGGGCTGGTGGATCATGACCTTGGAGTTGGGCAGCGCGAAACGCTTGCCCTTGGCGCCTGCGGCCAGCAGGAACGCGCCCATGCTGGCGGCCATGCCGGTGCACAGCGTCGACACGTCGGGCTTGATGAAGTTCATGGTGTCGTAGATCGCCATGCCCGCGCTCACCGAGCCGCCGGGCGAGTTGATGTAGAACGACACGTCCTTGTCGGGGTTCTCGCTTTCGAGGAACAGCAGCTGCGCCACGACGAGGTTGGCGGTCTGGTCATTGACCGGGCCCACCAGGAAGATCACGCGCTCCTTGAGCAGGCGCGAGTAGATGTCGTAGGACCGTTCGCCACGGCCCGACTGCTCGATGACCATCGGCACCATGCCCAGGCCTTGTAATTCCAATGCGCTCATTTTTTCTCCAGTCAAGCAGGTACTGTACCCAGAAATGAATTGGGGCTTGTGCCCGAAAGCACAAGCCCCTGGTGTGTCGCCCACCACCGGAAACTCCGACAAGGAGACACCGGCGGGGTGTGGCACAGGCTATCAGCCTTGTTGAGCCATCAGTTCGTCGAAGGATACGGCCTTTTCTACCACCTTGGCCTTGCCCAGCACGAAATCGGTCACGTTGTTTTCGATGACAACGGCTTCGACTTCAGCCAGACGCTGACGGTCGCCGAAGTACCAGCGCACGACGTCTTCGGGCTTCTCGTAGCTGGCAGCCAGCTCGTCGATGTGGGCCTTGAGCTGCTCGGGCTTGGCCTGCAGGTTGTTGGCGCGCACCAGTTCGGCCACCACCAGACCCAGGCGCACGCGGCGCTCGGCCTGGGGGCGGAACACGTCTTCAGGGATCTCGGCCTTGTCGGCGTCCTTGATGCCGCGCTGCTTGAGCTCGGCACGGGCGCCTTCCAGCAGGCGGGCGATTTCAGCCTGCACGCTGGCGTTGGGCAGATCCAGTTCGGCCTTGCCGACCAGGGCGTCCATCACGGCCTGCTTGTTGCGGGCCAGCAGGCGGAACTTGACTTCGCGCTCCAGGTTCTTCTTGATGTCGGCGCGCAGGCCGTCCACGGAACCGTCGGCGATGCCCAGCGACTTGGCCAGGGCGTCGTTCACTTCGGGCAGGTGGGCGGCTTCGATCTTCTTGACGGTCACGAGGAAGTCGGCGGTCTTGCCGGCGACGTCCTTGCCGTGGTACTCAGCGGGGAAGGCCAGGGGGAAGGTCTTGCTTTCGCCGGACTTCATGCCACGCACTGCGTCTTCGAATTCCTTGAGCATCTGGCCTTCGCCGACCAGGAACTGGAAGTCTTCTGCCTTGCCGCCGTCGAAGGGTTCGCCGTCGATCTTGCCTTCGAAGTCCACGGTCACGCGGTCGCCGTCTTGTGCAGCGGCGTCGATGGCGCGCTGGGCGAAGCTGCGGCGCTGCTTGCGCAGGATGTCGATGGTCTTGTCGATGGCGGCATCGGTCACTTCGGCCGACAGCTTTTCGACTTCGGCGTCCGACAGGTCGGCGATCTGGACTTCAGGGAACACTTCGAAGATGGCATCGAACGTGACCTGCCCTTCGGGAGCGCCTTCCTTTTCGGTGATGCGGGGCTGGCCGGCCACGCGCAGGTTGGCTTCGTTGGCAGCCACGGCAAAGGCTTCACCGACCTTGTCGTTGAGCACTTCGTACTGCACCGAGTAGCCGTAGCGCTGTGCCACCACGTTCATGGGCACCTTGCCGGGACGAAAGCCATCCATCTTGACCGTGCGGGCCAGGCGCTTGAGGCGCGTGTCGACTTCGGACTGGATCAGGGTGACGGGCACGCTCAGCGTAATCTTGCGCTCGAGCTTCTCAAGGGTTTCAACAGTAACGGCCATGGCTATTCCTCTTATGGATGTGGATCGTGCTGGCTGCAGCGCAGCAGCGCCGTGTTCCGCAAAGTCTCACAGGGGTGGTGCGCGGGGGGGGACTCGAACCCCCACACCATTGCTGGCGTCAGGACCTAAACCTGGTGCGTCTACCAATTTCGCCACCCGCGCGGTTCTACAACAAACAAACAGGCGGCAACCGGAGCTGCCGCCTGTGTGAAATCGGTCAACCTTCTATTTTACCCTGATGCGGGCAGGCTGGGAATCATCTCCCTCCAAGAAGCTCCGGCGCGGGTCGTTTCACACGGAACCACGCAGCGTACATCGCAGGCAGCGCGAGCAGCGTGAGCACGGTGGCCACCACCAGCCCGCCCATGATGGCCACGGCCATCGGGCCCCAGAACACGCTGCGCGACAGCGGGATCATGGCCAGCACCGCGGCGGCCGCCGTCAGCACGATGGGACGCAGGCGGCGCACGGCCGACTCGACGATGGCGTCCCACGCGGGGATGCCCTTGGCGCGGTCCTGCTCGATCTGGTCGATCAGGATCACCGAGTTGCGCTGGATCATGCCCATGAGCGCGATCACGCCCAGCAGCGCCACGAAGCCGAACGGACGGTTGAGCAGCAGCAGTGCGGCCGAGACCCCCGCGATCCCCAGGAACCCGGTGATGTACACCAGGAACGCACGGCTGAAGCTGTGCAGCTGCAGCATCAGCAAGGTGAACACCAGGAACAGCATGACAGGCACTCCCGCCATGATGGAGCTGGTGCCCTTGGAGCTTTCCTCCACCGCGCCGGCCACTTCGATGCGGTAGGCGCCCTGCCCTGCAGCGTGCCATTTGTCCTCGATGGCCTTGAGTGCCGGCTGCAGCGCCGCCGTCACGGTGGCGCCCTGCAGGCCTTCGGTCACGTCGCCCTGCACGGTGATGGCGTAGTCGCGGTTCTCGCGCCACATCACGCCTGGCTCCCAGGTGAACACGGGCTTGGCGATCTGCGTGAGCGGGATCGACTTGCCCGAGGCCGTGGGCAGGTAGGCGTTGGCGATGTCGGTGATCGCGTTGCGCTCGTCCAGCGGCTGGCGCAGCACGATGTCGATCAGCTTGTCGCCCTCGCGGAACTGGCCCACCTGCGTGCCCGACAGGATGGTCTTGGAGGCCTGCGCGATGGACTGGCTCGTCACGCCCAGAGCGCGCGCCTTGGCTTGGTCGACCTCCAGGCGCAGCACCTTCACGGATTCGTTCCAGTTGTCGTTCACGCCACGCATGTCGGCGTTCTGGCGCAGCACGGCCTTGACCTCGTCGGCTCGCTCGCGCAGCACCAGCGGCTCGGGGCCCACCACGCGGAACTGCACGGGGTATGGCACCGGCGGCCCGTTGGGCAGCAGCTTCACGCGGCCGCGCACTTCGGGGAACTCTTCGGCCAGCAGGGCCGGCAGCTTGACGCGCAGCGATTCGCGCAGCGCCAGGTCCTTGGGCAGCACGATGAACTGCGACACGTTGCTTTGCGGGAACACCTGGTCCAGCGGCAGGTAAAAGCGCGGCACGCCCGACCCCACCCAGGTGCTGACCGACGTCACGCCGGGCTCGGCCATCAGGCGCTGCTCCACGCGCTTGGTGACCTCTTCATTGCCCGCGAACGACGTGCCTTCCGGGAACCAGATGTCCACCAGGATCTCGGGCCGGCTCGAATCCGGGAAGAACTGCTGCTGCACCTTGCCCATGCCGACGATGCCCAGCACGAAGATCAAAATGGTGATGCCGATGGTGATCCAGCGGTGCAGTACGCACCAGTTCACCAGCCGGCGGAACGCGCGGTAGAACGGGCTGTCGAACACCTCGTGCGCGCCCTCGGCGGTGCCGTGGTGCTCCTGCGCATGCAGCACGTGCTCGGGCACCTTCAGCAGCAGCGTCCCCAGGTAGGGCACGAAGTACACCGACACGATCCAGCTCAGGACCAGCGCGATCACGGTCACGGCGAAGATGGCGAAGGTGTATTCGCCCGTCGTCGACTTGGCCAGGCCGATGGGCAGAAAGCCCGCGGCGGTGATCAGCGTGCCGGTGAGCATGGGCATGGCGGTGATCTCGTAGGCGAAGGTGGCGGCGCGCACCTTGTCGTAGCCCTCTTCGAGCTTGAGCACCATCATCTCGACCGCGATGATCGCGTCGTCCACCAGCAGGCCCAGCGCGATGATGAGCGAGCCCAGCGAGATCTTGTGCAGGCCGATGCCCCAGTACCACATGGCCAGGAAGGTCACGGCCAGCACCAGCGGAATGGTGATGCCCACCACCATGCCCGGGCGCGGGTCGATGTACCAGCGCTTCCACAGCGGCTGCTTGCCCGGCCGCCGGTGAAAGCCCAGCGCGATGAAGCTCACGGCCAGCACGATGACCACGGCCTCGATCAGCACCTTCACAAACTCATTGACCGACGTGGACACCGCCGTAGGCTGATCCTGCACATTGACCAGCTTGACCCCGGCGGGCAGCGACGCGGCGATGCGGTCGGTGGCCGTGTGCAGTGCCTTGCCCAGGGCGATGATGTCGCCGCCCTTGGTCATGGAGACACCCAGCGCGATCACCTCGCGCCCCTGGTGGCGCACCTTCACGGTGGCCGGGTCCACATAGCCGCGCTTGATCTCGGCGATGTCCGACAGGCGCAGCTGCGCGCCCGAGGGGCCGCGGATCGGCATGGCGGCCAGGTCTTCCACCGCATTGAACTGCCCCTCGACCCGCACCTGCACCTGGTCCTGCGGCGTCTGGATGGCGCCCGCGCTTTCCACCGCGTTCTGCTGGCCCAGCTGCGCCAGCACTTGGTTCATGTCCAGGCCCAGCTGCGCCAGGCGCTTTTGCGAGATCTCGATGAAGAGCTTCTCGTCCTGCACGCCAAACTGCTCCACCTTGGCCACGTCGGGCACGCGCAGCAGCTGCTGGCGGGCGTCGTCGGCAAATTGCTTGAGTTCGGCGTAGCTGAAGCCCTCGGACTCCAGCGCGTAGATCACGCCGTACACATCGCCGAAGTCGTCGTTGAAGAACGGGCCCTGGATGCCCTGCGGCAGGGTGTAGCGCATGTCGCCCACCTTCTTGCGCACGCTGTACCAGACATTGGCCACGTCGCCGGGCTTGGAGGAGTCCTTGATCTGGAAAATGATCTGCGACTCGCCGGGCTTGGAATAGCTGCGGATCTTGTCCGCATACGGCACCTCTTGCAGCGTGCGCTCGATCTTGTCGGTGACCTGCTCGGCCACCTGCTGCGCCGTGGCGCCCGGCCAGTAGGTGCGGACCACCATCGCGCGGAAGGTGAACGGAGGGTCTTCGTCCTGCCCCAGCTGGAAGTAGGCCATGAAGCCCAGCAGCATCAGCACCAGCATCAGGTAGCGCGTGAGCGCGGGGTGGTCGAGCGCCCACTTGGAGAGGTTGAACCCCTCCTTCGGTTGTACTTGCGTCATGGCAGCGGCCCTTACTTGGCGTTCGCGCTGGCGGCGGGCGCCGTGGCGGGAGCCGCGGCCGGGGCCGGGGCCGGCACGGCGGCCGGTGCAGGGGCTGCTACGGTATTGGTAGCTGCTTGCGCTTTACTGGAGGGCGCTGCAGCCGTTTTTGGCTGGTACACCACGACCTTCTGCCCTGGCGACAGCACATGCACGCCCGTCGCCACCACCTGCATGCCCGGGGTGAGGCCCCCGGCCACCACCGCCTCGTTGCCATCGGCCGTGGCGATCTGCACCGCCTGCGACTTGACGGTGCCGCTGGCGGCGTCGTAGACCCACACCGCCGTGGTCTGGCCTTCCTGGCGCAAGGCGCTGGTGGGCAGCTTGATGGCGGGAATGCCCACATGGCTCAGCGCCTTGGGCTTCACATACACGGTGGAGCCCAGTGGCGGCACGTCGGCGCCGTCGATGGCGACCTTGACCTGGTAGGTGCGGGTGGCGGCGTCGGCGCTGGCGGCCACTTCGCGCACGCGGCCCACCAGCTCGGCCCCGGTGGACCAACCGCGCACCGTCACCTCGGAGTCCGGAGCGATCACGCCGACCTTGTCCTCGGGCACCGCAAACACCACATCCCGCGGCCCGTCCTGCGCAATGCGCACCACCGGAGTGCCGGCGGTCACCACCTGGCCCGGCTCGGCGTCGATGCCGGTGATCACGCCCGACACATCGGCCACCAGCGTCGTGTAGGCGGCCTGGTTGCCCTGCGAGGACAGCTGCGCGCGCGCCTGGTCCAGCGTGGCCTGCGCGGCCTTCAAGGTGGCATCGCGGCGCTCCAGCTCGGCACCGCTGATGAAGTTCTGGTCCTTGAGCGCCTGGTAGCGCTTGTAGTCGGCGGCGGCCAGGTCGCGCTGCGTGGTGGCCGATGCCAGTTGCGCCCGCGCGGCGTCGGTGGCCAGTTGGTAGTCCTTGGGGTCCAGCTGCGCCAGCACCGCGCCCGCGCGCACCCGCTGGCCCAGCTCGGCCTGTCGCTTGACGATCTTGCCCGCCACCCGGAACCCCAGGCGCGACTCCACGCGCGCGCGCACTTCGCCCGAATACTCGAGGCTCGATTGCAGCGCCCCCACGCCCACCGTCAACAGCTTGACGGAGCGCACAGGCTCCTCAGGAGGGGCCGGGCGTGAGCAAGCGGCCAGCAAGGCCGCGGTGGCCAGCACCAGCAGCGACCTGCGGGGCCATGGGGAAGACCGCTTGGCGGAGGGAGTGCGCATGGGAGATCCGTTGAAATTGATGAAAGCAGCCAGGAATTGCACGCACAGCGCAAAGCAGACAGCCCGCGCCGAAGGGCGGACGAACGATCCGCTCAGGATGTGTTTTTGTTTAATGACTGACCGGTTAGTAATCTATGAGAACCGGCCCCGTCTTGTCAAGCGACAATTCGGGGTGTGAACGACCGCCCCAGCCCTCCCCCCTCACCCGCCCAGGCCCCAGCCACGATTGCGGCCTCGCCATCTGCGGCCAACGCTGCCGACGCCGTGGCAGCCCCCGTCACGCACTACGAGAACTTCCCCGTCGCCTCGGTGCTGTGCCCGCCCCACCTGCGCCAGCCGATTGCCGCCATCTACGGTTTTGCCCGCACGGCCGACGACATCGCCGATGAAGGCGACGCCCCCGCCGCCGACCGCCTGGCCGACCTGGCCGCTTTTCACGCAGACCTGATGGCGATTGCCCAGGGCCAGCCGCCATCGCCGCGCTGGGCCAGCGTCTTCCTGCCGCTGCAGGCCGTGCTGCGCAGCCACCAGCTGCCGGTGCCGCTGTTGGCCGACCTGCTCAGCGCCTTTGCGCAGGATGTGGAAAAAACGCGCGACGCCGAGGGCTACGCCGACCGTGCAGAGCTGCTGGACTACTGCCGCCGCTCCGCCAACCCGGTGGGCCGGCTGCTGCTGCACCTGTACGGCGTGCACGGCGACGAGGCGCTGCGCGAGAGCGACGCCATCTGCACCGCCCTGCAGCTCATCAACTTCTGGCAGGACCTGTCGGTGGACATTCCCCGGGGCCGCCACTACCTGCCGCGCGCCGACTGCGTCACCCACGGCGCCAGCCAGGCCGACCTGCTGGCACTGCGCAGCACGCCCGAAAACGTGCGGCTCATCGTGAACAGCGCCCGGTGGGCCCGCGCCAGCATGCACAGCGGCGCGCCCCTGGTGCACCGGCTGCCCGGCCGCGCGGGCTGGGAGCTGCGCTTGGTGGTGCAAGGCGGCCTGCGCATCCTCGACAAAGTCGACGCACTGCAGGGCGGCAGCCTGCACACCCGCCCGCGCCTGAATGCGTGGGACTGGTGCGTGATGCTGGCGCGCGCCGTGGTGATGTGATGGGACCGGAGGCGGCGGCTCGGCGCAGGGCCGCGCCCGCAGCCTCAGGCTGCCGACAGCCAGTCGCAGAACGCCACCGACGCCGGGTCCTGCGCGGCGCGGGCGGGCCGCAGCCAGTAGTACTTCTTCTCGCCCGACAGCACGTCGGCGAACGGCATCACCAGCAGCCCGCTGGCCAGCGCATCGCCCAGGAAACGCGGGTTGCCCAGCGCCACGCCCAGGCCCTGGATGGCCGCCTGCACGCTCAGGTGGGCATGGTCGAACACCAGGTCGCCCGCGGGCTGCAGGCCGGGCGCGCCCGCCTCGCCCAGCCACTGCTGCCACACCAGCGGCGTGGAGCGGCTGTGCAGCAGCGTGAAGCGCGCCAGTCCCTCGGGCGACGCCACGGCCCGGCCGTCCGCCAGCAGCGCGGGGCTGCACACGGGCGTGAGCGCGTCGGGGATGAAGGCGCCCAGGCTCACATCCCGCCACCCGCTGCGCTCGGGCAGCGCCGCCAGGTCGGCATCGGCAAAGCAGCGGATCGACACGTCGTACTGCGCCGGCTCGAAATCCATGAACCCCACCGTCGTGACCAGCTGCACATCCAGCCCCGGGATCTGCGCGCAAAAGCCCGCCAGGCGCGGAATGAGCCACTGCGACGCCAGCGTGGCCGTGGCGTTCACCACCAGCGTGTTGCGGCGGGTGAGCCGCTCGATGCCGGCGGTGGACTGCGCCATCAGGTCGAGCGCGCTGGTGATGCCCGGCAGCAGCGCGGCGCCCGGCGTGGTCAGCGCCAGGCGCCGGCCGTCGCGCCCGACCAGCGCCACGCCCAGCCATTCCTCCAGCGCCTTGATCTGGTGGCTGACGGCGCTTTGCGTCACGCTCAACTCGCGCGCCGCGTGGGTCACGCTGAGCAGCCGCCCGGCAGCCTCGAAGGCGCGCAGCATGTTCAGCGGCGGCAAGCGGCGTGCGGCGCTGCCTGCAATTGGGGTGGATGCGGCAGACCCAGCGGCCAGCCGCGCGTCGGTCACATGAGATGAATTCATGATTGGCGGAAATATTGTCGATAGTCGCGCGCCGCACTGCCTCGTACGATGAGGCCCATGCATGGAAACACGCCGACCGACTGGATAGATTTACTCATTATGTGCCGTGCCTGCACGGCCCCGCTGCGGCCGGCCCGCAGGCCGAGCGGGCCCGGCCCCGCGCAGCGTGCTGCAGGCCCTGATCAGCGCACACGGCCTGTGGGTTGGGCGATGTGGGCGATGTGTGCGGGGGCGGTGCGCACGCCGGCAGCCACGCCCCGGGCCCCTGCTGCATGACGGGCATCGCAACGCCCCTGCCCCCAAACGCGGCCCGGGTGCCGCTGTGCGTGGGCGTGCGGCACACGCCCGGTGCGCTGTCCGTGCGCGTGGCGTACATCGCAGGGGGTGCACCGGCCGGGGCGGACCCGCAGGATGCCCCGCGCCAGTTCGCCCAGGTGCTGGCCGCCACGGAGCGCCTGGTGCACGAGGCCGGAGCCAGCCTGGACCGGATGGTGTCGTGCGAAGTCTTCGTGCGCGAGCCTGCCGCCTGCCCGGCGGTCGAGGCCTTGCTGCGCACCTGGGCCGCACGCCGCTCTGGCTGCACGCGCCTGGTGCGGCAACCACCCGGCGCCACGCCGCACGCCGACCTGGGGATGGCCCTGGTGGTCGCCCGGCCCGCCACCCCGGCGGACTGACCGGCTGCTGACGGCTGAACGACCGATCAGCGCGCCCGCCGGCCGACTGTAAGAAACATTCATGGGCGGCAAGCGCGGCCATTCGGCGGCCGATTTGCGCTGGAAATATTGATCAAAAACCGCCGCTACCGCGCTCCTGGAAAGCGCTAGCTGCTATCATTTTTGACATTTTGATGGGATGCGCCAACAGCATCCGGCGGAACGCCTTCGCCCCACTCAGGGTTTGCGCGTGTGCCGGCCAGCCCCGGCGCAGTTAGCCTCGCGCCCACTCCAGCACCAAGAGCGCTGGCGGTACGAAGGATGTTGTTTCAGACCCTGTTCTCAAAGACAGACAGACCGGCGGTGGCGCCACCCGCGCCACCGCTGCTTTCCATGCCCGGCATGGCATCCACGCAGCCTCGGCCCTACCCGGACCCCCCGGACACCCGCACACCACCATGTCTGTCAGCGTTTTCGACCTCTTCAAGATCGGCATCGGCCCGTCCAGCTCCCACACCGTGGGGCCCATGATCGCGGCACGACAGTTTGCCTGCCACCTGCAGGCCGGCCCGGGCTTGGCCGCGGTGCAGGGCATTGCGGTCGAACTGTTCGGCTCGCTGTCAGCCACCGGCGTGGGCCACGGCACCGACAAGGCCGTGCTGCTGGGCCTGGCGGGCTTCGAGCCCGACACCATCGACCCCGACCAGATCGACCCGACCATCGCCGCCATCCGGGCCAGCCAGACGCTGAACCTGCTGGGCGAGCGCACCGTGCCCTTCATCGAAAAAGAGCACCTGCTCTTTCGCCGCAAGAGCCTGCCCCTGCACCCCAACGGCATGTGCTTTCACGCGTTCGATGCCCAGGGCACGGAGATCGCCCAGCGCGAGTACTACTCGGTAGGCGGCGGCTTCGTCATCGACGCCGCTGGTGCACGGGTGCTGAACCAGGCCGGCAGTGCACAGCCCGGCAGCGCCGGCCACGCGCAGGGCCTGCCCCACCCCTTTCGCACCGGCGCCGAACTGCTGGCCCAGTGCCAGGCCACCGGCCTCACGCCGGCGCAACTCATGGCCGTCAACGAAGCGCACTGGCGCAGCGCCCCCGAGGTGCGGCGCCAGCTGCTGGCCATCTGGCGCACCATGGCCGGCGCCGTGCAGCGCGGCTGCGCCAGCAGCGGCCACCTGCCCGGGCCGATGCGGGTACGCCGCCGCGCGGCCGAACTGCACCGCAACCTGAAGGCCCATCCCGAGGCCGCGCTGCGCGACCCGCTGTCCATGCTGGACTGGGTGAACCTCTACGCCATGGCCGTCAACGAAGAAAACGCCGCGGGCGGCCGCGTCGTGACCGCCCCCACCAACGGCGCCGCGGGCGTGATCCCGGCGGTGCTGCACTACTACGTCAACTTCTTGCAAGGCGCCCGGGAAGGCAGCGCCGCCAACGAGGACGGCATCGCCACGTTTTTGCTCACCGCAGGCGCCATCGGCATCATCTACAAGGAAAACGCGTCCCTGTCAGGTGCCGAGGTGGGCTGCCAGGGCGAGGTGGGCGTGGCCTGCTCGATGGCCGCAGGCGCCCTGGCCGCCGTGATGGGCGGCACGCCCGAGCAGATCGAGAACGCCGCCGAGATCGGCATGGAGCACAACCTGGGCATGACCTGCGACCCCGTGGGCGGCCTGGTGCAGATCCCCTGCATCGAGCGCAACGCCATGGGCGCCATCAAGGCCATCAACGCCGCCCGCATGGCGCTGCGCGGCGACGGCCAGCACGTGGTGTCGCTCGACAAGGTGATCAAGACCATGATGCAGACCGGCGCCGACATGAAGGTGAAATACAAGGAGACCTCGCGCGGCGGCCTGGCGGTGAATGTTGTGGAATGCTGACGCCCGCCACCGGCCACGCATACAACTGACGCGGCGCCGGTACACAATCCGCGCTCAGCACACCGGCCCACTCGGGCGCAGGGTGTCCCATCAGGCGCCCTGCGGCGCCGTTCACAGCTTCGCTGCTTCTTCTGCTTCTTCTTCCTCCGTTGGTCTCCTTCATGAAAATCTCCTCGATGCTGCGCCCGTGGGCGCTGATGGCCGCCCTGGCGTGCGCCGCCGCCGCACCCGCCTGGGCCGAAGACACCCTGGGCCGCATTGCCAGCGCGGGCGAACTGCGCCTGGGCCACCGCGAAAAATCCCTGCCGTTCTCGTACAAGGACGCCAACTCGGGCAAGGTGCAGGGCTACACGGTGGACATCTGCCTGCAGATCTTTGAAGAGATCAAGAAAGAGCTCAAGCGGCCCGACCTCAAGCTGACCTACCTGCTGGTGGACGGCAAGAACCGCATCACCGACGTGAAGAACAACGTGGTGGACCTGGAGTGCGGCGGCACGGCCAACACCGCCGCGCGCCAGAAGGAAATCGCCTTCAGCCACCACATCTTCGTGGCGTCGTCCGCGTTTTTGGTGAAAAAGACCTCCGGCATCAAGACGCTGGACGACCTGCAGGGCAAGAAGATCGCCGTGCAGGGCAAGACCACCAACGAAAACCTGCTCAAGGCCAACGAACGCACCTTTGCGCGCAAGTTCAACTACGTGCCGGTCGACAGCACGCTCGACGCAGTGAACGCCCTGGTCAAGGGCGACGCCGACGCCGCGTTCGCCGATGACGCGGGCATCTGGATTCCGCTCACCCGCCTGGGCAAGTCCATGGACGAGTACCAGTTCCTGGAAAAGCGCCTCTCGGTCGAGCCCTACAGCATCGGCCTGCGCCGCGAAGACCCCAAGTTCAAGGAACTCGTGGACCGCGTCACCCGCCGCATGATCCAGAACGGCGAGTTGACCGCGCTGTACAAGAAATGGTTCAGCTCGGAACAGGGCACGCTGCTGCCCATGAGCGTCTTCATGAAGGAAGCCCTGCGCCGGCCGAGCGACATCGGGGTGGAGCAGATCGCGTTCTGAAGCCCCCCTGAAAGGCGTCGACTCCCCCTGAGTCGCTTCGCGCCTTCCCCCGGGGGGGACGCACCCGGTGGCCTGGCGAAGCCAGTTCCACGGGTGCACTGGCCTGGAGAGTGCCAGTTTCGTAGGCGGCGCGGTGAACGAAGCCTCCGCCACCAAACGGGACGCATCCTGTCTCTGGCACCGCCTCCTTTCCCACGAGAACACGGGCTGCCGGCAATTTGGCTCACCAGCCGCCGCGCCGGCCCATGGGACAATCTCACCCCATGACCCCACAGCAATACGTACAGCAAAAAGCCGTGGCCTCGGGCAGCAGCTTCTACTACGCCTTCCTGTTCCTGCCGGCGCCGCGCCGCGCCGCGATCACGGCGTTTTACGCGTTCTGCCGCGAAGTGGATGATGTGGTGGACGAAGTCTCCGACCCGGGCGTGGCCCGCACCAAACTCGCCTGGTGGCAGGCCGAAGTGGCCAAGTCCTATGCCGGCCAGCCCACCCACCCCGTGATGCAGGCGCTGATGCCGCACACGGCCGAATACGGCATCGAGCAACGCCACCTGCAGGCCGTCATCGACGGCTGCCAGATGGACCTGGAGCAGACGCGCTACCTCGACTTTGCAGGCCTCAAGGGCTACTGCCACCTGGTGGCAGGCATCGTGGGCGAGGTCACGGCGCGCATCTTCGGCCAGACCGACGAGCGCACCACGCAGTACGCCCACACCCTGGGCCTGGCCTTCCAGCTCACCAACATCATCCGCGACGTGGGCGAGGACGCCATGATGGGCCGCATCTACCTGCCCGTCAGCGAACTGCAGCAGTTCGACGTGAAGGCACACGAGATCTTGAAGCGCACGTATTCCGACCGCTTCACCGCGCTGATGCGCTTTCAGGCGGAGCGTGCGCACCGCCTCTACGACGAGGCCCTGGCCCTGCTACCCGCTGCCGACCGCCGCGCGCAAAAGCCCGGCCTCATGATGGCCAGCATCTACCGCACGCTGCTGCGCGAGATCGAGCACGAAAACTTCCAGGTGCTGCACCAGCGCATCCGCCTCACCCCCCTGCGCAAGTTCTGGCTGGCGTGGAAGGTGCAGGCCCTGGGCCGGATGTGAGCGCGTCCCCTCCATCTGAACGACTGGAAGTACTGAGATGAAAGTCGCCGTCATCGGCGCCGGCTGGGCCGGCATGGCTGCGGCCATCGCGCATGCGCAGGCGGGGCGCGATGTCACGGTGTTCGAAGCCGCTCGCACCGTGGGCGGCCGGGCGCGTGCCGTGCCCGCCACCCTGCCAGGGGGCGAGGCTGCCACGCTCGACAACGGCCAGCACATCCTCATCGGCGCCTACGCTGAAAGCCTGCGCCTGATGCGCCTGGTGGGGGTGGACGCCAGCACCGCACTGCTGCGCCTGCCGCTCACGCTGCAGTTTCCGGACGGCCAGGGGTTGCAGCTGCCCGACCTGCCACCACCGCTGGATGCGCTGCTGGGCATCGTGCGTGCCAAGGGCTGGAGCTTTGGCGACAAGCTGGCGCTGCTGCGCACGGCCACCGCGTGGCAATTGAAGAGCTTCCGCTGCCCGCCCGCCACCTCGGTGGCCGACCTGTGCGCGCCGCTCACGCCCCGCCTGATGGCCGAGTTCATCGACCCGCTGTGTGTATCGGCCCTGAACACCCCCGCGCACCAGGCCAGCGGCCAGGTGTTTCTGCGCGTGCTGCAAGACAGCCTGTTCAGCGGGCGCGGCGGCTCCAACCTGCTGCTGCCACGCATTGACCTGGGCGCGCTGTTCCCCGAGCCTGCGGTGCGCTGGCTGACGGCCCAGGGCCGCCACCAGGTCATCACCGGCCAGCGCGCACTGCGGCTGCAGCCGCAGCCCGGGGGACGCTGGCAGGTCATCGGTGCGGCCGGGCTCTTGGGCGCCGCTGACGACGCCCCCGACGTCTTCGACCACGTGACCCTCGCGTGCCCGTCGTGGGAGGCCGGCAGGCTCGTGGCGGCTGTCGCCGGTGAGGCCGGTTTGGCGAGCGCCCGCCCGTGGAGCACGTTGGCAGGCGCCCTGCTTTTTGAGGCCATCACCACGGTCTACGCCCATGCCCCAGGCGCACGCCTGCCCCAGCCCATGCTGGCATTGCGCAGCACGCCGCACAGCCCCGCGCAGTTCGTTTTCGACCGCGGCCAGTTGGACGGCCAGCACGGGCTGCTGGCCTTCGTGGTGAGCGCCAGCGACGGCGAGCGCTCTCACATCGAGCAACAGGTGCTGCAGCAAGCCGCCGCGCAGCTGGGCATCAGCGCCTTGCAGCCCGTGCAGACCGTGGTGGAAAAACGCGCCACCTTCGCCTGCACCCCCGGCCTGGCGCGCCCCGGCCTGCAGGTGCTGCCCGGCCTGACGGCCTGCGGCGACTATGTGGACGGCCCCTACCCCGCCACGCTGGAAGGCGCGGTGCTCAGCGGCACCGCGGTGGCGGCCAGCGTCTGACGGCCGCGCCCCCGGGAAAACCCCAGGCCGACTGACAGCATTCCGAAAGCCCGCAGCGCGCACCATCGCGTTCTGTCATGCCTACCTGGCTTTCTCGGAGACACACATGCCCATCGACCCACAATTCCCCCACCACCTGCACCCCACCCGGCGCCACCTGCTGGGCGCTGGCGGCGCCCTCGCGCTCGGCGGCATGCTGCCCACGCTGGCATCGGCCCAGGCGGCCTGGCCTGCCAAGTCGATCCGCTTCGTCGTGCCGTTTGCACCGGGCGGCAGCTCCGAGATCGTGGCGCGCTCCACCGCGGCCGAGCTGACCAAGACGCTGGGCCAGAGCGTGTTCGTGGACAACAAGCCCGGCGCCGCCGGCAACATCGCGATGTCGGAGGTGGCGCGCGCCGACGACCAGCACACTGTCATCCTGGGCCACATCGGCACGCTGGCCGTCAACCCCTACATCTTCGACAAGCTGCCCTATGACGCCAACAAGGACTTCAAGCCCGTGAGCCTGCTGGCCAAGGTGCCCAGCCTGTACGTGGTGCACCCCGACGTGCCGGCCAAGAACCTCAAGGAGTTCATCGCCTACGCCAAGAAGAACCCCGCCAAGCTCAGCTACGGCTCGGCAGGCAACGGCAGCGCGGGCCACCTCGCGTTCGAATACCTCAAGATGACGGCCGAGATCTTCATGCTGCACGTGCCCTACCGCGGCACCGGCCCCATGATGACCGACCTGCTCTCGGGCCGCCTCGACGCCGCCGCCGTGGGCGCCGCGGCCCTGCTGCCTTTCATCAAGTCGGGCAAGGTGCGCTGCATCGCCACCGGCTCGGCCCAGCGCCTGCCCCAGCTGCCCGACGTGCCCACCGTGGCCGAGCAGGGCTTCCCGGGCTTTGAGATGACGCAGTGGTACGGCATGCTGGCCCCGGCCACCCTGCCCAAGGAGCACCTGGACAAGCTGGCCATCGAAACCGCCAAGGCCGTCAAGGCGCCCGACTCGCTCAAGCGCCTGAACGGCGACGCGGCAGAAGCCATCGGCGGCACGCCCGCACAGTTTGCGCAGTTCATCGCGGCCGAGCAGGCCCGTTGGCAAAAGGTGCTCAAGCGCGCGCAGGTAAAACCAGACTGACCCGGGGCCTTGGCACTGCCCTGGCCTCAACGCAGCAGAGTCCAGAGAATGCTGAGCGCCACCGCATACAGCGCACCGAAGACGGCGCAGGCCGTCAACCAGCCATCGTTGCGCGGCGCCTCGGGCGGTTCACCACCGCCCCAGGCCGCGATCCACCCCATCAGAAAATACGACAGGCCCGCGATGGCTTTGATCAGCATCTCGGGCGCTGCCGCACCGCCTGCGGCGCCGGCCAACGCACCAGCGAGCAACAACGACTGCATCTGCGCAAAAGACTGACCGATGCTCATCCCTACGGCGACGATCAACAGCGCCATCACCAACCCGCACGCCAGCCCCAACAGGCTGCAGGCAGCGCGGAACACCAGGCCCGATGCCCACCAGGTCGCGGTGTCAACCTCACCCGGTACCGCCGACTGGCGCCGCCGAACCTTCGATACCAATCCGTCTTCCTTGCCCATCCGCTGCTCCTGCGCCGTGATCGACAGAGTATGTCCGGTCTCGGCTTTCATGGGCTGCGGTTTCAAGGTGCCGCGTTAGCATCCCACCCATGCGCATCCTCCTGGCCGAAGACGAACACAGCCTGGGCACCTGGCTCAGCCGGGCGCTGGAGCACGCCGGCATTCAGGTGGAATGGGTGAGCGACGGCCGCGTGGCCGACAAGTCGCTGCAGCAGCATGACGACTACGACGCGCTGGTGCTGGACCTGGGCCTGCCGGGCCTGGACGGGCATGCGGTGCTGCAGCGCCTGCGCGATCGGGACCAGCGGCTGCCCACGCTGATCCTCACCGCGCGCGATTCGCTGGACGAGCGCGTGCGGCTGCTCAACGCGGGGGCCGACGACTTTCTGGCCAAGCCCTTCGAGCTGGCCGAGCTGGAGGCCCGGCTGCACGCGCTGGTGCGCCGCGCGCGCGGCACCGACCCACCACGCCTGGCCTGCGGCCCACTGGCCTACGACACCGCCCGCAAGCAGTTCGTGCTGCACGGAGAGCCCCTGGCCCTGTCGCCGCGCGAGCAGGGTGTGCTGCGGGTGCTGGTGCAGCGCAGCGGCGAGCCGTTTTCCAAGCAGCAGATCCTGGACCGCGTGTTCGTGGGCGATGAAGACGTGCACCCCGAGGCGGTGGAAGTGTTCGTGCACCGCCTGCGCAAGCGGCTCGACGGGAGTGGCGTGCGCATCGTCACGCTGCGGGGTCTGGGCTATGCGCTGGAGGCTGGTGATGTTCCCCCCTGAGCCGCTGCGCGTCTTCCCCCCTGGGGGGGGACGCCACCGGTGGACTGGCGGAGCCAGATCCACGGTGGCGCTCGCAGGGACTGAGCGCCCATCGACGGCTGCTGCTGATCGCCATCACGGGGCGTCGCTGTGCCCCTGATGCAGCGCCTTCGCCGTGCCAGCCTCTGGCGCCTTCTCGCCTGCCTGCTGCTGCCGCTGCTGGCGGTGGTGACCGGCGTGGAGCTGTGGATGACGCGGCACGACGCGCTGGAGGCCGCCAACGCGGCGTACGACCGGTCGCTGCTGGGGGCGCTCAAATCCATCGATGCCAACATCTCCACCGCGTCCGGCGGGCTGTCGGCCGAGCTGCCCTACACCATGCTCGAATTCTTTGAGCTCACGGCCAGCGGGCGCGTGTACTTTCGTGTGGCATCGTCCGATGGGCTGGTGGAGCTGGGCAACGCCGACCTGCCCCTGCCGCTTGGCGCGCTGGAGACCGGCGTGCCGCGCTTTTACGACGCCACCTACTTCGGCGAGTCGGTGCGGCTGGCCGCGTACCGCCGCGCGGTGGACGGGCCTGCCGCAGCCACGGGCTCGAACCCCGGCGCGACCACCGCGTCGCCCCCTGAGTCCGCCAGCGTGCTGGTGCAGGTGGCCGAAAGCACGCAGTCGCGGCAGGACTTCACCCGCCGCTTCGTGCGCCGCGCGGCGCTGCGCGACGGCCTGGTGCTGGCGCTGATGGTGCTGGGCACAGGGGCCACGCTGGCCCTGGCGCTGCGTCCCCTGGCCCGCCTGGCCCGCGAGGTCCAGGCCCGCAGCCCCGACGACATGACGCCCATCGCCGGCGATGACCTGCCCGCCGACATCCGCCCGCTGGTCACCGCCGTCAACGCGCAGATGGGCCGCACGCAAGGCCTGGTGGCGCAGCAGCGGCAGTTTCTGGACGACGCATCGCACCAGTTGCGCACGCACCTGACCACGCTGCAGATGCAGATCGACTACGCGCGCCGCGAGCCCGACGCGGCCCGGGTGCAAGACACGCTGGCGGCCCTGGGCAACGAGATCGCGCGCGCCACGCGCAGCACCCAGCAACTGCTGGCCCTGGGCCGCAGCGATACCGCCGCCGTGGACCTGGCCCCGTGCGACCTGGCCGCGCTGCTGCGCACCGTGGCGCTGGAGCTGCTGCCGCAGGCCCGCGCCAAGCAGATCGACTTCGGCATCCACACCGCCACGGCCGACATCGCCGCGGTGGCCGACAGCGGCCTGCTGCGCGAGGCGCTGACCAACCTGGCCGCGAACGCCATCGCCTACACCCCGCAGCGCGGCACCATCACGGTGTCGGCCGCCGGCGACAGCCTGGGCTGGAGCCTGAGCGTGGAAGACAACGGCCCCGGCCTGTCGCCCGAAGAACGCGACGCGCTGGGCCACCGCTACCGGCGCGGCTCGCAGGCCGTGGCCGGCGGATCGGGCCTGGGGCTGGCCATCGCCCGCTCCATCGCCGAGCGCCACCGCGGCCGCCTGCGGCTGGAGGCGCGCAGCGACGGCCCGGGCCTTTTGGCCATACTCTGGTGGCCACGTTCATGAAACATATGGCCCCCGCGCTCCCTACCCTGTCGGATTCGCTGCCCGCGAGGACGCCGTTTTCATCCTGGGGCGGGCCGAACCCGGGCGATACCACCGCGCTGCCGAGCCGCCGAAAGGTGCTGGTCGCAGCGCTGGCTGCGGGCGCAGGCGCCGTCGGCCCCGTGCCGGCCCTGGCGGCGGTGGCCGACGCCTCCACCGAGCCCGCCGAATGCATCGCCCCGTCGCGCCCCGGCGGCGGGTTCGACCTGACCTGCGGCCTGGCCGGGCAGGCACTGCAGGCCGTGCGGCCCACGCGCACGCCGCTGCGCACCCGCTACCTGCCCGGCGGCATCGGCGCGCTGGCATTCGACCAGGTGGCCACCGGACGGCTGGGCGGGCCCGGCACGCTGGTGGCGTTCTCCAGCGGGTCGCTGCTCAACATCGCGCAGGGCCGGTTCGGCCCGCACCCCGTCAGTGCCGTGCGCTGGATCGCGACGCTGGGCACCGACTACGGCGTGGTGGCGGTGCACCGCGATGCGCCCTACCAGCGCCTGCAGGACGTGGCTGCCGCGCTGCGCAAGGACACCAACCGCGTCGTGTTCGGCGCGGGCGGCACGCTGGGCAGCCAGGACTGGATCAAGGCCGCCCAGCTGGTGCGGTCCGCAGGGCAGGATCACAAGCGCATGCGCTTCGTGTCGTTCGAAGGCGGTGGCGAGGCGCTCAAGGCCCTGCGCGGCGGGCACATCGACGTGTTCACCGGCGACGCGGCCGAGGCCATGCAGGCCGCGGCACAGGGCGCACCGCTGCGCGTGCTGGCCGTGTTGTCGAAAGAGCGGCTGGCGGGCAACCTGTCGGGCCTGCCCACGGCCCGCGAGCAGGGCGTGGACCTGATCTGGCCCACCGTCCGGGGCGTGTACATGGCCGCCAGCGCACCAGACGCCGCGGTGCGCGCCTGGACGGCGGCACTGCACGACGCCCTGGCCGCCCCGGGCTATGCCGCCCTGTGTGCCCAGTACGGGCTGTACCCGTTTGCGCTCACGGGCGCAGACCTCGAGGCCTTCGTGCAGCGCAGCCTGGCGGAGTACCGGCGCCTGGCGCAAGACCTCGGCCTGCGGACCTGGGTGCGCTGAGGCCGCGCGATGGCAGCCGTGTAGCGGCGACGTAGCGACGTAGCGACGTAGCGACGTCGGGGCGGCGTGGCGGCGTGGCGGCGTGGCGGTGCGCAGCCGCAGCCCTGAAGGACTGCGCCTGCACGGCACTACAGGCTTTTCCTACTTGCCGCCTGGGCACACCGGGCGAGGCTGCATGAACAGACCGCCCCACGCACACGCCGACCACCGGAGAAGCCCATGTCCGACCATCTGACGCCGGCCACCGAACTGGCCCGCCACGCCCACACCCCCTTCCCCGGCGCATCGCCGCAGTACGAGTCAGCGCGCCGCGCCCTGCTGGCCGACGAGATCGAATTGCGCCGGCACATGACGCGCGTGGCCGAGCAGCGGCGCGCCCTGCCACCCGGCCCGGTGATCCGCAAGGACTACCGCTTCAAGGACGAGCATGGGGCCGATCTGGGCCTGGCCGACCTGTTCGGCGACAAGACCACCCTGATCACCTACTTCTGGATGTACGGGCCGCAGCGCGAGCGCCCCTGCCCCATGTGCACCAACTGGCTGGGCGCGGTCAACGGCAATGCCGCCGACGTGCAGCAGAAGGCAGCCCTGAAGGTGCTGGGCCGCTCACCGGTGGAGCGCCAGCTGGCGTTTGCGCAGGAGCGCGGCTGGCGGGACCTGCGCTTTGTACAGACCGTGGGCGACGACTACGCCCAGGACCTGGGCATCCTGCTGCCGGACGGCAGCGAGTACCCCGCGCTCATCGTGTTCCAGCGCACAGGCAGCGAGGTGCGCCTGTTCTGGGCCAGCGAAATGACGCGCGAGATGGCAGACCCCGGCCAGGACCCGCGCGATGCACCGGACATCGCCGCGTTGTGGTCGCTGCTGGACCTGACGCCCGAAGGGCGCGGCAAGGACTGGTATCCCAAGCTCAGCTACTAGCCGGCCCGCACAGCCCCTCTTTGATCTGCCGTCCACCGGCTTTCACTTGCCACACCACCCTATTACCGGCGCCCCATCATGCCGCCGGAGCACGCACCCGCCATGCCAAGAATTCGCTATTTGCCCCCTACCCTGGCAAGGCTCCATGGCCCTCTCAGCCGCCGCCGCGGCCCGCCCCGCAGCCACGTACCGCAGTCGCACCTGGGCGCTGGTTGGTGGGCGCCCCGCACCAGCCAGCTGGCACGGCACGCTGTGCATGCCGACGGCCTGCCCGCCAGTGCCTACTGGCCTGCGCCGCAAGGATGGCGGGGCCCCGCCCAACCGCGCGTCGCTGCATCGGCAGGGTTGTTGCGCCAGGCCGCACGCCAGGCACAGCACCGGCGCACCGCCACGCGCAGCCCATCATCGAGCCGACCCGTGCGGTCCACATTGCGCAAGCCCAAGGCTGGTTGAGCACAACGCCTCGGTGGCACTTCTGCTGCCGGTCTACTTTTCAAGCCACCACTGGATGACCACCTTGGCCAGGAAACCGATGAAGCCCACGCCCAGCCCCAGAAACAGCACGAAGGTGCCGAACCGGCCGGCCTTGGACTCCCACGCCAGCTGGCCGATGATGAACAGCATGTACGCGATGAACGCGCCCACGCCGTAGGTCAGAAAGAAGCCCGATATCTGCGCCTCGGTGAAGCCGAAGATCACGGCGCCACCCCGCTGTCGCGTGGTGCAATCGCGCCGGCATCCCGCTCGGGCAGGCTCGACGCATCCACCAGGTCCCTGTACGCATGCCAGCTGGCGTGGCCCAGCATGGGCATCACAGCGACCAGGCCGAGCAGCAGCGAACCCAGCCCCAGCAGCGTGAAGCCAAGGATCAGCGCCGCCCAGAACGCCATGGGCAGCGGGTTGCACAGCACGGCCTGCCAGCTGGTCAGCACCGCCTGCCGCAGCGTGGCACGCCGGTCCAGCAGCAGCGGCATGGCCACCACGCTGGACGCAAAAATCGGCGCCGCCATCAGGCTGCCCAGCGCCAGCCAGATCTCGAACAGCCAGCCCTCGCGGGCCAGCACTACATAGCGCAAAAAGTCGAGCGGCGTGGCGATGGGCACGGGCGCCAGCAACGTGATGAGCGCGGCCGACGTCAGCACCCAGCCCGTGGCGGCCAGAGCCAGCAGTGCGCCGAACTGCAGCATGCACCAGTAGTCGCTGCCCCACTTTTTGGTGTGGTGGTTCTGCCAATTGAGCCAGGTCTTGAGCACCACGCCCCAGGTGGCGGGCTCGGCCCGCTCCAGCGCGCGGCTCAGCGCATACAGGCTGGTGGCCAGCACCGGCGCCACCACCAGAAAGCCCGACAGCGCCCCGGCCAGCAGCCAGAACCGGTGGTGGCCCACTGCCAAGATCGCGGCGCCGACCAGCGCCAGTACCAGCCCGTGCGCAAAGCTCACCCAGCCCGCGCGGCCCATGTCGCGCCAGGCCAGCACCAGCCAGGTCATGGGCTGCATGAGCCCGATGGTGCGCACGGTAGGCAAGGCAGGCAGGTCAGGGGGGTTTCGCGGCATGGCCTGCAGTGTGGCCGGGCCGCTGGCCACGATCAAGGCGGCGGATACGGCGTCTGGCGTGTTCTTGACCTGGGACAAGAAAATGCCCCGTCGCGCGGGGCATGGTGCATTGACGGCGCAGCTACAGCGTCAGGCCAGCAGCCGGCACAGTTCGGTCAGGCTGCTCACCGTAGCGTGCGGCGGCGTGTCGTACGGCCAGGCGGCTTCGGCAGGGTTGAGCCACACGGCCTGCATGCCGGCATCCATGGCGCCGCGTGCATCCAGCGTGGCGTCGTCGCCCACGTGCAGTACCTCGTGCGGCTGCACCTGCACGGCCTGCGCAGCCGCCTGGAAGATGCGTGCATCGGGCTTGGCCACACCGAGCACCGACGCACTCAGGCTGTCCTTGAAGTAATGGCCGATGCCCACCTTGTGGATGTCGGCATTGCCGTTGGACACCGCCACCACCGGGTAGCGCGACGACAGGAAGGCCAGCGTCTCGTGCGCATCGTCGAACAGCGTCACGCGCTGGCGCTCGGCAAAGAACAGATCGAACGCAGGCTCGGCCAGCGCGCCATCGTCGCCCGCCTGGGTCAGTGCCAGGCGGATGGATTCGCGGCGCAGCGCGCTCAGGTCGTGCTGCAGGTCGGGCCGCAGGTTCACCATCTGGTTGCGGATGGCGCGCAGCGCCTCGGTGCTCTGAAACAGGCGCGCCGTGGCGGGCGCGTGCTCGGTCATCCACTGCAGCAGCACGGCTTCGGCCCGCTCGATGGTGGGCCAGATGGGCCACAGCGTGTCGTCCAGGTCGATGGTGATGGCGCGGATGCGGGGGATGTCCAGGGAGGGAGTCAGCACGGGGGCGCACCTGCAGAAAATCAGCGTGGGTGGAGGGCCCGGCGGGGGGCCGGACTGCGATGGCACAGCATAACGCAGCGATTTGCTGCGGCGGATGGACTGCGCTGTGCGAGGCTTCGACAAGCTCAGCCCGAACGGCATGGGGTGAACGGTATGGGGCGGTGGTACGGACAGGCTGGTACCGGGTAGGCGGTATGCAATCGAATGACGGACCGCCAATCCCGATCACACGCCCAGTGACGAACCCCGCACGATCAGCGTGCCCGGCAGCAGGTTCTCACGCACGGCGCCCTGCAGCCCGCCAATGCGCTCCAGCAGGCACTGGGCGGCGCGCTGGCCGATGGCGTCGGTCGGCTGGGCCACGGTGCTCAACCCCGGGCGAATCAGCGGCGCCCATTCGGGGTCGTCGAAACCCACAAAGCCCAGCTCCTGCCCGAAGGTCCACTGCAGCCTTGCCACCGCCGCCGCCACGCGCAGCGTGACGACCGAGTTGCCGGCCACCACGGCGCAGCGCCCCTTTGCAACGTTTGCAACGTTTGCACCGGCACGTTCGCGAAAGTCCGCCAGCGCCCGGGCCAGGGCGTCCTCGCCCTGCTGCGCATCGATCTCCAGCACCTCGCCGCGCACATTTGGACCCTGCGCCGAAATGCACGCCCGAAACGCCGCGGTGCGCTCCAGCCGCGAGCTCACGCCCTGCAGGGGCTGGGTGACATACAGCAGGCTCTGCCAGCCCTGCGCCACGAGGTGCGCGCAGGTTTCGCGCATGGCCGCTTCATTGTCCAGCGCCACAAAATCCGCGTCGAGGCCCGCGTGCCGGCGGTCCACCAGCACCGCGGGCTTGCCGTGCAGCGTGTTCACGTCGGCCAGGCCCTCGCCCTGCCCCAGCGTGTTGAGGATGAATCCGTCCACCTGGTAGCTCGCCAGCGCATCGATGGCCGCGCGCTCGCGTTCGCGGTCGTTGCCCAGGTTGAACAGCATCACCAGGTAGCCTGCCTCCTGGCACGCCTTTTCGGCGCCGCGCAGCACGGCCACCGAATACGGGTTGGTGATGTCGGCCACCACCAGGCCGATGAGGCGCGAGCGGCCGTGGCTGAGCGCCTGGGCCATGGGGCTGGGCACGTAGGCCAGCTTGGCGATGGCGGCCTCGACGCGGGCTGCGATGTCGGGGCTGAGCAGGCGCTCGCGGTGGTTGAAGTAGCGCGACACCGTGGCCTTGGACACGCCCGCCTCGGCCGCGACATCGGCGATGGTGGGGCGGGCGCGGGGCGTGCCGGGTGTCGCGGATGGTGCGGGTGTCGGTGAGGTCATGCTTGCGCGGCGTTATACACGGCGGCGGGCCGATCACCGGCCAGCGCCTGCAGCAAGTTGGTGGTGGCCAGCACGGCCATGGCGTGGCGCGTGCCGTGCGTGGCCGAGCCGATGTGCGGCAGCGGCGTCACCCGCGGGTGGGTGCGCAGGGGCGAGTCGAGCGGCAACGGCTCGGTGGCAAACACATCCAGGCCCGCTGCGCGCAGCGTGCCGTGGTCGAGAGCGTGCAGCAGGTCCTGCTCGACCACCGTGGCGCCGCGCCCGCCGTTGATGAAGATGGCGCCGGGCTTCATGGCGGCAAAGACGTCGGCATTGACCAGGCCCCGCGTGCTGCCAGACAGCGGCAGCATGGCCACTACAAAATCGGGCTGCGCCAGCAGTTCGGCCAGCGGCAAGTGCGCAGCCTTGCCCACCAGTTCAGGCGCAGTGGCGGCCAGGTCCACCGGCCGGCGCGCGTGGTAGACCACGGGCATGCCAAAGCCCAGCGCCGCACGGCGCGCGATGGCCTGGCCGATGCGGCCAAAGCCCAGCAGCCCCAGCGTCTTGCCATGCACATCGCTGCCGAACAGGTCTTCGCCGATGTTCTTGGTCCAGCGGCCCTCGCGCACCAGTTGCGCCAGCTCCACCACGCGACGGCTGGTGGCCATGAGCAGGGCGAACACGGTGTCGGCCACGGTTTCGTCCAGCACGCCGGGCGTGTGGCACAGCACGATGCCGCGGGCCTGCAGTGCGTCGAGGGCGTAGTTGTCCACGCCCACCGACACGCTGGAGACCACCTCCAGCCGGGGCGCCCGCGCCAGCAGCGCGGCATCGACGGGGTAGCTCGACCCGATGAGCCCCTGCGCCTGGCCCAGCGCTGCGTCGAACAGTGCACGCTCTTCGGGCTTGCGCGGATTGGCCACCGTCACGTCGTGCAGGGCCTGCAGGCGCGCCAGCTGATCGGGCGGCAGTTCACGAAAGACCAGCACCTTCTTGCGCTCGGGCCTGCCCTGCACCGCCGGTGCGGACACGTTCACAGGCCGGCCTCCTGCAGCTGCGCCCGCGTGGGCAGGCCTTCGGTGTCGCCCAGCACCTGCACCGCCCGCGCGCCAATCCAGGCGCCGCGGCGCACGGCCGCGGGCACGGGCAAGCCTTCGAGCAGTGCGCTGATGACGCCCACCGCAAAGCCATCACCCGCGCCCACGGTGTCCACCACCTGGGCTACGGGCACGCCGGGCACGCGGCCGGTCCCGGCCACGTCGCTGTCGTAATAGGCGCCCTCGGGCCCGAGCTTCACGACCACCAGCCTGGCGCCGCGCTCGCGGTAGAAGCGCGCCACGCCTTCGGGCGTGGTTTCGCCGGTCAGGAACACGCCCTCTTCCAGGCCCGGCAGCACCCAGTCGGCATAGCCGGCCAGGGTGTTGATCCAGTGGCGCATGGCCTCGGGCGATGCCCAGAGCGTGGGGCGCAGGTTGGGGTCGAACGAGATGGTGCGACCCGCGGCGCGCGCGACCTCCAGCGTGCGGATGGCCGCCTGCAGGCTGGTGTCCGAGATGGCCGCGAACACGCCCGTGGCGTGCAGGTGGCGCGCAGACCGCAGCCAGGGCTCGTCCACATCGGCCGGCCCCATCTGGCTGGCGGCCGAGCCCTTGCGGTGGTATTCGACCTGCGGGTCGCGCCCGTCGGTCACGCGTTCCTTGAACTGAAAGCCCGTGCGCTGGGCCGCATCGCACACCACGTGCGAGCAGTCGATGCCTTCGCCGCGCATGGCGGCCAGCAGCGCGCGGCCCATGGAGTCGGTGCCCAGGCGGCTGGCCCAGCCCACCTTCAGGCCCAGGCGTGCCAGGCCAATGGCCACGTTGGTCTCGGCCCCCGCGGTGCGCTTGTGAAAGCCCGTGGCGTTCTCCAGCGGTCCGGGCTCGTTGGCCACCAGCAGCAGCATGGCTTCGCCGAACAGCGCCACGTCGAATGTGGTGTCGTTGGATTTGGAAACAGCGTCGCTCATGCAGCACCTCGCACGGCACGGATGAAGTCCACCTGCTCGCGCGTGACGGCCACCAGGTCGTCGCCCGCCAGCGGGTATTCGATGGCATGCGGCGCATCGGCCGGCAGCGCGCGCAGCACGGCACGCCAGGGCGCCACCGACTCCGCCAACGGCACCGCGATCCACTTGGCCGGCAGGCGCTGCACGCCCTTGCAGTGCACGTAGCGCACATGCTGTGCCAGGGCCTGCGCGGCCTGCAGCGGGCATTCGCCCTGCCAGTGCCAGTTGCCCATGTCGAAGGTCATGCCCAGGTCGAGCCCGGCCTGCGCCTGCGCGGCAAAGAACGCCTGCAGGGCGGCCAGGGTGCCGGCCGTGGCGGTCTGGTCGTTCTCGATGACCAGCTCCACCTGCGGGGCCGCTGCCAGCAGCGCCTTCAGCTGCTGCAGCGATGTCTGCGATGTCTGCAAGCTCGCACCAAAGCCGCCGATGGACATCTTCAGCCGCGGTGCGTGCAGCACGCGCGATGCGTGAATGCCGCGCTGCAGGGCGGCCTCGTCCAGCAGACCGTCATGGGTCCACAGCCCTTCGGGGCTGGAGTACACCGCGGCCCGGCCGGCCAGCGCGGGCAGCTCGGTGGCGGCATCGCGCAGCAGCTCGCCGCGCACTTCCACGCCGTCGGCGCCCGCCTGGCGGGCCAGGTCGGTGCACCACAGCTGGCCGTGGCGCCCGGTTTCGGCGGCGCCGAAGGAGGACAGGGAAATCAATACCTTCATGGGTGTTCTTTCAAGCCCGTGGATCGGGCTTTCACAGGGCTTGGTGTCTGTCGGGACTTGCGCCACCAACGCTCAGCCCATTCAGTGGGCGTTGTGCGAGCTCAATATCTGGCCCAGGAACTGGCGGGTCTTCTCATGCTGCGGCTGGCCGAAGAACTGCGCAGGCGGGGCCTGCTCCAGAATTTTTCCTTCGGCCATGAAGATCACGCGGTCGGCCACGCTGCGCGCAAAGCCCATCTCGTGCGTCACACACAGCATGGTCATGCCGTCCTCGGCCAGGCCGATCATGGTGTCCAGCACTTCCTTGACCATCTCCGGGTCCAGCGCCGACGTGGGCTCGTCGAACAGCATCACCTTGGGGGCCATGCACAGCGCGCGGGCAATGGCCACGCGCTGCTGCTGCCCGCCCGACAGCTGGCTGGGGTGCTTGTGCGCCTGCTCAGGGATGCGCACGCGCGTGAGGTACTTCATGGCGACCTCTTCGGCCTCGGCCTTGCTCATGCCGCGCGACCGCATGGGCGCCAGCGTGCAGTTCTCCAGGATGGTGAGGTGCGGGAACAGGTTGAACTGCTGGAACACCATGCCCACCTCGGCACGCACCGCGTCCACGTTCTTGCCGCCGGCGGTGAGGTCGATGCCGTCGACCACGATGCGGCCCTTTTGCACCGTCTCCAGTCGGTTGATGCAGCGAATCAGCGTGGACTTGCCCGAGCCCGACGGCCCGCAGATCACGATGCGCTCGCCGGCCCGCACCGACAGGTCGATGTCGGTCAGCACCTGAAAGCTGTCGTACCACTTGTTCACACCCTCCATCGTGATGATGGGGGGTGCACCGGCGGTGGTCGTCGTCGTGGCTGCGTCCGTCATTGTCAAAGGCTCCTGGGGTGGCTGGGGCTCACGCTCAAGCGATATGGATTACTGAAGCTTGGGCAGATCCGCGCCCAGCCACTTTTGATACAGCTTGTTCAGCTCGCCGTTGGCCGTGTTGCGCGCCACGAAGTCGTTCACGGCGCGGGTCAGCTCGTCCTGGCCGGGGCGCAGGGCGATGCCCATGGCCTGCTGCAGCAGGTTGAACTTGTTCTCGAAGGTGTTGGCGGGCACGCGCTTGGCGATCTGTGCGGCCACGGTGACCGAGCAGCCGATGGCATCGACCTGGCCGGAGATCAGCGCCTGCATGGCCGATGCGTCGTCGTCGAAGCGGCGGATCTCGGTGCCCTCGGGCGCGGCCTTGGTCACGGCCACATCCTGCGTGCTGGCACGGGCCACGCCCACGCGCACGCCCTTCAGGTCCGCCGCGCTCTTGATGGCGCTGCCGGTCTTGCCGTACAGCACGATGGTGGCGGCCGCGTAGGGCTGCGAGAACTGCACCTGCTTGGCGCGCTCGGGCGTGATGGCGAGCGACGCCACCAGCACATCGACCTTGTTGGTCAGCAAAAACGGAATGCGGTTGGGGCCGGTGACGGGCACGATGTTGGCTTTGACGCCCAGCTCCTTGGCCAGCAGCTTGGCCACGTCGGCGTCGTAGCCGTCAGGCTGGTTCTGCGCGTTGGTCGTGCCGTAGGGCGGAAAGTCCACCAGCATGCCGATGGTGAGCTCGCCCTTCTTCTTGATGTCGGCCACGGACTGTGCCGAGGCCAGCGGCGCAAACGCCGTGAGCGCGGCGCCCAGGCCCAGTGCGGCCAAGGCGGTGGTGACGGTGCGGCGGTGCAGAGAAAAGGTCATGGCATGTCTCCTGGTAGTGGTTGTGAACGAGAGATAAAAAAGCAATGAATGAACGAAGGCGCTGTTGGCGTTGGCGGCGCTGCCGTCAGCGCGCGAGCGCCCGGGCCCGCTTGCGCTCCATGCGCGCCGCCAGCAGCGACAGCGGCCAGCAGATCACGAAGTACAGCGCCGCCACGGTCGTGAACACATGCAGCGGCTGGAAGGTCGCGTTGTTGATGATCTGCCCGGCCCGCGTGATCTCGGTGAAACCGATGATGGCGGCCAGCGAGGTGCCCTTGATGATCTGCACCGTGTAGCCCACGGTGGGCGGCAGCGCGATCTTGAAAGCCTGCGGCAGCACCACGAAGCGCATGCGGTTGATGTAGCTCAGGTTCAGGGCCTGCGCGGCCTCCCACTGGCCGCGCGGCACCGCCTCGATGCAGCCGCGCCAGATCTCGGCCAGGAACGCCGCGCTATTGAGCACCAGCGCCACACCCGCCGCCACCCAGGGGTTGATGTCCAGGCCCAGCACCGGCGCGCCGAAGAAGATCAAAAACAGCTGCAGCAGCAGCGGCGTGCCCTGAAACACCTGGATGAACACCCGCGACGCATTGCGCGCCACGGCGTTTTCAGACGTGCGCGACAGCGCCACCACCAGGCCCAGCAGCGCCCCGCCCACGAACGCGATGGCCGACAGCGCCAGCGTCCACTGCGCGGCCTGCACGATGAAGAGGAATTCGGAGAGTCCGAAGGTACGCATGACTTGATTTCCTCAGCGACGGTCGGGGTAGTTGAGCGCGCGCTGGTAGATCAGCTTGAACAGCGCCGAGAACGACAGCGCCAGCGCCAGGTAGATCACCGCCACCACGATGTAGATCTCGAAGCTGCGAAACGTCTGCGACTGCAGGTTGGCCGCCACCGACGTCAGGTCGTCCGCCGAGATCACCGACACCACGGCCGAGCTGAGCATCAGCAAAATGAACTGGCTGGTGAGCGCGGGGTAGATGGCCTTGAGCGCGGGCTTCAGGATGACGAAGCGAAAGATCTCCCAGGGCTTCAGGTTGAGCGCCTTGCCCGCCTCGATCTGCCCCTTGGGAATGGACTCGATGCCCGCCCGCACGATCTCAGCCGCGTACGCCCCCAGGTTGACCACCATCGCGGTCAGCGCCGCCGTGTAGGGCGACCAGCGCAGGCCGATGGAGGGCAGCGCGAAGAAGAAAAAAAACAGCTGCACGATGAACGGCGTGTTGCGGATGACCTCGATGTACGCATTGATCAAGAACCGCAGCCACGCGGGCCCGCCCGTCTTGCCCCAGGCGCAGAACACGGCCACCACCAGCCCCAGCACGGTGGCGGTGAGTGACAGCTGCACGGTGATCCACGTGCCTTTGAGCAGCAGCGGCCATGCGGCAAAAACGGCGTCGAACTGGAACTGGTAATTCACGGCGTGGGTGGTTCGGATGGAATGCGCAGAGTTTATGAAACCGGTTTCATAGCCGCATTGGGGATTACCCGACTGCCGTCAAAACGGCCCCTGCGATGGCGTTGAAGCCCTGTTGGACACCAGGCACCACGCGTGGGCGAAAATGCCGCATGCCCTCCTTCCGCCCCGAACCCCCTTACACCCACGGCCAGGCCGAGCGAACCGCAGTGCTGCTGTGCAACCTGGGCACGCCCGACGCAGCCACCGCGCCCGCCGTGCGGCGTTACCTGGCGCAGTTCCTGGGCGACCACCGCGTGGTGGAGATCCCCAGGCTGGCGTGGCTGCCCATCCTGCACGGCATCATCCTGCGCACCCGCCCCGCCAAGTCGGCCGCCAAGTACGCCAGCATCTGGACGGCCGAAGGCTCGCCCCTGGCGGTGTGGACGGCCAGGCAGGCCACGCTGCTGCGCGGCTGGCTGGGCGAGGCCGGGCACGCGGTGCTGGTGCGCCACGCCATGCGCTACGGCAACCCCTCCATCGACAGCCAGCTCGACGCCTTGAAGGCCGAAGGCGCCACGCGCATCCTGATCCTGCCGCTGTACCCGCAGTACTCCGGCACCACCACCGCCAGCCTGTTCGACGCGGTGTACGCCTGGGCCGCACGCACCCGCCACGTGCCCGAGCTGCGCTTCGTCAACCGCTACCACGACGCCCCCGGCTACATCGACGCGCTGGCCCGCACCATCGAAACCCACTGGAAGCACCACGGCCAGCCCGACCAGCTGGTGATGAGCTTTCATGGCGTGCCCGAGCGCACCCTGCACCTGGGCGACCCCTACCACTGCGAGGCCCGCAAGACCGGCCGCCTGCTGGCCGAGCGCCTGGGCCTGCGCGAAGAGCGCTACCGCATCACCTTCCAGTCGCGCTTTGGCAAGGCCAAGTGGCTGGAGCCCTACACCCAGCCCACCATCGAGGCGCTGGGCAAGGCCGGCACGCGGCGCGTGGACGTGGTGTGCCCGGGCTTTACCAGCGACTGCCTGGAGACGCTGGAAGAAATCAACATGGAAGTGCGCGAGGCTTTCCTGCACGCGGGCGGCCAGGAGTTTCACTACATCCCGTGCCTGAACGACAACAACCACTGGATCACCGCCCTGTCGCGCATCGCCCAGCAGCACCTGGCCGGCTGGCCCACCGAGATGCCCGGCGCCGCAGCCCTGGCCGACGCCAAAAGCCGTGCGCTGGCCGGTGGCGCCCCTGCGGGCCAATGCCCGGTGGCGCGCGGCTGAGGCCCAGGCCCGCACGCGGTCTGACCGTGGCCCGCTCAGACCAGCGCCCAGACCGCCCTTCGGATTACTATCATTTTGATAGCTGCTACCACCCTACCATCCAGCGGTAGGCAGCTATTTGACTTCATAACCCCAAGCAGGCGCCGTGTGACGCACCCGCCTGCCGCCCGCCCGCCCCCATGCCCGCCTTGCCCCTTGCTCCCCACCAGCTGCGGCTGACCATCGACCCCTCCACCCTCGGCTTTGCCAGCACCGCCGAGCTGCAAGACCTGCCCCTGCCCTGGATCGGCCAGGAGCGCGCCCACGCCGCCGCGCAGTTCGGGCTGAACATGCTGCAGCCCGACTACCACCTGTTCGTGCTGGGCGAAGTGGGCAGCGGCCGCGCGTCGCTGCTGCGCCAGGCCATGCAGACGGCCGCCGCCGCGCGGCCCGTGCCACCCGACCTGTGCTACCTGCACAACTTCGACCAGCCCGACCGCCCCCGCGCCCTGCGCCTGCCGCCCGGCCAGGGCCGCGTGCTGCGCCAACGCATGGCCGACATGGGCAAGAACCTGCAGGCCGACATCCCGCGCCGCCTGGCCAGTCCCGACTTCAAGGCCGACGCCGAGCGCATCGAGCAGGCCTGGCAAGAGCAGGAGCGCAGCGCGTTCGCCACGCTCGACGCCTTTGCCGAAGCCCGCCAGGTGCGCCTGTCGCGCGAGAACGGGCAGATGGTGTTCACCCTCATCGGCCCCGGCGGCCTGCCGCTGTCCGAAGCCGAAGCCCGCGCCCTGCCCCGCGAGCGCCGCGCCGAGATCGACACCGCCGAACACGCGCTGCGCGCCGAGATCACCCGCTTCATCGAGACCACCCGCCCGCTGGAGCGCGCCCGCGACGAGGCCCTGGCCCAGTTGCGCCGCCAGACCGTGCAGCCGCTGGTGCAGCACGCCCTGCACGACATCCGCCAGGGCCTGAGCGAGCCCGTCATCAAGGACGCCGTGAAGCTGGGCCAGTGGCTGGACCAGGTGGAACACGCTGTGCTGCAGAACATCGAACTTTTCGAGAGCGGCGACGACAGCGATGCCGGCGACGATCGCAATGACCGGAACGGTAACGACGGCAGCAGCAGCAACAACAGCAACAGCGAAGACGCCGAGCAGGACCGCCAGGACGCGCTCGACGACCTGCTGGCGCGCTGCAGCGTGAACCTGGTGGTGGACCACCACGGCCAGACCACCGCCCCTGTGCTGGTGGAAGACCACCCCACCCTGCGCAGCCTGTTCGGCGGCATCGAGCACGGCAGCGATTCCGACACCGTGCAGGCCGACCATGCCGCTATCCACGCGGGCAGCCTGCTCAAGGCCCATGGCGGCTTCATCTTGCTGCACTTGTACGACCTGGCCGCCGAAGAAGGCCTGTGGGCGCGCCTGCGCCGCTTTCTGCGCTGCGGCCGGCTGCAGATCGACGAAGGCAATGCCGGATCACATGCAGGCGGCGGTGGTGGCGGCGGAGGCGGCGGTGCTGCCGCGGCCCTGCAGCCCGAGCCCGTGGATGTGGACGTCAAGATCGTGCTCATCGGGTCGGTGGACGAGTACTACGCCATGCAAGAGTCCGACCCCGACGCCGCACGCCGCTTTCGCGCCAAGGTGGACTTTGCCGAGCGCTTTGCCGCCACGCCCGCCACGCGCCAGGCCACCGCGATCTTCGTGGCGCACAGCTGCCAGCGGCGCGGCCTGCCCCACTTTGCGGCCGGCGCCGTGGCCCTGCTGCTGGAGCAGACCCACCGCGACGCCGACGACCAGGGCCGCCAGAGCGCGCTGTTCGCCCACACCGAGGCCCTGCTCATCGAAAGCGCCGCCCTGTGCCGCGCCCGCGGCGGCGCGCTGGTGGAGGCGCCCGACGTCGCGGCCGCGCTGGCCGCCCAGCGCCTGCGCCACAACTACCCCGAAGAGCAGCTGCACGAATCCATCACCGAGGGCGAGCGCCTGATCACCCTGCAGGGCGCCGTCACCGGCCAGATCAACGCCATGACGCAGATCGACCTGGGCGACTACCGGTTCGGCTTTCCGGTGCGCATCACCGCGCGCACCTTTGCCGGGCAAGAGGGCCTGCTCAACATCGAGCGCGAGGTCGACATGTCCGGCCCCATCCACGACAAAGGCGTGCTCATCCTGCACAGCTACCTGACCGCGTTGTTCAGCCACGTGGCGCCACTGGCGCTCAATGCGTCCATCGTGTTCGAGCAGGAATACAGCGGCGTAGAGGGCGACTCCGCATCGTGCGCCGAGCTGTACGCCCTGCTGTCCAGCCTGTCGGGCCTGCCCCTGCACCAGGGCATTGCCGTGACCGGCGCGCTGAACCAGCACGGCGAGGTGCTGCCCGTGGGCGGCATCAACGAAAAGATCGAAGGCTGGTTCCAGGCCTGCGTGGCCGCCGGCCTGGACGGCACCCAGGGCGTGCTGATCCCCACCCGCAACCGCCGCCACCTGATGCTGGACCGCAGCGTGCTCGACGCCGTGGAGCGCGGCCTGTTCAGCGTGTACACCATGGGGCATGTGAGCGAGGGCATTGCGTTGCTGACCGGCGAGGCATCGGGGATGAGCCCGGCGGAGTTGCTGAGCCCCGTGGCCGATGCCCATGGGAATGCCCGTGAGAATGCCGCCCATGCCCCCCATGCTGCGGGCGCTGCGGGCGCTGCGGGCGTTGCGGATGTGCAGGCGACGGCCGTGGAAGCCACGGTGCTGCAGCGGGCCGAGCAGACGCTGCGGGCGTACCGGCGGGCGTGCCAGACTGCGGGGTACACCCGGCGGGCAAGGGGCCAGGGACGGTGAACGGATGCCCGGCGTGTGCGATAAAGTCGTCACTCGACCTTCCCGATACGCCATGAGACCCACACCCCTCGACGCCCCAGCGCGGGACACCGCGCGTGAGCAGGAGCGCATCTACGTCCTCGAGTGCACGCAGCTTCTGGACACGGAAGACAGCGAGACATTCGATCGCATCACCCGGCTGGCAACGCATGTGTTCGACGCGCCCATCGCCCTGGTGTCCCTGGTGCATCAAGACCGCCAGTGGTTCAAGTCACGCTGCGGGTTCGATCTGAGAGAGACGGACCGAGACTCCGCGTTCTGCGACCGCACCATCGAGCTGGGCAGCGTGCTGGTGGTGGAAGACACGACCCAGGACGCGCGCTTTCACGACAACCCGCTCGTCGTGGGCCGCCACGCCATCCGCTTTTACGCCGGGGCGCCCCTGGTGCTGAACTCCGGCCACGCCCTGGGCAGCCTGTGCATTCTCGACCGGCGGCCCCGCACCTTCGACCGTGCGCAGCGCCAGCGGTTGGCAGAGATGGCCGCCATGGTCGTCACGCAGATCGAGCTGCACCAGCGCGCGGGCCGCGTCAACGAAGTGACCCGGCTGCCCAACCGCGCACAGCTGGTGGACGACCTGGAGCACCTGTGCCGGGACTACCCCGGGCAGCAGCGCGTGCTGATGCTGGTGGACGTGATTGGGCAGGCAGCACTGCACGCCGCCGTGCGGGCCATGGGCATCGAGCCCCTGGAGCATGCCCTGCGCAACATCGCGGCACGCCTGGCCGCTGCGCTGCCGCCCGGCACCATGCTCCACCACGTCAGCGAAACCCGGTTCTCGATCCTGCTCGGCGCCGGACCGCGCGAGTCCAGCGAGCGCGCCGCCATCGACCTGCTCAACCACATGCGGGAGCGGTTTGACAGCGGGGGCGTGTCCATCGAGCTGCGCGTGCAGGCGGGCCTGGTCGAGTTCGACCTCAACGCCGCCAGCGCAGCCGACGCCCTGCGCAAAGCCAGCTCGGCCATGCACGAGGCCGCGTCCAGCGAGCAAAGCCACATGTGGCACGACCCGTGTTTCGACACCGCACACCGGCGTGCCTTCAATCTGGCCCGGGGCGTCTCGGCCGGGTTGGTGCGCGGCGAATTCCGGCTGGTCTACCAGCCCAAGCTCAACCTCTCCCTGGGCGCCTTCTCTGGCGTGGAAGCCTTGGCGCGCTGGACCCACCCCCGATACGGTGTCGTGCCCCCGGGCGACTTCGTGCCGCTGGTCGAAGAAACCGCCCTGATCCACGAATTCACCGAATGGGTCTTGAACACCGCCCTGGCGCAGCTGGCCCTGTGGGAGCGCAGCGGCATCTCGCTGACGATGGCAGTGAACGTCTCGTCGAAGAACCTGGAGCGGCCCGGTTTCGTGGACTTCGTCCGCGAGGCCTGCGCACGCCACGGAGTCTCGCCGACGCATCTGCACATCGAATGCACCGAGAACGCGATCATGACCAGCCAGGCGACGCTGGATGCCCTGGGGCACCTGAAGGCCCTGGGAATCCAGATTTCGCTGGACGACTTCGGCACGGGCTACTCCAACCTGGCGTGCCTGTTCGATTTGCCCGTGGGCATGTTGAAGCTGGACCAGTCGCTGGTCATGCCGATCGAGACCAGCCCGAGGGCGCTGAAGCTGGTGCGATCGCTCATAGACCTGGGCCACTCGATGGGCTACCGCATGCTGGCGGAGGGCGTCGAGACACAAGGCGTCCTCGACCTGCTGGTGGCGGCCGGGTGCGACGCCATCCAGGGCTACTTCCTGTCCAAGCCATTGGAGGCAGACAGCATTCCCACGTTTCTCGGCACCCACCGCGTGGGCGACCTGCTCCAAGCCGCCGGCAGCTCACCCCGATCTCCGCTCCCCAACACCTGATCGCCCAGGGCCGGCGTAGCCCGGCCGCCTGCGCAAGGGCTTCGGCAAGGCGCCCGGTTCAGACCCACTGATCGTTGGCCACGGTGCGTGCCCCCGGCGCGCCGTCGCCCGTGTTCACCACGCCCCGCGGCTCGATCAGCAGCATCTTCACTTCGGCATCTGCGCAGGGCTGGTGCTCCACGCCCCTGGGCACCACCGCCATCTGCCCCGCGCGCAGTACGATAACCCCTTCGCCGCCCGAACACTCGCCATCGCCAGCGCCACCGCGGGTGGCGATCTTCAGCTCGCCTTCCAGCACGACGAATGTCTCGTCGGTGTCGGCATGCACATGCCACGGAAACTCGCCCTGCACCTTCACCACCTTGAACTGGTAGTCGTTCATCTCTGCGACGACGCGCGGCTGCCAGTGGCCATCGATGCCGTCGATCTTCCGGACCAGGTCAATGGCCTGGCTTTGACCACGCCCGGCCGGAGCCGCCGTGGGGTTGAGGGGCATGGACATGGGTCGCTCCTTCCTTGGAAAAAGAAGCCGAATCTACGCAGCGTTGTTCACCCTGTATTGAACGTTCGTGGCTCGCCCCTTCATCCATCCATCCATCCATCCGTCCGTTCATTCATCCATCCATCCATCACTGCGCAACCCGCCCGCCGGAGGCCATGCGCAGCCACCGACCCGGGGTCAGCCCGAAGGTCTTGGTGAAGTGGCGGGTCATGTGGCTCTGGTCGGCAAACCCGGCGGTCGCGGCAGCGTCGGCCAGCGACGCACCGCCCATCAACATGCGGCGCACCACATCGAGCCGCCGCATGGTCTGAAAGCGATACGGGCTCGTGCCGAAGAAGATGCGAAAGTCGCTCGACAGACTCCACCGGTCACGGCCCGTGGCTGCCTCCAGCTCGTCCAGCGCAATGACCCGGGCCTGGTGGGCATGCAGATAGTCGTAGGCACGCTGCGCGGCCAGAAAGTCGCCCTGGGGCAGCCGCGCAGGGGCGCCCGCCACGGCTTGCAGCGCATGCGCCAGCTCGGCCACGGCATGGCTGTGTTCCAGCGGCTCCGGCACCGTGTCGATGTGCCGCAGCAGGTGGTGGGTGGCCAGCGCCAGGCGCGGGTCGGTGGTCACGCCCCCTTCGATGAACGGCAACGCGCGCCCCTGGAGCACCGCCTGGATGAGCGCGGGCTCCACATAGACCATGCGGTACTGAAAGCCCTCGTCGGTACCGGCCTGACCATCGTGGACTTCATCGGGGTGCAACACCATCGTGTGGCCCGGCAGGCTGTCGCGCCGGCTGTGGCGGTAGTTGAAGCTTTGGACACCTGCCAGCGTGCTGCCGATCGCGTAGGTGTCGTGGCGGTGCATGGCATAGGCCTTGCCATGAAAGCGCGCCTCGATGCGCTTCATGCCATCGATGGGTTCTGCGTGCCTGACCCACTCGAGGGGTGCGGGTGCTGGGGGCCGGCTCATCACGGCATTGTAGGCAGGGCATGGGGGCAGCGATGTCGATAAGCCAACGCATACCGAGCAAGGTGAACGGCGACACCCGCGCACAGTCGTGCATGCACGCATGCAGAGTCGCCCACCCAGCTTGCACCGGTAGATCGGTACCGCCACGCCACAGGCCGGTTCACCCCTGGCATTCGACACGAGGCGGCTGCGAGCGCTGCACGACGAACCCCACCCTGCACCCGCTGTGCGTTCTGCTCTGCTCGGCTGGGGCCGCATGTGGCCGCGTGTGAAGCCCCGAAGGCTGGTGGCGCCCTTCATAATCCAGCGCCGCCCCCGCCCGTTAGAGATGCCGACGTTTGATGATCATCATGGATAAATTCTTGCTGCAGCAGCAGGTACTGGAACGCCTCGCCGAAGACCTGCTGCAAGCCGAGGAGGCCGTGCGGGCGGCCCATGAAACCGCGACCCACGAAGAGAACATCGCCGAAAACAAGTACGACACATTGGGCCTGGAAGCCGCCTACCTGGCCACCGGCCAGGCCCGCCGCGCCGATGCCATCCGCCAGGCGATGGCCCATTGGCGCCAGTTCCACCCGCACCCCTATGACGCCAGCAAAGGCATACAGCTGGGTGCGCTGGTCTGCCTGGTCGATGCTGATGACCAGCAGCAGCAGCAGCAGCAGCAACAGTTGCTGCTCTTTCTGGGCCCGCAGGGAGGCAGCATGAAGCTGGCCTGCGGCGGTCACACCGTGCAGGTGATCAGCAGCGATGCCCCGTTGGGCAGGGCTGTATTGGGTAAGTGCGAGGGGGATGCAGTGTGGATACAGGTTGCACTGGTCCGGCAGGAGTTTGAGGTGCTGCGGGTTGATTGAGCGGACGGTAAGCGCACGCCGGATTGATCAGCAATGCCGGTCTTGGTTGAGATGGGGCGTGAATTGAGCCACCTTCAAAAAAACAGTCCCGTGGACCGATGGAGGTGTGCTGGCTGAACATCGACCGCGACGATATCTGCAGTGCAGCGATTGCAGACCTTGGCGGTCAGTACCTGTGTACAGCATTGTTCGCTGAAAGCCGTCCTTGCAAGACGCCGGTGCGTTGAGCTTCCGATCCGTCCGGCTCAACAGTGAGCGGTGCAACCGCCACAGATCGATGGCATGCATACCTGGGCGTGCCTGGTTCAAAGAGTCGTGTGTCTATCAATGACGACTAAAGCTGATACGCGCCGACAGGGACTGATTCCTGCGCCGACGCGGCACTGGGCAAACACCACACAGCCCGCTTGAACTCTTTGGTTGACGACCGCTTGAAACTGGTCGAACCGGCGTCACAGGTTCTTGGCATAGAAAGGGGCCAGCTTGGCCAAGACAGCATCCACGTACTTGGGGACCCAGTAGGTCTCGATGTGCGTGGCGCCCTCAACGAGAAACAGTTCCTTGTTTTTCGCGCCCGTTGCCTTCGCAAACGCGGCCTCGGTCATGTAGAGGCTGTCGGCCCTGCTGCCGGCAATCATCAGCAAGGGCTGCTCGATCATGTCGATCTGGTCCGTCGCGTCCCAGCGCATCAGGTCCAGCAGGCTGCTGGTGGTGTACTTGAAGGTCGAACCCGGATGGGCGTGGGTACGCCAGTAGTATTCGTAGCCTTGCCGGTACATCTCGAAGGGCAAGGCAGCGATCTGCGCATCCGTCATATCGGCGTCGCCGGAGTAGAGAAGCTTCCCGCCAGCCATCTGCTGGGCGCGTGCGTCCGAAGCCTGCTTCAGACGCTGCTGAATCGTGGCGAGCTGCGAGTCGGCGAAGCCGTTGCGACGGACCCGACCCGAGTTGAACATGCTGAGCGTGGCCAGCGACTTGAAGCGTTTGTCGGTCTTAGCTGCGGCCAGCGAATAGCCGCCACCGCCGCAGATGCCCAGCAACCCAAGGCGCGCCGCGTCGACGCCGGGGTAGCGGGTGATGAAGTCGGCGGCGCCATGGATATCCTCGGTGCGGTTTCCCGGCGTATCCACCGAGCGTGGCAGCCCGCCGCTGCCGCCCTGGTAGGCGGCATCCATGGCCATCGCGACGTAGCCCAGCTCGGCCAGCCGCTGCGCATACAGGCCGGCGGTCTGCTCTTTGACCCCGCCATTGGGGTGTGCGACCACCACGGCGGGGTACTTCTTGGCCGGATCGAAGTTTGCGGGGGCATAGACGTTGGCGACGATGTCCAGGCCATTGAGCTTGTACGTCACCGGATGGATATGGACCTTGCCCGGCTCGTTGGCGGTAATGGCATCGCCGTACACCAGGGTGAAGGGGTTCTTCTTGTAGTCGGCCGCGGCTGCCGAGGTCGAGAGGGCCATTGCTGTAACGCCCAGGCTTGCTGCGGAAATTGCGAGTGCCGAAGTCCCGAGGAAATCGCGGCGCTTTGCGTTGAAGGCTTCGTGGGTCATAGAGGTTTCAATCGTGTGAGTGAACGGGCTGGGCGCGGGCTCCATCGAGCTTCTTCTGCGCCAGGAAGGCAGACACCAGGTCGGCGATCTGCACGTTGTTCAGGTCGGACATGAGGAAATGGGTGTTCCCGCGGATGCCCGTCTCCGGCAGGTGCACCACGCGCGCATCGCCGCCATGCTTGTTGACGGCGTCCGCCCAGAGGCGAGCCATGGCGAGTCGCACCCGCCAGTTGTCCTGGCCGCGTTCCGTCGTGGGCTCGGTCGGGAAGTTGTCGCCGTAGTAGATGACGATGGGAACCCGGGTCAGCTTCTGGAAGTCCTCGGCCGACACCGCCTCCGGTGCCAGGGTTCCCGCCGCGCTGGGCATGGCTGGCGGCAGTTCACCCGGTGGAAAGATGAATCCACTTCCAGGCTCGAACGCAACGATGGCCTTCACGTTGGGGCTCTTGATGGCTGTCAGCCAGCCTGGCCCGCCGCCCTGCGAGTGAGTGAATAGAACGGCCGGGCCGGTCTTGACCAGCAGCGCCGACATGGCATCCGCAATCACAGTGGCGTCGTAAGGCCCGGTGTTGGGCGTGACCGAGCGGAAGAATTGCTCCAGCGTCTGCGGCTTGCGGTCGAACTGGACGTTGTCGAAGTAGCTGGGCCACTTGCCGATGCGGAACTGGTCGAAGAACAGCTGGTCGTTGGGGGCGGGCGCGAGCGAGGCGGCCACCGTGCTGTTGCCCGCGCGTCCACGGCGCGGCTGATCGACCAGATAGACCGGCCAACCTCGGCGCACGAACAGGGTCTGAAAGCCCTCACGGCCATCCGGCGTGGACTCCCAGCTGCGTGCCGACTGGAACGCGCCGTGGAGCATCACGATGGGCAGGGACCTGGGGTGCAGCGGGACCTGGTAGAAGGCGTAGAGGTGGTCGCCGTGAAAGCTCTGTCCAGCCGCAGTGGGCTGATTGTTGTCATACGTGCCGGGTGTCTTCAGCACCGTGCCGCCGACGGCGAAGCTGCCTTGCGACTGAAGAATGACCAAGTCGCCATGGCCGGCGCCTCCAGGCGCCGCACAGCCGGCGAGCAGGCTGGCAATCACCAAGATCGAGGCGAAGGTCGAGGCCAAAGTCGAGCTGAAGCGGGGGCGTGTGATGTTCATGCTCATCCTTTCGATGCCAGAGCCAATGCTTGTGTGAGGGCTTCGCGCGCGCGCAACGCAGCTTGGTCGCCGACCTCTTCTGCCAGCGCTTGCGTGAGCTGCTGCAGCTGGGCGGGCGCCAGGCCCACGCGCAAGCTGGCGCGCATGTGCGAGCGCAATTGCGCCTCTGCGCCCGGCGTGGCGGCCAATGCACCGACGGTGGCCAACTCGCGGCTGGGCCAGTCGAGGTTGTCGCGCTCGAAGATGTCGCCGAACAGATGGGCCTGAAGGAACTGGTTGATGACGGGCGCAAAGTCGAACACCGGGCCTTGAACCGGCCCGCCGGAGATTTCCGTCTGATTGGCCCGGCCGGCTCGCAGCAACTCGTCACCGGTGGACACGGCGCGGCTGGGTTCTCGTCCCGGTGCGTCCTGGATGCCGCGCTGGCGGCGTGCTTCGACCACCTTCAGCAGTTCACCCAGCGCATTGAGGCTGCGCGGGAAGCCGGCATAGGCATAGAGTTGCACGAGCACCTCCTTGGCCTCGCCGACGCTGAGACCTGCATCCAGGCCTTGGTTCAGCGCGGCGCCGAGCCTGGGCATGTCGCTGCTCGCCGCGAACGCCGCGATCAGCGGGATGGCGCGCTGCCTGGGCGACAAAGTCTCGGCGGGCGCCTGCGACTTGACGTGGCTGCGCTCAAGGCCCAGCCCGGTACTAACCCAGGCAGCCCGGTAGTCCGCGTCAGCGACCTTTTCCTGCCAGCGAACCGAGATGCCGTTGTCCTTCTCGGCGATGGCCACATGCGTCATCACGGTCTCGGGCGCGGCACCATGCCAGTGGCGAACGTTGGCAGGAATGGTGACCACGTCGCCGGGGCGGATGACCTGTACCGGCTGACCTTGCTGCTGCACCAAGCCCAGGCCTGCCGTGACGATGAGGGTCTGTCCTAGCGGGTGGGTATGCCATGCCGTGCGCGCGCTGGGCTCAAAGCTCACGGTCGCGCCGCCGGCCCTGCCGGGGGGCAGCGCCTGGAAGGGAGAACTGATGCGGGCGACCCCACTGAAGTTCTCGGCGGCACCGGTGGCAACCGGCGCGGACGACGCGGCCCGCACCTCCACCACGGGTGCAGCGGTAGCGGTGCCGTCGGCAGGCTGCGCACCAGCAGAGGCGGCTGCGGCGCCCATGGCCAAGCAAAGCAATGTTTTCACGAAAGTACCTCCTGAGCTTGTTGTCGCGCGTGGCGACCGGGCAAGAAGATGAAGGCCCAGGACACGAGCAGGGCCAGGCCGAGCAACAGAGCGCCCACATCCATCACGGCAGAAATCCGCTGTGCCAGCGCGGCGCTGTCCTGTGCGCCGACGACCGGCGCCGAATGGGCAAAGACGAGCACCAGCAGCCCCAGCCCCAAGGCCCCGCCCAGTTGGTGCGCGACGTTGACCATGCCGGAGGCGGCACCGGCATCTTCACGGGCCACCCCGGCGACACCGGCAGCGGTCAATGGGGCCAGCAGCAGGCCCTGGCCCAGGCCGATGAGCAGCATGGGCGGCGCCACGTCGGCCCAGTAGCTGGCATCGGCACCGGCCAGGCCGAGCCACAGGAGGCCGATGACACCCAGCAGCAGGCCCACGAGCAGCAGGCGCTCGTTGCCAAAGCGGCGTGCCAGCTTGGGCACGGCCAGGGCCGACACGAAGTTGGGCAGGGTCACCGGCAGGAACGCGATGCCCGCCTGCAGCGGACGCAGGTGCAGCACGCCCTGCAGGAACTGCGTGGAGAAGAACCAGAAGCCCACGGCGCCGCCCAGGAAGAGCATGCGCGCGAGATAGGCTCCCGCGCGCTCCCGGCTGGCCAGCAGGCGCATCGGCAGGATGGGCTGGCTGACGCGGCACTCGATCCCGATGAAGGCAACCAGCATCAGCACGCCAGCGACCAGAGCCACTTGCGCTTGCGCATCCGACCAGCCCGCGTCGGCCGCTCGAACCAGCCCATAGACCAGCGCCGTCATCCCCAGGGTGGAGCTCAGCGCACCACCCAGGTCGAAACGGCCCCGATGACGCGGCGTCTCCGCGATATGCCGGCGGGCCGCGACGATCAGCAGCAGCCCGATGGGCAGGTTGATGAAGAAGCCGGCGCGCCAGGACAGCAGGTCGGCGAACAAGCCGCCCAGCACCAGCCCCAGCGTGGCACCAACGCCAGCCGCTGCGGCGTACAGGGACAGAGCGCGGGTACGCGCCGGGCCTTCGGCGAAATGCGTGGACAGCAGGGCCAAGGTGGAGGGCGCCAGGACCGCTGCGCCGACGCCTTGGACGGCGCGGGCCGCGAGCAGCCAAGCGGCCGATCCGGCCAGGCCGATCGCCACCGAGGCCAGCGTGAACAAGGCCAGTCCCAGGATGAACATGCGCCGGCGACCGAGGATGTCGCCGGCACGGGCCCCCAGCAGCAGCAGGCCGCCGAAGGCCAGGGTGTAGGCATTGGTCACCCAGGACAGCTGGGCCGCGCTGAAACCCAGACTGGCTTGGATGCGAGGCAGGCCGGTGATGACGATGGAGATGTCCACCACGATCATCAGGTAGCTGGCCACGATGATGGCCAGCACGGTGCCCGCCTTGCCGGAGTGTGCTGGAGGTGCCGACGTGTTCACGCAGCGCCTCAGAGGTCCAGCCTGCGTTCTGACATCCACTTGACCATGGCCGGATCGCGGTGCGAGAAAAAGCTGCTGGTGTTGGTGTCGAGCGCCGCGATGCGGGCCATGTCCTCATCGTCCAACGAGAAGTCGAAGATGGCGATGTTCTCGGCCATGCGCTCCTTGCGAACCGACTTTGCCAGTGCGACGATGCCGCGCTGCACCAGCCAGCGCAGCACGACCTGGCCGGCCGACTTGCCGTAGCGCGCGCCAATGGCCAGCAAAACCTCGTTCTGGAACAGGCCGTTGCGCCCTTCGGCGAAGGGCGCCCAGGCTTCGGCCTGCACACCGATCTCCTTCATGAAAGGCACACTCTCAAGCTGCTGCTGGAAAGGGTTCACCTCGACCTGGTTGACCGCTGGCGCAATCTCGTTGAAGGCCTCAATGTCCATCAGCCGGTCCGGATGGAAGTTGCTGACGCCGATGGCGCGCAGCTTGCCGGCGCGGTAGGCCTCTTCCATCGCACGCCAGGCGCCGTGGACATCGCCGAAGGGCTGGTGGATCAGGTAGAGGTCCAGGTAGTCGGTCTGGAGTCGGCGCAGCGACTTGTCGATGGCCTGCCGGGTGCGATCGTAGCCGGCGTCCTGCACCCAGAGCTTGGATGTGACGAAGAGCTGGTCGCGGGCGACGCCGCTGGCCTTGAGACCCATGCCGACGGCCTCTTCGTTCATGTAGGAAGCGGCGGTGTCGATCAGCCGGTAGCCCGTCTCGATGGCATCGACCACGCTGCGCGCGCACTCCTGAGCATCGGATATCTGGAAGACGCCAAAGCCCAGGATGGGCATCTGGACACCGTTGTTCAGGGTGACGTGTTGCATGGCGGGTTCTTTGGGATTCAATGGAACGGACTGTAGGCACTCAACTCGCATCCGAATAGTGACAAGAAGGTTGTTTGATTGGCATCAAAATGGTGACAATTCAGGCAGGAGGCAGCATCCCATGGCCATCAACGAGCTTCGTTCCATCTCCACCTTCATCCAGGCGGCCGAGCTGGGCAGCCTGCGCAAGGCCGCACTGGCGCTGAACATCAGCCCCCAGGCGGCCAGCAAGGCGCTGGCTCAGCTGGAGGAGCACTTGAACGCGCGGCTGTTTCACCGCACGACGAGGGTGATGTCATTGACCGATGCGGGACAACGCCTGCTCGATGACGTACAGCCGGCGCTCATGGGCATGCAGCGGGCGCTGCAGAACGCCCGCATGGCACGGGATGAGTTTGCCGGGCCTCTGCGCATCGCCGGACCACGCACGACGTTCCAGCCCATACTCTGGCGCCTGGTGGAGGAGTTCTGCGAGCGCTACCCCGGCATCCAGCCCGACGTGCTGCTGGACGACCGCGTCGGCAACTGGGTCGAAGACCGTGTGGACGTCGGCTTCAGGCTCGGTCCTTCGCCCCACGAGGGCGTCATTGCGCGCAAACTGTTCCCGCTGCAGTTGCTCATCTGCGGTGCACCGGCCTACTTCGAACGGCATGGCGTTCCCGACTCATTGGGCGCACTCGCTTCTCACCGCTGCAGCGCCTTTCGCCACCCTGGCACGGGCAAGGTCGCGCCGTGGCACGTCAAGCTCGACGAGCAAGTGGTCGACCAGCCGGTGGTGCCAGCCATCTGCAGCAATGACGAAGTCTTCGAATTGCAGGCCGTGCTGGCAGGCAAAGTGCTGGGGCAGTTGGCCGGAGTGACGGCCGCACCATACATCCGGGCGGGCCAACTGGTTCCCATCCTGGTCGACCACATGCCAGAGTACGCCAGCTACTTCGTGTACTTCGGCAGCAGGACCTCGCAGCCCGCGCGCGCGCGGGCCTTCATCGACCTGGCCGTGCAACGTCTGACCGAGAACTCCGAGTACGTGTTGAGCAGCAAGGAATTGCTTGGTGGTCGACGCGAGCCCCGAGGCTCGGCGTCAAGGGCCAAATTGTCTGCAAAGAGCAAACGCGGCGAGTCCTAGTCGAACAGAGGGCAGGCGGCGCGCAATGTCCCGCCGTCTGGTCGCCGTCTTCGAGGCTGCGAGGCTGCAAGGCGGCCGTTGGCGACATCGCCTATCAGCCTGAAACCGCCCTCCCCTCACCAAGGCAACTGCTCACCGCCATAGCCATAAAAACCGCCCGTCTCCCCCGCCTCCAACCCATCCAACACCCGCAACATATCGCCCGCCGCATCGCTGGCCCGGCGGCCGATTTCCGCACCATTGAACGGTGCCGACAGCGCCGAATCGACGGTGCCCGGGTGCAGCGCCACCAGCACGGCCTGCGGGTGGGTGCGGGCCACTTCGATGGACGCCGTCTTGAGCAGCATGTTGAGCGCGGCCTTCGATGCGCGGTAGCTGTACCAGCCGCCCAGGCGGTTGTCGCCAATGCTGCCCACCTTGGCTGACAGCACGGCCAGCAGGCCGCGCTCTTGCTTGGGCAGCAGCGGCGCAAAGTGGGCCAGCACCAGCGCAGGGCCGAAGGTGTTGGTGCGGAAGGTGGCCTCCATCTGCGCGTAGTTCATCCGGCCCAGGCGCTTTTCAGGCAGGCCGTGGGGGCCATGCAGCATGCCTGCGGCGTGGATGATGCAGTGCCACGGGCCCTGGGCCTTGAGGTGCTGGGCGGCATGAGCAATGGTGGACTCGTCGTCCAGGTCGATCGCCGGGCTGGTGTGGCGACCCAGGCCCACGGCCAGGGCGCAGCGCGGGTCGGCCTGCAGGTGCGCCAGAAAGGCGCTGCCGATGGCGCCGGTGGCTCCGATGACGATGGCGCGGTAGCCGTGGGGGAGTGAGTTCATGGGGATGACCAGTCGCCTGGCTGTGTGTCTTGCGCATAGAGCAGGACGCCATTGCAGAGCACTTTGGCCTGATGGTGCGGAAACACATGGTGGCCGCAGTGCTCGGTGAAAACGGCGACGGTGCGGCGGGCTTCGCTCACCAGTGCGAACGCGTAATTGAATTCCACGGCGGATCCATCCATGAGTTCGATGCGAAGGGTTTGGGAGGGGAAAAAGATCAAATGGCCGGGCTTGGCCATGAACGTTTCCACGGTGCAGCCATAGCGGACTGCAAGCTCTTCAGCCCACTCCTGAATGATCTGGGCAGACATACGCGGCACAGGGTACTGATGGAGTTGCATGGCTGGTACATGGGGCGAAATCAAAGCGCACCCAGTCTAGTGCGCAAGCCAGCCGCATGCTCGCGCAGCGCATCGAGTTGCGGGCCCTGCATCTTTTGCAGCTGGCGGTACACCATGCCCAGACGCAGGTTGCTACCCAGCACTGCTTCGTTGCGCGCAAAGAAGTCCCAGTACAGCGCGTTGTACGGGCACGCACGCTCCCCCACCTTCAGCTTCTTGTCGTAGTGGCAACCGGTGCAGTAGTCGCTCATGCGGTCGATGTACGCGGCGCTGCTCACATACGGCTTGGTGGCCAGCAGGCCGCCGTCGGAGAACTGGCTCATGCCCACGGTGTTGGGCACCTCCACCCATTCGAACGCGTCGATGTACACGCCCAGGTACCAGCGGTGCACGGCGGCGGGGCTCAGGCCTGCCATCAGCGCGAAGTTGCCGATGACCATGAGGCGCTGGATGTGGTGGGCGTACGCGTGCTCCAGCGACTGGCCCACGGCGTGCTGCATGCAGCGCATGCGGGTGTGGCCGGTCCAGAACCAGTCGGGCAGCGGCGCGGTGTGGCCCAGGGCGTTGCGCTCGTCGTACCCGGGCATGTGGGCCCAGTAGATGCCGCGCACGTATTCGCGCCAGCCGAGGATCTGGCGGATGAAGCCCTCCACCGCGGGCAGCGGTGCGGTGCCTGCGCGGTAGGCGGCCTCCGCACGCTGCACCACCTCGCGCGGGTTCAGCATCTTGGTGTTGAGGGCAAACGACAGCAGCGAGTGGAACAAGCGCGCGCTGCGCGTGCTCATGGCGTCTTCGTAGTCGCCAAAGTGCGGCAGCGTAGCGGTGATGAAGTGGTCCAGCCACGCCAGCGCCTCGGCACGATTGACGGGCCAACGCAGCTGCGCGGCCTGGGGGTTGCCAAAGCTTTGCACGCCTGCGGCCACGATGGTGGCCCACAGCGCGCTGTGGTCGTGCGTGGGGCGTGCATCGGGCGGGGTGGCGGGCGTGCCGGGCCAGGGCTTGCGGTTGTCGTGGTCGTAGTTCCAGTGGCCGCCTTCGGGCTCGCCCACCTCGTCCATCAGCACGCGGTGGCGCTGGCGCATGCGGCGGTAGAAGTGCTCCATGAGCCACTGCGGGCGGCCCCGGAACGTGTCGGCCACCTCGGTGCGCGATGTGTAGAAGTGCTCGCTGCCCACGGCCTCGACGGCAAAGGTTTGCTCCGCGCCCCAGGTGCGCAACTGCTCGTCCAGCCGCCATTCGTCGGGGTGCTGGTACTGCAGGCGCTGCGCGCCGTAGTGCGCCATGAGCGCGGCCAGGTTGCCGGGCAGGGACTGGCGGTTGCTGGCGTCGTCGATGGCGACGTAGCGCACGCGGTGGCCGGCCGCGCGCAGCTGGCGCGCCAGGTCGCGCAGGGCGGCGAAGATGGCCAGGATCTTCTGCGCGTGGTGCATCACGTAGTCGGTTTCTTGCCGCACTTCCATCAGCACGTAGACCACGCCGGCATCGTGCTCGGCAAACCAGCTGTGCAGGGGGTTGAGCTGGTCGCCCAGCACCAGGCGCAGGGTGTGGGCGCGGGGCGGGGGTGGGGTCATGGATGTGGTCAAAGGGGCGTGGTGTGGCGCTGCCGCTGGATTATGTTCGGGCGGCGCCGCGGGGCGCGATGGGCAGGCCCAGTTGCACACGCGCGGGCAGCCAGGACGCGGTCCGGGGCCAGTCTCCAAGGTGACGCGCGGGGCGGTGCAGCCAGTGTTTTCCCCGACCGGTGCGGGCCGGGCGGCGCTGGATACTGGCCGCGCCGCCAGCGGCGGGTGCGCCCTGTGCGGGCCCGGCTGGCAGGACACAGAACGACAGGAGACCTGGCCCATGCCCACCCTTCCAGCCCCTTGCGCTCCGCCGCCGCTCACGCGCCGCCGGCTGCTTACTGCCGCTGCGGCGGCCTCGGCCGCCACGGCCCCTGCGTGGGTGCACGCGCAGCCTGCCGAGGCCTGGCGCATCGGCCAGACGGCGGCGCTCAGCGGGCCGCTGGCGTTTCCGTTTGTGGAGATGAACAAGGGCATCAACGCCGCGTTCATCGAGGCCAACGACAAGGGCGGCGTGGACGGGCGCAAGCTGGAGCTGGTGAGCCTGGACGACGGCGGCGACCCGGCCAAGGCCACCGACAACGCCCGCAAGCTCGTCGAGCAGGAGCGCGCCTTTGCGCTGCTGGGCTGCGGCGGCACCACCAGCGTGATGGGCGCCCTGCCGGTGGCCATGGCCGCCAAGGTGCCGGTGATAGCGCCGGCCACGGGGTCGGACGCGCTGCGGCCCTTCAACCCGCTGGTGTTCCATGCGCGCGCCAGCTATGCGCAGGAGCTGAACAAGATCGTGCAGCAGCTGGGCTCCACCGGGTTCACCAAATGCGCGGTGGCGTACTTCGACAACCCGTTTGGCAAGGCCACGCTGGCGGCGTTCGACGCGGCGGCCAAGGCGCATGGCAACACGGCGTGGAAGGCGTTCCTCGTGACCGAGACACCCGAGGGCATTGCCCGTGCGGTGGACGAGATTGCGGCGTGGCAGCCCAACGCGCTGACGTCGCTGTCGGTGGGGGCGATGGGCATTCCGTTCTACAAGGCGCTGCGTGCGCGGGTGAAGGCGCCGGCGTTCTCGATTTCGTTCCTGGGCTCGCGCCCGCTGCTGGCCGCGCTGGGCGAGTCGGCCAAGGGCATCACGGTGGCGCAGGTGGTGCCCAACCCCGACAGCGTGGCGATACCGCTGGTGAAGGCCTACCAGGCCGCGCTCAAGCGCGTGGAGGGCAGCGCGCCGGGGTATTCGTCGCTCGAAGGCTATGTGAGCGGCCGCCTGATGATCGAGGCGCTGCGCCGCGCGGGCCGCGCCGCGTCGCGCGAGAAGCTGATGGAGGCGCTGCACTCCATGCGGCCGTACGACATGGGCGGCTTCGAGCTGCGGTATGGGCCGCAGGACCACAACGGGACGGATTTTGTGGAGCTGACGTACTTCAATGGGGACCGGTTCAGGCGCTGACGCCGTCAGGTGGTGAAGCGGTGAAGCGGCGAGGCGACCATGCTTCCATCTGCGAAACGATCCATCGGCCGGTGTGTGGGCTGACCGCCGCAGCGCACTGGCCGGTCAGGGGCCGGCACTGCCGCCATCGGCCGGGCGCTGGCGCTTGTGTTCGCTGCGGCAGCGGTCCGAGCAGTATTTCACCTCGTCCCACACCTTCTCCCACTTCTTGCGCCAGGTGAAGGGCAGGCCGCAGTGCAGGCAGGTCTTGTGCGGCAGGTCGTGCTTCTTGCGCATGCGCATGGGTGTGCAGAGATACCAGGGTACGGGGGCTGGGCGCGCGGATTGAACAGACAGTTGAACAGGGCGGCTGACTGCGGTGACGGCAGGTGGTGCATGGTAAGCCCGGCACCAGGCCGCAACCCCCCTGCCGCCGCCATTGTGCCGCAGCGGGCAGATGCCCCCAGCCGCGCAGGCGGGCAGCGGCGCCCGTAAACTTGCGCCCATGACGCTCAAAATCACCGTGTATTCCAAGTCCGCCTGCCCGCAGTGCGACTCCGTCAAGAAGCTGCTGCAGTCGCGCGCCCTGCCCTTTGAAGAGATCAAGATCGACGACGAGGCCGAGCGCCTGGCTTTCTACGCCAAGTGCGGACCGTCGGTGCGGCAGATGCCGCAGGTCTTCATCAACGACCAGCGGGTCGGCGGCCTGGCGGGCGTGCAGGCAGCCCTGGCGCAACTGGCCCAGCAGCAACCGTAACCACGGCTGCGGCAACCGCCAAAGCCCCGACAGCCACCAACGGGTTGCGCACCGCTAGCGGTACTGCGCTGCGGTGATGAACTGGCCGAAGGTCTCGCACCACACGACCACGGTGTTGAACCTGGCAGGGTCTGCGCCCTGCGGCACCGGGACGATGAAGTTGTCGAAGGTCTTGACGTCGCCGATGCGCAGCATCTGCGGCTTGATGCGCAGAAAGTCGGCCTCGGTCTCCACGAACTGGGGCGACAGGTACAGCTTGTAGTCGGGCCCGGGGGCCAGCCGGCCCTGCAGGCTGATGCTGTGCGGGCCGATGTGGACCGTGCCCTCGCCCCAGTGCAGCGCGTCGCTGCCTTTGAGGTCGCGGCGCAGCGTGGCCGTCCACTGCGCGGTGGACGCGCTGGGCTGCAGGTCTTGCGGCGTGGGGCTGGCCGGCGCGATGAGGATGGGCAGCACATACACCCCCGCGCCAAAGCCCACCGCCACGGCCAGCAGGTGCGAGGCGGTCAGCGCCAGCAGTTTCTTCATCGCTGTGCCACAGTCATCACAGTCATCACAGTCATCACAGCCATCACGGCCACTGCAGGTGCGTGGCGGCGCGGTACTGCACCGGCGCCTTCGCATGCAGGCCCGCACCGCCGGCAGACCGCACCATGGCGGGCTCGGCCGGGCCGGGGTCCTTCACGCCGTGCACCAAAAACCGGTCGACCAGCGCGTAGTGCGCGGGCACGTTCAGCGCCGGGGCATGGCCGCAGCCGGCCACTTCGATGACCTGGGCCTGGCCGCGCGCGCCGGGGCCGCGGGTCAGCATCTCGGCGGTGACGTCGCGCAGCACCAGGTCGGACTGCTCGCCGCGCAGGCACAGCACGGGGATGTCCAGCGCGTCGTAGTGGTCCCAGATCAGGTAGTCGTTGGTGTGGTGGGTGAACTGCTGCACCATGGCCGGATCATAGTGCGGCGTCACGCGGCCGTCGGGCAGGCGGCGGGTAGAGGTCTCGGTCAGGCGGCGCCACTGCTCGTCGCTCAGCCAGCCGTAGGGCTGGTACACCTGCCGGAAGAACGCTTCGAGCTCCTGCACCGTGCCGAACGATGGCGGGTGGCCCGCATAGGCCTTGATGCGTTCGAGCGCCGCATCGGCCAGGCGGGGCGCGTTGTCGTTGAGCAGCAGGCTGGTGATGCGCCCCTTGAGCTGCGGCTCGAACAGGCCCGACGCGCACACCGTGCCGATGGCCCCGCCCATCGATGTGCCCACCCAGTGCGCCTTGTCGATGGAGAGCTGGTCGAACAGATCGGCCGCGATGCGTGCGTAGAACGACAGCTGGTATTCGTCCCCTGGCACGCGGGCCCACTGGCTCAGGCCCCGGCCGATGGTGTCGGGGCAGATCACGCGAAAGCGTGGCGCCAGGTGGGCGGCCAGCTCGTCCATGTCGCGCCCGGTGCGCGCCAGGCCGTGCCAGGCGATGACTACCGGCGCATCGGGTGCGCCCCACTCCATGTAGTGGATCTCATAGCCGGCGCAGGTGGCGTAGCGCGAAGTGGGGGACATGGTGGCAACCTTTGGGGACGAAAACGAAAATGGAAAACGGCGGGCGGCTGCGTATGCGGGGCGGCATGGACGGATGTGCATTCGACCGTTCAACTAGGCGGGAGCCGCAGACAGTGCTGTAGCACGGCAAGGCGAACCAACGACGTTCAACGGTTGAAGGCATATCCGTACTATTTCATCAGGCGGCCGTTGCTGCCGATGACGGTGACCTCCACATAGCGCGAGCCGATGCGGTTGGTGGGCGAATAGCCGAGCGTGATGCCGCCCAGGTCGTAGCTCTGCAGCGACTCCAGCGCCTTGACCACCCGGGCGCGCGAGGGCGCGGGCCCCGCGCGGCGCAGGGCCTCCACCAGCACCTTGGCGCCCAGGAACTGCTCGAAACTGGTGTAGTTGACCTCGGCCTCGGGCGCGTATTTCTTGAGCAGCGACTGGTACTCGCGCACCACGGGCAGCTGGGGCCGGTAGGGGTAGGGCACCACCTGGCTGATGCCCAGGCCGTGCGCGTTCTTGATGCCCGCGAGCTTGACCAGCTCGGTCGGGTCCACCACCGAGATGTTGTACAACTGCGCGCCGCCGCCCTGCTCGCGGTAGCGCTGGATGAACGCGGCGGCGGGCTTGTTGATGGCGATCATGATGACCGCGTGCACATCGGCGGCCTTGATGGCCTTGACGGCGTCATCGACCTGGTCGGTGTTGCGCTCGTAGCCCGCGGCCACCACGAGCTTGAGGTTGCGCTTGGCCAGCGCCGCCTCCACGCCCGCCAGGCCCGCCTTGCCGAAGCCGTCGTCCTGGTACATCACGGCCACGCGGTTCATGCCCAGGGTGGTGAGCTGCTGCACCATGTGCTCGGTCTCGTCCACGTAGCCCGCACGCACATGAAAGATCCAGGGGTTGAACGGGCTGCGCAGCGACTCGCCGCCCGTGTACGGCGCCACCAGCGCGGCGCCGCCCTGCTCCAGCACGCCGTCGGCCAAGAGCTGCGTGATGTTGGCGGTGCCCGCAAAGCCGTACAGCGCCACCACGTCGGGGCGCGCCAGCATGCCGCGGGTCAGGCGCACGGTGTCTGCGACCTTGTACGCGTCGTCCACCACCTCCTGGCGGATGGTGGCGCCGTGCACGCCGCCCTGGGCGTTGACCCAGTCGAAGTAGATCTTGCCGCCCAGCACCATCTGCGCGCCGGTGCTGGCCAGCACGCCCGACAGCGGGGCCACCTGCCCCACCACGACCTCGGCCGCGTGCAGCGGGGGCGCCAGGGCGGCGCTGCACACGGCCACCGTCATTGCCGCCATTGACGCCAGCCTGGAGGCTGCGCAGCGGCTCCATCGTTTGAGTTGGTCCATCGTGTCGTGTCTCCGTTCGGATGTCGTTCGCGCAGCCTTCCGGTGAGCGCGGGCACGGGGCCTGTGCTCAACCGGGGGGGCTGGACTGCGGTGGTCTTGCGAAGCTCCTTGCGGTCAGTCGGGGATGGTGATGGCGCCTGCTGCCGTGACGGCAATGGCGTTGGCGGCCACGGGCGTGGCGGCCATTGGTGGCACGTTGGCCGCGGTGATGGCGGGCGCGCTGCCGGCCACGCCGCCGCGCGGCACGGTGCGCACCACCTGGCTGGCGGGCAGTGCCTTGCCGTTGGCCAGGTGCTCGTACACCGCGTCGAGCGCGTGGTTCAGGTACACGTGCAGCGGCACGTAGCGGGTGTCGTAGCCGGGCAGCACCGTGGGCAGGCCGATGAAGCTGTCGAAGTGCTGGGCGTTGGCCACTTCCACATAGCTGAGCTTGCTGCCCGCGCCCTCGACCTTCTTGTTCAGCGCGGCGTAGGGGCGCGAGGTGTGGCTCACGGGCAGCAGCGCATCGGCGCGGCCGTGCACGATGATGGCGGGCTTGCCGCGCAGGTTGCCGTTGCGGCGGGTCTCGTCCACGCCGGCCTGCAGCTTCTTGGCGGCGGCGTCGGTGCCGGTGACCAGGTTGCGCAGGCACAGCGCGCCCGGCGTGTTCCAGTCGGCCACGCCGGACTCGGACACCGACAGGAAGTCGCGCGCCGCGCCCAGCCTGCCCTGGTTGTTGATGAGCTGGATGCCGCCCGATGGCGGCACGCCGTTGCCCGTGGCGAACATGCCCGCCAGCGCGGCGGGTGCGAGCGGCGCCACCGCACCGGCTGCCGTGGCACCGGCGTAGCTGAAGCCGCACAGGTGGTCCTTCACGCTGGCGCGCGAGAGGCTGTTGGCAAAGGTCACTGCCACGGCGGGCGCGACTTCGAACGCGGCCAGCGATGCGTGCAGGTCGTTCGACTCGGGCTCCCAGCCGTAGTCGCGCAGTTTTTGCAGCGCCTCTTCGGCCTGCGTGGCGGTGGTGGATGCCGACAGCAGCCCGGCGGTCTTCAGTGCCGCGCAGCGGTTGGGCGCAATGGGCAGCGCCGCGCTGGCAAAGCCCGCAGCGTACGCAGCCGCATAGGGGCTGGTGCTGACCGAGGCGGCCAGCGACGCGCAGGCCTGGTACAGGTTGGCATAGGTGGTGAAGTCCACCAGCGTCTTGCCCGTGACGGCGACGGTGGTGCCGCCGCGGCGCACGGTGACGCCGGGGTTGGCCGGCAGCTCGAGCGCCGGCTCGGACACGGCCACGCCGCTAATGAGGCCCTGCGTGTCCTGCTCGGCCGCGGCAATGGCGGCGCCGCCGCCGTTGGAGATGCTGGACGCGATGACGATGGTGTTGGCGGGCGTGAGTGTTTTGAGGCGCTGGCCGGCGGCGTCGGTGTTGCCGTAGCGCTGGTTGAGCACGTAGTAGCCGAACTCCACCGCCTGCAGCGTGGTGGTGCCCCAGTCCTTCTCGGAGTTCTGGCCGGAGTGCGCGTGCTTGAAGGCGAAGCGGTTGGGCGTGGCGGTGTTGAAGGCAGCCAGCTCGGTGGCCGTGAGGCCGGCGTTGAAGGCCGCGTTCTTGCCCGCCGCGGCAGCGGTGGCGCGCGTGCCGTCGATGAGCGGCACGGTGTCGTTCTGCAGGTCGTGCGGTGCGCCGCCCGTGCCCTTGTCCGAGTAGGCCACGGCGCAGCCCTTCTTCAGGCCCCATTCGCCGGTGGAGATGCCGCCGTACACGCCGCGCGAGCCCGAGGTGGTGGCCGTGATCATGCAGGGCTTGGCCGGGTTGAACGTGGTGGGCACCTGCACCATGAGCGTGACGTTCTTGCGGCCCGTGCCGTCGTCGGCAAAGGCGATGTACTCGGTGCCCGCCACCTTGCCCTCGCCCGTGGTGACCTTGCCCTGCGCATCGACGTTGGGGCCGTACAGCAGGCCGTAGCCGCCCGCGGCGGTCATGTCGAGCATGCCGCGGTAGTTGGTGTGGATGGCCGTGCGGCGCAGCTCGGCCGCCGTGGGCTTGAGCGGGTCGGCATAGGCCGGCGGCAGGGCTGCGGCCAGGCCGCTGGCCCCGAGGCCTGCGGTCAGCAGGTCGTTGCTGGTGCCGTCGTAGCTGGTCTCGCTGATGGCGCCCAGGTACGCGGGCTTGGCGTTGAGGGCGGGTGCGTTGTTGTTGCTGCTGTCACCGCCATTGCCGCCGCAGGCCGCGAGGACCGCTGCCGCCAGGGCCGCGGGGACGAAGGGGCGCAGGCCCCCGTGGATGCTTTTCTTCACCATGTGCTTGTCTCCTGTTTTTTGTCTTCACTTTTTTACACAGCTACCCCGCACCTCACCCACGCCCGCTCCTGCGGGCGCCACCCACGTCCGCGCTGGCGGACGTGTGGTGCTCAGGCCTTGCGCGCCGCGGCCGCGCGCAGGCGCCCCACCACACCGGTGGGGAAGTAATAGACCGACAGGACGAACAGCACGCCCAGCCACAGCAGCCAGCGGTCGGGCGACAGCAGCCCGGACAGCCAGGGCAGGCCCGACGCGGCCTCGCTGCCCAGGCGCAGCAAATCCTGCAGGTAGCTTTGCGCCACGAGGAACAGCACGGCGCCGATGGCCGAGCCGTAGATGGTGCCCATGCCGCCGATCACGACGATGAGCAGGCAGTCCATCATGATCTCGAAGCTGAGCGAGGTGTCCGGCCCGTTGTAGCGCAGCCAGAGCGCGAGCATGGCGCCCGCGCAGCAGGCGAACAGGGCCGACAGCACGCTCGATGTGGTGCGGTACACCACCACCCGGTAGCCGATGGCCTCGGCGCGGAACTCGTTCTCGCGGATCGCCTGCAGCACGCGGCCGAAGGGCGAGTTCACGATGCGCAGCAGCGCCAGCACCAGCGCCACGGCCACCACGAAGAGCAGGTAGTAGCACAGCAGCCGCCCATCCAGCGTGACGCCCAGGAAGGGCTCGTCGAACGGCTCGAAGCTGGGCGACAGGATCTCGGGCACCTTGAAGGTCAGGCCGTCTTCGCCGCCGGTGATGTCCGACAGCTGCGACGCCAGCGTCTGGAACGCCGCGGCCACGGCCAGCGTGATCATCGCGAAGAAGATGGCGCGCACCCGCAGCGAGAACAGCCCTACGGCCAGCGACAGCAGCAGCGAGAGCACCAGCGCGCCACCCAGGCCCACGCCCAGCGCGGTCCAGGTGGGCCCCATGCGCGTGGTGGCCACCGCAATGCCATAGGCCCCGATGCCGAAGAACATGGTGTGCGCAAAGCTCACGATGCCGGTGTAGCCCAGGAGCAGGTCGAAGCTGGCGACCAGCACCACGAAGATCAGCACCTTGGCCGCGACGGACAGCGCCTTGACGCCCGGGAACAGGAACGGCGCGAACGCCAGCCCCAGGAAGATGGCCACGAGGATCACCGCCAGCACCTTGCTGCGCGGGTAGTCGCCGGAGAGAAGTCGGTTCAGCATGTTGTGGGGCTCCTCATCAACGGTTGGCGACCGGGTAGACGCCCTGCGGACGCCACAGCAGGATGGCCACCATCAACGCGATGTTGGAGAACAGCGCCACCTTGGGCAACAGAAAGCCGGTGTAGTTGGCCATCAGCCCCACCAGCAGCGCGCCGATGAGGGCGCCGCCCGTGGACCCCAGGCCGCCGATGATGATCACGATGAAGATCAGCACGTTGACCTGCGCGCCCATCTGCGGGATCACGTTCTGCTGGTACAGGCCCCACATCACCCCGCCCAGGCCCGCCAGGGCCGAGCCCACGACGAACACGCCCACGAACAGGCGGCGGATGCGGTAGCCGAGCGACTCGACCATCTCGCGGTCCTGCACGCCCGCGCGGATGAGCAGGCCGACCTTGGTGCGCGACAGCGTCCAGGCCAGTACGCCGAAGACCACCAGGCCCACCGCCACGGCGATCAGTCGGTATTTCTCGATGGCGGCGTCACCAATCAGCAGCGAGCCGCGCATGCCTTCGGGCAACGGCAGCGGGATCTGCGCGGGGCCCCAGATGACCTTGATCAGCTCTTCGCCGATGATCATGCCGCCCATGGTGATGAGGATCTGCTTCAAGTGCTGGCCGTACACGGGCCGCACGATGAAGCGCTCGAACGCCAGGCCCACCGCCCCGGCGACGGCCATGGCCACCAGCATGGCGGGCAGCACCGCCATCAGGTTGCGCCACAGGTCGGCGCTTTGCGTGTAGTCGCCCATGGCGCCCAGCACGCTGGTGGCCACGAAGGCACCGAGCGCGATGAACACGCCGTGGCCGAAGTTGAGCACGTCCATCAGGCCGAACACGAGCGTGAGGCCCGAGGCGATGATGAAGATGATCATGCCCATGGCCAGGCCCGCCACCGTGAGCGTGAGCCAGGTGCTGGGCGAGCCGATGAAGGGCAGCACCAGCAGCGCGAGCGCCGGCACCAGGGCCAAGGGTTTCCAGTCGAAGTCGCGGGCGATGATGCTCATGCCGGACCTCCTGGGCGTGTGGGTGCTGCGACGGGCTTTGCTACCATTTCGATAGCTGCTTGCGCTTGCCCATCCAGCGGTAGAGCACCAAAAGGCTTGAAATTCAGAGTGTTTGTCATAGTGCCAGCCCCAGCAGCGACCGCTGCAATGCCTCGTCTTGCGCCAGCGCGGCCATGCTGCCTGCATGCACCACCTGGCCGTTGTCCATCACGGCGACGGTGTCACCCAGCCGCTTGGCGAAGTTGATGTTCTGCTCGACGAGCAGGATGGTCACGCCGCTCTTCTTGAGCTGGTCGAACGCCTCGATCATGTTGTTGATGATGGCGGGCGCGAGGCCCTTGCTGGGCTCGTCCACGATGAGCAGGTCGCGCGGCTCGACGATGGCGCGGCTCACGGCCACCATCTGCTTTTGTCCGCCGCTGAGCTTGCCCGCGGGGTGGTTCCAGAACTTCTCGACGGCCGGGAAGAGCCGGAAGATCCATTCCAGGCGCGAGCTGTCCATCTGCGCAGCGTTCTTGGCGCCGCGCGCGGCCAGCAGCATGTTTTCCTTCACCGTGAGGTCCGCGAAGATGCCCATGTTCTCGGGCACGTAGGCGATGTTCATGCCGGCAATGGCGGGCGTGTTCATGGCCGTGATGTCGCGGCCTGCGAAGTGGATGCTGCCCTGCGACGCATGCCACAGGCCCATGATGGTGCGCAGCGTGGTGGTCTTGCCCGCGCCGTTGCGGCCCAGCAGCATGGTGAGCTGGCCCTTGGGCACGGCCAGGTCGACGCCGTGCAGGATGTGGTACGCGCCGATGTGGGTGTGCACACCTTTGAGTTCGAGCAGGTTGCCCGTGTTGTTGGGGGTGTTGGGGGTCGTCATGCGGCCGCCTCCTTCGTCACGCCGAGATAGGCTTCCTGCACCACGGGCGATGCGATGACTTCGGCGGGCACGCCGTCGGCCACCAGGGTGCCGTTGGTCAGCACGATGATGCGGTCGGCCAACTCACGCACCACGTCCATCTTGTGCTCCACCAGCAGGATGATCTTGGTCTTGTCCTTCTTCAGCTCGCGGATCAGGTTCAGGATCACGGGGGCCTCGTCGTGGCTCATGCCGGCCGTGGGTTCGTCGAACATGTAGACCTGCGGCTCCAGCGCCATGAGCAGCGCCACTTCGAGCTTGCGCTGGTCGCCGTGCGGCAGGCTCGCCACAGGCGTGTCCTGGCGGTCGAGCATGGCCACCGCCTGCAGGATGGCGCGGGCGCGGTCGGTCAGGTCGCGGTGGTCGCTCCAGATGCTCCACAGGTTCAGGCCCCGGCGGTGCTTGCCCTCTTGCGTGGCCTGCACGGCCAGGCGCACGTTCTCCAGCACGCTGAGGTTGGGGAACAGGTTGGTGAGCTGAAACGCCCGGCCCAGGCCCGCATGCGTGCGCGCCGAGACGGACTGCCCCGTGAGGTCCTGCCCACCCAGCGTGACGCTGCCCGCCGTGGCGCGCAGTTGCCCCGAAATGAGGTTGAAGTACGTGGTCTTGCCCGCGCCGTTGGGGCCCACGATGGCGGTCAGCGTGCCGGGCTCGAAGGAGCAGGTCACGGCGTTGACCGCCACGTGGCCGCCGAAGCGGATGGTCAAGTCCTTGGTGGACAAGGTGCTCATGGGTAGTGCGTCACTTTCACGGTCGTCGTCTTTCAGGGGTACCGCGCGCCCTGCCCTGACATGGACAGAGCGCGCGGTGTTCAGCGCATGGTCAAGGGCATGTGCCGATGACGTAGTAGTTGGGACTGGTCTGCTTCAAGGTGTTGTTCACGAAGATGTTCCACAGCCCCATGCTCTGGTTGGAGCCCAGCGCGAAGGTGTAGCCGCCATACACATACGCCCGGCCGGCCATGGTGTGGGCGTAGTTGCTGGCAGTGGTGCAGGTGGCGCCACCTCCCGGTGCAGCGAGCGTGGTGCCCGTTGCGGCGGCCGATGCAGCGCCCTCGGCGCCGTTGGCGTCGGCGGCGCGCACCGTCCAGCTGTAGGTGGTGGAGGCTGCCAGGGCGGTGTCGGTGTAGCTCGTGCCGCTCACCGGCAGCGCGTTGACCTTGTTCGCATTGCGGTAGACGTTGTAGCTGGCCGCGCCCGAGACGGCGCCCCAGCCCACCACCATGGAGCTGGCCGTGGCGCCCGAGGTGCTCACGCCCGCGGGGGCGGGCAAGGCCGGGTTGGTGGGCGGGTTGGTCGTGCCGCCGCCGCTGGAGACCTGGTCCACCATGGCCTTGATGGCGGCCATCTGCGGGCCGGACTTCTTGGCGTAGTTGGCGTTGTCGTAGCCCCACCAGTCAAAGCAGCTGTTGGTGGCTGCGGTGCTGGTCTGGGGGTAGAGCATCACGATGTTGTTGGTCTCGGCCCAGCGGTTGTAGCCGGTGTTGCGCACGTACTGCTGCTGCACATCGCTGATGTTCTGCTTGCAGCCGTGCAGCACCACGTGCAGCTTGCAGGTGGCCGTGCCGCCCGCCTGGCAGGCCTGCGGAATGTAGGCCCAGCCGGTGGTGGCCATGCCATGGTTGGTGATGAACTGGTTCTGGTTGAACTCGACGTAGTTGCCCGTGGGCAGCGCAGCAGTGCTGCGCGGGCTCAACGTGCCGTACAGGTGCTGCAGCATGGCGCCGGCCAGGTCGAAGTTGCAGTCGCTGATGTAGGGCGCGCCCTTGGTGGAGCAGCCGTTGCCATAGTCGTCGGTGACCATGGCGTGCTCGGCCGCGATGTCCTTCTTGTAGACCACGTTGGCCGCGGGCACGAAGCTGTTGTAGTAGGTGCGCAGTGCGTCCATCACGCCGGTCTTGACCACGCTGTCGAGCGTGCCCGAAAACAGGTAGACCTTGGAGTTCTGCAGGTTGGCCACCGGGTCGATCAGGCCCTGGCTGGCCCAGGTGTTGGTGGTGCTCACCAACGTGCTGGTGGGGATGCTGGCGGGGCTGGCCATGCAGCGCCCGGTGGCGTTGACAATGGAGCCTTCGGCGCAGTAGAACGGCCCGCCGGCGACCACGCCCGCGCCCTTGGCAAAGGTGGCCGAGTACGCCACGTGCAGCTGCACGGCCATGAAGCCGCCGGCCGACAGGCCCGACACGGTGGTCTGTGTCTTGTCGATCTTGAGTGCGGGGAGGTTGACGGCAGCGTGAGCGCCGCCCGATGCGCACAGTGCCAAAGCAGCCCCTGCTGCAGCCGCCCGGATGAAATTGAAAGCCATGTTGTCTTGTCTCCAAATAATTTTGAGAAAGTCTGACCCAGCCTCCGTGTAGACCCGGAGGTTCATGCATCAATCCACTGGAAAAAAAGGGGCGGCCGCCCCCGCGAGGATGGATCCCCGCCGGACTGAACGGACGTCAGCCAGCGGGGCCACGCAAACCGTTTATCGCTTGTTGCGAATCGGCACTTGCATCTCTTCAGGCTTGATCTCGCGCACCAGCTCGGGCACGCCCCAGGCAAAGGCCGGGTCCACCTTGATCTTGAAGTGGTACATGCTCTGCATGGCCTGGTGGTCTTCCTTGCGGAAGGTCATCTTGCCCTTGGGGGTCTCAAAACTCATGCCTTCCATGGTCTTGATGAGCTTGTTGGTGTTGGTGTCACCCCCCGTGGCCTTGAGCGCGGTGACCAGCGCCATGGCCGAGCTGAAGCCACCGGCGGTGAAGAAGTCCGGCGGGGTCTTGAACTCCTTGTAGTGCGCGGCCACCATGGCTTCGTTCACCGGGTTCTTCGGGATGCCGAAGTAGTAGTAGGTGGCGCCTTCCATGCCGGGGAAGTTCTTGTAGCTGGCCATGGCCGGCAAGATGTTGCCGCCCGTGGCGATCTCGATGCCGTAGCGCTTCAAGTCCAGGTCGGCGATCTTGAACGGGTTGCCGGCGCCGGCCCAGACGATCCAGATGATCTTGCGGCCGGGCTGGTCTTTGAGCTTGTCGATCAGGCGCTGGGCACCGGCGGTGAAGTCAGTGGTGGCGGCGGGCAGGTATTCCTCGTGCGAGAGCTTGGCCTTCTTGATGGAGTCCTTGAAGGCCTTGACGCCGTCGCGGCCGAAGGCGTTGTCCTGGGCCAGCGTGGCCACCGTCACGCCTTCCTTGTCGATCGCCACGGCGTTGGAGATGGCGTCCTGGCTGCTGTTGCGGCCGGTGCGGAAGATGTACTTGTTCCACTTGTCGCCGGTGATCGAGTCGGCCACGGCGGGCTCGACCAGCAGGATCTTCTTGTATTCCTCGGCCACGGGCAGCAGTGCCAGCGCCACGCCGGACGACGTGGGACCCACGGCGATGTCGGCCTTGTCGTCGGAGTACGCGGTAGCCAGCAGACTCTTGCCCAGGTCAGGCTTGCCCTGGTCGTCCTTTTCGATGACGACGAGCTTCTTGCCATTGACGGTCATGGTGCCGCCGGTAGCGTAGTTCAGGCCCATGATCAGGCCGGTCTGGGTCTGCTTGCCATAGGCCTCCAGCGGGCCGGTCTTGCTGTAGATGTGGGCGATGCGGATCTCGCCGGACGACTGGGCGAACGCGGGGGCGGACAGCGTGGCGGCTGCGGTGACTGCGGCGGCAGCGAGGGCGACCAGGGTGCGACGGTGCATGGCGATGTCTCCTTTGTGTTGATGCCTGAACATTGCACAGTTCGTGCCAAGGCACAAGCCGTTGATTCTTAAGAAAATTTCCTCAGCGCCGCCAAGGTCATGCCTGAAATCAATACAGTCAAATTGCCTGAATTTCAGACACTTGCCTGAAATTTATTCAGGGTTTTCCAGACGTCCATAGAGCGTTGCGCGCGAGATGCCCAACTGCCGTGCGGTGGCCAGCTTGTTGCCGCCATGGGCCTTCATGGCGGCGTGGATGGCGCGCTGCTCCAGCTCGGCCACCTGCTCGGCCAGGGGGCGCAGGTAGCGCGATTCATCCTCGGCCTCGACCACCACGGCGGTGGTGTCCTGCACGGGTGCTGCGGGCTCCACGCCGGCCTCGCGCAGCACGCGCTCGAGCTGTGCGGCGTCTATGGACTGCGAGTCCGAGCGCATCACGGCCTGCTCCAGCACGTTGCGCAGCTCGCGGATGTTGCCGCGCCAGGGCTGGCCGGCCAGCAGGGCCAGCGCGTCGGGCAGCAGCTCGGGCGGGGGCGTGCCGTTGCGCAGCGCCAGGTCTTCGCCCAGGGCTTCGACCAGCGCGGGGATGTCGCTGCGCCGCACCCTGAGCGGCGGCACGCGCACCGGCAGCACGTGCAGGCGGTAGAACAGGTCTTCGCGGAACTTGCCCTCGCGCACCAGCGCGGCCAGGTCGCGCGAGGTGGCGGCCAGGATGCGCACGTTGAAGGGCACGAGCTTGTTGGAGCCCAGGGGTTCGATCTCGCCTTCCTGCAGCGCCCGCAGCAGCTTGGCCTGCAGGCTTTGCGGCATGTCACCGATCTCGTCGAGGAACAGCGTGCCGCCATCGGCCAGCTTGAACTTGCCGTCGCGGCCCTTGCGGTCGGCGCCGGTGTAGGCGCCGGGGGCCACGCCGAAGAACTCGGCCTCCAGCAGGGTGTCGGGCACGGCGGCGATGTTGACGCTGACGAAGGGGCCGCCCGCGCGGCTCGACGCAGCGTGGATGGCGTGGGCCAAAAGCTCTTTGCCGGTGCCCGTCTCGCCCAGCAGCAGCACGGGGCTTTGCGACTGCGCCGCGCGCCGCGCCTGGCGCTTGACCTCGGCGGCGGCAGGGCTCGATCCGATGAAGCTGGCAAAGGTGTACTTGGAGCGCCGCTCGCCGTCGCCCGCCACGGCCAGGCTGCGCCGGCGCTGGCTGGCCAGCTCGCGCCGCGCGTCGTCCAGGTCGCGCTGCAGCAAAGCGAACTTGCTGATCAGCGGCTGCAGCGTGGTCTCGGGGTGGTCGAACAGCACGATGCCGATGGCACCGATCACGCGGTCGGCATCGTCGCGCAGCGGGATGCGGCTGACCACGAAGGTGCCGGCCTTGTTGGTCAGCAGGTCGATCAGCACGGGCTGGCCGGTCTCCAGCACGCGGCGCATCTGGGTGTTGGGGATCACCTCTTCGACCGTGCGGCCGACGAACTGGTCGACCGACGAGAACCCCAGGTCGGGCAGAAAGCGCTGGTACCCCTCGTTGACCCACACGATGCGCCCGCTGCGGTCCACCAGGAACATGCCCTGGCTGACGCTGGAGAACAGCTGGAACATGGAGCGCGCCGCCAGTTCCAGAATGCCCTGGGCGTCCAGCGGCAGGGCGGGGGCGTCATCGGTGAGCAAAGACATCCGCGGATGGTAGCGCGGTGGCGCTGGGCGGGGCCGCACCACCGCGGCGGCGAGTGCAGGTACTGCAAGCACCATTTGCTATACAAAATATAGCTGCTGGCGCTTTACCATCCAGCGCTAGGTGGCATTTTCATTCAAAAGTGCAGATGCCTCGATGCCTCCGGCCACCCCCGCCGGATACTGCGACCGCGTCATCCGCAGCACCACCATGGGCTGGATCGCCGCGAGCACCTCAGCCTCGCGCACGGCCAGGGGTTGGTCTACCAGGATGCAGGGCTTGCCGGTGCGGCGGCAGTGGTCCTGCACGCGCCAGTACTGGTCGTGGCTGATGCAGCCGGTCTGGCAGATCACCAGGTCGGCAGCGGCGAGGTTGGCGTCCAGGGCCATGTGCTCGGCCGCTTCGGCATCGTCGCGCGCGATGGTGTGGGGCGTGGGGTGAAAGGCATGCACCGCAAGCGGGAGCGGTGCGGCATGCAGCGGCGCGGGGACGTGCGCTGCTGCGGTGGATGGCGGATGGACCAGCCCTGCCTCACCCTGCCTTGCCGTGCTGGCGCCCTGCGCCGCCGCCTGGCGCCAGCGCAGGCACTCGCGCGACAAGGCGGTGATGCGCTCTGCCAGCTGGCCGATGTGCCGCGCCATGGCCTTGCGGCGCGGCAGCCCGGGGTGCGCGGCTTGCAGCTGCTCCAGCTCGTCCCGGGCAATGGCCAGGCGCGTGTCGCGCAGCACGACCGCCCCGCGCAGGCGCACCACCTCGGCGGTCAAGGCATCGATCTGCGCAGCCTGCGCCGCAATTGCGGCACTGCAGCGCTGTTGTGCGTCACCCAGTTGGCGGCACAGCGCCAGAAACTCCTGCGGAAGTGAATGCATGCACCACCTTTGCAAATAAGAACTATTCGCATTTTATGATAGAATCTGCCCTCGTTGAGCAAGCCTCCTGGTGGGGAGGGCATCGAAGGACGTCAGGGCCTTGGGTGTCTGGCTTGCGATGACTTTGCTGCTGACCCATAAAAAAACCGCGCTGGGAGGCGCGGTTTTTTTGTTGCTGCAGCGCAGACTGCAGAGCGTGTCTGCGCCCGGGCCTAGCCCTGCGCCTGCGCGAGTGCCAGCTTGCGGGCAGCCCAGCGGCGTGCCAGGCGAGGCAGGATCAGCACGGCCACGACGATGATCATCAGCGTGAGCGAACCGGGGCGCTCGAAGAAGATGGTCCACTTGCCTTCGCCGATGGCCACCGCATTGCGCATCTGCGCTTCAGCCAGGGGGCCGAGGATCATGCCCACCACCACAGGCGCTGCAGGGAAGTCGAAGCGGCGCATCACCACGCCCAAGAGGCCGATGGCGTACAGCAGCACCAGGTCGAACGCGCTCTGGCGCATGCCGTACACGCCCAGCGTGGCGAACACCAGAATGCCCGCGTACAGGTACGACTTGGGGATCTTGAGCAGCTTGACCCACAGGCCCACCAGCGGCAGGTTCAAAATCAGCAGCATGACGTTGCCGATGTACATCGACGCGATCAGCGCCCACACCAGTGCGCCGTTGCTGCTGAACAGCTGCGGGCCGGGCTGGATGCCGTAGTTCTGGAACGCGCCCAGCAAAATCGCCGTGGTGTTCGACGTGGGGATGCCCAGCGTGAGCAGCGGGATCAGCGTGGCCGTGATGGCTGCGTTGTTGGCGGCTTCGGGGCCGGCCACGCCTTCGATGGCGCCGGTCGTGCCGAACTCTTCCTTGTGCTTGCTCAGCTTCTTCTCGGCCGCGTAGCTCAGGAAGGTCGGGATCTCACTGCCGCCGGCCGGCACGGTGCCGAACGGGAAGCCGATGGCCGTGGCGCGCAGCCACGCGGGCCACGAGCGGCGCCATTCCTGCTTGGTCATGTGCGTGCTGGTCAGCTTGTTCTGCGTCTCTTCGGTCTTGCCTTCGTACATCACGTTGTACAGGGCTTCGCCCACGGCGAACAGGCCCACCGCGATCAGCACCACCTCGATGCCGTCCATCAGCTCGGGCACACCGGCGGTGTAGCGCGCTTGTGCGGTGAGCTGGTCGATACCGATCAGGCCCAGGGCCAGGCCGACGAACAGCGCCACCATGCCGCGCAGCGTGCTCTTGCCCAGCACCGCGCTCACAGTGGTGAAGGCCAGCACCATGAGCATGAAGTACTCGGGCGGGCCCAGGCGCACGGCGTATTCGGCCACCACGGGGGCGAAGAAGGTCACGAGCACGGTGGCGATGGTGCCCGCCACGAACGAGCCGATGGCCGCGGTGGCCAGCGCCGCTCCGGCGCGGCCGTTCTTGGCCATCTTGTTGCCCTCCATGGCCGTCACCATGGACCCGGCCTCACCGGGCGTGTTGAGCAGGATGGAGGTGGTGGAGCCACCGTACATGGCGCCGTAGTAGATGCCCGCGAAGAAGATCATCGATGCGGTGGCTTCCACCTTGACGGTGATGGGCAGCAGCATGGCCACGGCCACTGCGGGGCCGATGCCGGGCAGCACGCCCACGGCGGTGCCGATGACACAGCCCACGAAGGCCCACATCAGGTTGATGGGGGTGGCTGCAGTGATGAAGCCCTGCAGCAGAAGGTTCCAGGTATCCATGGTGTGCGGGCTTTACAGCCATCCCGTGTTCGTGAGGCCGGGCAGATTGATCGCCAGCAGTTGGGTAAACATCCAGAACACCGGCGCGGCCACGGCCACACCGATGAAGAGGTCCTTGATCCAGGCCTTGGCACTCAGGTCGAGCCGGCCCTCGGAGCTCTTGAAACCCCGCACCGCGAGCACGAAGCACAGCGCACAGCTCAGGATGAAGCCGATGGTGGTGATCAGCAGCGCATTGAGCAATAGGCCTGCAGACACCCAGACGAAGCCCTTCCAGTGGGCCTGCTCGTCGCCAGACGCTTCTTCCAGGTCACGAAAGCCGCCCGTGCGGGCATGCAGGATGGACAGTGCCCCGCAGAACACGAGCACGATGGCCACCACCCAGGGAAAGAAATTGGGGCCCACGCCGCCATAGCCCGCCTCGGAGCTGATGGAGGTGGCGCCCCAGGCCAGCAGGCAGCCCAGCACCAGAACGCCGGCGCCGACCACCGTCTGCAAGCCCGTGGAGCGAGAGGAATGTTGTTGTGTCATGTTTTTATTCCGCGAAAACAACGACAGGGCTGCATGGAGCCCTGAATGGCGCGCTGCCCGGAGCGGCGGCGCGGCGCAGTGCGCGCGCCGCCCCCGGGCGTGCAGCCGGTCAGATCATTCCGGACTTGGCCATCGTGGCGCGCAGGCTGGCGAACTCGGCATCCACGAAGTTGGCGAAATCATCGCCCGCCAGCCAAGCCGGCGTCCAGCCGTTCTTTTCCATGGCGTCCTGCCAGGACTTGTGCTTGTAGGTCTTGGACAGCGCGTCGACCAATTCCTTGCGCTGCTCGGCGGTGATGCCGGCTGCGCCGTACACGCCGCGCCAGTTGCCGATCTCCACGTTGATGCCCTGCTCCTTGAGCGTGGGCACGTTCACGCCCTTCAGGCGCGTGGCAGAGGTCACGCCCACGGCGCGCATCTTGCCGGCGGTGATGTATTCGGCGAACTCGCTGTAGCCGCTGCCGCCCACGGTGACGTTGCCGCCCAGGATGGCCGCAGTGGCTTCACCGCCCCCACGGAAGGCCACGTAGTTGATCTTGGCAGGGTCCACGCCCACTTCGCGGGCGATCATGGCCGCTGCGATGTGCTCGGTGGATCCGCGGGAGCCGCCGCCCCACTTCACGCTGCCGGGGTCCTTCTTGAGCTGGTCGACCACGTCCTTCATCGACTTGAAGGGCGAGTTGGCCGGCAGCACGAACACGTTGTATTCGCTGCTCAGGCGCACCAGGGGGGTCACCTTGTCCAGGCCGACCGGTGGCTTGCCGGTGATGATGCCGCCCAGCATCACGGCGCCCATGGTCATCAGCGCGTTGGGGTCGCCCTTGCTGGCGTTGGCGAACTGGGCCAGGCCGATGGCGCCGGCAGCGCCGCCCTTGTTGTCATAAGTGACCGAGCTGGCCACGCCGGCATCCTGCATGGCCTTGCCCAGGGCACGGCCCGTGGTGTCCCAGCCACCACCAGGGTTGGCAGGAATCATCATCTTGATGGCTGCCGCGGCATGGGCAGCCAGCGGCAAGGCACCCACGGCCGCCATGGCGGCCAGGGACTTGAGGAAGGTATCGCGACGCATCAGAGTCTCCTTATGGTTTGTCGAACCTGTCGATGATGCGCGCCCTGCCTGTCAAACGGCTGTCCACAAAGTAAGGGAAAACCCCCTGAGGCGCTGCGCGCCTTCCCCCCTGAAGGGGGACGCACCCGGTGGCCTGGCAAAGCCAGTTCCACGGGAGTGATTGAATCCCCCCTGTGGCGCTGCGCGCCTTCCCCCTTCAGGGGGACGCACCCCGCGGCCTGGCAAAACCAGTTCCGCGGGTGCACTGGCCTTGGGGCGCGCCGGTATCGCAGCGCGGCTGTCGGTAGATAGACTCTGTGAAGGGCCGGAGATGCCTTTTTGCAAATCTGGCTGGATGCACACAGCCAGCCCGTCACAGTGATATGGTCCCGCGCATGAAATTGCTGCTCGTAGAAGACGACCCCACCATGCAGGCCACACTGCACCGGGCCCTAACCCGGCGCGGCATGGAGGTGACGCCCGTGGGCGACGGGCGGGCTGCGCTGGCGCAGTGGGCCGCCCAGCCGCCCGATGCGGTGGTGCTGGACCTGACCCTGCCCGGGCTCGACGGCCTGCAGGTGCTGCAGCAGGCGCGCACGCGCGGCCTGCGCACGCCGGTGATCATCCTCACCGCGCGCGGCACCGTGGGCGACCGCATCATGGGGCTGAACTCGGGCGCCGACGACTACCTGCCCAAACCCTTCGACCTGGACGAACTCGAGGCCCGGCTGCGGGCGCTGGTGCGGCGCAGTGCGGACCCGGTGGCCAACACCGCCCTGCCCCCCAGCATCCTGCAGATCGGGGCCATCCGCTACGACACCAACAGCGGCGCCATCTACCTGAACGGCGAGGTCATGGAGCTGACCCCGCGCGAGCTGGCCCTGATGCACGCCCTGCTGGCCCAGCCCGGCCACGCGGTGACCAAGGAGCGGCTGTACGAGCTGGTCTTCCCCGGCCAGCTCGACGTGCAGTACGAAGCCATCGAGGTGGTGGTCTACCGGCTGCGCAAGAAGCTGGTGGGCACGGGCCTGACGCTGATGACGCTGCGCGGCCTGGGCTACCTGCTGCGGACAGACGCATGACGGACCGCGAGGCACCCACCGCCACGGCCCGCACGCCGCGGGAGCCCCGACCGCATTCGCTGCGCCGGCGCCTGCTGCTGGGCATTTTGGTGCCCGTGGCGGTGTTCATCACCTACAACACCTACAGCCTGTACCACCAGACCCTGGCCTCGCTGCACACGGCTTACGACCGCACCCTGCTGGCGTCGGCCAAAAGCATCAGCGAGCAACTGGACGTGACGGGCTACGACGACAACGCCCACCTGCGCGCCACCGTGCCCTACTCGGCGCTGGAAGCGTTCGAGGCAGACAACCAGAGCCGCATGTACTACCGCGTCTCCAACCTCAAGGGCGAGGTGATCTCGGGGTTCGACGAACTGCCGCTGTGGCGCGGCACCATCCCTACCCGTCCGCCCTATGCCGCGCTGGTCGATTTCTACGACGACACCTTTCGCGGCCTGCCGGTGCGCGTGGCCGTGCTGCTGCAGCCGGTGGCCAGCTCCAGCGGGCGCGCCATGGCCGTGATCCAGGTGGCAGAGACGCTGGAGGTGCGCGAAACCCTGGCGCTGCAGATCCTGCGCAACACCCTGCTGCGCCAGGCGCTGCTGATCGCCGTGGTGGCCTTGACCGTGGCACTGGTCGTGCAGCGCGCCACCAACCCGGTGCGCCAGCTCAGCCACCAGCTGCAGGCCCGCAGGGAGGGCGACCTGAGCCCCATCGCCGCCCCGTCCGCCCCGCGCGAACTGCAGCCGCTGATCGACGCGACCAACGAAGTCATGCAGCGCCTGCGCCACCTGCTGCGGCACCAAAAGCGCTTTGTGCGCGACGCATCACACCAGTTGCGCACGCCGCTGGCCGTGCTCAAGACCCAGGTGCAATCCGCATTGCGCGGCGACGTGGAGCCACGCCAGGCGCTGCACGAGATCAGCGACACGGTCGACCGCGCCACGCAACTGGCCAACCAGATGCTGGCCCTGGCCAAGGTGGAGCAACTGCGCCAGCAGAGCGCGCCGCCCATCACGCGCATGGACGAGATACTGCGCACGGTCGCGCTGGAAATTTCTCCGCTGATCGCCCAGCGCGACCTGGACTTCGGCATCCACACCGAGGTGGCGCGCGTGCAGGCGCACGAATGGATGCTGCGCGAGCTCAGCCGCAACCTGCTGCACAACGCCGTGCGCCACGCGCCGCCGGGCAGCGAGCTGACCGTGGACCTGCGCACCGACGGACGCCATGTGGCGCTCACGGTGAGCGACCACGGCAGCGGCATCGACGACGAGCTGGCAGCGCGCCTGTTCCAGCCCTTCTCCGCCGGTGACGTGCGCACCGGCAGCGGCCTGGGCCTGGCGATCTGCCACGAGATCGTGCAGGCGCTGGGCGGCAGCATCGTGCTGACCAACCGCATGGCAGGCAGCCGCGTGGCGGGCCTGGACGCCGTGGTGCGCCTACCCCTGTCGCAACCCTCGGCTGACAATGCTGACGCCGCACACACGGCACAATCTGCTGCATGACGACCATGATGGAGACAATGCGCCTGGACAAGTGGCTCTGGTGCGCCCGCTTTTACAAGACACGCAGCCTGGCCACGGAAGAGATCGTGAAAGGCCGCGTCACCGTCAACGGCCAGGCGGTCAAACCCGCGCGCGACCTGCGCTGCGGCGACACGGTGGCCCTGCGCCAGGGCCCCGTGGCCCGAACGGTGCTGGTGCGCGGCCTGAGCGGCGCCCGCGGCCCCGCGCCCGTCGCACAGCAACTCTACGAAGAAACCCCCGACAGCATTGCCACCCGCGAGCAGGCGGCAGAGCAGAGGCGCCTGGCACCGGAACCCGCAGCCACCCTGCAGGAAGGCCGTCCCACCAAACGCGACCGCCGCGAGATCGCTCGCGTCGGAGCCCGGGGCTGGGGTGATCGGTGGAGTGCTTCGATCGAAGAGTGATGGCGGGCTGATGCCCTCTGGCAGCAGAAGCCCTTTTTCGTTCGAAGCCCTTGGGGTTGAATAGCGGCGAATGCGTCGTGGGTCGTTGGGCCAATAAACACGTGCAAACGTGGACACGAACGCTGCGGGTCAAGCTGCGAATCATTCGACGGCTTGATGGCGTGGCGTGCTGCACGCCCCATCTCGCGCTCAACCTCACCGCAACGCCAACCCCATACCAAGCACCAACAGCAAAGCCCTGCGCATCGACTGCGGCAGGGCTTGCATCGTCATGCTCCAAGACCAGGTCCCCGAAGCATGCAGTTCAAATCAAGGTTACTTCGCAGCGTCCTTGATCGCTTCCTTGGCGTCGCCATAGTTCTTCTGCACGTTGCCTTCGACTTGCTTGGCCGCACCCTTGGCTTGTTGCTCGGGGCTGTTGATCACTTCGCCCGTCTTTTGCTGAACCTTGCCAGCTACTTCCTTCAGTGCGCCCTTGACTTGATCGGTGTTCATGGTGATTCCTCCAGAGTTTGTGCAAAGCAAAATGGCCTTGCATCACCGACAGGTTAGGTGCGGGCGGGCGACCACGAAGCGGGTCAAAACCGCTGGGTGACGTCAGCTTGAGCCTACGCCCTTGTGGGTCTGGCTAAACGTAGCTCTGGGCGAAGGCAATCTGCATCCAATGGATCGGGAATGCCGCTGCCCGGACGCCGCGCAGCAAATGCCCTGTGACCCACGATTCACAGGGCATGTTCTGGCGGAAACGGAAGGATCGGTCAGCTCCGTTGTGGTGAGGATCCGAACGGATCGACACCAGTTTGTGGGTCATATGCAGTTGCTGGCTACCGATCCGTCAATCCCTTGCCTCATATACTCGCCGCTGCATAAAAATGGGATCAAGAAATGCAGTTCTCGCGCGCAATATCAATCGGAGCAGTGGCAAGCGTGATGCTTCTCAGCACGTTCAAACTTCACGCTCAAACCATCTCGCAACCTGTGGGTATCGCGACATACGGGGTGGCTGGAACTGGGCAGAGCTTCACGGCTACTTTGACGGGTGTAGTCAATCGTATCGACGTTCGCAGCCGTACAACAGGGGGCGGAACTCTGTACATCTACAACGGCGCCAATGGTAGCGGCACCGTCGGCGCAGTGGGTGCGCCCGCTTACACCCAGGCTGTTGCGCTGACCGACTCTGGAAGTGACGCAGCAGGGTTTTCGTCCATCGTCCTCACTACGCCTTTTCCTGTGACCGCCGGTTCTCAGTATTCATTCGCGTTGAGCGGATTTGCGTTGTCTGGTACCAACACGAATCCATACGCTGGCGGTACGAAGTTAGACGATTTCGCAGGTCCCTCGCCCAGCCAAGATATCCCATTTCAAATCTTTGAAGCACTTGCGGCCCCAGCTCCCGCCACTTCCGCGGCCATCCCCACCCTGTCCGAATGGGCGCTGATCAGCATGTCTGCAATCCTTGGGCTGTATGGCGTCGCACGGCTGCGGCGGCGCCGGTATTGAGCGTCAGACACAACTCATTGGCTCAAAACCCGAAATCCCAAACGATCCACGAACGACTCGCGGGGCGGCGCGGGGCTTGGCGCAGGTATCGAGCGGCACACTCGAAAAAAACGACTCATGAAGCAAGCGGGCGCGGCGGGGTCTAGACCGCGCGCCCGGGAATGGGTCGCGCGGGCCAGAGCGCGCTGGCCGGGTGGCCGGAGCGCGGCGATGGGGCCGGACGCCAGGCGTGCCGCTGAGGGCATTCAGCGGGGCCGGGTGGGCGCGGCGGAGGGCCAAGAAAAGCCCGCGCTGGGCGGACTGTGGCGTGCCGGGGCGGGCTGCAGCGCAGGGCGGGAGCGGCGGCTTGTGCTTCCTCCAGGACTTAGGGCTTTGACGTGCAGACCGTGCGGCCGGCTCAGGTGTCGATGGCGGGGACCATGCGCGCCTGCAGCGGAGCGATTTCATTGCGGGCCAACGCCACCCTACATCATTGTCAGTTGCTCGCGCATCTTGTCCACATCGCCCTGGGATTGCGCGGCATCGGTCACGTAGAAGATGAGGCCGGCGTGGCTGCCGTTGTTGTAGTAGCGACGGCGGAACAGCTGGCCGATTCATTCAGCATGGCCGACTGCAGCGCGCCCAGGTAGGGCGGCAGGCCGTAGATTTCCTGATGAATGTCCTGCTCGCGCAGCTGGAACACGTCGTGGCGCGGAAATTCGTGCGGGCTCTGCAGGTCCGTGACGAAGAAAAAGCGGCCGGCCTCAAGGCCGCGCCGGATGTACTTGACCAGCGCGGGGCGCAGTTCCCAGCAGATCGCCCAGCCGGTTGCGACGTCGCTCCGAGTAGGCATCGCCCAGCACCATGCAATCCAGCGCGAACCCGCCGAAGGCCTCAACGCTGAGAGCCTGCGAAGGGATGAAGGTGCTGGATAGAACGTTGATCTTGAAGCGCAGCGCGGATTCCAGGTGCGCCCGCACGCGCAGCAGCCGAGCCGGTGCAGCGAGGCTCGCGAGGGAGATCGCACCGATCCTGTTCGTTGGGGATGCAGCACTAACAAACCATGCGGGTGATGATGATTCGCGACTACGTGCGCGGTGGACTGCGTCTGCCGAATACGGCCAGAATCTCACTGCTGCAACACGTCTCAGGGAGCACTACAAAGCCACCGTGTATGAATCGCC